>JAJTYX010000029.1:0-30138 GCA_021462865.1 Gammaproteobacteria bacterium | reverse complement strand
TCGCCGCGGGCAGAAGCACCTTGTAGTAGCTTCAGTGCCGACCACATTTACGGACGTCGCGGTGGTCGGGACTGAAGTCCCTCCTACCCGGCTTCGTTCATCGCCATGGGCGGCAGCACCCTGTCGGAGGCACTTCAGTGCCGACCGCACTTCCGGGCGTCGCAATGCGTGCCGCCGCGTGAAAATGCCAGGCACCGCTTGGACCGCGGGTCACATCGGCGCAGCCGTTCTGATGGAGGTACTCGACCGGGCGCCTGACGGGGACGGCGTGTCGGGCGTGTTGGAGGAAGGTCATCGCCGCACGTTGTGCGGCATTGGCTTCGGGTCCGGACGGCCTGCAACGGGCGTGTGGAGCCGCGCGCAGCAGGATGCGCAGCGCCGGCGGAACCCGAGCGCGCGCAGGCCATGGACGGCTGCAGCAAGCGTCCCGGCGCTGCGTCCCCGCCAGCAGCCACCGCGCGGGATCGGCGCACATGACCGCGGTAACAGGCACAGGGCGCGCCTGCGGACCGAGGGGGTGAACTTCAGGAGATGGGCGGGCGCGTCAGCTGATCGATCAGGCCGACGCCGGCTGCGGGAGATACCCGCGCAGGCGCGCGGAGAATTCCTCGAGCACGGCAATGCCGCTCGCCTCGGCCCGCGCGCACCCCTCCTTGAGATCGGCAACCAGCCGTTCGTTGGAAACGTTCGCCTGCTGCCACACGCGCATCAGCTGCGCACGGTGCTCGTGCACCGCGTGCAGGATCGGGCTGCTGTCGAGAATGCGGGCCAGGCGCTGCCGCGAGGCGTCGTCCAGCTTGCCAGGCCAGCGCCGCAACAGCCCGGCGGCCGAGCGCAGCAGCACGTCGCCGCGACGGGCGCGCCGCTCCATGCGCAGCACCGGCATGGTCACGCGGCGGCTGTAGTCACGGAGCACGTGCATCCGGTTCTGCAGCACGGCGCGCAGGGTGTCTATGTCCACCGCGCGCGGCTGGGAGGCAATCTGCGGCTGCGGCGCCACGCGCGCAATGCGGCACAGCCCGACGGCGGCCAGCGTCCGGATGTAGAACCAGCCAATGTCGAATTCTCCCCGGCGCAGCGAAAAGCGCGCCGAAGTGGGGAACGCATGGTGGTTGTTGTGCAGCTCTTCTCCGCCGATCAGCACCGCGATCGGCACCAGGTTCGTCGATGCATCCTCGGTCTCGAAATTGCGGTAACCGACCGCGTGGCCGAGGCCATTGATCACCCCGGCCGCGAACACGGGCATCGCCAGCATCTGCAGGGCGAACATCGTGATGCCGAGCGCGCCGAACAACACGACGTTGATCAGCAGCGTGGTGTAGATGCCGACCAGGCCGTAGCGGTAAACGTGCCGCTCCAGCCAGTCCTCGGGAGTGCCGCGCCCGAACTTGGCGAGCGTCGCTTCGTTCGCCGTCTCGACCCGGTAGACCTCCGCGCCACGGAGGAGGATCGTGCGCAGCCCATGGGTCACCGGGCTGTGCGGATCATCCACCGACTCGCAAAAAGCGTGGTGCTTGCGGTGCACCGCCACCCATTCGCGGGTGACCATGCCCGAGGTGAGCCAGATCCAGAGGCGGAAGAAATGCCGGATGGCCGGATGCAGCTCGATCGCCCGGTGGGCCTGGTCGCGGTGCAGGTACAGCGTCACCGCCATCATCGAGACCTGGACCAGCGCGAATGCCACCAGGGCCTTCGCCCCGAGTGACAGGCCAAGCAATCCATCCGCATGATCTACAAGGAAATTCAACACCTGACTCTACCCCGTCCTGCCTGCGGCAGAAGCCAACTATAGCGGACCGCCGGTAGGCCTCCAAGGCAATGGCCGGCGCCCGGCTGCGAGCGAGCGCCCTGTCCGCACACTCTGGTACAAGGGCGCGATGCCCGAGTTGCCCGAAGTGGAGACCACCCGCCGCGGCATCGCGCCGTGGCTCGAGCGGCGGCGGATCGCCCGGTGCCTGGTGCGCGAGCGGCGCCTGCGCTGGCCGATACCGGACGACATGGAGACGCACCTCGCCGGCTGCCTCGTCGAGCGCGTGCAGCGGCGCGGCAAGTACCTGCTGCTGCGCACCGCGCGCGGCACGGCGCTGATGCACCTCGGCATGTCCGGCAGCCTGCAGGTATTGCCGGCTGCGGCCGCACCCGGCAGGCACGATCATTACGACCTCGTGCTCGAGTCAGGCCAATGCGTGCGCTTTACCGACCCGCGACGTTTCGGTTCGCTGCTCTGGACGGAGGCCGACCCCGCCACTCACCCCCTGCTGGCCGCGCTCGGCCCGGAACCGCTGGAACCGGAATTCAACGGCGACTATCTCTGGCAGCGTGCGCGCGGCCGGCAGGTCGCCGTGAAGCTCTTCATCATGAATGCCGGGATCGTCGTCGGCGTCGGCAACATCTATGCGAGCGAGGCGCTGTTCCGGGCCGGCATCGATCCGCGACGGGCCGCCGGGCGCGTTTCGCGCGCCGCCATGGCGCGCCTCGCAACCGGCATCCGCGCGGTACTGGGTGACGCGCTGCACCTCGGCGGCACCACGTTGCGGGACTTCCGCCACGGCACCGGGAAACCCGGCGGCTTCGAGCCGCAGCTGCGGGTGTATGGCCGCGCAGGACTACCCTGCCCGGCCTGCGAGACGCCGATCCGGCACATCGTGCAGGGGCAGCGCTCGACCTACTACTGCCCGGCCTGCCAGCGGTAGGGACGCGGGTTTCAGTACACCTCGCCGGCCGCGAGGCTGCGTGGGTCCATCGCGGCTTCGGCCTTACCGGTGGCGTAGTCCCAGGTCACCACGTTCATGTTGCCGAACGTGCGCCGGCTGACCTCCAGCCGGTGGCCGCGTTCTTCCAGCGCCTTGATTTCCTCCGCGGTCAGGGCGCCCTCCTCGTAGGACACCACGTCGGGAAAGAACTGGTGATGGAAGCGCTTGAGCGCAACCATCTCTGCTGCGCTGGCGCCGTCGATCCACTCCAGCGAAGCGAGCAGCACCATGGTGATGATGCGGCTGCCACCGGGCGTACCGAGGATCGCCACGCCGCGGTCCGACTCCAGGAACGTCGGGCTCATGCTCGAGAGCATGCGCTTGCCGGGCGCGATGGCGTTGGCGTGCGCACCGATCAGCTCGAACGTGTTCGGCACACCTTCCTTGACGGTGAAATCATCCATCTCGTTATTGAGCAGCACGCCCGTGCCCGGCGCCATGAACCCGGAGCCGTACCAGGTATTGATCGACAGCGTCCCGGCGACGCGGTTGCCCTGGCGGTCCAGCACCGAGAAATGCGTGGTGTCGCTGCCCTCGCTCCGGTCGGGCAGCATGGACGGCAACGCCTCGCTCGGCGTGGCACGATCGAGCCGGATCGACGCGCGCTGGCCGGCCGCGTAGAACGGGTGCAGGAGCTGTTCCACCGGCGGATCGCTGAATGCCGGGTCGCCGAGGTACTGGCTGCGATCGCGGTAGGCGCGACGCATGGCCTCGATGAGCACGTGCTTGCGCGTCGCTCCATCCAGCGCAGGCAGGTCGAAGCCCGAGGCGATGTTCAGCATGTTGACGAGGCCGATGCCGCCGGCCGATGGCAGCGGCGCCGAGATGATGGTCGCGCCCCGATAGGTGCCGCGCACCGGTTCACGTTCCACCACCCGGTAACCGGCGAGATCGTCGAGCGTCCAGATGCCACCGGCCTCACGCACGCCCGCGACGAGGCGTTCGGCGACGGCGCCACGGTAGAAACCGTCGAAGCCCTGCTCCGCCAGCCGCCGCAGTGTTGCAGCGAGATCCGGCTGGTGTATGCGGCTGCCGGCGGCCGGTACTTCGCCGCCCGGGTAAAACACCGCCTCGAAGGCCGGGGAGTCCTTGGCCACTGAACGCCGGAAACGCAGGCCGAGCTGCATGCGGGCATGCACCGGCACGCCCTCCTCGGCGATGCGGATCGCGGGCGCGAGGCTGCGCGCAAGCGGCAGCCGGCCGTAACGCTTCGCGATGTGCACGAGCCCGGCCGGCTCACCCGGAATGCCGGCTGCCAGCGGCCCGTTCAGCGAGAGCCCGGGCACCACCTTGCCGGCGGCATCGAGGTACATGTCGGAGCGGGCCGCGCCGGGCGCGACCTCACGCGCATCCACGAACACGTTGCGCTCGCCTTTCGCGACGTGCAGCAACCAGAAGGCGCCGCCGCCGAGCCCGGACGCATACGGCTCGACCACCGCCAGTGTGGCGCTGACCGCCACCGCGGCATCGAATGCGTTGCCGCCGGCAGCGAGGATCTCCTCGCCGGCGGCAATGGCAAGCGGATGTGCGGCCGCGACCGCCGCGGAGGCCGGTGCCTGGCGCGCCTGCGCGACCGTGCAGACGAGTAGCGCAACGAGAGCGACGTGCACGCGCACCACGAGCCGGGTCGATCGCAGGATCATGCGCAGCCCCCTTCAGCCGTTACCGAAGCGCCGCCGCAGCGCCTTCGCCACCGCCGGATGCACGAAGCCGGTCACGTCGCCGCCGAGTGAGGCCACCTCGCGCACCAGCGTCGACGAGATGAAGGTGTAGCGCTCCGCCGGTGTCATGAAAATGGTTTCCACCTCCGTCTGCAGGTGCCGGTTCATGCTCGCAAGCTGGAACTCGTACTCGAAATCCGAGACTGCCCGCAGCCCGCGGATCACCACCTGCAGCTGGTTGGCGCTCGCGTACTCGACCGTCAGGCCGCTGTAGCCGTCCACCGACACATTAGTGATGTCGGCAAGCACGGTCCGCGCGAGGCTCATGCGTTCATCGAGGGAAAACACCGGCGCTTTCTGCGGACTTGCGGCGATGGCCACCACCACCCGGTCGAAGATGCGCGCTGCACGGCGGACCAGCTCGTGGTGGCCGTTGGTGATCGGGTCGAAGGTTCCCGGATACATGGCGCCGACTGGCACGATCGCTGTCTCCTGCAGCCCGCTGTCCCTGCCTCTTCCCGGTCAGCTCCCGGCGTCACCCGCGTGCTGCTCGTGCGCCAGCGGACCGGATGCGAGCGCGAACCGCACGTGGCCTGCGGTCTTCTCCCGCAGCAGCCGCCAGCCTTGCGGCAGCTCGGGCAGTGACCCGGCACGCGGCAGCTCGAGGTAGATGCGTGCATTGCCGGAGAGCCAGCCGCCGTCGAGGAGTTTACACAAATCACCGACTGCCACCTCGCCGAACGGCGGGTCGAGGAACACCAGGTCGAATGCCTGCGGCGCCCCGGCGAGAAACTGCAGCGCATCGCCGGCCACCCCCCGCGCCCGGTCGCAGTCGAGCCGGTGCAGGCTCTCCTCGATCGCGCGCGCCGCGACCCGGTCGCGCTCGACGAAGCACATGGCGGCGGCACCCCGCGACAGCGCTTCGAGCCCGAGCGCGCCGGTGCCGGCGAACAGGTCGAGCCCGCGCATGCCGCCGATCACCGGAGCAAGCCAGTTGAACAGCGTCTCGCGCACGCGATCGCCCGTTGGGCGCACAGCTGCACCCGCGGGAACGGGCAGGCGCCGGCCGCGCCATTCCCCGCCGATGATGCGCACTTCCCCGGGCCTGCCGCGGCTTCGTTTCATGGCGTGATGTTGCAGCAGAACTGCAGGCAGCGCGAGCGCGCAGCCTGTGATCGGCCGCGCGGGAACGGTTAACATGCCGGCCATGGTCGATCAGCCCGCCGCCCGGAGCGCACCACGCGCCGGGTTCTTCCAGCGCCTGAAACAGAAGCTCCACCAGGGCCTCGGCCTCGGCGTGGCGCTCGACTGGATCGCCGGGCGCAAGCTCGATGAGAGCGTCGTCACCGAGCTCGAAGAGCAGTTGCTGCTCGCCGACGTCGGCATCGAGACCGCCGAACGCATCGTCGCGGGACTGCGCAAGCGCCTCGGGCGCGATACGGTGACGGATGCGGCCGGAGCCCGCGCCGCGCTCCGGGAGACGCTCGCCGAGCTGCTGCGCCCGCGCGCGCAGCCGCTGCAGATTCCCCGCGGTGGCAAGCCCTTCCTGATGCTCATGATCGGCGTGAACGGCTCGGGCAAGACCACCACCATCGGCAAGCTGGCGCGCCGCTACAAAGCCGAGGGGCTCAAGGTCATGCTCGCAGCCGGCGACACCTTTCGCGCCGCCGCCATCGAGCAATTGCAGACCTGGGGCGAACGCAACGCCGTGCCGGTCATCGCCCAGCAGCCGGGCGCGGATTCCGCGGCCGTGGTGTTCGACGCGCTGCAGGCGGCGCAGGCACGCGGCATCGATGTCGTGCTCGCCGACACGGCCGGACGGCTGCACAACCAGGCCGGTCTGATGCAGGAACTCGCCAAGGTCGTGCGGGTAGCCGCGCGGCTCGATCCCGCCGCCCCGCACGAGCGGATGCTCGTCCTCGACGCGAGTCTCGGCCAGAACGCCGTCAACCAGGCGTTGCAGTTCCACGAGGCAATCGGGCTGACCGGAATCACGATGACCAAGCTGGATGGCGGCGGCAAGGGCGGGGTCCTGCTGACCATCGCCGACCGCCTCGACGTACCGTTCCGCTATGTCGGGGTCGGAGAAGACGCCGCCGATCTCGATGTCTTCGATGCGGAGCAGTTCGCCTCCGCGCTGGTCGAGCCAGGCAGCTGAGAGGCGATGCCGATCCCATGATCCGGCTCGACAGGATCACCAAGCTGTACCAGGGCGGGCGCGAGGCGCTGCGCGACGTATCGCTCGACATCACCCCCGGCGAGATGATCTTCCTGACGGGCCATTCGGGCGCCGGCAAGAGCACGGTGCTGAAGCTCATCGCGCTGGTCGAGCGCCCGACGAGCGGGCAACTGCTGGTCGACGGGCGCAACATCGCCCGCCTGCCGGCACGCGACATACCCGCCTACCGGAGCCAGATCGGCATGGTCTTCCAGGACCACAAGCTGCTCGAGGATCGTTCGACGTTCGACAACGTGGCGCTGCCGCTGGTGATCGCCGGCCTCACGCGACGCGACGCCGAAAAGCGCGTGCGCGCGGCACTCGACCAGGTGGGCCTGCTCGCCAAGGAACGCCCCCCGCCCGCCACGCTGTCGGCGGGCGAGCAGCAGCGGGTAGGCATCGCCCGCGCGGTCGTGGCGCGCCCGCGACTGCTGATCGCCGATGAGCCGACCGGAAACCTCGACGCCGATCTCTCGTTCGAGATCATGAAGCTGTTCCGCCGCTTCAACCAGGTCGGCGTCACCATGCTGATTGCCACGCACGATCTCACGCTCGCCAGCCGCATCGGCGGCCGGCATGTCGTGCTGAGCGAAGGCCAGATCGTGCGCGACGAAGAGGCCATCAGCGCTGCGCCCGAGCCGCGCCACGGGGCACGGTCGCGATGACGGCTCTCCTGCGCCGCCACCTCCAGAATGCGCTCGGCGCGCTCGGCGAGCTCCGCCGCCAGCCGGTTGCGACCGGCCTGACGGTCCTGGTGATCGGGATCGCGCTGGCGCTGCCCGCAAGCCTGCAGGTGCTGGTCCAGGGCGCGCAACGCTTTGCCGGGAACTGGCGGGACATCCGCGATTTTTCCGTCTACCTCAAGCCGGGTGCGAAGCTCACCCAGGCGCAGGAACTGGCCCGCCTGCTCGACAAAAAACCGGGCATCGAGGACGTGAAGATCATCCCCGCCGACGAGGCGCTCACCGAGTTCCGCAACGACCCTGCATTCGGCAAGGTGCTGGCGGTCCTCGAGGGCAATCCCCTGCCCCATACGTTGGTGGTACGCCCCACCACCAGCGCCACCACGACGGATCTGGACGCGTTGCGCGCTGAACTCGGCAAACGCAGCGAAGTCGACATCGTGCAGCTCGATACGCAGTGGTTGTCGCGCCTCGCCGCGATCCTCGACCTGGTGCGGCGGGGGGGCTGGTTCACGGCATCGCTGCTGGCCGGTGCGGTCATCGTGATCGTGGGCAACACGATCCGCCTCGACATCCAGAACCGGCGCCGCGAGATCGAAGTCTCCAAGCTGCTCGGCGCCAGCGACGCCTTCGTCCGGCGCCCGTTTCTCTACATTGGCGTGTGGTACGGCGCACTCGGCGGTGCGGTCGCGTTACTCGTACTGCTCGCCGCGTTGCTGCTGCTGCGCGGGCCGCTGCAACGACTGCTGGCGCTCTACGGCAGCGAGTTCGCCGGCTTCGGCCTGCGCCCCGCCACCTTGCTGCTGGTGCTGGGCGGCGGTGTGCTGGCCGGCTGGGCGGGCGCCTGGATCGCGGTCGCCAGGCACCTCTCGGCCATCGAGCCACGTGTCTAACCAATTGTTTTAAAAGGCTGTTGCGACGGGAACCGGGCGGGTACTTAGCACTCTAATCCGGTGAGTGCTAGCATTGCCCGTGGAGGTCACCCGAAGCCCATGAGTACAGCCCTGGTTCCGAATGCACGTACGCTGGCCCTTGCCGGGCCGCTTGGCAGTCTCGACGCCTACATCCAGGCGGTGAACGCCATTCCGGTTCTCAGCCCTGCCGAGGAGCAGCGGCTCGCCCGGCGCTTTGCCGGAGAGCAGGATCTCGACGCCGCCCGCGAGCTGGTGCTCTCGCACCTGCGCTTCGTGGTCCACATCGCGCGCGGTTACCTCGGCTACGGGCTGCCACTCGGCGACCTGATCCAGGAAGGCAACGTCGGGCTGATGAAGGCCGTGAAGCGTTTCGACCCGGACGTGGGCGTGCGGCTCGTTTCTTTTGCCGTGCACTGGGTCCGCGCCGAGATCCACGAGTTCGTGCTGCGCAACTGGCGGCTGGTGCGTGTCGCGACCACCAAGGCCCAGCGCAAACTGTTCTTCAACCTGCGCAGCGCCAAGCGCAACCTCGGCTGGCTGTCGCGCGAGGAGACCGAGGCCATTGCCCGTGACCTCGGCGTGCCGTCCCGCGAAGTCACGGAGATGGAGCAGCGGCTGGCCGGCCACGATGTCGTCTACGACCCGGTGCCGAGCGAAGACGACGAGGGCGCTTTCACACCGGCGCAATACCTGCCGGCACCAGACGCAGATCCGGCCGGGACACTGGAAGCCGACGACTGGCAGCAGCGCGTCACCGGGCAGCTGCAGTCGGCGCTGCTCGCGCTCGACGACCGCAGTCGCGAGATCGTCCGGGCGCGCTGGATGGCAGAGCCGAAAGCCACGCTGCAGGAGCTTGCCGGGCGCTTCGGCATCTCCGCGGAGCGCGTGCGCCAGATCGAGCAACAGGCGCTGCGCGCGATGCGCCAGGCAGTTGCGGTCTGAGCGACGGGTGATCGGGGCTACAGCCCCGCCTGCACGGCGTCGCTCGCTGCCGCAGCCAAATCTCACGCGGTAGGAGGCACTTCAGTGCCGACCCGACATCAGGGTGCCCGGCGGGGCCGAAGCCCCGCCTGCCTCAGTTCGTCAGCGGCACGATCGTGATTTCGACGCGCCGGTTCTGCGCCTTGCCTTCCGGGGTCGAATTGCTTGCGATCGGGCGGGTCTCACCCGCACCGACGGTCAGGAAACGGTCGCCGCGCACCTGCCGCGAAACCAGGTATGAGACCACGCTGTTGGCCCGCCGCTCCGAAAGCTGCTGGTTGTAGGCATCGCTGCCGTCGCTGTCGGTGTGACCCGCGACCTCCACCATCGTCTTGTCGAACTCCTTGAGGACAATCGCGACGGAATCGAGCACCGGGTAGAACGATGCGCTGATATCGGCGCTGTTCACCGCGAAGGTCACGTTACCGGGCATGTTGAGCGTGATGTGCTCGCCATTCGGGCCGGTGCGGGTCACGCTCACGCCGGTGCCCTGCAACCGCGCGCGCAACGCGGCGTCCTGCCGATCCATGTAGTTGCCGACTGCGCCTCCGGCGAGAGCGCCGGCACCACCGAAGATCAGCGCTTTCTTCTTGCGCTGGGCGGAGTCATTGCCCGTGATCAGGCCCACCGCCACACCGGTCGCAGCGCCGATCGCCGCACCCTTGGTGGTCTTGTTGATCTCCGGCTCGCCCGTGTACGGATCCGTGGTTTGCGTGTACTGGCAGCCGACGACCAGGGCCGACATTGCGACGGCCGCGGCGGCCTTAACGATCGGATGGCGCACGATCATGCTCAACCTCCATGTGACAACACCCCGCTGGACGGGACTCCTTATCGCAGAAACCATCCGCGACGGCAATCCAGCGCGTCGCACTCGTGGTTGCCGCGCTGACGCGAACACCGTAGCGTCGGGCCATGCGCCAGGTCGAAGTGTTGCTTGCCGGATACGCCGCCGATCACCAGCACCCGTTCAACCGCCTGATGCACCGTATGTGCGTGCCCGCGATCGTCGTCAGCCTGCTGGGACTGCTGGCCTGCGTGCCGGTCCCGCAGGCGTGGCGGGCAGTGGCGCCCTCCGTGAACTGGTCGGACGTCCTCGTCGCCGGTGCGCTCGGCTGGTACCTGTGGCTCTCGCCGCGACTCGCCGCCGGTATGGCCGTCGCCGCAATTCTGGCGCTGTTGCTCGTCGCCTCGCTCGCGCGGCTGCCCGGGCCGCTGTGGCTGGCGAGCGGCATCGTGTTCGCGCTGGCCTGGATCGGGCAGTTCATCGGGCACACCGCGGAAGGAAAGCGCCCGTCATTCCTGCGTGACCTGCGCTTCCTGCTGGTCGGTCCCCTGTGGTTGCTGGCCGGGCTCTACGGCCGTCTCGGCCTGCGTGTCTAGCCCGACCGCCGCCGACCGCGAGGGCGCCTTCGGCAATAAGGCCGTGTGGCGTATTGCTGCGCCGATGATCCTCGCCGGGAGCACCACGCCGCTGCTCGGCCTGGTGGACACCGCGGTGGTCGGGCACCTCGAACAGGCGTGGTACATGGGGGCGGTCGCCGCCGGCGCGACCATCTTCACCGTGTTGTTCATGGGCCTGAACTTCCTGCGCATGGGCACGACCGGCGTGACGGCGCAGGCCTTCGGCGCCGCCGACGGCGACGCGGTCCGCGAGTCGCTCGGCCAGGGGCTGCTGACCGCGCTGATACTCGCCGTCCTGATGGTCGTCGCACAGCCCCTGATCATCGAGGCCTCCCTGCGGGCATTCGCGCCCGGCGCGGAAGTGGCTGCACTGACACGCGAGTATTTCGCGGTGCGCATCTGGAGTGCTCCGGCCTCACTCGCAAACTTCGTCGTGGTCGGCTGGCTGCTCGGCATGCAGAACGCCCGCGGGCCACTGGCGCTCATGCTCGCAACCAACGTCACGAATATCGCGCTCGACCTGCTCTTCGTGCTGGTTCTCGGCATGCGGGTGCGCGGCGTGGCGTTTGCAACCGTGCTGGCGGAACTGGTCGGACTGGCGGTCGGGCTGTGGTTCGTGCGCCGTGAGCTCGCGGCATTCCCGGGCGCATGGCCACGCGGCGCACTCCTCGACCCGGCCCGCTACCGGCGTCTCTTTGACATCAGCGGCAACCTGCTCCTGCGTACGCTCTCGCTCATGTTCGTGATCGCCTTCATCACCGCGCAGGGAGCGCGCATCGGGGATCTGGTCCTCGCCGCGAACGCCCTGCTGATGAATCTCCAGCACCTGCTGTCCTATGCGCTCGACGGCATCGCCCACGCAGCCGAGGCACTGACCGGCAAGGCGGTGGGGGCGCGCGATCTCGCCGGCCTGCGGGAAGCGGTGCGGCGCACCCTGCGCCTGTCAGTCGCCTTCGCTGCGGTGTTCGCGATCGCCTACGCGGCCGGCGGCCACGCGCTGATCGATCTCCTCACCGGCATTCCAGACGTGCGCGCGACGGCGCGGACGTTCCTGCCCTGGCTGGTGATCTCGCCGCTGATCTCCGTCTGGTGCTATCTGTACGACGGGGTGTTCGTCGGTGCGACCCGGTCGCGCGAGATGCGTATCGTCATGCTGTCGGCGGCGCTGCTGGTGTTCCTGCCGGCGTGGTACGCAGCGCGCGGACTCGGCAACCACGGCCTTTGGCTCGCATTCATGCTGTTCATGGCGGCACGCGGACTCGGCATGCACTACTGGTACCGGCGCCTGCTGGAGCACGGGAACGGTGGCGGATCCGTTTTCTTGCCAAAATGAATCCGGCATCTGCCTCCAGGACACCACGATGAGCCGACGCGACAACCCATGGACTACATTGACCACGCGCAGGGTCTATGCGAACCCCTGGCTGGAGCTGTGGGAGGAGCACTGCCTCGACCCGTCCGGACGGCCCGCGCTGTATGGCCGGGTCAGCTTTCGCAACAAGGCGGTCGGCATCATTCCGATCGATGCAAGCGGCCATACCTGGCTGGTCGGCCAGTACCGTTACTGCACCCACCAGCACTCCTGGGAGATCCCGATGGGCGGCGCCCCGCACCGACTGCCCGTGCTGGAATCCGCGCAGCGCGAACTGAAGGAGGAAACCGGCCTCAGCGCGCGTCGCTGGGAGCAGATCCTGTTCGCGTACACCAGCAATTCCGTCACCGACGAGGAGGGCTACGTGTTCACGGCCGAGGATCTCACCGAGGGCGACCCGCAGTTCGACTCCACGGAGAAGATCGACATCCGCCGCCTGCCGCTTGGCGAGGCCGTGCGCATGGCCATGAGCGGCGAGATCACCGATGCACTGAGCGTCGCGGGGCTGCTCAAGCTTGCAGCGCTGCGCGGCGTGCGCTGAGCCGCATGAAGCGCTGGTGTGACGGAAAATTGCAGTCCGGCTCCATTTTGCCGATGATTGCCCGCCATGCAGGATGAGGCGATCCGGCGAGTACTGGATTTCTGGTTTTCCGCGACGGAACTGGACACGCCCCAGATCGACAGTCGCATGGAGCGCTGGTTCAGCGCCAACCCCGGGTTCGACCAGCGCATCCGCGAGGAATTCGGTGGGCTGGTCGAGCAGGCCCTGCAGGGCCAGCTCGATCACTGGGCCGGCACCGCGGAGGGGCGGCTCGCGCTGATCCTGCTGCTCGACCAGTTCTGCCGCAACATCCACCGCGGCACGGCACACGCATTTGCCGGCGACAAGCGGGCGCTTCGGCTCTGCGTCGAGGGCTCGATGAACAACGCCTACCGTTCGCTGCCGGCGATCCAGCGCGTGTTCTTTTTCATGCCGCTGCAGCACGCGGAGTCCGCAGCCGTGCAGGACAAGTCCGTGCGCGTCTACAACGCGCTGGCCGAAGGCGTGTCCGATACCCTGCGCGAGACCTTCCTCACCTTCGCCCAGTTCGCCGAGTTGCACCGCGATATCGTCGAGCGCTTCGGCCGGTTTCCGCACCGTAACCGCCACCTCGGCCGGCGCAATACGCCGGACGAGGAAGCCTTTCTCGCCGCCGACGCGCCGAGCTTCGGCCAGTAGCCACCGTCACCAGGGGGACAGCTGATGCACTACCAGAACCCGCGCCGTGTCGCGATCCTCGGCAGCCTGCGCATCCCCTTCTGTCGCGCTCAGACGCATTACGCCGAGCGCTCCAACCAGGACATGATGACCGCGGTGCTCGCCGGAATGGTCGACCGCTTCGGCCTGCGCGGCGAGCGCCTCGGCGATGTCTCTCTCGGCGCAGTCATAAAGCACTCGCGCGACTGGAACCTCGCGCGCGAGAGCGTACTCGGCAGCGGGCTCGCCGCGGAAACACCCGCGTTCGACCTGCAGCGCGCCTGCGGCACCAGCCTCGAAGCGGCGATCCTCATCGGTAACAAGATCGCGCTCGGCCAGATCGACTCGGGTATTGCCGCCGGCACCGACTCCATCAGCGACTCGCCGGTCGTCTACCCGGACGACTACCGCCGGATCCTCATGCGCAGCCATCGCGGCCGGTCCATGAGCGAACGCATCCTGCCCTGGCTCGGGCTGCGGCCACGCCATTTCAAACCCATCCTGCCCGGCGTGGTGGAACCGCGCACCGGTTTGTCCATGGGAGAGAGCAACGAGATCACGACGAAGAAATGGGGCATCACGCGCCAGGCGCAGGACGAACTCGCGCTCGCCAGTCACCAGAACGCAGCGCGCGCCTGGGACGTCGGTTTCTACAAGGACCTGGTCATGCCCTGGGAGGGCGCGAGCGAGGACAACAACGTCCGGCGCGACACCACGCTCGAGAAACTGGCCAGGCTCAAGCCCGCTTTCGACAGGAGCGCCGCCGGCACCATGACCGCCGGCAACAGCACGCCGCTCACCGATGGCGCGGCCGCCGTGTTGCTCGCCTCGGAGGAATGGGCCGCCGCGCACAAGCTGCCGGTGCAGGCCTACCTGCGCTACGGGCAGGTCGCGGCCGTGGATTTCGTGAAGACCGAGGGGCTGCTGATGGCGCCCGCCTACGCGGTCTCCACGATGTTGCGCCACGCCAACCTCGGACTGGGCGACTTCGACCTCTACGAGATCCACGAGGCCTTCGCTGCACAGACGCTCGCCACGCTGAAGGCATGGGAAAGCGCGGAGTTCTGCCGCGACCGTCTGGGGCGCGACCGCCCGCTCGGCACACTCGACCGCAGCCGGCTCAACGTGAAGGGCGGCAGCATCGCGATCGGGCACCCTTTCGCCGCGACCGGCGCGCGCATCCTTGGCGGACTGGCCAGGCAACTCGCGGACCGGGGTTCCGGTCGCGGCCTGATCTCCGTGTGCACCGCCGGCGGCATGGGAGTCACCGCCATTGTCGAGCGCTAGCCGGCAACCCATTGGCGGCGGTTCCACACGCAACGTTTCAGTGCCGGACCGCGCCGTGAGTTCCATGGCGGCTGAGTGGACCGCATCTGTCAGGCAGCCGGGAGGCGCTGGCCAATGACTACCTTCGACCGGCTGATCTCCGCGGCCAACGCGATCCTCTGGCACGACTACGTACTGTTCGCGCTCCTCGCCACGGGCCTCCTCTTCACGATCTGGAGCCGCTTCTGCCAGTACCACGCGCTCACGCACGGCGTGCGCGTGATCCGCGGCGCCTACGACAATCCCGGGGACCCCGGCGCCATCAACCACTTCCAGGCGCTGTCCGCCGCGCTGTCGGCCACCGTCGGCCTCGGCAATATCGGCGGAGTCGCGATCGCGATCAGCCTCGGCGGCCCCGGCGCCGTCTTCTGGATGTGGGTGGTGGGCTTCATCGGCATGGCGCTGAAGACCACCGAAGTCACGCTGGCCATGCTCTACCGCAATATCGACGACCCCGGCAACCCGCACGGCGGCAGCATGTGGGTGATCGCGAAGGCGCTCGCGCACCGATCACCGCGCCTCGCTCCGCTCGGCCGGGCGCTCGGCGGATTGTTCTGCTGCACGTTGCTGGTGATGGTCATTACCGGCGGCAACATGTTCCAGGCCTGGAACGTCGGCGAACTCACGCAGAGCTATTTCGGCGTGCCGAGCATATTCACGGGCATCGTGCTCGCCGTGCTCGTGGGGCTGGTCATCATCGGCGGCATCCGGCGCATCGGTGCAGTCGCCGGCTGGCTCGCCCCGGTGATGGTCACGATGTACGTCCTCGGCGCGCTCTACGTGCTGGCGCTGCAGGCCGCGGAGATCCCCGGGATGTTCGCGCTCATTTTCCGCGGCGCATTCGCGCCACTGGAGGCGCAGGGCGCATTCATCGGCGGCACCATGGGCTATGCCTTCCTCTATGGCCTGAAGCGCGCTTTCTTCTCGAATGAAGCCGGCCAGGGCACGTCGCCGATTGCGCACTCCGCGGCCAGGACGGCCGAGCCGGTTCGCGAGGCGGTGGTCGCGGGGCTCGAGCCGTTCATCGACACCATCGTGGTCTGCACCATGACCGCGCTGGTCATCATCTCGACCGGCGTGTGGAAGCGCCCGGCGGAGGCGGTGCTCGAACCGCAGCCGCAGCTCATCGAAACTGCAGCAGGTGAGTGGACTCTGCCAGCGATGTCCGCGCCGTCCCGTGACGGCGCACGATGGCTGGGCGGCGAGAGTGTGTTCGCAATCGTCGAGGCTGGCCCGAACGCGGCAAGCGGCAACGAGCTACACCGCCTGCAGGGCACCGTGAGCGCGAGCGGGGACGGCGCGAGCATCTCCTGGAGCAGCCTTGCCAGCGCCACCCGGCCCGTGCTCGCCGACGACGGTCTCTACGTCAACTATGTCGGCGCGACGCTCACGGCGAAGGCGTTCGATTCCGTTACTCCCGGCCTCGGCCAATGGCTGGTCACGGCTACCGTGTGGCTGTTCGCCCTCTCCACGATGATCTCCTACAGCTATTACGCGGAGCAGGGCGTGGTGTTCCTCGCCGGCGAGAAGGCGGTCGCGCCGTTCAAGCTGCTCTACTGCCTGCTCCCGGTGGTCGCCACTGCCGGCTTCCTGCGCACGGATACCCAGCTCGACAACCTGAGCGGCTTCGGCACCGCGCTCATGCTCTGGGTGAACATCCCGGTGATGTGGTTCCTCGGCTATCAGGCGATGGCCGCCTACCGCGACTACATCACGCGGCTGAAATCGGGCCAGTTCGGGCAAGGACACCGCGCCGAAACGCTGGCCGGGCTCATGCACGGGGATGCCGGCGGGCCGGAGAAGCCAGAGCGCTGAACAGGCGCCGCCTGCGCGGCGCCCGACTTCAGGAGCTGCGCGCCGTCACGTAAGAGCCGGGCGCATCCTCGAGCGCCGGCAGCGCCCCGGTACCGGGCACGCGCGCGGGCACCATCGGCCCGGACTGCGGCGCGAGCCAGGCGTCCCAGTCGGGCCACCACGACCCCGGGTGCTCCGTCGCGCCGCCGAGCCAGTCGTCGAGCTCGCCCACCTGCCCCGCGTGCTTCTCGTTGATCCAGTGCTGGTACTTGCCCATGGCCGGTGGATTGATCACGCCTGCAATATGCCCGGAGCCGGCCAGCACGAAGCGCACCGGACCACTGTAGTGGTGGCAGGCCTTGAACACCGACGCATATGGGGCGATGTGATCCTCGCGCGACGCGAGCAGGTAAATGGGGATCGTCACCTTCGTCAGGTCGACCGGCACGCCGGCGAGGGTCAGCGCCCCGGGCTTGACCAGGCTGTTTCTGAGGTACATCTCCCGCAGGTAGAACAAGTGGCAGTTGCGCGGCATGCGCGTCGCATCGGCGTTCCAGTACAGCAGATCGAAGGGAACCGGGTCTTTGCCGAGCAGGTAGTTGTTGACGTAGAAGGACCAGATAAGGTCGTTGGCCCGCAGCATGTTGAAGGTCGTGAACATCGCCTGGCCTTCGAGATAGCCTTTTTCCTCCATCATCTGATCGAGATTCTCGAGCTGCTGCTCGTCGATGAAGACCTGCAGGTCGCCGGGATCCGAGAAATCGACCTGGGTCGCAAAGAACGTGGCCGAACGGATCCGCGTGTCGCCGCGCGCGGCCATACAGGCGAGCGCCGCGGCGAGCAAAGTTCCGCCGATGCAGTAGCCGATCACGTTCATCTCGCCGACGCCGGTTGCCCGGGTGACGGCGTCCACCGCGCCGAGTACACCCTCGGTCAGGTAGTCGTCGAAGGTCTTCGCGCCCAGGCGCGCGTCGGGGTTCACCCACGAGACCACGAACACGGTGTAGCCACGCTCGACCGACCAGCGCACGAAGGATTTCTCCGGGGTCAGGTCGAGGATGTAGTACTTGTTGATCCAGGGCGGGATGATCAGCAACGGCCGCTCATGGACCTCGGCGGTGGTCGGCGAATACTGGAGGAGCTGCAAAACGTCGTTCTGGTACACCACCTTGCCCGGCGTCACGGCGATGTTGCGGCCGAGTTCAAAGGCACCCGGGTCGGTCATGGTGATCTGCAACTGCCCCTGGCCCTTTTCCAGGTCGCGGCGGAAGTTCTCGAAGCCGCGCGCCAGGTTCTCGCCCTGGCTTTCGATCGTCGCCCGCAGCACCTCCGGGTTGGTCAAGGGGAAATTGCTCGGCGCGAACGCGTCGGCGAACTGCCGGGTGTAGAAATCAATTTTTCGCGCAGTCTTGTCGTCTACGCCCTGCACTGCCGACATCGTGCCGACGAGCCAGCGCGACGTAATGAGATACGACTGCTTGATGAAATCGAAGAGCGGGTTGGTGTCCCATTCCGGGTCGCGGAAGCGCCGGTCGCCCTTCTCGGGTTTGGCCACCGGTGCTGCGGCCTGGCCCATGAGGCGCTGCGTGGCGTTCTGCCAGAGCTGCATGTGCTGCTGCCACAGCTCGATGTTCGCCTGCATCAGCTTCGCCGGGTCGAAGTACATGGTCTTGCCGGCTTCGGCCATGGTGCCGCCGACGTTCAGGGGATCGAGCTTGCGCATCACATCGCCCGGCGCACTGAACGCCGCAGTGAACATCTCCTGATTGCGCTGCATCAATTGCCTCATGTCTTCGGCAATCCGTTGGAAATCCGGCTGGGACGGTTCGGGGGTAGGTTTGGCGCTCATGTCGGGTTCGCGATTCGGTTGACGGCTGGCTCAGGCGCGCTCACGGTTTCTTCGTGCGGTTGGCGGTCATCGCATCGAAGAACGCTTTTTGCATGTCCGCCCAGGCGCCGAGGTTCTGGGCAGCCATGTTCTGCATGGTGGCCATGGGCGTGCGGGCCAGCATGTCGCGAAACTGGTCCTGCATGGACTTCTGCTGGTTGAGGAAGGACTCGACGCTGCTCTCGAGATACTGGGCCATGAATTCCTGCATGGGATTCCCATAGAAGCGGATGATGTGCCGGAGCATGCCAGCGCTGAGAATGGGCCGGCCGCCCTGCTCCTGCTCCGAGATCACCTGCAGCAGAATGCTGCGCGTAATGTCCTGTCCGGTGGTGTCGTCGACCACCACGAGTTCCTCGCCGTCCACCACGAGCTGGCGTATGCCCTCGAGCGTAACGTGCTTGCTGGCGTGGGTATCGTAGAGGCGCCGGTTGGCGTATTTCTTGATGGTCCTGGGCATACCCGGAGTCTCCGCTGCTTTTTGCCTTGCAGGATTCTAACCGGTTTTTTGCGTTCGCAACAAAGACCGGCCGGTCTTGGTGCAAGTGCAAAAAAGCGCTGGTTTGCCCCGGCTAAACGGCCGACACGCTACCCGGCCTGGCCATACCGGTTGCCAATGGCGCATCAGGACACATCCCTGTGCCCTGCGGCAAAATACGCGATCTTGAGTCGATCTTCGGGAATAAGCTCGTTCGCCGGCCAGAAATGGCGCGGGAGTCGCACCCGGCATGAGCCATCCCGGGCGCAACTCCCGCATCCAGACCAGTGATCCTGGCTACATTCCCTGCGGGGCTGGCAGCAGGCCGCCGCCAGTGTCCCGCGGCGTCAGGCGGCCTTTTTCGGCGCGCGCTTCTCGGCAACCACGTTGGCGGTCGCATCCTGGGCGACACGGGCGATCTCGCCGTACTCCTGGGTGCGCTTGACGAGCTTCTCGCCGAACGCCTTGGAGCTGGCAATCTGCCGGCCGACGTAGTCGTTGACGTCGGACACGTGGGCGGTCAGTTTGACCTGTTCCACGGCGAACTCAATGCAGTCGCCGAGGACGACATAGTTCTGGCGCGCCAGGCGCTCGAAGGTCTGCGCGGCAACGTCATTGAACGCGCGGAACGGCTCGAAGGCGTCGCGCTGGATATCCATGTACTTCTGAATCTGGTCGTTGTAACCGGTCATGCTGCTCTCCTCTGAAAGCGGTGTTGCACTTCTGAAACCAGCGCGCATTATGCCGTGGGTTATCTTGCAGTGCAAGAGACTATTCGAATAGCGCAGTATATTGACAGTGTCTTTTTAATATATTGTTTTTCTTGTGCTTATAAATTTACCGTCAAATCTGGCGTTTGAGCATCTCGCAATGCGGAAGCGAATCGGCAGAGACAGCAGGCGCTGCGCCACTTGCCGGATGCTGATCCGGAAGCGTAAGCGGCGACACCGTTTAGCCGGACTGCCGGCCGTAACCAGGCCGGCTGCGGTCCGCAGCGCAGCGATGCCCCGGATCCGGCCGGGCGGGCTATGCTAGACGCCGGCTGCCGCGACGGTCGTCGCGGCCCGGTCTCGCCGCCAACCGGCGCCGGGGCACCACCATTCGAACGAGGTCAGCATGGGAGAAACAGTCCGGCTCAAAGCCGCCGATGGCCATGAATTCGATGCCTGGCTGGCCCGCCCCGCCGGCGCACCGCGCGGTGGCCTGGTGGTGCTGCAGGAGATTTTTGGCGTCAACCGCCACATCCGCCGCATTGCCGATTCCTTTGCGACGGATGGCTACCTCGCGATCGCGCCCGCTCTCTTTGATCGCGTGCGACCCGGCGTGGAACTCGGCTACGACCAGCTCGAGGCCGGCCGCGAGACCATGCAGGTACTCGAGCGCGCAAATACCGTGCGCGACATCAGCACGGCGGTCGCAGCCGTCCGCGAGGCCGGCAAGGTCGGGGCCATCGGCTACTGCTGGGGCGGCGCACTGGCGGATCTCGCGGCCTGCGAGTGCGGTATCGCGGCAGCAGTGTCCTACTACGGACGCCACCCCGCCACGTGGCTGGAGCTGCAGCCGCGCTGTCCGGTCATGTATCACTTCGGCAAACTCGACCCGCTGATTCCGCCGGAAACGGTGGCAGCAATCCGGGCGGGCAGGCCGCGCGGCGTGTTTCACATCTACGACGAGGCGGGCCACGGTTTCAACTGCGACGAACGGCATGAGTATCACGCCGAGAGTGCCTCGCTCGCCCTGAAACGCACCCTGGAATTCCTGCGCCGCTACATTGGCTGAACAATCCGGGGGAGTGCCGCTGATGGGACATGAAGCTGACAAGCAACCGCTCGATCGCCGCCGGTTCATCTCGGCGACTGCCGGTCTTGCGGCCGCCTCGGTCACCGCACCGGTACTGGCCGATGCAACTGACCGCCCCGTGCGCGGGCCCGCAGCGGCACGCGGGAACGAGGGCCCGGCTTTCCCGTTCGACACTTTCCGCGACTGGATGCAGGCGCTCGAGAGACACGGGCTGCTCATGCGCCTGCCGAGGCTCGACCAGGACGCCTACGAGGCAACTGCCCTCACCTACCGGCTGATGGATCGCTTCGGCTGGTACGGTGCGCCCGCGGTCATGGCCGATGAGGTCCGTATCGACGGCCAGTGGGTCCAGGGGCCGCTCATCATCAATAACCAGGGCCACTGGGACACCGAGGCGATGCTCTTCGGGCTCGATCCGGTGGCCGGCGACGGGCCGGCGACCTACCGGCGGGCGATGGCCCATTTCACGAAGATCCTCGATGAGAACGGCGGCCGGTTGCCGCAACTCGCGCCGGTTGCAATCGCGCGCGACAAAGCGCCGGTGAAGGAGCGCGTCCTGCGCGGCGATGAAATCGACCTCACGAAGTTTGCGTTCATCCAGTCCAATCCGGGCGACGCCGGGCGTTACATCAATACCGGCTCTGTCTTCACCGCCGACCCGGAACTTGGCCTGAACTTCGGCACCTACCGTTGCCAGTTGCGCGGCCCACGGCTGATTGGCGTGAACCCCGAGCCCGGCCAACGCGCCTGGAAGATGTTCAACGCGCAGAAGGAACGCGGCGAGAAAATCGCCCGGGTCTCCATCGTGCTCGGCCAGGATCCGATGGTATGGATGATCAGTGGCTCGCCGCTCACCAAGGGCATCCGCGACGACGAGCTCGCACTGGCCGGCGGCTTGCGCGGCAAGCCGGTCGAGGTCGTGAAATCCGAGACCAACGATCACATGATCCCGGCGCACGCGGAGATGGTGATCGAGGGTGAGGTGCCACTGCAGGAACCGATGCTGCCGGAGGGCCCCTTCGGCGAGATGTACGGCTACCTGGGACTGAAGAAAGACGAGAACTTCTGGATGCGCGTCACCTGTGTCACGCACCGGAAGAACCCCTGGATCCTGAATCAGTTCACCGGCGTCACCCGCGGCTTCTGCACCGCCCCGATGGAAGCCTTCGCCCTGTATCGCCTGAAGAAGATGCTGCCCGGCCTCGTTGACCTGCACGGCCCGGTGGAGATCAACGGCTGGGCGTTCGCCAGCATCGACAAGACGAGGGCTGGCCAGGCGCTCGAGATTGGCCGGCGCATCGCGCAGATCGTGGGCTTGTACAAGATCGTCGTGGTGGTGGACAAGGAGATCGACGTGCTCGATCGCACCGAAATCATGCACACCGTGGGATCCCGCTGGCAGCCGTACCCGGCCGCCGAGATCCTGAAAGACGTCAACGGCATGCCGCTCGACCCGAGCTCCCCCAATCGTCCGAAGACGAGCAAGATCGTGATCGACGCCACCCGGCAATGGCCCGGAGAGGGCGGACCGGCCGTATACCCGGAGCGCAACCGCGACCTGCTCAGGCAACTCGCGCCGGGCGCGTTCCCGCTGGTGGACGCACAATGGGACCGCTTCGTCGCCGCCTGGGCGCACGACGGCTGCCCGCCGCGAAGCCCCTGACACGGCACCACCGCGGCGTTCCCGGCTGCGGCCCGGCGAACCGTCCAACCGCGCATCCGCCGATAGAAAAAGCGCGGCGTTGGTTGCTGCGCTGCTGCACGCCGTCGGCCGCTCGGCCGGCGGTGCGCGGGCGTAGAATGAGGGCCAGCGCCGCGCGGCCGGGTCAGGCGCGCCGCCTCCAGCGCAGGAGGTGTCACCATGGCGATATCAATCACGCTGCGCGATTACCTTGATTCATTCGGTATCCAGTACCGTCTCGTCAGTCACCCTCGCTCGCTGTCGAGCTCGATGACGGCCGAAGCGGCACGGATTCCCGGCCGCAAACTCGCCAAAGCCGTGGTGGTCGAGAGCGATGATCACCCCTGCGTGGTGGTCGTCCCGGCCACGCATCGTGTCGACCTCGGTGAATTGCGTCACCAGTTCGGGCGGCTGTTCCAGCTCGCCGACGAAGCCACGCTGTCGCATGCCTTTCGCGACTGCGAATGTGGCGCGGTGCCGGCAGCGGCCCAGGCCTTCGGCCTGCCGGTGCTGGTCGAGGAATGCCTGCTCGACTGTGACGAAGTCTTCTTCGAAGCAGGCGACCACACCGCGCTGGTGCGGATGAGCGGTCCGGACTTCGAGTACCTGATGGCGCAGGCCGGGCAGGGCCATTTCAGCCGTCCGGCCTGATGCGATGAAACGCCGCGCAGACAAGGCGAGCGCACGATGGCGTGCGATCCGGTTCCTGCCGCGCGCTGCCGTCTTGGTGCCCGCCGCACTCGGCGCCGGCTGTGAACCCGGCATCGATGAACGGAGCTTGCCCGACAACGTGGCGACGTCGCTCGAGCTGGCGCTCACCCGCAACGAGCCCGAGCGCTGCGCGCAGATCTTCACGGACGACGCACAGATCATTCCCGAGGACGAGCCGATGGTCGAAGGCACCGAGGCCATCGTGGCATTCTGCCGTGATGTCTCAGCGCCGGACCTCATCTACGACACTACCCGCACCCTGAGCCTGCGCCGCGGTGACCTGGCGATTGAACAGGGCACCTATCGCGTACGCAACGTGCGACAGGGACTCGACGTCGAGTTCGGCCAGTACCTCGCCGTCTGGAAGCGGATCGACGGCGAATGGCGCATCTACCGCAGTATCTTCAACACGGAAGTCGCGCGTCCGGCAGCGACTACGGTTCTTCCACAGCCCAGCTGAGAACCACCGGCCAGCCCTGTCTCAAAACGTTGCGAGCGGGCGTCCGCCGGGGGAGGACGGAGCGCAGGAATCGGAGCATTCACCCCGGCAGGAACGAAACCCTGCAGAAGAGACTTCAGTCCCGGCCCGGCCCCGGTCAGGTAATGCCTTCGATACGCAGGAAGATGTTGCGGTTCAAACCCCGGGACACTAAAGGTCGGTGCGCGGTAACGGTTGGCGACCTCATTGATGCCGCCTGCGCATCGGGAGGGACTTTAGTCCCGACCACCGCGAGGTCCGGGTATACGGTCGGCACTGAAGTGCCTGCTACAGGATGCTACCTCCCACAGCGATGAACGAAGCGCCCCCGCACGCGGCGATGAACGAAGCCGTGTAGGAGGGACTTTAGTCCCGACCACTGCGAAGTCCGGAGATGCGGTCGGCACCGGTCCGGCTGCGCCACCGGGCGCCGCGGATCACATCCGTGCAGCAGTGTGGACGCCTCAGAGAGGCGGCAGCGGACAGTGCAGCACCGCGCAGACCACGCGCAGCAGCTCGCCTTCCTCGATCGTCACCTCGCCGTCGTGAACGATCGTCGCGGCAAGCGCCGCAACGAGTTGTCGCTTCTGCGTCGGCGCCAGTCCGTCGAGACAGCGCAGCGCCCGATCGAGCGCGTTCGCCCAGCCCGGCACGAATCGGTACGCCGGCAGCGCAGGCTCGGACTGCAGCATCGCGATGCCAGAGCGATACGCGCGCTCGCGCGCGGCTTCATCCGCGTGCCCGAGCGCCGCAATGGTCGAGAACAGCGTTTGCAGTTCCGTCGTCGCACGCGCCAGCGTCACGGCGGAAGGCCGCCGGCGCGGGTCGAGGGTCTCCTCGAGGTACACCCGTGCCAGTGTGGTCAGCGCGTATTCGAAGATCGCAATGGCGCCATCCACGCGGCAGGATTCCGCCAGGCACTCGAGGATCGCATGCCGCGTCCCTGGTGAGAGTTCCCGCAACGGCGCGACGAGCCCGGCGAGAACCGGCAGCCGTTCGCCTGGCCGCAGCCGATCGGTCTGCACCGCCTCCTCGCCCACCAACCCGGCCATGTCTGCGCCGAGGCGGATGCGAATCTTCGCGAGTTGCAGCTCGCGGATCTCCGCCGCCGGATCGAGCACCAAGCCGAGCAGACGAGCGGCCGCGCGCGCGGACCCGGGGACCGGCGTCCACTGCCCGGCTCGCAGCGTCTCACGCAGTTCCGCCGCACGGCGAACCTCGCCCGCGCCGGGGTTCGCGACCCGGCCCGGAACCGACTGCGGATCCAGCCGCAGGTACTGCCGGCTCAGGACCTGCGGATCGGCGAACGAATCCGGGACGCGATCGCGCGCTGCAACCTGCACGACACCGAGCGGCTGCGGCGTAACCTCCAGGCGCAGGTTGTCGAACGCGGCGGGATCGAACTTCGGGTCGAGCGCGCGAATGCGCTCGGCCAGGGGCGGATGCGTCGCAAACCAGCGGGCCATGCCCGGCGCAAACAGCATATGCGCCACCTCTTCGGTGTCCGGGTGTCGCAGGCGCGAGCCCTGCTTACTGCCGATCTTGATCAGGGCATCGCACAATCCGCCCGTATCGCGCGTGAACTGTACGGACGACGCATCGGCGAGGAACTCCCGCTGGCGTGAGACGGCGGCCTGGATCAGGCGACCGAAGAACACCCCGATGTAGCCGAGCACCATGACGGCAAGGCCGGCCAGCACGAGGAGGCCCGCCCCTTCGCCACGGCGGCCACTGATGCGTCGCGGCGCATGCCAGGTCACGGTGCGCCCGGCGATCGCGATCACCAGCAGCCCGAACAGCAGTCCCATGAGCCGGATGTTCAGGCGCATGTCGCCGTTGAGCACATGACTGAACTCGTGTCCGATCACGCCCTGGAGTTCCGCGCGGTCGAGCTGCTCGAGCGCGCCGCGGGTGACGGCGATCGCGGCATTCGCCGCCGTGTGACCGGCGGCAAAAGCGTTGATGCCGTCCTCCTGCTCCAGCACGTACACCGAGGGGACCGGCACACCCGAAGCAATGGCCATTTCCTCGACCACGTTGAGCAGACGCCGGCGCAGCGGCTCGGTCGTCTCGGCGCTCACACGCACGCCGCCGAGCGAGCGCGCGACCACCCCGCCGCCGGCGGAAAGCGACATGGTGCGGTAGAGATTCGCGATGCCAACGACTGCGAGTACCACCAGCGTCGTGACTGCAACCGCCCGCGGATGTCGCGCCATCCAGGCGGTGTCGGCAAGCTCGCCGCTGTCAAAGAGCGCGAACAAGGTGAGCACCACGGCGTTGACCGCGATCACGATCAGCAGCACCGCCGCCACGAACAGCACGACGAGCCAGCGGCTGCGCTGGCGGGCATCCGCCTGGTGCGCCCAGAAATCCATGCTGCCGGACCGGGCCCGCCCCGCGCTGTCAGCCGAAGCTGATCTTCGGCACTTCGGCTTTTGCGGCGCTTTCCACCTCGAGCATCTGCATGGGTGCGAAGTCGAAGTTCGAGGCGATGAAATTGTTCGGGAAGATCTCGCGGGAGTTGTTGTAGCCGAGCACCGCGTCGTTGTACGCCTGCCGCGCGAAAGCCACCTTGTTCTCGGTGGTGGTCAGTTCCTCGGACAACTGCATCATGGTGCGATCCGCCTTGAGGTCGGGGTAGGCTTCGGCGAGCGCGAACAGCCGCCCCAGCGCGCTCGTGAGCTGGTTCTCCACGCCGGCCAGCGCCCCGACGGCAGCCGCGTCGGCGGGATCTGCGGCCGCGGCCTTCAAGCCGCTCACCGCCGCATTGCGCGCCTCGATCACCGCCTCCAGCGTCTGGCGCTCGTGCTGCAGATAGCCCCGCGCAACCTCGACCAGGTTCGGAATCAGATCGTAGCGACGCGTAAGCTGCACGCTGATCTGCGCGAAGGCGTTCTTTGCCCCGTTGCGCGCAGTGACCAGACGGTTGTAGATGCTGATCAGGTACAGAACCAGCACCACCAGCAACACGATGATGATGAAACTCACGCCGCCCTCCCGGATCCGCCCGCACCCCCCCCGGCGCAGTATCGCACAGCCGCCATTAACTCCGTGGTGACCTGTGTCGCAGCTAGCGCAGCCCCTCGGCGATCACCGTATTGCGCAGCACGCCGATGCCGCTCACTTCCACTTCCAGCGTATCGCCCGGGGTCAGCCACACGGGCGGCTGCCGGGCGAAACCCACGCCGCTCGGCGTGCCGGTGGTGATGACGTCGCCGGGCTCGAGCTCGGTGAAGGTGGAACAGTAGGCGACAAGATCGGCGACGCCAAAACGCATATCAGCGATCGGCGCAGCCTGCATCACCTGGCCGTTCAGGCGGGTGATGAGCCGCAGCGCCGCCGGATCCGGGATCTCGTCGCTGGTGACCAGGTGCGGGCCGAACGCGCCGCTGCGCGGAAAGTTCTTGCCTGCGGTGAACTGCGAGGTCTGGCGCTGGAAGTCGCGCACGGAACCGTCCATGAAACAGGCATAACCGGCGATGTAATCGAGGGCCCGCTCCTTCGGCACGTAGCGGGCGTTGCGACCGATCACGAAGGCGAGCTCGCCTTCAAAGTCGAACTGCGTGGACACGGACGGGCGCACAATCGGCTCGCCGTCGCCGACCAGGCTGCCCGGATAACGCGTGAAGATCACCGGAAAATCGGGCGGCTCGCGCCCCATCTCGCGGATGTGCTCGAGGTAGTTCACGCCCACGCAGAGAATCTTGCCCGGGTTCGGAATGACCGCCTCCATGACCAGCCACGCAGGGTCGGGCCGCTGCGCGCTGGCCAGCGCCGAGGCGCCGGCCGCCGGCAACTCGCCTGCGGCGATCACCGCGCGCAGATCCGGGAAACGGGCGGTAAACGGGCTGCCCACCGGCCGCAGCCCATCGGGGGTCACCAGGCCGTAGCCCGGCACGCCGCGAATGCGAAAACTGGCAAATTTCACGATGAAGCGCTCCTCGGGGGAGCGGCTATTATAGGTATGCGGCAGCGCCACGCTGCGCGCCGCCGCCACAGAGCAAAGGCCCGCAGCCAGGAACCGCCGGACATGCGTCTCGCCGATCCGAATCTCCTGCGCCAGCGCTGTTACGTGAACGGCGCATGGATCACGGCCGCTGCCGGCGGCAGCGTCGCCGTGCGCAATCCCGCCACCGGCGAGACGCTTGGCCACGTGCCCTCGATGGATGCGGCCGACACCCGCCACGCGATCGAGGCTGCACACGCCGCCTTCCCGGCCTGGCGTGCGCGCACTGCGGCCGAGCGCGCCGCGGTACTCCGGCGCTTGCACGCGTTGATGATCGAGCACCGTGACGATCTCGCGACCATCATGACCGCCGAGCAGGGAAAACCGCTCGCTGAGGCGCGCGGTGAAATCGGCTACGCCGCCGCTTTCATCGAATGGTTTGCGGAAGAAGCGCGTCGTGTTTACGGCGACGTTATCCCGGGCCATGTGCCGGACCGGCGCATCCTCGTGCTGAAGCAGCCGATCGGTGTCGTGGCCGCCATCACGCCCTGGAACTTCCCCTCCGCCATGATCGCCCGCAAGCTCGGCCCGGCGCTGGCCGCCGGTTGCACCGTGGTGGCGAAGCCGGCGCTGGAACCGCCGCTTTCCGCGCTGGCGCTCGCCGAACTCGCGGAGCGCGCCGGGGTGCCGGCAGGCGTGTTCAACGTGGTCACCGGGCCGGGGCCGGAAATCGGCCGCGAGCTCACCGCCAGTCCGCTGGTGCGCAAGCTGACCTTCACCGGCTCGACCGCCACCGGCAAGTTGCTGCTCGCGCAGTGTGCCGGGACGGTCAAGAAGGTCTCGATGGAACTCGGCGGCAACGCGCCGTTCATCGTCTTCGACGACGCCGACCTCGACGCCGCAGTCGCGGGCGCGATGGCGAGCAAGTACCGCAACTCGGGCCAGACCTGCGTGTGCGCCAACAGGCTGCTGGTCCAGGCCGGTGTGTACGACGAGTTCGCGCGGCGACTCGCCGCCGCGGTCGTCGACCTGCGGGTCGGCGATGGCCTGAAAGGCGAAACCGACCAGGGGCCGTTGATCAGCGCGCGCGCCGTCGAGAAGGTGGAGGCGCATATTGCCGATGCGGTCGCCGGCGGAGCCACTGTCCTCGCAGGCGGCCGCCGCCATGCACTCGGCGGCACGTTCTTTCAGCCGACCGTGCTCACCGGCGTCACGCCGGCGATGAAGATCGCGCGCGAGGAAACCTTCGGCCCGGTCGCGCCACTGTTCCGCTTCGCCACCGAGGACGAGGCGATCCGCCTGGCCAACGATACCGAGTTCGGGCTCGCCGCCTACCTCTACACGCGCGATCTCGGCCGCAGCTTCCGCGTCGCCGAGGCGCTCGAGTACGGCATGGTCGGGCTGAACACCGGCCTGATCTCGACGGAAGTCGCCCCCTTCGGTGGCGTGAAGGAATCCGGCATCGGTCGCGAGGGCTCGAAGTACGGCATCGAGGACTATCTCGAGATCAAGGTCCTCTCGATCGCCGGCGTGGACCGGTAAGCAACACCGCTTTCGCCGGGCTACGCCGTCGGTCCACGATGCCGTCCGTCGCGCCACGCCCTCCGCCATCGTCCATAGTCGTTCTGCGCTGCGGCGATTGATCAACGAACGCGCCGCCAATCATGTGAACCGGAAGCCACCCGCCATGCTCCGTATCGCCGCTGTTGTCGTCATAGTCGCGCTTGCGTACCTCGCCTATGCGGCGCTGCTGTTCTTCGGCCAGCGCAGCATGGCGTTTCCGACCGGACTCATTCCCGCGCCCGGTGACACGGCGCTGCCACCGCGGGCCGAACGCGTGGCGCTCACATTGCCGTTCGGCGTGGTGGACGCGGTGCTGCTGCACGCGACGGCACCCGACGGCAGCCGGTCGCCCGCGATCCTCTTCGCCCACGGCAACGCAGAGCTCATCGAGTACAACTTCGAACCGTTCGAGCCCTGGCGCGACGCGGGCTTTCACGTGCTGCTGGTCGAGTATCCGGGTTACGGTCGCTCGGGTGGCTCACCGTCGCAGACCACCATCGACGCGAGCTGGCTTGCCGCCTTCGACTGGCTTGCCGCACACGACGACGTGGACCCGGCCGGCATCGTCGTGCTCGGCCGCTCGCTCGGCTCCGGCCCCAGCCTCGCCGTGGCCGCGACCCGGCCGGTTGCTGCCGTCGTACTGCAGTCAGCGTTTGCCTCGACCACGCAGTTCGCGCACGAACGCTGGCTACCGGGTTTCCTCGTGCGCGACCGCTGGGACAACCTCGCGGCGATCCAGCGCTTCGGCGGACCGGTGCTGGCAACCCAGGGGCGCAATGACGAAGTGATTCCGGCCCGCCACGGCGAGCTCATCGCGGCGCTGCCGAACGTCCGCTTCGACTGGTACGACTGCGGCCACAACGACTGCCCGTACTTCGGAGATGCCTACCGGGAGAAGGTGCTCGCCTTTCTCGCCGGACAGGCCGTGCGTGCCCGGCGCTAGGGCCACCGGGAATTGCGCCGGGCCGATCCCGCGCCGTGGCTGCTGGCGGGGACGCGATCCGCGGTCGGGCGGCACTCGCCACGACGTCCGATGACGTATAGAACGCGTGGCCTGACCGGAGCCGGGTCGGGACTGAAGTCCCTCCTACTGCGGATCCGGACGACCTGCGCCGGGACTGAGGTCCCTCCCGGTGCGCAGGCGGCATCAATGAGGTCGCCGGCCGCTATCGCGCACCGACCTTTAGTGTCTCGGGATCTGAACCGCGACACCTTCCCGCATATCGAAGACGTTGCCTGACCTGGGCGGT
>JAJTYX010000028.1:0-4236 GCA_021462865.1 Gammaproteobacteria bacterium | reverse complement strand
TGAAAAAAAGAGAAACGCCATCGCGCCAAGCAGGGCAAGGCGCGCCATTGATAAGCCTTCGGAAGGGACGCGAAGAAGGGCGGCGATCGCGATTAGAGACTGAAATGCCGCGGCGATGAAATACCACGGCAGGAGGTTGGCGAGTTTGGTTTGCATTGTTTATTTCGTCATTGCGAGGGCGCTCTTGTTCTTTGCCCGAAGCAATCCCCTAGTAACTCATCAGATTGCTTCGTCGCGGAGAGCGCGCTCCTCGCAATGACGGAGGGAGACTAGAACTGAAACCCGAGGCGGGCAGGGACGACTTTGTAGGAGTAGTTTTTGACATAACCGAACAGGCGGTCTTGCAGCAAACCCCATTCGGCAGAGGCAAGCGCGCGGCGCGCTTCAGCCGCGTCGGACGCAAGCAAGCCGACCTGTATTTGAGGGTATGCGCCGTAGAGGGTCGCCCAGGCTTCGGCGGGCTGCAAGCCAAGCCTTTGCACGCCCGGAACGAACTCGCCGATGACGAACTCGAAATATTCCTGGTCGCGTTCGGCGGCGATGTCCCAGGTCATGATTACTTTGACGGTCATATCAACCTTGCTGGTAATCCAGCGCGACCACTTTCGTCTCCTGCGGCAGGGACGAGCGCGTGGCTTTCAAGGATGGCTGAGACTCAACCTTGCCCAGCCCCATCTCCTTGAGGAATTTATTCAGCGGTTCGAGTTTGATCTTTGCGCCGTCCGTGGCGTAGTGCATGGGAATGACGAGATTCGGTTCGATGACGCTGACGACTTCGGCGGCTTTGGCGGCGTTGAGACTGCTTCCGCCTCCAACCGGGACGAGGAGCACGTTGACCGTCCCCAGGGCTTCGACTTCGCTCTGGGTTGGGACCTCTTGAAGATCGCCGAGGTGCGCGACGGTGATGCCTTCGTAATCGAAGACGTACAAGGTGTTGCGTGTTTTGTCTTTGGTCTTCTTTCCGCCCCCTGCGGTTTGAACGGCTGTGATGAACACGCCGCCGATCTCAAATTCGCCCGCGCCGTCAATGACGTGCTCCGCGCCCTTGACCGCGTCGAGGTGGGCGTGACCGGGCGCGTCGTGGCTGACGGTGACGATATCCGCCTTGAGTTTGAGCGCGTCGTAACCGACCGTCTTGTGATCGAACGGATCGGTGACGACGGTCGCGTAGTTGCGTTCTGTCAGTCTAAAACAGGAATGTCCGTACCAGGTGATTTCCATTCAGCAAGCGCCTCCAGAGGGTATTATAACCGATGTAAATTGACGCCATATTATCCCGCGCATTAAACCCTGTTGTTTGTGCAAGAATTTTTGAACCGCCAGTCCCGCCAGAAAAATCTTTGCGTTCTTCGCAGTCTTTGCGGTTGCTTATCGTTTCAGCGATCAATCTCGAATCGCAAGCAGGGGGAATTTGAACGACGCGCCCCTGCCTTCGGCGGATTTTACTTCGAGCAGGGAGCCGTGCGCCTCGACGATCTGGCGCACAAGCGAAAGCCCAAGCCCAGTCCCGCCATGTCGGCGGGTGGGCGAGCCGTCCAATTGATGGAACGGTTCGAAAATTTCCTTCATGCGGCTGGCGGGAATTCCCACCCCCGTATCCTGCACGCCGACCTGGATGAGATTATTCCCTTCTTCTTCCAGAGAGACGGTCACGCTTCCGCCGGACGGGGTGAATTTGATCCCGTTATCGAGGAGTTGTCCCACGACCCAACTGATCTTTTCCCCATCCGCCTGCACAAAGGGAATGTCTTCGGGCGCGTTTACGATCAAATTGACGCCGCGCTCCTCAGCTTTGCGGGCGGCGCCTTTTGCCGCCAATGAAACGATGCGGCGGATGTCGGCGTTTGCGAGTTTCATGCTCATTTCGCCTTTGGACGCAAGCGAGAACATGATCAGGTCTTCGATCATGTCCTCCAGTTTTCCGGCGGCGCGCTGGCTGACGGTGAGCGCGTGACGTTGTTCGTCCGTAATCTTGCCGAGCGACTCGGAGACGAGCAGTTCGATGTAGCCTTTGATGTGCGTGAGCGGCGTGCGCAGTTCGTGCGAGATGTTGGCGATGAAGTTTGCCTTCATCTGGCTGAGTTCGGAGAGGCGGTTGAGGGCTTCGTTCAACTCCGAGGTGCGTTCGCGGACGCGCTGTTCGAGGTTGCGGTTCGCCGATTGCAGGGCGGAGCGCAACTGGATGATCTGCTCGGTGATGACCTGATCGAGGGTCTCCTGCGTGAGAAGTTTCATCTCTATCAACGCCTGGCCTAGCAGGGCGGATCCGCCCTTTTCGGCGGCGTCCTGCTGGTAGGTGAGGGCGCGCAAGAGGTCAATCTCGTTGATCAAGCCTTTCTGGACGAGATATTCGCCCAGTCTTGGCACGAGCATTTCGGGGGATAGTTTCGGTTGGTTCGATTCCATCATTCATCCACTTTATTGCACGACCCATTCGCCGTCAAGCATGACAGCGGATGGGGCGATTGTCAACAGGTCGGAAGGATGCGCTTCAGACGGATCAAGATCGAGAACGATCAGATCGGCGCAGTAATTTTCGGCGAGTTTTCCGAGGCGGTCTTCGGCGTTGGCGGCGTAGGCGGCCCCGAGGGTGTAGGCGGACAAGGCTTCGGCGAAGGTTAATTTTTGGGCGGGCAACCAGCCTTCGGCGGAGGGAGAGCCGTCGCTCCTTTGCCGGGTGACTGCGGCGTGTAATCCCAAAAACGGGTTGGGGGATTCGACCGGCGCGTCCGATCCAAAGGCGAGAATCGCGCCGTGATTCAGTTGTGTCCGCCAGGCGTAGGAGAGCGCGGCGCGGCTGCCCCAGTAGCGGTCGGCGGCGATCATGTCGGAGGTTGCGTGAATGGGTTGCATGGAGGCGATGACGTTTAATTTTGCGAGGCGCGACGCGTCGTCGGGGTGAATGACCTGCGCGTGTTCGATGCGGTGACGGAGATGCGGCAGGCGGTTTTTCTTTTCGTATTCGCGCAATTGTTCGAAGGCGTTCAAGACTTCGTGGTTGGCTTTATCGCCGATGGCGTGGACGGTCATGCTGAGTCCGACGTCGGCGGCTTTGCGGCAATGCTCGAAGAGTTCTTCGCCGTCCATGTTGAGGATGCCGCGATTGTGCGGTTCGCCTTCGTACGGTTCGATCATCGCGGCGGTGCGGGGTCCGAGCGCGCCGTCCATGAAGGCTTTGACCGAGCCGATCCACAACATTCCGTTCCCGAAGCCGGTTCGCAAGCCGAGGTCGTTCGCCTGTTCGACGCTCTCGACCGGGATGTTTTTGCACACGCGCAATTTTAATTTGCCCCGCGCGTTTAAGGATTGCAATGCCATGAAAGAATCGCGGCGGTCGAAGTCGTGGATGCCGGTGAGTCCCATTCGGTGCAGGATGGGTTGGGCTTTTTCGATCGCGGATTCGATCTCGCTGGGGGTCGGTTTGCGCACGATATGGCTGATCCGTTCCATCGCCGTTTCGAGCAGGATGCCCGTGGCTTTTTCGTTCGCGCCGCGTTGGATCGCGCCGTCTTTTGGGTCCGGCGTGTCGTCTGTGATGTCCGCCAGTTTCAGCGCGGCGGTGTTCGCCCATGCCGCATGAAGCGATTTGGCTGTGAGGTAAACCGGGTTATTCGGCGCGATGGCGTCGAGTTCGTTTGCGGTGGGAAATTTCCCGTCCCAATCGTTTTGTTGCCAGCCGTGACCCAACACCCACTCGCCGGGTTTGGAGGTTTTTGCGCGCTCCGCAACCCTTCGCAGACATTCTTCCTTTGTCTTCGTCTCGCAATCCACTTTGGAGAGTCCCAGCGCGTAATGCTGGATGTGGATGTGGGCGTCGGTGAGACCGGGCAGGATGGTAGCGCCTTTCATATCCCGCCTCTCAACCTTGCCGTGGGCGAGATTTTCGAGGTTGTCCCTGTCCCCGACGGCGATGATCCGTCCGCGGGCGATGAGGATCGCCGTTGCACGCGGGTTGGATGAATCGAGGGTGTGGATGTTCGCGTTGTAGAGAAGCTTCATGAAAGAAATTATAACCGCCCAGAAGGGTCATGATGCCCGTGCGGGTGTATTGCGCGCGCAGGTTGTCAACGACCTACGCTCAAGTCTGGCGGCGATTTTCCGGGGAAACCTTGCGCCGAGGACGACGCAAGGAGCATTTTATTTTTTGCTTTTATTCAGGTTAACCGAAGTTGCCTAACAGATAGTCCAGCATTGTGAAAGAAACTGATGAGTAAATCTGGACGGCGACGCAAACGA
>JAJTYX010000027.1:0-110294 GCA_021462865.1 Gammaproteobacteria bacterium | reverse complement strand
GCGCGCGGTTCCGCGGCCCCTCGCTCGCGTTCAACGCATGTCTGCTGGCCCCGGCGGCCTGGACGCTGGTCGAGTGGTTGCGTGGCTGGGTCCTGACCGGGTTTCCATGGCTCAGTCTCGGCTACGGACAGATCGACGGACCGCTCGCGGCCTGGGCACCCGTGGGCGGCGTCTACGCAGTGACGATGGTCACGGCGGTGCTGGCCGGATCATTGCAGGCCGTGGTGCTGGGCAACTGGCGCGATCGCGCTCTCGCTGCAGCGGCATTGCTCGCCCTGGTGCTGGGGACCTGGCTCCTCGGCGCACGAACCTGGACCGCGCCGAGCGGAGCGCCGCTGCGGGTCAGTCTCGTGCAGGGCGCCATTCCGCAACTGCTGAAATGGCTGCCGGGCGAGCGGCGCGCCACGATGGAGCTCTATTACTCGATGACTGCGGGGCTGACCGGCCAGGATCTCATCGTGTGGCCGGAGGCGGCGATTCCCGTCCCCGACGTGGACGTGCCCGGCTATCTCGAAGAACTGTCCGGACTCGCCGCCCGTCTCGGCACGCAACTCATCGTCGGGATCATCAGTTATGACGAGCAGCGCGACGAGTACCGCAACTCGCTGCGGGCGCTTGGCAGTCCTGCAGGCGTCTATCACAAGCGGCACCTGGTGCCGTTCGGCGAATTTTTCCCCGTCCCCGCGTTCGTCCGCAGCTGGATGCGCATGATGAATCTGCCTTACTCGGACATCACGCGCGGCAGTGCAGACCAGGCGCCCCTGCGCGCGCAACAGGTTCCTCTGGCGCCGACCATCTGTTACGAAGACGCCTACGGGGCCGAGCAACTCGGGTTCCTCCCCGAAGCCCGGTTGCTGATCAACGTCAGCAACGACGCATGGTTCGGCGACACCATGGCGCCGCACCAGCACCTGCAGATGGCGCGCATGAGGGCGCTGGAAACCGGCCGTTTCCTGGTACGCAGCACCAACACCGGCATCACGGCGGTGATCGACGAGCGTGGAGCTGTTCGCGCGACCATTCCGCAGTTCGAGCCGGGAGTGCTGTCTGCCGAGGCGCAGCCATTCGCAGGCGCCACGCCCTATGTGCGCGCCGGCAACTATCCGGTGGTCCTGGTTTGCCTGGCAGTGATCGTGGCCACGGTGGGCCTGCGGTTGCGACGATAGATGGCGGGTCGACTCGCGCTGACCGGGATCGTCAGCGCTTACAGCCGCGCGGGGGCTGGGTGTATCCTTGCGAGTTCGTGTTTGCCGGCGAGCGCCGAGTCGTGACTGATATCGCCTACCATCCCGCGCAGGTCGAAGCCGAGGCTCAGCAGTACTGGGAGGAGCACCAGTCGTTTCGCGCGACCGAGGAGCCCGGACGAGCGAAGTTCTACTGCCTGTCCATGTTTCCGTACCCGAGCGGGCGACTGCACATGGGCCACGTGCGCAATTACACGATCGGCGACGTCATCAGTCGCTATCAACGCATGCGTGGCATGAACGTCCTGCAGCCGATGGGCTGGGACGCCTTCGGCCTGCCGGCGGAGAACGCCGCCATGGCGAACGGCGTGCCGCCCGCGAAGTGGACCTACGACAATATCGCCTACATGCGCCGGCAACTGCGGTCGCTCGGCTTCGCCATCGACTGGAGCCGTGAGCTGGCGACCTGTTCGCCCGAATACTATCGCTGGAACCAGTGGCTGTTCCTCGCGATGCGCGAGAAGGGCATCGCCTACAAGACCACCGGCTCGGTGAACTGGGACCCGGTCGACCAGACCGTGCTCGCCAACGAACAGGTGATCGACGGGCGCGGCTGGCGCACCGGCGCGGGGGGGGAAAAGCGCGAGATCCCGATGTACTACCTGCGCATCACCGACTACGCGCCGGAGCTCCTCGCCGCGCTCGGTGAGCTGCCAGGCTGGCCGGAGCGCGTGCGCACGATGCAGGCGAACTGGATTGGCCGATCCGAAGGGCTCGAGATCGATTTTCCGGTGGAGGACAGCGCCGAGCGGCTGCGAATATTCACGACGCGACCGGACACGCTCTACGGCGTGACGTACATGGCGATCGCGCCGGAGCATCCGCTGGCGCTCGTTGCGGCGCGCAGCAACCTGGAACTGCGGGTATTTCTCGACGAATGCCGGCACCAGGGCGTGACCGAAGCTGCGCTCGAGACCGCCGAGAAACGCGGCATGCCGACCGGGTTTCACGCGATCCATCCGCTGACCGGCCGACGGGTGCCGATCTGGGTCGCCAACTTCGTGCTGATGAGTTACGGCACCGGTGCGGTCATGTCGGTGCCGGCGCACGACCAGCGCGACTGGGAGTTCGCCCGCCGCTTCGGCTTGCCGATCCATGAAGTCATCCGGCCGCGCGATGGCGCTCTGCCGGACCTCGACACAGGCGCGTTCACCGACTACGGCATGTGCATCAATTCGGGGCCATTCGACGGTCTCGATTTCGCTGCTGCCTTCGCGGCCATCGCAACTCACCTGGAGGGCCTCTCCGCCGGGCGGCGTCGCACCAACTGGCGGCTGCGCGACTGGGGCATCTCGCGCCAGCGCTACTGGGGATGCCCGATCCCGCTCGTGCACTGTGATCACTGCGGCGAGGTCCCGGTACCGGAAGATCAATTGCCGGTGCTGTTGCCGGAAAACCTGTTGCCAGATGGCAGCGGCAGCCCGCTTGCGAAGCTGCGTTCATTCTACGACTGCGAGTGTCCGCAATGCGGCAAGCCGGCCCGCCGCGAAACCGACACCATGGACACCTTCGTTGACTCCTCGTGGTACTTCCTGCGATACGCCTGCGCCGACCAGCACCAGCGCATGCTCGATGAACGGGCTGCGTACTGGCTGCCGGTGGACCAGTACATCGGCGGCATCGAGCACGCAATCCTGCACCTGCTGTATTCGCGCTTCTGGACCCGTGTGATGCGGGATCTCGGCCTCGTCAGACTCGACGAGCCGTTCAGGAATCTGCTGACGCAGGGCATGGTGCTGAACGATATCTTTTGTCGCCGCCCGGCGTCCGGGCGCATCGAGTACTTCAATCCCGCCGACGTGCGGGTGGAGAACGACGAGAAAGGGCGCCGCGTGTCAGCCGTGCTCCTGGGCGATGGGCTGCCGGTGGAGAGCGTTGGCATCGGCACGATGTCAAAGTCCAGGAACAACGGCGTGGACCCCAACCGACTCGTCGAGGAGTACGGCGCGGACACCGCCCGATTGTTCATCATGTTTGCCGCGCCGCCCGAGCAGTCGCTCGAATGGTCGGACGAGGGCGTGCAGGGAGCCTTCCGGTTCCTGCGCCGGTTGTGGCGGGCCGTTCACCAGCACGCTGCGGGAGGCGTGCCGGGCGAGGTGGCGGTCGACGCGCTCGATAGCCGGCAGGCTGCCCTGCGCCGTGCGCTGCACCAGGCCATCGTCAAGGTCACTGACGACGTCGGCAGGCGCTACACCTTCAATACGGCGATCGCGGCCGTGATGGAACTGCTGAACGAGATCGGGCGTTTCGAGATACAGGCCGACGCCGATCGCGCCGTGGTGCAGGAAGCGCTCGAGAGCGTGGTCCTGATGCTGTCGCCGATCGTTCCGCACATCTGTCATCGCCTGTGGCATGTTCTCGGGCACGCGCGTGCCGTGGTGGACGAGCGCTGGCCCGAAGTGGACCAGACCGCACTCGCCTCCGACAGCGTCGAGATCGTGGTGCAGGTCAACGGCAAAGTGCGCGGGCGCATCTCGGTGCCTGCGGCCGCGCGCGAGGACGAGGTGAAGGCGGCAGCCCTGGCGGAGGAAAACGTGAACCGCCACGTCGCCGGCAAGCCGGTGCGCCGGGTCATCGTGGTGCCCGGCAAGCTGGTGAATGTCGTGGTGTAGGCTGCGCCCCGGCGTGGAACCGGCTCAGGCGTCAGGCTCCGCCGCCGGCCACCCGCTGCACGCCGAGCACCACGCCGGTGATGTACGAGCCGACCCAGATGATCCAGATCGGCAGGGCGACCTTGTGGAACCCGGCCAGCCATTCTTTGCGGCGCCGGATCAATGCGAGCGTTCCATAGGCAGTCAGCAATGCCATCAGGCCGAGCGCCGCGTAGCCGCTGATCGTGTGCAGGTCCCAGCGAATGGTTTCGACCCGGGCACCCATGAACTTGGTGGCGAGCGCGTCGGCGGCGACCGCACACCAGAAGATGAGGATGTGGGCAGGCACCAGCATTTTTGTGCGCCAGCTGAGCCACACGCCGGTGGTGTACAGGATCAGGGCCAGGGTGATGAGGACGACGGAGAGCAGTATCAGGCTGGTCATGGCGACTCCCGCAGTGGTTGTTACGGGGAAAGGCCGGCCCGGACTCGTCGGGCCGGGACCGGGTACTGACATGGGCGGGCATGTTCCCGGGTCGTGCGGGATTCCGGCAATCGTGGAATCTGCGCATGACGGGCGGCCGCGGTGATTTGCGAGGCACCCCCGAGGTGCGAAAATCGACTTATGCGATTCTATCTCCATGCGCTGCGCCCGGCAGCCCTTGCAGCCGCCGTCGTATTGGGGGTGCTGCCAGCCGCCTGCGGTTTTCACCTGCGGGGGGATGTCGGCTATCCACCAGCCATGGCGGTTACCTATATCGAGACGGCGGACCGTTTTACGCCGTTTTACCGGAAGCTCAGGACGACTCTGCGCCAGGGCGGCGTGCGGGTGACCAGCAATCCCGCCGATGCGCAGGCGGTATTGCGCATCCATCACGACGAATCGGGCCAGCGGGTGCTGTCGGTATCTGCGCGCAATACGCCGGTGGAGTTCGACGTTTTCTACCTGGTCCGCTATTCGCTGGAGATCGGCGGCAGCGAAGCCCTCGCGACCCAGCAACTCGTGCTGACCCGGGAATACACCTACGACGAGACCCTGGTGCTTGGCAAGGGTGCGGAATCTGATGTCATCCGCCAGGCGCTCGCCAGCGACCTGGTGGGACTGGTGACGCGCCGGCTGAGTTCAGTGGAGTAGGCGCACAGCGGCGAGCAGGCCGTTTTCTGGGTTCATCGCCGCTCTGCGGGGGCGGCGGCGAAGCTGTTGCTTTAGTGACGCGCGGTGGTTGCTGGCGGGGACGCTGCGCCGGGACGCTTGCTACGGCCGTCCCTGGCCTGCGCGCGCTCGGGTTCCGCCCGCGCTGCGCATCCTGCTGCGCGCGGCTCCACACGCCCGTTGCAACGTCCCCGCCAGCCGCCCGGTTCAGTGCCGGGTCGGGACTGATGTCCCTCCTACACGGCTTCTTTCATCGCCGCGGGCAGCAGCACCCTGTAGGAGGCACTTCAGTGCCGACCGTATTTCCGGACGTCGCGGTGGTCGGGACTGAAGTCCCTCCTACAGAGTTTCGTTCCTGCCGGGTTGGACGCTCCGGTTCCTGCGCTTCGTCCACATCACTCTTCCCTGCCGGACGAGGACAGGGGCGTCCCCGCAGGTCCGCAATGAACTTTCTTTACAGCTTGGTCGGATTCGGCGCGTCGCCGTAGACCTGTTCCGGATCGAAGACTTTTTCCGTGATCGTGAACTGGAGCGGCAGGGGGCCCTGGCCGGCGATGCGCACGGCGCTCGCGCCGGTCGGAATCGCGCGGTAGAAGCAGGAGCGGTAGCCGACGTGGCAACTCGCGCTGCCGGCGACGTCTACCCGCAGCCACACGCAGTCCTGGTCATCGTCGATCAGCAGTTCCTTCACCCTTTGCACCAGCCCGCTGGTGGCGCCCTTGTGCCAGAGCACCTGGCGGCTGCGGCTGAAGTAGTGCGCCTCCCCGGTCTCGATGGTCTTCGCCAGCGCTTCGGCGTTCATGTAGCCGACCATCAGCAACTCGCCGGAGGCGAAGTCCGTGGTCACCGCCGGTATGAGGCCATGCTCGTCGAATTTCGGCGCGAGTTCATGGCCTTCCTCCACCTGGGCGACGCTGCGGCGCAGGCCGAAAATTTTTCCTGGATCCACCGGTGGTTCTCCGTCATCGGACGCCGGGCCCGGGATCGGGCGCGCTGAATGCGGCCGGGTCCGGCTCCTTGGTCCTGTAAGCCTCTATTATTATAGCGGCGCTACGTCAGGCACCTGGTTTATGTCGATACAGCTGTACAACACACTGGCCCGCCACAAGCACGAGTTCATCCCGATCGATCCCGGGCGGGTGACGATGTATGTGTGCGGGCCGACCGTATACAGCTTCCCCCACATCGGCAACGCCCGCCCGGCGGTGGTCTTCGACGTGCTCGCGCGGCTGCTGCGACGGCACTACCGGCTCATCTACGCGCGCAATATCACGGACGTGGACGACAAGATCAACAAAGCCGCCCGGGACGAAGGCGTAACGATCGGCGCAGTCGCGGCGCGGTTCGCCGCGGCTTATCACGACGACATGCGCTCGCTCGGCGTGCTGCCACCGGACGTCGAGCCGCGTGCCACCGAGCATATCGCAGACATGATCGGGATGATCCGGGAACTGGTCGAGCGCGGCCACGCCTACGCGGCAGAGGGCCATGTCCTGTTCCGGGTGGCGACCTTCCCCGCATATGGGCAGCTGTCACGCCGTGATCAGCGTGAGTTGCTTGCGGGCGCCCGGGTCGAGGTGGCGCCGTATAAGGAAGCCGCCGGCGATTTCGTGCTCTGGAAGCCATCGGGCCCGGACTTGCCCGGCTGGGATAGTCCCTGGGGCCGGGGCCGGCCAGGCTGGCACATCGAGTGCTCGGCCATGTCGGCGCGACATCTCGGCGAGACCATCGACATACACGGCGGCGGCAACGACCTGATTTTTCCCCATCACGAGAACGAGATTGCGCAGAGCACCTGTGCGCACCACGGCACCGCGTTCTGCCACTACTGGGTGCACAACGGTTTCGTGAATGTCGATCACGCGAAGATGTCGAAATCGGTCGGCAACATCGTGCTGGTCCGCGAACTGCTCGAACAGGCGCCGGGGGAGGCCGTACGGCTCGCGCTGCTGTCGGCACACTATCGCCAGCCGCTCGACTGGACCGAGGATGTTCTCACCGAGGCGCGACGCAAGCTCGACCGGCTCTATGGCACCTTGCGGGATGTTTCGGGCTGGCAGGCGGCGTGGCCGGCCGCGGCCCCGGATGCGGCCTTCCTGGCAGCGCTGGAGGACGACCTCAACACCCCGAGGGCACTGGCGGCCCTGTTCGACCTGGCGCGCGATGCCAACCGCAGCGAGGACCCGGCTGAGCGCGCACGGCTTGCCGCCCGGCTGCGCGCGAGCGCCGGCCTGCTTGGTCTTCTGGCCGCTGAGCCGCAGGCATGGTTCACGGCGGAGACTGCAACCTCGCTCAGCAATGACGATGTCGAGAGCCTGATCCGCGCGCGCCGCGAGGCGCGCGGGCGGCGCGACTTCGCCGCGGCGGACCAGATCCGCTCGCAGCTCGTGGAGGCGGGTATCGCCATCGAGGACGGACCCGAGGGCACGCGCTGGCGGCGTGTCGGTTGACCGGGGCGGGCTCATGAACGAGGTTGAACAGGCCGGGGAGGAGTTGGTCGAGGAGTTCCGGTTTCTGGACAACTGGATGGATCGCTATCAGTACCTGATCGATCTCGGCAGGAAGTTGCCGCCGTTTCCACAGGAATTTCGCACTGATGACTACCGGCTGCACGGCTGCCAGTCGCAGGTGTGGCTGAAGACCGAGCCGCACGGCGACCGGCTCGCCTTCCAGGCCGTGAGCGACTCGGCGATCGTCTCGGGTCTGATCGCTCTGCTGATGCGCGTGTACAACGGCAAGCGCGCCGGGGAGATCCTCGCGTCTCCGCCCACGTTCGTCCAGGCGATCGGGCTCGATGAGCACCTGTCGCCGACCCGCAGCAACGGCCTGCGGGCCATGATTGCAGCGATCCGCGACGCCGCCGCTGCCATTGCCGGTGCGACGTGAACGCGACGGCGCAAGGGGCCGAAGCGCGCCGGCCAGGGCCCGCGGCGCGTTGCGCCTTGTGTCTCATTCGTGGCTATCAACTGTTTTTGTCGCCGTGGCTGGGTGCTCGTTGCCGGTTTCTGCCCACCTGCTCCGAGTACGCAGCCGAGTCGATCCGCCGTTTCGGGTTCGTGCGCGGTCTCGGCCTCGGGTTGCGGCGGATCATGCGCTGTCACCCGTTCTGCAGCGGGGGTTACGACCCCGTGCCGGAACGCGACGCCGCGCCACCGCCCGGGCCGCACAGCCACTGAAACGCCCTGTGCTATAGTCAAAATCCAGAGGCGGTTACGGCGCGGACCGTGCCGCGCCGCGAACGGCCCCGAACCTGATGGACAAGCGCCTGCTCGACATAATCTGTTGTCCGATTACCTGCCTGCCGCTCGAGCTCATGGATGCGGGGCGCCTGAGTCGCCTGAACGCTGCGATCAGCGCCGGCGGGTTTCGTAATCAGGCCGACCATGAGATCCCGGCGATCCTGTCCGAGGCGCTGGTGACGCGCGATGGCCGCCTCGCGTATCCCGTGCGTGACGGCATTCCAATCCTGCTGGAAGACGAGTGCATCGATCTGAACAAGCTGCCCGCTTGAGCGCTTGCCGGCCATGCCGGTTGGCCGCAACGTTCGTGCACACGCGGCGACGCGGATGAAGCTGGCCTCGGGCAGCCTTGCGGCGCGCCTCGGCAAAGGGCTCGAGCCGCTCTACGTGCTGTGCGGAGATGAACCCCTGCTCGCCGACGAGGCGCTCGAACTCATTCGTGAGGCTGCGCGCCGGGATGGTTGCGGCGAGCGTGAAGTTCACGTCGCGGAACGCAGCTTCGACTGGGACGCGTTCGCTGGTGGTCTGCAGAATCTGTCGCTGTTTGCCAGCCGCCGCCTGATCGAGCTGCGATTGCCGAGCGGCAAGCCGGGCGAGGCGGGCGGGCGATTCTTCACGGCCCTGGCCGAACGCCCCGCCGCAGAAACGGTCATGGTCGTGGTGCTGCCGGCGCTCGACTCGAAAAGCAGCCACAGCAAGTGGGCGACAGCGCTGGCGAAAGCCGCCGTCTGGGTCGAGCTCAGACCGCCGCCGCGCGGGCAGTTGCCACAATGGTTGCGCGGGCGGCTGGCCAGACTCGGTCTCGATGCCGGGGATGAGGCGCTGGACCTGCTCGCCGCCCGCGTCGAAGGCAACCTGCTCGCCGCAAAACAGGAGATCGACAAACTGGCGCTGCTGGCCGGCGGCGGAACGATCACGGCCGAGGCAGTTCGTGAGGCCGTTGCCGACGGAGCGCGTTTCGACGTGTTCCAGGTTGCCGACGCGGCCCTGTCGCGCGATGTGGCGCGCACGGTGCGTGTGCTGCACGGCTTGCAGCGCGAGGGCGAAGCCGGGGTGCTGGTGCTCTGGAGCCTCGGCCGCGACATTACGAGCCTTGCTGCCCTTGTAGCGGGATTGCAGCTGGGCCGCAGCGCGGATGCGGCGCTCGCCGATGCGGAGATCTGGAGCAGCCGGGCAGAGCTTTTCCGGCGTGCTGCGCGCGGGCGCAGCGCAGCGGACGGGCGGCGTCTGCTGCAACGCGTGGCGCTCGCGGACCGGATCGTCAAGGGCGCGCGGCCGGGGGACTCCTGGAGGGCGTTGTTCGAGGTCGCCCTGGATCTGAGCAGTGCTCAAGTCATGGCTGCCGAGACCGCATGAACCCAACCGTCGCCGTTTCGTCCGGCACGCGCGCGATCGGGATCCTTGGTGGCACGTTCGATCCGGTGCACTTCGGGCACCTGCGCACCGCGCTGGAAGTGCTGGCCGGGTGCCGGCTCGCGGCTGTGCACCTGATGCCCTGCGGTTTGCCGCCGCACCGGGACCCTCCGGTTGCCTCGACCGAGTTGCGCTTGCGCATGCTGCGCGCCGCGGTCGCCTCCGAGCCGCGCCTGATCATCGACGAGCGCGAACTGCGCCGGCCGGGGCCATCCTACATGGTGGATTCGCTCGCGCAGTGTCGCGACGAGGATCGCGCGCGGCCCCTCTGTCTGGTGCTGGGCGCCGACGCTTTTCTCGGCTTGCCATCGTGGCACCGCTGGCGCGACATCCTCGGCCTCGCTCACATCGTCGTGGTGCAGCGCCCGGGATGGGACCTTCGCGCCGCCGGTGAGCTCGGCGATTTGCTGGCTGAAAGACGGGCTGACGACCCGGCCGCGTTGCACCATGCGACGGACGGGCTGATTCGCGTGCAGGCGGTGACTGCACTGGACATCGCATCCTCGCAGATCCGGGCGCTGGTCGTGCAGGGCGGCGACCCCCGCTTCCTGGTGCCGGACCCGGTGCGCGATCTCATCCTTGCTACGGGCTGTTACCGCCAGCCCCCGGGACCGAAGGAGAACCGACTGCGTGCATAGCAAGAAACTGGCGACCCAGGCGGAAGCTGCGCTCGAGGATATGAAGGCCCGTGACGTACGGGTCATCGATGTCCGCAAGCTCACGACCGTCACCGACTACATGATCGTCGCGACGGGCACCTCGGACCGGCACCTGCGCTCGATCGCCGGCAGGCTCGTCGAGCGCCTGACCGAGGCGGGCCGCAAACCCCTTGGCGTCGAGGGCGAGGATTCCGGCGAGTGGGTGCTCGTGGACTTCGATGATGTGATCGTGCACGTCATGCTCGGCAGGGTCCGCGATTTCTACAAGCTGGAAAACCTCTGGGACATGCAGGCGCCGGCGGTCGAATCCGCCGGCGCGTGAGGCCGGGCGGGTCGGCGCGCGCCGCGGTCCGTCGGCCGGTGGTGCCGCGACGCGTGTGCCCCGGTATGCTGGCAGCCTGAGCGGCTGTCCCGGGCTTTTTCCATGCAGATCAACGTCGCCGCGATTGGTACGCGGCTGGAGCCCTGGGTCTACCAGGCATTCGACGCTTACCGGCGCCGGCTGCCCGGGCACCTGAAGCTGGCGCTGACGGAAATCCCCGCCGCCAGACGGACCGTCGCAGCCGATACCGGCGCGGCCGTGACGGCCGAGGGCGAGCGCCTGCTGCGCCAGCTCCGGCCGGATGGCCTGGCGCTGGCGCTCGACGAACGCGGCCGCCAGTGGAGTTCGGTCGAGCTTGCTGGCGAACTGGACACGTGGCTCGGGCGCCATCGGGAGGTCGTGATACTGATCGGTGGCCCGGACGGTCTGTCGGAGGCATGCCGCGCCAGGGCTGACCGGCTGTGGTCGCTGTCCCGACTGACTTTCCCGCACGGTCTGGTGCGGGTGCTCGTGGCCGAGCAGATCTACCGCGCCTGGACCATACTGCGCGGCCATCCCTACCATCGCGCATGACCACGAGCAGTCCTTCGCCGCCCTCGTTTGTGTACCTGGCGTCCGCATCGCCGCGACGCCGGGAACTGCTGCGCCAGATCGGCGTGCAATGGCAGTTGCTCCCCGCCCGCATCGATGAGTCGAGCCGTGCCGGCGAAGCCGCCGCCGATGTGGCGCGCCGGCTGGCGCTCGACAAGGCGCGCGAGGCTGCCAGCCGCGTGCCGCCCGACCGGCCGGCGCCGGTGCTGGCGGCCGATACCGTGGTAACCGTCGCGGGCGAACTGCTGGGCAAGCCGGCGGACGAAGCGGACGGCATGCGCATGCTGCGCCTGTTGTCCGGGCGGACTCACGAGGTGTTCAGCGCGGTCGCCGTCATCTCGGGCGACAGCGAGACACAGGCGGTCAGCCGCACCGAAGTCGTCTTCCGCAAGCTCGCCGCCGAGGAGATCTTCGCCTACTGGCGCAGCGGGGAACCGGCCGACAAGGCGGGCGGGTACGCGATCCAGGGCCTCGGCGCGATGTTCGTCCGCGGGATCCGCGGCAGCTATTCGGGCGTGATGGGATTGCCCCTGTTCGAGACGGCTGAACTGCTGCTGCGCCACGGCTTGCGCCTGTGGTCATCGCCGCGGAGTTCGGCATGAAGGCGGAGATCCTCATCAACGTGACCGCGCGTGAAGTGCGGGCGGCCGTGGTCGAAAACGGCGTGCTGCAGGAGGTCTTCATCGAGCGAAGCTCCCGGCGCGGCCTGCTCGGCAACATCTACAAAGGCCGGGTTTCTCGCGTCCTGCCGGGCATGCAGGCGGCGTTTGTGGATGTGGGCCTGGAGCGTACCGCCTTTCTGCACACCTCCGACATCGCGTTGCCCCCGGGAGTGCCAGCCGAGATGCGGGGGCGTGCTGCCGCCATTCGCGATCTGCTGCGCGAGGGCGACGAAGTTCTCGTGCAGGTCCTCAAGGACCCGATCGGCACCAAGGGAGCGCGCCTCACGACCTTCATCACGGTGCCGTCACGCTACCTGGTCCTGCTGCCGATGGGCCACGGGATCGGCATCTCCTCCCGTATAGAGGATGAAGGGGAGCGGGAGCGGCTGAAGTCGGTGCTCGCCGCGCTCCTCGATCCCGCCCCGGAGTGCGGATTCATCGTCCGCACGGCAGCGGAGGGCGCTGGCGATGAGGCGCTGCGGGCCGACATGATGTTCCTGCTCAAGCTGTGGAACCTGATCGGCGCGAACGCTCGTACGACCGCTGCGGGCCAGCTGGTTCACGAGGACCTGCCGCTGGCGGTGCGCGTCGTGCGCGACATCGTGCATGCCGGCATCGAACGGGTCCGGGTGGATTCCGAGGAAGCCTATCAGCAGCTGCGGGAATTTGCCGGGGCTTTCGTGCCAGGACTTGCTGCGGTCATCGAGCTGTACACGGACGCGCGACCCATCCTCGATCTGCACGGCGTCGAAGACGAAATCCAGAAGGCGCTCGGCAGTCGGGTGCTGCTCAAGTCCGGCGGTTATGCCGTGATCGAGCAAACCGAGGCGATGATCACGGTGGACGTGAATACCGGCGGCTACGTCGGCCACCGCAATCTCGAGGAGACCATATTCCGCACCAATCTCGAGGCGGCGGTGGCGATTGCCCGCCAGCTGCGCCTGCGAAACCTCGGCGGGATCATCATCATCGACTTCATCGACATGCAGGAAGAGCCGCACCGCCAGCAGGTGTTGCAGGCGTTCCAGGATGCGTTGCGGGCCGATCACGCGCACACGCAGATCACACAGGTCTCCCCGCTGGCGCTGGTCGAGATGACCCGCAAGCGCACCCGTGAGAGCCTGGAACACATCATGTGCCGGCCCTGTCCAACCTGCCAGGGCCGCGGCTCCGTGAAGACCGCGGAGACAGTCTGTTATGAGATCTTCCGGGAGATCCTGCGCCAGCACCGCCAGTTCAGCGTGCGTGAGCTGGTGGTCCTCGCACACCAGGACGTGATCGAGATGCTGCTCGACGAGGAATCCGCCAGCCTTGCGGAGCTCTCCGACCTGACCGGCAAGCCGATCCGGCTGCAGGCGGAGGCGCAGTACACACCCGACCAGTTCGATGTCGTCCTGATCTGAGCCCGCATGACTACCGGACGACCTGCCTGGCGGTGGCTGCTGTACTTCGCGGCGGCCGGAGTCATCGCGCTCGCGATGCTCGTCGGCATCCTGCGGCTGCTGTTGCCGCTGGCGACGCAGTACCAGGAAGACATCCGCGCCTGGGCCAGCACGGCCACCGGCTACGACATCCGCTTCGAGCGCATCAGCGCCGGCTGGCCGCTCGCCGGGCCGCAGCTGTCCTTTTTCTCGGTCACCTTCACCCGTCCAGGTGAAAGCGCGCCCGTATTCTCCGCGCGGGAGGTGTCCGCCGGGGTCAGCCTGCTGCACCTGCTGTCCGACCGCCGCCTGTCGCTCTCGCACCTGGCAGTGCGCGGCGCCCACCTTGAGGTCGAACGCCTCGCGAGCGGCGAGATCCGGATACAGGGCCGGCGGCTCGAGGAGCTGATACCGGCGCCAACCGGGGCGCGCGGGCCGCGCCTGCGGCTGGACCTCGCCGACATCGCGATTACCTTCATCGATCCGGCGCGCGAGCCCGGGAGCGTTTCAGCTACGGTGGAGCGCCTGACCGCCCGGCTGGAACCCGAGCAACTCGAGGGCCAGGCCCGGATCGGGCTCCCCGCCGCGTTCGGCCGGCAGCTGGCCATCGACGTGACCTTGCCTCTGCCGTTGCCCACCCCGCTGGCCGTGCCGCCGGACTGGGATATCCGCGTCGCCGGCAGCGGCCTCAACCTGGTCAACGCAGCCGTCTTCGGCTTCGGCAGTGCCGGGCCCCTGCGCTCGGCTGGCGGTGACCTCGTCCTGGGCGCCGGTTTCAGAAACGGGCGTGCGGCCGATGTCAGCCTGGAGGTCGATCTGCAGAATACGGCGCTCGATGCGCCCGGCGTGCTGGCGATGTATGAGCGGCTCGCCGGGCGTGCTCGCTGGACGCGCACCGATGGCGGCTGGCAGGCCGGCCTGAGCGGGCTGCGCATCCGCCGCGAAGGGCGCGACTCCCCGGAAGCAAACGCGGAGCTGCGTCACGTCGCTGCCGCCGGGCCGAACGCTGAACAGTGGAGCGGCCGCGCGGCATTCCTGCGGCTGGAGGACCTGTTCCCGCTGGTTCGCGTCGCTCTTGCCGGCAGCGAGTTCGAACCCAAGCTGCCGCAGGTTCTGCGCGGCGACGTGCGGGACCTGGATGCCTGGTATTCGGCGAGCGCGACAGAACCCGCGGCGTACCGGCTGCAGCTCGCATTCGAACGGCTGGGCGTCATTTCTGCCGCCGGCGACATCGCGGTGGATGGCCTCAGTGGCACGGCAACGGCGGATGGCGATGGGGGCCGGCTCGAACTCGCCACCGGCGAATCGAGCGTGGAACTCGAGCAATGGTTCCACGGGCCGCTGCAGGCGCAGGCGTTGCGCGGACTGCTGGTCTGGCGCTCCGGGCCTGCCGGCTTGCGGCTGTTGAGCGACGACATCGTCGCCCAGGCGGCCGGCATCGAGATCAACTCGCGGCTCGAACTCCATTTCCCGGCCGACGCGACCTCGCCATTGATCGATCTCAAGGCGACCGCCAGCGCCAGCGAGGCGCGCCAGGTGCTGCGTTATCTGCCACTGCGCCGGTTTCCGCCCGAGGTGGTGGGTTGGCTGGAGCGCGCAGTGGTTGCCGGCACGGTGCCGCACGCCACCGCGGAGTTGCGCGGCCCGCTGCGCGAATTTCCCTTCGACCACGGCGAGGGCGTGTTCCGCGTTGCGCTCGACCTGAAAGATGGAACACTCGATTACGCCAAGGACTGGCCACGTGTCGAGGGGCTCGATGCCGAGGTGGTGTTCGACGGGGTCAGCATGTACTCCACCCGCAACCAGGCACGCATTGGTGCCTTCTCGGTGCGCGATTACGCGGTGCGCATCCGCGACCTGCGGGAGGGCGTCCTCGCGTTGTCCGGCAGCCAGCGGGTCGGCCTCGACCAGGTATTCGGGTTTCTGCGGGCCACGCCCCTGGCCCGCAAACTCGAGCCGACACTCGGGCGCGTCACCGCGGGAGGCCCGGTGGATGCCTCGCTGCGCCTCGCATTGCCAATCAAACGCATCGAAGACTACCGCCTCGACATGCTGTTCGATGCCCGTGGATGTCGCCTCGGGCTGCAACGCCTGCCCCTCGACCTGAGAGAGCTTCGCGGTCGGGTACGCCTGCAGAACACCCACCTGTCGGGCGATGGCCTCGAAGCCGTGATGCTGGGCGAGCGCGTCGGTATCCGCCTGGCACCGGAACTGAACGAGCCGGGGGTCAGCCACGTTGCGGAGCTGACTGGCGCCACGCCCATCGCGCGCGTGACGTCGACCTTCAGCCTGCCGCTGCGGGAGTACTTCGAGGGTCAACTCGCCTGGCAAGCCAGGGTGCATGTGCCGGCGCTACGGCAGGAAGGAGGTCGGGCGCTGCGGGTGGAACTGGCCTCCGACCTGGTCGGAGTGACCAGCGCCCTGCCGCCGCCACTGCGCAAGAGCGCCGAGGCGCTCTGGCCTGCGACGCTGAACCTGGCCTTCCCGGACGATGGCCGCATCGACGTGTCCGGGCACCTGCAACCGCCCTTCTCGTGGGCGTTGCGACTGGTCCCTGACCAGGATGCGTGGCGAATCGAGCGCGGCATGCTGCGAGCGGGACCGGGTGAGGCGCATGTGCCGCAGCAAGGCGGCGTCGAAGTGGTCGGCCGCGTCGGCGACCTGCGGCTGTCTGATTGGCTGGTTGTCGGTGGGGGCGATGGGCCGGGGCTGCAGGAAACCTACCGGGACCTGAATCTGCAGGTCGACCGGTTCGCCGCGATCGGGCAGGTGTTCCGTGACATGGAGATCAGCGCGCGTCGCGGGGCCGAGGACTGGCTGGTGAGCGCGCGCGGGCCGGGCGCCGAGGGCGCGCTGAGCGTGCCGTTCGATCTGCAGAACCGGCCGCTTCGTGCCGACATGAAGCGGCTGTGGCTGCTGGAGCCGGAAACCGGCCACGACAACGAGATCACTGATCCGCGTAACGCGCCGGCATTCGAATTCAAGGGCGCGGACGTGACGCTTGGCGACTGGCGCCTGGGCACGGTCGAGATGAGCGTGGCGAAGGCCCCCGACGGGCTGCTCGCCCGGCGAATTGCCACGCATGCCGCGAGTTTCAAGTTGGAGGGTGACGGTGCGTGGCGGGTCGACGGCGCCGGTCCCGGCCGGCAGTACACGCAGGTGCGCCTGACACTGCAAAGCAACGATGTGGCCGACACGCTCCGGGATCTCGGCTTCGAGCCGGTGGTGACGGGGGAGGATATGCGGGTCGCAGCGGGCCTCACCTGGCCCGGCAGCCCGGCGGCAGACTTCAGGGCGGCCGCATCGGGCCAGATCGAGATTCAGTTGAAGAACGGTCAGGTCGCGGACGTGGAGCCGGGCGGCGGACGATTGCTCGGCCTGCTGAGCGTCACCGCATTGCCGCGACGCCTGAGCCTCGATTTCCGCGACGTCTTCGACGAGGGCCTGGCGTTCGACTCGATCAAGGGCACGTTCCGCGTCGAAACCGGCGTCGCCTATACCTGCAATCTCGGGTTGACCGGGCCGGCCGCGGATATCGCCATCATCGGCAGCGCCGGACTCGGCGAGCGGACCTACGATCAGCTGGCGGTAGTCCGGCCGCAGATGTCGAGCATGCTCACCGTCGGGGGCGCAGTGTTGGGCGGTCCGGTGGGTGGTGTTACGATGGCATTGATTTCGCAGATCTTCCGCAAACCCCTGAGCACGCTGGGCGAGTCCTATTACCGCGTATCAGGCGGCTGGGACGACCCGGTGGTGGTGCGAATCCAGCGCGGCGACGTGGATGCCTCGGCATTCAAGGACTGCGAACGCGAATTGGCCGAGACGCTGCAAGCTCTCGACGCTGCTGCGACGGCCGAGCCAGAACCCGGACCGGAAAAAGCGGCGCCCGCAGGCCCGCATTGAATGACCATGACCACGACCAAGATCGGACTCGCCACCATCCAGATGACATCGGTGGCGGAGACGGCTGCCAACCTGCACGAGGCACGCCGCTTCATCGAACTGGCCGCGCGCCAGGGCGCGAAACTCGCCGTGCTGCCGGAGAATTTCGCCTTCATGGCGGCCGACGAGGGTGCGCGCTCCGCGATGGCCGAGGTCGATGGTAGCGGCCCGATACAGGACAGCCTGGCTGCGGCGGCACGCGAGTGCGGAGTGTGGATCGTCGGCGGAACGATACCGCTGGCGAGCGCCGAACGTGAGCGCCCGTTCGCGGCCTGCTGCGTCTGGGACGACCAGGGCCGGCGCGTCGGCCGTTACGACAAGATCCACCTGTTCGATGTGCGGGTGCCGGGCAGCTCCGAGGCGTATCGCGAGTCGCGGCGAACCATGGCCGGCTCGACGCCGCTGGTCATTGCGACGCCATTCGGCAATCTCGGGATTGCCGTCTGTTACGACCTGCGCTTCCCGGAGCTGTTTCGCGCGATGCTCGACCGGTCGGTCAACATCATCGCCGTACCCGCGGCGTTCACGCAGCGCACCGGGCAGGCGCACTGGCACACCTTGCTGAAGGCGCGTGCCATCGAGAATCTCTGCTACGTCGTGGCGGCCGCCCAGACCGGCGAGCACCCCGGCGGGCGGCTGACTTACGGACACTCGATGATCATCGGGCCCTGGGGTGAGGTGCTGGCCGAAGCAGCCGAGGGCCCGGGCGTGGTCAGCGCGACGATGGACGAAGACTACCTGCAGCGGTTACGCGTGCAGTTCCCGGCGCTCAATCACCGGCGATTGCCGGGTCCGGGGCTGCCGGTTTCGAACGGGATGACAGTCGCATGAGTTCCGGTACAGCCATAGAAATCGCCCGACGGTCCCTGTTTGCGCCTGGCGGGATCGAGAACCGCGATCTCGATCGCGCCCTTGGCGAACTGCTGCACGGCGGGGTGGATGCCGCTGACCTGTATTTCCAGGTTTCGCGCCACGAAGGCTGGTCGCTCGAGGACGGCATCGTCAAGGACGGCAGCCACAGCATCGAGCAGGGGGTCGGTGTGCGCGCGGTGAGCGGCGAGAAAACCGGCTTCGCGTACTCGGATGAGATCGTCGTGCCGGCGCTGATGCAGGCGGCGCGTTCCGCCGGCGCCATTGCACGCGCCGGCGAGCGCGGTGCGCTGCAGGCCTGGGTGTCCCGGGCGGGCCACGAGCTGTATGGCATGGCCGATCCGATCGCTTCGCTCAGCGATGACGACAAGGTTGCGCTCCTGCAACGCGTGGACCAGGCGACCCGTGCCATCGATCCGCGTGTCCGCCAGGTCATGGCGAGCCTGGCCGCCGTGCACGAGGTCATGCTGGTCTGCTCGAGCGACGGCGTGCTGGCCGCGGATGTCCGCCCGCTGGTGCGGATGAATGTCTCGGTGATCGTGGAGCAGGGCGGGCGCCGGGAGCAGGGGTACGCCGGCGGCGGCGGGCGCGTCGACCTGCAGTATTTCCTGGAGAGCGACCGGGCATTCGAGTTCGGGCGCGAAGCGGTACGCCAGGCGCTCGTGGCACTGGAGGCGGTGCCGGCACCGGCCGGCGAAATGGTGGTGGTGCTCGGTCCCGGCTGGCCGGGCGTGTTGCTGCACGAAGCGATCGGCCACGGGCTCGAGGGTGATTTCAATCGCAAGGGCACCTCGGCCTTCAGCAACCGCATCGGCGAGAAGGTGGCCTCTGACCTGTGCACCATCGTCGATGACGGCACCCTGGCGCTGCGGCGCGGTTCGCTGAACATCGATGACGAGGGGACGCCAACGCGACGCACCGTCTTGATTGAGAACGGCCGGCTGGCCGGTTACATGCAGGACAAGCTCAATGCCCGGCTCACCGGGTCGTCGCCGACGGGCAATGGCCGGCGTCAGTCCTTCGCGCACCTGCCGCTGCCGCGCATGACCAACACCTACATGCTGCCTGGGCCGCATGCGCCCGAGGAAATCATCGCTTCCGTGGAAAAGGGCGTGTATGCCCGCAATTTCGGTGGCGGCCAGGTCGACATCACCTCGGGCAAGTTCGTCTTTTCCGCGAGCGAGGCTTATCTGATCGACAAGGGGCGCCTCGGCGCGCCGATACGCGACGCCACCCTGATCGGCGACGGGCCATCGGTGCTGCAGCGCGTATCGATGGTCGGCAACGATCTTCGGCTCGACGACGGCGTCGGTACCTGCGGCAAGGACGGGCAGTCGGTGCCGGTCGGGGTGGGCCAACCCACGCTGCGCGTGGACCGGCTCACCGTCGGTGGTACCGCCGGGGCATCCTGACCCGCTCGCAGGCAGGCGCATCGTGGCCTTGTGGCTGTCGAAACCGCTGTACGAGTTCCTGCCGTATTTCTACGTGTTGGTGGGCCTGCTGCTCGTGGGCGGCTCGCGCTCGCTCGATGCCGGCCTCTGGCGCGCCTCGTGCGTGTTCCTGGGGCTCGCCTTCGTGGTCGGCGGGGGGCTCCTGTGGTGGCGCCGGCGCGTCTATCGACGAACCCGCTGAGAGGCGCCGGGCCCGCGGGGGCCAGTCGTCAAATCGCGCGCGGATCGGTATTGGCGAGCACGGTGGCGGTTTGCTTTGCCCGATACGCATCCAGCGCGTCGCGGATGCGTTCGTCGCCGAGCGCAAGAATGGCTGCTGCGAGCAACGCGGCGTTGATCGCCCCCGCCTTGCCGATCGCGAGCGTGCCGACCGGAACGCCTGGCGGCATCTGCACGATCGAGAGCAGCGCGTCCATGCCACCGAGGGCCGGCGATGGCAGCGGCACGCCGAGCACGGGTAGCGGGGTTTTTGCGGCTGCCACTCCCGGCAGCGCCGCTGCCAGGCCGGCGCCTGCGATCAGCACCTTGAGGCCGCGCTCACGGGCAGTCTCGCAATAGTCCGATACGCGATCCGGGGCCCGGTGGGCGGAAATGGCATTGACTTCATGGGGGATGCCGAGCGCGTCGAGCGTCGCCGAGGCATGCGACATCAGTTCCCAGTCGGATCGGGAGCCCATCAGAATGCCAACCAGAGGTTTGCTCATCGGCCGCACGGCTCCGATGCAGAAAAGGTGCCCGGATCATACCATCCGTCGGCGCGCCGGAACCGCGCTGCGCCCCTGTTAGAATGCCGCGCGATTTCTGCAGGAGCGTCTCCGGGCATGGCACAGGGAAACAGCGAACCCGGTCTCGAGGAACTGAAAAGCCGCGTGGCCGATGCGCTCTCGCTGGCGCGACGCCTCGGTGCTTCGCAGGCGGAGGCCAGCGCGAGTTTCGGTTCCGGGCTTTCGGTCAGCGTGCGCATGCGGTCGGTCGAAACACTCGAGTACCAGCGCGACCAGGGTCTTGGGATCACCGTATATTTCGGCCAGCGAAAAGGCGCAGCGAGCACGTCCGACCTCGGTGCGCAGGCGATCGAGGAGAGCGTGCGCAAAGCCTGCTCGCTTGCGCGTTACACGGCCGAAGATCCCTGCGCGGGCCTGGCGGACGCCGCGCGACTGGCGCAGGACATTCCGGATCTCGATCTCTGGCACCCTTGGTCGCTGGATGCGCCTGCTGCGATCGAGCTGGCGACCACCTGCGAAGCCGAGGCGCTGGCGGCGGATTCGCGGGTGACGAACTCCGAGGGCGCGGCGGTGAGCAGCCATGATGGCGGTCGGGCCTACGGCAATAGTCACGGCTTCCTCCATGGCTATCGCGACACGCATTACAGCCTCTCCTGCGCCGTGCTCGCCGGCAGAGCCGGGCAGATGGAGCGCGATTTCGAGTTCACCACGGCACGGGATCCGGCCGACCTGGAGTCGGCAATACGCGTCGGGCGGGAGGCAGCCCGTCGCGCGGTAGCGCGGCTCGACGCCGTCAAGCTCGACACCCGGAGCGCATCGGTGCTGTATCCGGCGCGCCTCGCCCGCGGCCTGCTGGGCCACCTGATCGGCGCAATCAGCGGGGGTGCGCAGTATCGCCGCGCGTCATTCCTGCTGGACAGCATCGGCACACCGGTGCTGGCCCGGTGTGTCAGCATCGACGAGCGACCGCATCTCGCCAAGGGCCTTGCCAGCGCGCCGTATGACGACGAAGGCGTGGCCACGACCGATCGCCGCCTGGTCGATCAGGGAGTCCTGCAAGGCTACGTGCTCGGCAGTTATTCGGCGCGCAAACTTGGGCTGAGCAGCACCGGCAACGCCGGTGGCGTGCACAACCTGGTGGTCGCCGACACCGGCATCGACTTTGAAGGGCTGCTGGCCGCGATGGGCACGGGGTTGCTCGTCACCGAACTGATGGGCAGCGGGGTGAACCCGGTGACCGGTGACTATTCGCGCGGGGCGACCGGCTTCTGGGTCGAAAACGGCGCGATCAGTTACCCCGTCAGTGAAATCACGATTGCCGGCAATCTGCGCGAGATGTACCAGGGCATCCAGGCGGTAGGCACGGATGTCGATGTTCGCGGCGGAATCCGCAGCGGTTCCATCCTGGTGCGCGAGATGACGATCGCCGGCAACTGAGCCGCTCTGGATTGCGTCACGATCCCATGCCGCGAGTGTCGGCTGCGCTGCCCGCGGGATGATCGAGCAGATCGGCCAGCGTTCCATCCCCGAGGGAGGCCGTGATGCCCGACTCCAGTTGGTGGTTCACCGTCGCCAGCTGCGCAGGCCAGCGGACTGGCGGGCGCGAATCGGCGTTCGCCGGATGGCGCACGGCCTGCAGGATCTCGCTGAGGCTGATGCGAACCGGCTCGCGCTGCGGCAGCAGCCGGTCGTCGGCGGTGCGCGTCAGGAGCCCGGCATCGATGAGGCGCGCGATCACGGGCGCCAGTGACAGCCCCGGCAATCCGGTGGCGCGGGCGATGTCGTCGGGCGTCGTGCCGCTGCCACGCCGGAATGCGTCGCCCGCGAGGACCATGACCGCCAGCGCGGATTGTTCCTGCTCGGCCGTGCCGATGACCGGCGTGCGATAACCCGTGCGCAGGTATTCCGGGTGCTGCGTGTAGAACGCCACCTGGCCGCCGACCATGACAATGAGCCAGCACAGGTAGAGCCAGAACAGTGCGCTGATGACGATGGCGAAGGTCGCATAAATACTGATCGTCGTGGTGGCGTTCACGACAAAGGCCGCAAACAGCGCGCCGGTGCCCGCCCACAGCACGCCGCCGATCAGCCCGCCGGAGAGAGCCGCCAGCGGCCACACCCGGGTGTTCGGTACGAACCAGTAGACGAACGAAAACCCCGCGCAAACCAGCAGATAGGGGAGGAGTTCCGCGGTTGCGGTGCCGGTGTCGCTCAGTCTCGGCAGTCCGCGCGCGAGCGCTGCGCTGCGCAGGCTCGCAATCAGCGTCATCGCCGTCACCATGACCACGGGTCCGATGAGTATCAGCGAGAGGTACTCGCTCATCCGCCGGCCGATGCTTCGTGGCCGGTCAACCCGCCAGATCTGATTCAGGCTGCCCTCGACCTGATCGGCCATCGAGACGGCCGTGAGCAGCAGGAACAGCAGGCCGACACCTGCGAGCACGTCTCCCTGCGCGTTGTCCACGAATCCGACGACCCGGTCGGCGAGTTCCACTCCGCGCTGGCCGAGAGGCTCGAGGAACTGGTAGAGCAGCGGCTGCAGCTGGCGATGAAACCCGAACGCTCTCAGCACCGAGAAGCTCACCGCGAGCAGTGGCACCAGTGACAGGATGGTCACGTAGACCAGGCCCATCGCCCGGAGCGTCAGCGGCCCCGAGGCGACATCCCGCAGGACCGCATAGATCAGGCGAGCGACACTGGCCCCGGCCCGCATCACCGCAGGCAACTGCGCCAGACGCGGGTGCCACAGCAGCGATTCGATGCGGCGCGTCGGGCTGGCGGGCATCTCCGTAGGGCTCAGCCCGAGGCGGCCAGCAGTTCGAAGGCCTGGCGGTATTTCTCGGCGGTGCGGCGAATGACTTCGGGCGGCAACCGTGGCCCCGGAGCCTTCTTGTCCCAGTCCAGGGTCTCCAGGTAGTCGCGCACGTATTGCTTGTCGAAGCTCGGTGGGCTGATGCCGGTCCGGTAATCGGCGGCCGGCCAGAAGCGCGAGGAGTCCGGTGTCAACACCTCGTCGATGAGGTAGAGCTTGCCAGCCTGGTCGAGGCCGAACTCGAACTTCGTGTCCGCAATGATGATGCCCCGTGTGCGCGCGTACTGGGCGCCGCGGCGGTAGATCTCGAGCGCCAGCGACCGCACCTGGCGTGCACGCTGCGCTCCGACCAGAGCCTCCATCTCCGCAAAGCTGATGTTCTGGTCATGCTCCCCGATCTGCGCCTTGGTGGCCGGCGTAAAGATCGGCTCCGGCAGCTGTGCGGCGAGCGGTAGCCCCGCCGGCAGCGCGATGCCGCACACCGTGCCCGTGTCCTTGTAGTCTTTCCAGCCCGAGCCGATCAGGTAGCCGCGCACGACGGCCTCTACCGGCAACGGCGCCAGGCGGCGCACGACCACGGCGCGCTCGGCGACGATGGCGCGCTCGGCCGGGTCGCTGACCACGTCCTGTGGGCGGCGGCCGGGGAGGTGATTCGGCACGATCTCCTGCATGCGGGCGAACCAGAAGTTCGACAGCTGGGTCAGTACCGCGCCCTTGCCGGGGATCGGGTCCGGGAGCACGACGTCGAATGCGGACAGGCGGTCCGACGTTACGATCAGCAGGTGTTCGCGATCGACTTCGTAGATGTCGCGAACCTTGCCTTGACTGATCCGTCGCAGCCCTGCCAATCTGGATTCATACAGGACGGTATCCGCGTCTGTGCTGCTCATTCTCGCTGTTCCACTCCGGTGGTCAGGCAGGGCGGTCATTGTAAGCCGGCGCCGCCATGTCCGTAACGGCTGGCAGCCGGCGGAAAAACGGGCGCAAAGGCGCGGCGACACGGCATGGCTTGGATCGGAAAAATTGCCGGCGGGCTGCTCGGCTATGCGGTAACCCGCAACATCGTCGGGGTGGTCGTCGGCGTCATCCTCGGGCATCAGTTCGACCGCGGCCTGTCGGCGGGGCGCAACGGTTCGCGACGACGCGCCCGGCAGGCGCCTTCGGTCGACCGCCAGCGGCTGTTCTTCGAGACGACCTTTCTGGTGATGGGGCACCTGGCCAAGGTGGACGGCCGTGTGTCGGAGGCCGAGATCGGCGCCGCCCGCGGCGTGATGCGGCGCATGCGGCTTGGCGAGAACGAAATGCGTCTGGCCATCGACCTGTTCAATACTGGCAAGAAGCCGGATTTCCCGGTGGACGAGCAGGTGCACCGGCTGCAGCAGCGTTGCGGCAATCACCCGGAGTTGCTGCGGCTGTTCCTGGAAATACAGGTCGATCTTGCCCTGGAGAAGGGGGCGATCACGCCGGCGGAACGGGTGCTGCTCGGGCGGATTGCCACCGCTCTGGGCGTCAGCCGGATCGGGCTTGCACACATCGAGGCGCTGCTTCGGACGCGGCGCGGCTTTGGCGCTGACGCGGCGACACAGGCTCCGGAGGATACGCTCGACAATGCCTATCACGTCCTCGGCGTGCCATCCACGGCGAGCGACCGCGAGGTCAAGACCGCTTATCGTCGGCTCATGAACGAGCATCACCCGGACAAGCAGATGGCGCGGGGGCTGCCGGATTCGATGCTGGAGCTTGCCGAGGAGCGTACGCGCGAGATTCGCGCGGCCTACGAGAAGATCAGGGAGCGCCGGGGCTTCCGTTAGGCCGTGCTACCATGCGGCCCGGTACCGGGAAGGAGGCCGGACGTGGCACGGAAAAACCCCGCGCTCATTGCGCCGTCCATCCTTTCGGCCGATTTCGCCAGGCTCGGTGATGAAGTGGATGCGGTGCTGGCCGCCGGTGCCGACGTGATCCACTTCGACGTGATGGACAACCATTACGTCCCGAACCTCACCATCGGGCCGCTCGTCTGCAAGGCCCTGCGCCGGCACGGGATCAGGGCGCCCATCGACGCGCATCTCATGACCCGTCCCGTGGATCGCCTGGTGGAGGATTTCGCGGCGGCCGGCGCCAGCTGGATCAGCTTCCATCCGGAGGCGAGCGATCACGTCGATCGCACCATCGAACTGATTCGCCGTCTCGGTTGCAGCCCGGGCCTGGCGATCAACCCGGCCACACCGATCGATTACCTGGACTACACGCTCGAAAAGCTCGATTTCGTACTGCTGATGTCCGTGAATCCCGGCTTTGGCGGCCAGTCGTTCATTCCCGGCGTCCTGCCGAAAATTCGCCAGGTGCGCCGGCGTATCGACGAACTGGGCAAGCCGCTGCGGATCGAGGTCGACGGCGGCATCAAGACGGACAACATTCGCGCAGTGGCGGAGGCGGGCGCGGACACGTTCGTGGCTGGTTCTGCGATATTCGGCGGCGGCAACTACGCCGAAACCATCCGCGCGATGCGGAAAGAACTGGCGGCGGCGTCCGGCTGAGGCCGACAGCCGCCGCCTGATTCGGTCGGCGCTTACTGGCCGTTGGCTGCTGCAGCCGGCGCGGGCACCGCGCGGATCTTGGGCTGCGGCCGCGCGTTGAATACCACGATCGTCTTGCCGCTGGCCGAAACGAGACCCTCGTCCTCGAGGACCTTGAGCACCCGGCCGGCCATTTCACGCGAGCAGCCGACCAGACGCGACAGTTCCTGCCGGCTGACCTTGATCTGCATGCCCTGCGGGTGCGTCATTGCGTCCGGCTCGTTGCACAGGTCCCGAATCGCGTGCGCCACCCGGCCAGTGACATCGACGAACGCCAGGTCGCTCAACTTGCGATTGGTGCGCGTCAGGCGGGTTGCCATCTGGGTGGCCAGTTCGAAGACGAGCCCGGGGCTCTCGCTCGCGATCTGGCGGAAGCGCGGGTATGTCATCTCGGCGATTTCCGATGACACGCGGGTCCTCACCCACGCGCTGCGGCTCGGCTGCTCGTTGAACAGCCCCATCTCACCGAAGAACTGACCCTTGTTCAGGTAGGCGAGCACCATTTCGTTGCCGTCTTCGTCCTCGATCATCACTTCGACCGAGCCGCTCATGATGTAGTAGAGCGTATCGGGCATGTCGCCGGCGTGGATCATCACCGTCTTGCCGGGGACCGTACGCACGCGGCAGTAGGTCAGGAACCGGTTGATTGCCGGGATGTCACTCAGCGTTCTGCCGTTCGTAGCCATTGGCTCACCCTCCCCAAAAAAAACCACACAACAACAACTCTGCAAACTACACGCTTCGCGAGAACTTCAGCGTGGCGATATGTTCAATTGCGAGGCAGTGTAAGGGCAAACCCGGCGAAGTATGTCAAGTCGGTTTTCAGAACTGTGAGCTGCCTCACACGGCTGCGCGGCGCGGCACTGGGACTCGCCGACAGATCCGGGCTCGAGGGGGATCTGACGGGTTTCGTTACCGGGTACTCAGTACCGTCGTGTAGCGGTTGTTCGGCTGCTGTGATGGCCGGTCAGAGATCGTGTTACCCCTGACACGCGCGCCCTGGTCCATCGGCCTTCCCGGCGATCGCCCGGGCCGGGCGGTTCGACCCTGGTCCGTGCGCGTCCTGGTGCCGCCGCCAGGGTTCCCGGCACCGGTCCCGGATGATCTGGCCCGCGGCAGACCCGCCGGCCGCCGGGCCCGCACGGTTTTCGATTGAAAAGACCCGGGTGGGCCATTAGAATCGCGGCCTTTCCGCCTGCGGCGGGCCTGCGGGCCCGATCCGAAAAGCCCCATGAAAACGATTTCCGCAAAAGCACAAGACGTTCAGCGCGGCTGGTATCTCGTCGATGCAGATGGTCGTACGCTCGGCCGCCTCGCAACGGAGCTGGCTCATCGGCTGCGTGGCAAGCACAAGCCCGTTTACACCCCCCACGTGGATACCGGGGACTACCTGGTGGTGGTCAATGCGGCCAAGATCCGCGTCACGGGCAACAAGCTGAAAGACAAGACTTATTATCGCTATACAGGCTACGTCGGTAACCTGAAGTCCGAAAGCCTGGAGTCCCTGATGGCGCGTTCCCCCGAGCAGGCGCTGCGCCTGGCGGTCAAGGGAATGCTGCCGAAGAACCGGCTCGGCAGCGCGATGCTGCGCAAACTCAAGGTTTTCCCCGGCGCGCAACACGACCACGCAGCCCAGCAACCGCAACCTCTAAAGATCTGAAGCACCCAGGACAGAGCAGGATGGCGACCCAGGCTTTCTACGGCACCGGCCGGCGCAAGAGTTCTACGGCCCGCGTTTATCTGCGCCCGGGCAAGGGCACGATCACGGTCAATGACCGACCGCTCGACGAGTTCTTCGGGCGCAAGACGGCGCGGATGATCGTGCGTCAGCCGCTGGAACTGACGCAGTTGGCCACACGATTCGACATCGACGTCGCCGTCAACGGCGGCGGCACCACGGGGCAGGCGGGCGCGATCCGTCATGGACTTACCCGCGCACTGATGGCGTACGACGACAGCCTGCGCAGCGCGCTGCGTCGCGCCGGTTTCGTCACGCGCGACGCTCGCGAAGTCGAGCGCAAAAAGGTCGGTGTGCGCAAGGCCCGCCGCGCGACCCAGTACTCCAAGCGCTGAGCCGGGTCGGCGGATACCTGCAACGGCCCGGTCCGCCTGTATTGGGGGATCGTCTAGTGGTAGGACAGCGGACTCTGACTCCGTTAACCTAGGTTCGAATCCTAGTCCCCCAGCCAACACCAGCGAAAAGGCCCACGAGAGTGGGCCTTTTCATTTTCTGTCCAGTCGGCGGACCCCCGAATTCTCGGCGATCAGAATCACGTCGGCCGGTCGTTGCGCAAAGATGCCGACCGAGACGACACCTGGAATCTGGTTGAGTCGCGCTTCCATCTCCAGCGGGTTCGTGATGACGAGGTTGTGCACATCGAGGATCAGGTTGCCGTTGTCGGTGACAAAGCCCTTGCGCAGGATAGGCTGGCCCCGTGAGCGCACGAGTTGCCGCGCGACATAGGCCTGGGCCATGGGGATGACTTCCACCGGCAGCGGGAAGCGGCCGAGCACAGCAACCCATTTGCTGTCGTCGATCATGCAGACGAAGCGGCGCGAGGCTGCTGCGAGTACCTTTTCGCGGGTCAGCGCCCCGCCTCCGCCCTTGATGAGGTGGAAGTGCTTGTTGGCTTCGTCCGCGCCATCGATGTACAGGTCGAGGTCACCCGACTGGGGCAGCTCCGTGACCTCGATCCCGGCCGCCCGCAGCCGCGTCTCGGTATCCAATGAGCTGGCGACGACCTGGGTAATGCGGTCCCGCAGTCCCGCGAGTTCTTCTATAAAGAATGCAACAGTGGAGCCCGTGCCGACCCCGAGCCGGATGCCCGGTTCGATCAGCGCGGCCGCAGCGCGTGCCGCCTGTCGCTTCTTTTCCGCCTGGTCCATGCGCAGCTCCGTGGCAGCAGCGCGGTCGATAAACCCGTCCCCGCAGGCATTATAGCTGCGCTGACCGGGTAGGTGCCGTTGCGGCAGGAGAGGGCGGCGAATCGGCAGACCCCCAAAAAGAATGTGCCCGCCAGAGGCGGGCACATTCTTCGAATCACTTCCCTTTGGGAAGCCGCGGGAACCGTTGCCGGTTCCCGCGTTTCAGCTCTCAAAAGCTATTTCTTCTTCTTAGCCTTTTTCTTAGCCTTCTTCTTCGTAGCCTTCTTCTTCGAAGCAGTCTTCTTAGCCATGTTGGTCTCCGTGTCGGGGTAACCGCCGTTGAGTATATACATCCGAAATGAAAATTCCAGAATTTTCGTTTGATCGTCAGTGACCTGTTCCTCAGATTCAGTTGTCCGTCATTGAGTGTCACCTGTGATGTGGCATCGCTTGTTCGATCAAGACGAGCGTAAGAGACGACATCGACGTCTCCGGCAGGAAGCTTCGGCGGTGCGTCGGGTTCAGAAAAAACTGGCGCCGCATTCGTTGACTACGACGTGCAACGAAACGTCCCAGTCGCGTGCAGCGATCGACTCGACGCGCTGGAATCGGTAGGCAAGTCCGACCAGGAGTGGCCGGCGCCAGCGGCCGCGGTGGCGCAGGAACGAGAAGCTGCGATCGTAGTATCCGCCGCCCATGCCGAGACGGTGTCCATGATCGTCGTAGGCCACCAGTGGCGCGAGCACCACATCGAGATCCCGGCCACGCAGACATGGGCCGGCGTCCGGCCCGGGCTCGGGGATCCCGAACCGGTTGCTGACCATCCGTTCGGGCGCCTGCGCCGGGGCGAACAGCAGTGTCTCCCCGTGGATCACCGGCAGGTAAGTCTTTCGCCCCCTGGCGGCCGCCTGGGCGAGGAACGCGGCGCAGTCGACCTCGCCACCGACGGCAACATACCCGGCGATGCGGCCGGCACGGGCGATCGCTGTCAGGCGCCAGAGGTGATGCGCGATTCGCGTCGAGGCGTCCTGGATCTGCGCCGGGGTCAACCCGGCGCGCTGGCGGCGCATTGCCGAACGCAGGCGGATCATGTGGACGCCCTGGTCAGGCGTTGCGCCGGACGGGGTCGGGATGGCGCTCCCGCCAGTGCCGTATCGAACCGTCGCTCTCGGACCCGAGCGAAAGGTGGGATCGACCGTAGCAGAGCAGGCATTCCGCGCGAGGCGGTCGTGCACAAAGCTGCCGACAGGCCCAGATCCCTGAGGTGCATTTAAGGGTCGAAGGCAGTCAGCTCTTCTCGAACACCGCAGGATGCGCCGTCAGGAATTATACGGCGACGAGGCGGAAAAAATGAGACCGGTAGCGCCGTTTCGGTTCGCCGGGCCGTCAGATTTCCATTTGCCGGCCGGATTGCAGGACGCTCTCGACCCGTTCGCGCATGGCCCGAACTTTTGCCTTGGCCCTGGTCTCGAGATTTTCACCCCGGTCCCTGGACCGGAGCAGTTCGTTGGCCATGTTGAGGGCGGCCATTACCGCGATGCGTTCAAGGCCGACCACCCGGCCCCCATCACGGATTTCCTTCATCTTGGTATTCAGCAACTCGGCGGAATCCAGCAGGGCGCCGCGCTCGTCCGGAGGGCAGGCCACCTGGTATTCCTTCTCGAGAATCCGGATGTTCACTTTGGCCGAATCGCTCATGCCCCATGCTCCATCGCCTTCAGTCGTCCGATCATGGCCTCTACCCGCGCCCGAACCTGCTCATTCTTTTGCAGCAGCGTCGCCCGCTCCGCAGTAAGGGCATCCTGGCGCTGGCGCAAGGAGCGGTTTTCTTCCTTGAGCTGATTGCAGGTCAGGACGAGGTCATCAAGGCGTTTGGCGAGGCGCTCGAGCTCGTCGCCGAAAGACTTTTCAGTGGCGGTAGTCACCGGAAAGAATATAGTTCCGGGCCCCGCAACGGTCAAATGCGGGAGCGGCCGTGCGATGCTAGGATACCGGCGTTCCCGCCCGCACCGCCCGGTTATGAAAAGTACGGCGGGCGGCGGGTTCTGCGGTCGGTCGGATGAACAGCTGCAATCCACCCAATTTCGACATGGTCGACGGCGTGCTTCGTCGCATTGGCGCTGCCGGGGGCGCCCCCGAAGCCCACGGCAGTTTATGCGGGCTGGCGTGTTTCCTGGGTGCGCAGGCGGGCCGCGTGTGGGTAGCGGGACTGGCTTCCCCGGATGCGGGTCCACCATCGGCTGCCGGCAGCGACGCCGGCGTTCTCGGCGACCTGGCGATGGTCACCGTCGATGCGCTTTCGCAGGGCGACATGTCCTTCTCGCCGCTTCTGCCACCGGATGATCGTCCGTTGTCGCTGCGCACCGCCGGGCTGGCCGACTGGTGCGCAGGCTTCATGCACGGGCTCGGCGAGGCGGCCGGCCACCGGGCCGCGCAGGAGGCGCTCGGCGGCGATATCACCCAGGAGGTGATGGCGGACTTCGGCGAGATCGCGCGCGTGACGCTCGACGACGAGGAGACCGATCTCGAGGCCGAGACGGCCTATACGGAACTGGTGGAGTTCGTTCGGGTGAGTGTCCAGCTGGTCTTCGAGGAACTGCACACGGTGCGCGAGAACCTGTCGTCGGCGAGCGTCCACTGACGTCCTGTCTGTGAACCTGGACGAGTTCGCCAAGCGGCGACGACAACTCATGCAGATGATCGGCCGGGCCGGCATCGCCATCCTGCCGGCCGCGCCGAGTCGCGTTCGCAGCCGCGACGTCGAGTATCCGTACCGGCAGGACAGCGACTTCTACTACATCACCGGTTTCGCTGAACCGGAAGCCATCGCGGTGCTGGCGCCGGCGCGCTCGAAGGGCGAGTACATTCTCTTCTGCCGGGACCGGGACCCTACGCGCGAGACCTGGGATGGCGTGCGTGCCGGCCCGGATCGGGCCGTCGCGGATCATGGCGCAGACGACGCTTTTCCCGTGACCGATGTCGACGAGATCCTGCCGGGACTGATCGAGCAGTCCGAGCGTGTCTACTACACCATGGGGGCCAATCCCGACTTCGATACCCGGTTGATCGGCTGGGTCAGCGCCCTGCGCAGCCGGGGCAGCCCGGGCGCACACACGCCGGACGAGTTCATCGCGCTCGATCACCTGTTGCATGACCTTCGCCTGTACAAGAGCCGCGCCGAGATCGCGAGCATGCGGCGGGCGGCGGCGGTCGCGGTGAATGCCCATCTGCGGGCCATGGCTTGCTGCCGGCCGGGCCTGTACGAGTACGAAATCGAGGCGGAGTTTCTCCACGAATTCCGGCGTAACGGCATGCGTCCGTCGTACCTGCCGATCGTCGGTTCAGGGCCGAACTCCTGCGTGCTGCACTACTCGGCCAATGGGCGGCAGATGCAAAGCGGCGACCTGCTGCTGGTTGATGCCGGCTGCGAGTACGACTGTTATGCGTCTGATGTGACGCGGACCTATCCGGTCAATGCCCGGTTCAGCCCTGCGCAGCGGGCGATCTACGACATCGTGCTCGAAGCGCACGGGGCGGCGCTCAAGGCGGTTCGTCCCGGTAATCACTGGAACGACCCGCATGATGCAGCGGTGCGGGTCATCGCCCGCGGACTTCGTCGCCTGGGCTTGCTGGAGGGGACGGTCGCCTCCATCATTCGCTCCGGCGCCTATCGGCAATTTTTCATGCACCGCACGGGGCACTGGCTGGGGATGGACGTGCACGACGTTGGTGACTACAAGGTGGGTGACCAGTGGCGCGTCCTGGAGTCAGGGATGACGCTTACGGTGGAGCCAGGCATCTACGTTGCGCCTGGCAGCAAGGGGGTCGCCCGCCGCTGGCAGGGCATCGGTGTGCGCGTCGAGGACGACGTGCTCGTGACCCGGGACGGCTCGGAGGTGCTGACGAGCGGGCTGCCGCGCAAGCCCGAGGAGATCGAGGCGCTGGTGGGCGCCAGGTCATGAAAGCGGCGAGCGCTCCCGGCGGCGCCAGCGAATGGCTAGACTGGCGCACGCAGAGCAATTGAACCAACCAGACAGCGGCCCGTGTCAGATTACAAGGTTTCCATTTTTGCGTTGCTGCTCGCCGTAGTGGGCCTGGGCATTTTCGCGTACAAGCTGCGGGTCCTCGGTTTTCCCTTGCAGCCTCATGTGGAAACGCAGACCTGGACGGTGGAGACCCGGGTGGCGTTCAAAGCCGCCGGCGGGCCGGTCAAAGCGAGCCTGTTCATTCCCGGCCTCACGCCGGGTTTTTCGATCATGGCCGAGAATTTCGTCTCCCGCGGCTTTGGCTTCACGACGCCCTATGTCAGCGGCGGCCGCCAGGTGCAATGGGCCGTGCGCCAGGCGGAGGGAGCGCAGACACTCTATTACCGGGCGGTGGTCTATCGGGATCCGACACGCCTGCAGAGTGACACGACGCCGCCGTTTCCGCCGGTGCCCAAGCTGGCAGAGCCGTTCAACACCGCCATGGAGACGCTGGTCGAGCGGGTGCGCACCCGCTCGGCGGACCCCACCTCATTCACGGCCGAGTTGCTGCAGCAACTGGCCAGGCCCAATGGCGACCAGGAGGTGGAGCTGTTGCTCGGCGATGCGCCGGATTCCGTTGATCGCGCCCGAACCGCGATGACGATACTGGCTGCTGCACGCATCCCCTCGCGGCTGGTGCGCGGCGTGCAGATGACCGCACGCGAACGCAATGTCGATGTCGTCCCCTGGCTCGAAGTTCACGATGGCGAGCGCTGGCTTTACTTCGATCCGGTGACGGGCAACGAAGGACTGCCGCCCGATTTCCTGGTGTGGTGGCGTGGCGAGGACCCGCTGGTGCAACTCGACGGCGGTAGCGACCTCGATGTCGCGGTCTCCATACAGAGCACCGCTGCGGATCCGATCGTGGTGGCGCGGCGCCGGGCCGAGGCTCACCAGGACCGCATCGGCGAGTTCTCCCTGTTCTCCCTGCCGATCGAGAGCCAGGCGGTGTACGGCGTGCTGCTCGCAGTGCCGATCGGGGCCCTCATGGTCGTCATCCTGCGCAACATCATCGGCGTGCAGACTTTCGGGACGTTCATGCCGGTGCTGATCGCGCTCGCCTTCCGCGAGACCAAGCTGCTCTGGGGCGCGCTGTTGTTTTCCGTGCTGGTCGCCATCGGCCTGTCGATCCGCTTCTACATGGAACGGCTACGCCTGCTGCTGGTGCCACGCCTTGCGGCGGTGCTGACCATCGTCGTGCTGCTGATGGTGTTCGTCAGCCTGGTCAGTCATGAGCTGGGCTTCGAAACGGGGTTGTCCGTCGGGCTGTTCCCCATGGTGATCCTCACCATGACCATCGAACGCATGTCCATCGTCTGGGAGGAACGCGGGCCCGGCGACGCCACCAAGCAGGGTCTCGGCAGCCTGATGGTGGCGGCGATCTGTTACCTGGTCATGGGTGTAGAACTCGTCGAGCACCTCGTGTTCGTGTTCCCGGAACTCCTGCTGGTGACGCTCGCGGCCACGCTGCTCCTTGGGCGATACACCGGCTATCGCCTGACCGAACTGCTCCGGTTTCGCGAAATGCGCAGCGGAGAGGGTTGATGCTCGGCTGGGCGCGGCAGCTTCGCGAGCGCGGCGTGCTCGGCATGAACGAGCGCAATACCGAGTACATCATGCGGTTCAATCCGCGGCGCCTGTACCCGCTGGTCGATGACAAGCTGCTGACCAAGGAACTGGCGCTCAAGGCCGGAATCGCGGTGCCGGAACTCTACGGCGTCATCCGGGCGGAACATGACATCGCCGGCCTGGGGGAACTGGTCCGCGACCGGCAGGATTTCGCGATCAAGCCCGCACACGGCTCGGGCGGCGACGGCATCATGGTGGTGACCGGGCGCAGCCCGCGCGCGCCGGGGCTGTACCGCCTGGCCGACGGCAGCGTCATCAGCGAGTCCGAGATCGCCTTTCATCTCTCCAACATCCTGAGCGGGCAGTTCAGCCTCGGCGGGCATCGAGATGTGGCGCTGCTCGAGTACTGCATCAAGGTTGATCCGCTGTTCTCCGAGTACAGCTTCCAGGGCGTGCCCGATATCCGGGTGATCGTGCTGCGCGGCTATCCGGTCATGGCGATGATCCGCCTGCCGACACGGCGGTCGCGCGGCAAGGCCAACCTGCACCAGGGCGCCATTGGCGCCGGGATCGATCTCGCGAGCGGTGTAACCACCTACGGTGTACACGGCAACTCACGGGCGATCGAGCATCCCGATACGGGCGCGACCATCGCCGGGCTCGCGATTCCGCGCTGGGAGTATCTGCTCACGCTGGCCGCGCGATCGTACGAACTCACCGGCCTCGGTTATGTCGGCGTGGATATCGTGCTCGACCGGCGTTTCGGACCGCTCATCCTCGAACTGAACGCGCGGCCAGGGCTGAATATCCAGATCTGCAATCGCGCCGGACTGCGGCTCCGGCTGGAACGGGCGGTGGCGCTGCCGGCAGAGCCGGACATTGCGGCCAGGGTGGCGAAATCCCGGGAATTGTTTGCCACTGCGGCCTGAGTGGCCGTTCCCGTGGCGGCCTGCGCCCGGTCCATAGCTCAGATGCGGCGTTGCTGGTGAGTCGCTGGCGGTTTCGCTTACACTTGCACGCCTGATCAGGCGCGATCGCGGGAGAGAGCCGGTTCACCAGCCGGCCGCCGAAGGCGCAACCCGCCCGGAAACGCTCAGGCAGAAGGGACCGGGATCGCGGATTGGCTCTGGAGAGTGGCCGGCACGCCGGCCCACCGAAGGGGAGAGGTGGAGGTCGCCGGCCGGCCAGCCACCCGATCTCTCAGGTATCAGGACAGAGGGGCGGCAGGCTCGGGCCTGCCGCTTTTTTTTTCGGACGGACGCAATGACCAGGCGCACTCCGCTCTACGACCGCCACATCGCCGCCGGCGCGCAGATGGTGCCCTTCGGTGGCTGGGACATGCCGCTGCGTTACGGTTCGCAGATCGACGAGCACCACGCGGTACGGCGCCGTGCGGGGGTCTTCGACGTGTCGCACATGACCGTGGTGGACGTGAGCGGCACCGGCGCCGGCGACTTCCTGCGCCGCCTGCTGGCGAACGATGTCGTGCGCCTCGCCCCGGGCCAGGCGTTGTACAGCTGCATGCTCAATGACAGCGGCGGCGTCATCGACGATCTCATCGCCTACCGGCGGGCGTCGCGCGGTGGCGTGGCCTATCGGCTGGTGGTGAATGCAGCGACGCGGGAAAAGGACCTGGACTGGATGCAGGCGGTGGCCGGATCGTTTGCGGCCGAGCTGCGCACGCGCGAGGACCTGGCGATGATCGCGGTGCAGGGGCCTTCCGCCTGCGACCTCGCCGGTCCGCTGCTACCGGACGCGGTCACCACCGCTGCGCGCGAACTGGCGCCGTTCAGCGCGATCGAGGTGGGCAATCTTTTCGTCGCGCGCACCGGCTACACGGGCGAAGACGGCTGGGAGATTCTCCTGCCGGCGGGCGAGGTCGCACGGTTGTGGGACGCGTTGCTCGAGGCCGGCGTCACGCCCTGCGGTCTCGGGGCGCGAGACACGCTGCGACTGGAGGCCGGCATGAACCTGTACGGCCAGGACATGGACGAATCGGTCTCGCCGCTGGTGTCGGGTCTTGCCTGGACGATTGCCTGGGAACCGGCCGGGCGTGAGTTCATCGGCCGCGCGGCGCTGGAACGCGAGCGCGTCACCGGCCCTGCGGCGCGTCTCACGGGGCTGGTACTCGCCGAACGTGGTGTGATGCGGCGCGACCAGCGGGTCGTGACACGCGCGGGCGAGGGGCGCATCACCAGCGGTGGCTTCTCACCGACCATGAACTGTTCGATCGCCCTGGCGCGCGTGCCGGTCACAGCAGCGGGCGAGTGCGAGGTGGAGATCCGAGACGTGCTGCGGCCTGCCCGACTGGTGCGACCGCCGTTCGTGCGCCACGGGCGCGTGCTCGTTACCTGACAACGCGGATTAAGAGACAGAGGAACGCAGACCATGGGTGCATTGCCCGGCAACCTGAAGTACACGAAGGACCACGAGTGGATCCGCCCCGAGGCGGATGGATCGGTCGTGGTCGGCATTACCGATCACGCCCAGCAGCAACTGGGCGAACTCGTTTTCGTCGAGCTGCCCGAACCCGGGCGCGCCGTAGCGGCCGCGCAAGCCTGTGCGGTGGTGGAGTCCGTGAAGGCCGCCTCCGATGTCTACGCGCCGCTGGCAGGCACGGTCATCGCTGCCAACGAAGCCCTGGCCGCGGAGCCCGGTCTGGTGAACAGCAGCCCGTACGAACAAGGCTGGCTGTTCCGGTTGCAGACGGCGAACGCGGGCCTGGAAGGTCTGCTCGATGCCGCTGCGTATCAGCGGCTGCTCGACGCAGAAGGTTGATCGGGTAACCGCCCGTGCCCTTCATTCCCCATACCGGCGAAGAAATCGCGTCGATGCTCGGTGCCATTGGCGCCGGCAGCATCGAGGATCTCTTCGATGAGATTCCCGCCCGCCTGCGCGTGCCCGGGTTGCCGCAGATCGGGCCGGGGCTCACGGAGGCGGAGATCACCCGGCTCATGACCGCGCGGGCCAGCGCGGATGCGCGTGCGCTGTGCTTCATCGGCGCCGGCGCCTACGATCACTACATCCCCGCGGCGGTCTGGGAGTTGACCACTCGCGGTGAGTTCTACAGCGCCTATACCCCCTACCAGGCCGAGGCGAGCCAGGGGACGCTGCAGCTCCTCTACGAGTTCCAGTCCATGATCGCGAGCCTCACGGGGCTCGACGTGTCCAATGCGTCGCTCTACGACGGCGCAACGGCATTCGCCGAGGCCTGCCTCATGGCGGTGCGGGCCAATCGCGCCACGCGCTCGCGGCGAATCCTGAGCACCCGCGCCATGTCGCCGCTGTATCGCTCGGTTGCCCGGGCGATTCTTTCCGGCCAGGGTGTGGAGCTGGTCGAGTTGCCGCAGCAGCAGGGCGTTACCGCCCGCGAAGCGCTCGATGCGATCAGCGGCGAATTCGCCGCGCTGGCGATCCAGCAGCCGACCTTCCTCGGCGGGCTGGAGGCCGTGGACGAACTGACGGACTGGGCGCACGAGCGCAACATGCTCGTGATCGGCGTCTGCCATCCGACCATGCTCGCGCTGCTCAGGCCGCCGGGCGCCTGGGGGCGCAGCGGCGCCGACATCGCCTGCGGCGAGGGGCAGCCACTTGGTATCCCCCTGTCCTCCGGTGGCCCGTACTTCGGCTACCTCGCCTGCCGCATGCCGCTGGTCCGGCAGATGCCGGGGCGCATCGTCGGCCGGACTCTGGACGTGGACGGGAAGCCGGGCTTCACGCTGACCCTGCAGGCGAGAGAGCAGCACATCAGGCGCTCCAAGGCGACGTCCAATATCTGCACGAACCAGGGCCTGATGGTGACGGCGGCGACGATCTTCATGTCGCTGCTGGGGTCCGAGGGGCTGCGCCGGCTGGCCGCGCAATGCCACGCCAACACGCGCGCGCTGGCGAACGCGCTCTCCAGGCTGCCCGGCGTGAACGTGGCGTTCGAGCCCTATTGCCATGAGGTGGTGCTGCGCTTCGATCGACCCGTTGCCCCGATCCTCCAGGGTCTGGCAGCGCGTGACATTCTCGGTGGCTTCGATCTTTCGGCCGACTACCCGGAGTTCGGGCCCGCATTGCTCGTGTGCGCCACCGAGACACGTACCGCAGCCGACATCGAACATTACGCGGCGACTCTGCGGGGGCTGCTGGCCGCCCCGATGCGCGCGCGCGGCGGTGCCTGAGGGAGTGACATGAAGGGCGAAGCACTGATCTTCGATCTCTCGCGCCCCGGCCGGCGCGCTGCTTCGCACGCGCCGGCCGTGATGGCCGACGTCGGCGCTCTGCCGGCTGCCGCGCTGCGCCGCGATCCGCCGCTGCTGCCGGAGGTGTCGGAGCTGCAGGCGGTACGGCATTTCACGCGCCTCTCGCAGCTGAATTTTTCCATCGACACGCACTTCTACCCGCTCGGCTCCTGCACGATGAAGTACAACCCGCGGGCCTCGAACACGCTCGCGATGCTGCCCGGGTTTCTCGCGCGCCACCCTCTCGGTGCGGTGGAGCACGGCCAGGGCTTTCTTGCCTGCATGCACGAACTGCAGGAGATGCTCAAGGCGGTGACCGGCATGGCAGCGGTGTCATTGACGCCCATGGCCGGGGCGCAGGGCGAGTTCGCGGGCGTGGCCATGATCCGGGCTTATCATCGGGCGCGCGGTGACGAGGCGCGTCGGGTCATCATCGTCCCCGACGCGGCTCACGGCACCAATCCGGCCACCGCCACGATGTGTGGCTTCGACGTGCGCGAGATCCCGACGGACAGCGCCGGCGATGTGGACCTCGACGCTCTGCGCCAGGCGGTCGGCCCGGATACCGCGGGCATCATGCTCACGAACCCATCCACGCTGGGTGTCTTCGAGCGCCGTATCGAGGAACTCGCCGGGATCGTTCACGCCGCCGGCGGGTTGCTCTACTACGACGGCGCCAACCTGAACGCGATCCTGGGCCGCGCGCTGCCCGCCGCGATGGGGTTCGACGTCGTGCACATCAACCTGCACAAGACGTTCTCGACTCCGCATGGGGGCGGTGGTCCCGGTTCGGGCATCGTGGCGGTGAACGCGAAGCTCGAGCCGTACCTGCCGGTGCCGATCGTCGGTTGCGAAGCGGGCCGCTACGGCTGGCTCACCGAGACCGAGCGCCCGCAGACGATCGGCCGGCTCTCGGCATTCATGGGCAATGCGGGGATCCTCCTGCGTGCGTACGTCTATATGCGGCTGCTCGGAGCCTCGGGCATGCGTCGTGTCTCGGGGTTCGCCACGCTCAACGCGAACTACCTGATGGCGCAGTTGCGCGCAGCGGGTTTCGAGATTGCCTTCCCGCAGCGTCGCGCGAGCCACGAGTTCATCGTTTCGCTGAAGGGCGTTGCCCGCGAGACCGGGGTCACCGCGATGGATTTCGCCAAGGCGCTGCTCGACCACGGCTATCATGCGCCGACGACCTACTTTCCGCTGCTGGTGCCCGAGTGCCTGTTGATCGAGCCCACCGAGACGGAAAGCCGCGAGGAGCTCGACGGCTTCGCCGCGGCACTCATCGCGATCCGCGATCTCGCGCAGCGCGACCCGGCGGCGGTCAAGGCCGCACCGCGCAGCACGCCGGTCCGCCGCCTCGACGACGTGCGTGCCGCCAGGGACCTGGATCTCACCTGGCAGGCCAGGCGCGCGCGGCCCGACGGGCCATGACGCTGCGTTCCGCAAGGAGACCGATGTGACTGCGCTGATCTGCGGTTCGATCGCCTATGACAACATCATGGTGTTCCGGGGCCGGTTCAGGGAGCAGATCCTGCCCGACCAGATCCACATCCTGAACGTCGCCTTCCTCGTGCCCGACATGCGCCAGGAACTCGGTGGCTGTGCGGGCAACATCGCGTATAACCTGCGGTTGATCGGCGGGGAACCGCTGATCATGGCCACCGTAGGCCGCGATTTCGGCCGGTACCGCGAACGGCTTCGGGAGCAGGGCCTGTCGGAACGCTACGTGACCGAGATCCCGTCGGCGCTGACCGCCCAGGCGTTCATCACCACCGACCTCGACGCCAACCAGATCACTGCATTCCATCCCGGCGCCATGGACCATGCGCACGTCAACAAAGTCCCGCGCGATGCAGGCATTTCGATCGGGATGGTTTCTCCGGACGGCCGCCAGGGAATGATCGAGCACGCCGGGCAGTTTGCTGCGGCGGGGATTCCGTTCATCTTCGATCCCGGTCAGGGGCTGCCGATGTTCGGCGGCGAGGAATTGCGTCTTTTCGTCACCCAGGCGAGCTGGGTGGCGGTCAACGATTACGAGGGCCGGATGCTGTGTGAGCGCACCGGCTGGTCACTGCAGGATCTCGCGCGGCAGGTGCAGGCGCTGATCGTGACCCGCGGGGCGATGGGCTCGACCATTTTCACCGCCGGTGGCGCCGTGGAGATACCGCCGGTGGCGCCGTCAAAGGTGACCGACCCCACCGGATGTGGTGATGCGTATCGAGCCGGGTTGCTGTACGGGCTGATGCGCAAGTGGTCGTGGGAGGACACGGGCCGGCTGGCTTCGCTGCTGGGCTCGATCAAGATCGCCCACCAGGGAACGCAGAATCATCGCTTCACGCCCGAGTCGCTGGCCGCCGGCTTCAGGTCTGCGTTCGGCGCCACGATCAGACTGTAAGGCGATTCCGGAGCAAGCCGCATCAACAGGCACATCCTCCTTCTGCCGTTGGCCGTGCTGGCGCTTGCCGGTGCGCCGCACGGCCTTGCCGACAACGCGGTTACCGAGCCCGACCGGGCCGAATCGGCCGCGTGGCGGCGGACTCTCGAGCGCATCGCCTCCGGCGTGGTCGCCATCAAGGTCGATGCGACCCGCGCCTTCGACACGGAGTGGAACGAGTCGAGCCAGGCCACCGGCTTCGTGGTGGATGCGAAGCGCGGGCTGATTCTTACCAATCGCCATGTGGTTTCGTCCGGGCCGGTGCGGGCGGAGGCCCTGTTCATCAACCAGGAAGAAGTCGAACTGACACCGGTCTATCGCGATCCCGTGCACGACTTCGGATTCTTCCGCTACGACCCGGCCAGGCTGCGCCATATCGTCCCGGCCGAGTTGCCGCTGGCGCCGCACCGCGCGCAGGTCGGCCGCGAGATCCGGGTCGTCGGCAATGACGCCGGGGAGCAGCTTTCGATCCTCTCCGGCACCATTGCCCGCCTGCGCCGGCCGGCGCCGGGCTACGGTCGCGGCAAGTACAACGACTTCAACACGTTCTATCTGCAGGCTGCGTCGGGCACCTCGGGAGGGTCATCGGGATCACCGGTGATCGATATCGACGGCCGCGTGGTCGCATTGAACGCCGGGGGAAGCAACGAGGCGGCGAGCAGCTTCTTCCTGCCGCTGGACCGGGTAACCCGGGCACTCGAGTTGCTGCGTGAGGGGCGACCAGTCACCCGTGGAACCCTGGGCGCGATCTTCACACACCAGCCGTTCGACGAGCTGCGTCGACTGGGGTTGCGCGAGGACACGGAAGCGACAGTGCGCCGGCAATTCCCGAACCAGATCGGGATGCTGGTGGTCAACCAGGTCATTCCGGGCTCTCCCGCCGACAGCCAGCTGCGTGTCGGCGACATCCTCGTGCGGATCGGCGACGACTATGTGACGGAGTTCGTGCCGCTGGAGGCCGCGCTCGACGACAGCGTCGGCGAGCGGCTTCGCCTCGGTGTCGAGCGCAATGGGCAGGCCCTCGCCATCGAGGTGACGGTGCAGGATCTGCACGCGGTGACGCCCGATGAGTACCTGCAGTTCGGCGATGCGGTGGTGCACGCGCTGTCATTGCAGCAGGCGAGGCACTTCAACCGGCCGGTGGACGGTGTGTATGTCGCCAACCCGGGTTACGTGTTCGGTACCGCCGCGATTCCGCGCTCGAGCATCATCGTGAGCGTGAACGAGACGCCGGTGCACACCCTGGATGACTTCGAGGCCGTGCTGTCGGGCCTGGCCGATCAGCAGCGCGCGGCCGTGCGCTTCTATACCTTCGATGACCCGGCCACGAGCCGCCTGCGCGTGATCCGCATGGACCGGCGCTGGTTTCCCGCCGAACGCTGTCGGCGCGATGATGCCTCCGGCGTCTGGCCATGCCGCACGCTCGCGCCGGGACCGCCACCGCCGCCGCCGGAGGTCGGTTCGACGCGGCTCGCGGAGCAGGGCGACCGGCGGCTCGAAGAGGTCGCCGCATCACTGGTACTGGTTAATTTCGATATGCCGTACACGGTGTCCGGCGTCGTGGACCGTCATTACTTCGGCACCGGGGTCATCGTCGATGCCGAGCGTGGTTTCGTGGTCGTGGACCGCAACACGGTCCCGGATTCCATGGGCGACGTGCAGATCACCTTTGGCGGCAGCCTCGAGGTTCCCGGTCGCGTGGTCTACATCCACCCGACCCATAACCTCGCGCTGGTTGCCTACGACCCTGCCCTGATTGGGGACACGCCCGTGCGCGCCGCCCGGCTGAGCGAGCGCCTGCCGAATCCGGGCGACGAGGTTCGGGTGGTGGGGCTGCGCAGCGATTTCAAGCTCGTCTACCGGACCACGCAGGTCGCCTCGATCGAGCCTGCCCAGTACCCGTTGTCGAGGACGATCCGATTCCGCGAGACCAATCTCGAAACCCTTGCCCTGGTCGCCGGGCCGGGCGACATCGACGGCGTGATTGTCGATCGACGCGGCGACGTCGTTGCCCTCTGGTCGAGTTTCTCCTTCCAGAACGGCGGTGACACGGCGCAGGAGAACCGCGGCCTCCCGGCCGATCTCGTGCTCGAGCTGACGAATCTGGCGCGCGAGGGCGGGGAACTCCGGTCGCTCGAAGTCGAGTGGACCCAGATTCCGCTCGCCAGTGCCCGCAAGCTCGGGCTGCCGGACGAATGGGCCAGGCGGATGCAGGAGCATGCACCCGAGCGTCCGCAGGCTTTGAGCGTCGTGCGCACGGTAGCGGGCACACCGGCCGCGCAACTGCTGCAGCCCGGTGATCTGTTGTTGTCGATCGACGGGCAGATAGCCACGCGCCCGCGCGAAGCAGAAAAGGCGGCGCGAGCCGAGCACGTCGAGTTGCTGATCCTGCGCGATGGCCAGCCGCTGTCCCGGTCCGTGCCGACGACGGCACTCAATGGCCAGGGCGTGAACCGTGCCCTGATGTGGGCCGGCGCGCTGCTGCAGGCGCCCTACAGGGACATGGCGGCCCAGCGCGGCGTGGAACCGTACGGTGTCTACGTGGCGTTTTTTGCCTATGGTTCGCCGGCTTCGCGCTACGGTCTGCTCGCCGGTCGACGAATTGTCGAAGTCGATGGCCGCCCTACGCCCGATCTCGACAGCTTCATCGCCGCGGTGAGCGGCAAGCTCGACCGGGAACCCGTGCGCCTGACGACCGTCACCTGGAACAACCTGACGGACGTGCTGACACTGAAGATGGACCGGATCTACTGGCCCACGTACGAGATATTCCGGGACGCCGACGGCTGGCGCACCCGCTCGCTCGAGTAACCGTCCCGGCGTGCACCGCTGGCCGCCGCTGCGGCATCAGCCTGGCGAATCAGGCCCGACTGCCAGCGCCCGTGCGAAAACCCGCAATGCCCAGCAGCAGCCAGCCGAGCATGAAGGAGCTGCCACCGAGAGGAGCGACACCACCGATGGTTTGTGGCGCTCCCAGCACCTCGGCGTAGATGCTGCCGGAGAACAGCACCAGGCCGGCGAGAAACAGCGCGGCGGCGGCCCGCAGCAACAGTGACCCGGGAGCATGCTGTAACAGCAGGCCGACGATGATCAGGCCGAGCGAGTGGAAGAACTGAAACTGCGTCGCCCAGGCCCACGAGGCGAGCCTGGCATCGGGCACCTTCCCCGGAAGGCCATGGAAACCATAGGCGCTCAATGCGGCGGCGGTCATCAGGCTGACGCCGGCAATCAGGAAGAGATACCGCGACAACAATGGCATGAGAGGCTCCTCGTGCGGCTGCGCGGTCCGAGTATACGGGTGGGCGGGATGCAGCACGGAGGCAGCGGTGAGGCAAAACGCCGCGATGCGTTGCAGCCCGGCGACGGTTCGGCTCCCGGCAGGGCCGCTCGCGCCGACCCGGTCGGCGGTTTACTGGCGAATGGCCGGGGCGCGGCGCCGTGATCGGGACGGCCTGCGCCGGGACGCTCGCGCCGGACATCCATGTCCTTCGCTCGCCCGGGTTCCGCTGCACTCCGCATCCTGCTCCGCTTGCTTCACACGCCCGTTGCAGGTCGTCCCGGTCACGGCTTGAGATGAGCCGGCCACCGGCCTGGCACATCCGGGGGCGGTGCGGGGGCGGCAGTGCACCCGGTCCGCGCTTATAATGGCGCCGGCCGTAACCGCACAACAACCATCACCGACGTCCGGAGGCTCCGAGTTCCATGACCCAGCAACTACCTCTTCGCGAGCGTATCGCCAACGAACGTCGGCGGCTGAAGGCCGTCCGTGAGGCGCTGTCCACCGCGCTGGCGCAGGGCGCCGGCGGCGATGCCGGATTCGTGCCGTTCTACATCGCGGCAGCCGATTACATGGAGGCCGCCATGCACCGCCTGCACATCCAGGACGTGCGGATGGGCGAAATGATCCGGAGCAAGCTCGGCACGACCGACGCGAGCGCGAAGAAAGCGATCGCGGAGCTCGACGAGCGCCTCGGCGGCAACCAGCATCATCTCAACCAGTTCCTGGCGGCGCGCAATGCGCTCAGGCAGGAAGGCGCGGCTGCCCTGGAACGCTTCGAGAAGGTGAGTCGCGACTACACCGGCTTCATTACCGCCAACATGGGCCACCATGGGGCCACGACCGAGCTGGCGCAGAAGCTGTTCTCGCTCGACGACTGGGCCTACATGGCCGGCATCACGGACGAAGAGACCCGCAATGAGCAGGCCCTGCACCAGCGCGTGTTCGCGGCTGTACCGAAGAGCCTGAAGCTGCCCGCCCAGGCCTGAGCGAGGGCTCTGTGCCCGCCCGCGACGACGGGTCGGGCAGTACGCGCGGTGAGATTCAGACGGCCTGGATGAACGCAGCCAGGGATTGCGCCTCGACGGCAGCGGTGCCGGTGGCGTGGTACCGGTTTACCCATTCCCCGAAGGCCTCGGCGGGCATCGGCCGGCTGATGAGGAAGCCTTGCGCGCACTCACAGCCATGCTCGGCCAGCCAGCGCAATGCCGCCGGGGATTCGATGCCCTCGGCCACGACCTGCAGGCCGAGATCGTGCGCCAGATCGACGGTGGCCCGCACGATCGCAGAATCGGCGCGATCACGTGGCAGGCCCATGACAAAAGAGCGGTCGATCTTCAGTTCATCGACCGGCAGGTTCTTCAGCTGGGACAGCGAGGAGTAGCCGGTGCCGAAATCATCGATCGCGATCCGCACCCCGAGGTCGCGCAGGCATTGCAGTACCAGCGTCGCACGGGAGAAGTCGCGGACCAGCGCTTCCTCGGTGATCTCCAGTGTCAGGTGCCGCGCCGCGAGGTCGTGATCGCGGAGCAGGGCGAGGATGAACAGCGGCAGCTCCTGATCCAGCAGGTCGCGGCTGGAGAGGTTGACCGCGACTGAGAGGTCCAGTCCGTCCTCGACCCACAGGCGGCATTCCCGGACGGCAGCGCTCAGTGCCCAGCGCGTGATGAGCGAAATGTTGCCGAACTGCTCCGCGATGCCGATGAATTCGCCCGGGGACAGCCAGCCGTACGCCGGATGGTCCCAGCGCACCAGCGCTTCGGCACCACAGACGCGGCCGTCCGCCAGCGAGACCTTCGGTTGCAGGTACAGTCGCAGTTCGTCGTAGCGCGCTGCGCGGCGCAGGTCACCGAGGATCGCAAGCTGGCGCACGCGGCGTTCCTCGCGCCCGTCCTGGTACACGTGGATGCTCTGGTGCGTACTTCGCGCATCGTCCTTGGCCACGGTCGCACGCAACAGCAGCTGCAGCGCATCGTGCGCATGTTGCGGCCAGCACGCCATGCCGATGACGACACTGAGGCTGATATTGACGTCGCGTACGGAGAGCCCGGGCCCGAACAGTCGCAGCAGGTCCTCGGCGAGTTCCCGTGCGCCGTCCGATCCTACGCCGTCGAGGATGACCGCGAACTCGTCGCCCTCGATGCGTGCCACCGTGTGGCGGGCATCGACGCTGGCGCGTAGCCGCTCGGCCGCCTGGGCGAGGAGGGCGTCGGCAATTTCGTGTCCGAGCGCCGAAGCGATATTGCCGAAACTGCCGAGGTCCACCACCAGCAGGCTGACTGTCGCGTCCGGGTCCGTCGCTCCCGATAGCGCCTGCTCGAGGCGTTCGAGGGCCAGCAGGCGGTTGGGCAGCCCGGTGAGCGTATCGAACTGCGCCTGGTAGCTGATGCGATTCTCGCGCTCGGCGATACCGTTCTGCATGGTATTGAACGCGGTCGCCAGCATGCCGAGGTCGTCGTCGGCCGTGGGCTCCACGGCTTCGCTGTAGTCGCCGTTGCGGATACGCAGAGCCGCGATGGCCAGCTGCCTGACCGGGCGTGTTATGGCGCGCGCAACCAGTGCAGCGCAAGCGAGACCGGCGCCCAGCGCCAGCAGGCCGAGTCCGGTCACCGACAGCCGCAGGACCCGATAGGGTGCGAGCGCCTTGTCGAGGGATTGCAACAACAGCACGCTCACCGCGTCTTCCCCCGGCACCAGCGGGCGTTGCATGGCAAGAAACCGCGCGCTGCCGATGGTCAATTGCCGCAGGCCGTCCGGGTCGGTCGCCCGTGACTGCAAGGCGCGTGCGATCACATCGGCTTCACTCCGGACGAACGAGCTGGCCACGATCCCGGGACCTGAATCGCCGGTGGCCACGATGGCGATCTGCAGGTCGGTGAGTTGTTCGATGCGACGGACGCGCCGCTCATCGAGCGCGATGCCCATCGACAGCCACTCGCGCTGTGGCTTGCCCGCCAGCCTGAGCGGAATGGTCACCAGTTCGAACGTGCGCTGGCCAATGCGAACCGCGCTGCGGCCGGCTGCCGGAGCGGCGCCGGACTGGTGGACGAGCGTCGGCATGGCCGCCGGCAACGGCGCCTGTGCGCCGGTTTGCGCATAACCCGCCAGAACCCGGCCATGCTCATCGAGGACTACCGCGAGGTCGGTCTGGACGCGTTCCACGGATCGCGCCAGTGCGGCGGTCACCGCCCCGGTATCGCGCCCCATCAGCCCTGCGACGAACACGGGATCGGAAGCGAGCACGAGCATCGAACTGCGCAGCTGATCTGCGCGTAGCCGCAGCACGCGGTCGAGGACTTCCCCCGACTTGAGCAGACTGCTCCGCGCGGTCTGCTGTACGTCCCGGTTGGCGGAGTACAGGACGGCGCTGATGGTGCCGAGCTGGGTCAGGATCACCAGCAATCCGGCGAGCACGAGAATTTTCAGCCGCAAACTCCGCATCGAGGCGAACGGCGGACCGGTCTCCTTATGACAAGAGGACTGTTATCGTAGTGAGCCGGCGCTGTGTATTATGTGTAATGCGTCACGAAGCGCGCTGCGGTTCGGGCCGTCGCCGCAGATGCAGGGGATTATGACAAGCGGCAAGCGGTGCCGCGTTGGCCCTGCAGGCAGCGCGCCGGCAATGTCGGAATGCCGTAATAGGCGATTTCTCCTGGGGTGCTGAAGATCGGGCGAGCCGCACGGGCCGCCAGGGAGTGCCGATGACCAAGGTTTCGACCATGAAGCCGTTCGCGGCCGGGGACATCTTTCTCGGTTGCACCTATCTCAATCACCCGACCGACGATCACGCCGGCGAAGGGCGCATCCTGCAGTTTGATCGCAACCTCGTTCCGAAGGGCACGTTGTACACCGAGGGCACATCGCACCTCGTGATCAACCTGAGCTTTGCTCCCGACGGTGTGCTGTGGGCCTTCGACCCGTTCGAGCGCGTCGTGGTGCGCGTCGGGCGCGACGGCAGGCAGATGCCCAACCACGACTTCGGCCAGCGCGGCTGGGGAAGCGTCGTGTTCGGCAAGGACGGGAGCATTTATCTCTGCGAGTACCTGAAGGGCAGCAAGCCCTACCAGGGCGGGCAGATGCGCCTGCTCGAAGGCACCGAGGTAGTCGGCTACGGGCGCATCCAGAAGCGCCGCCCGGATCTCGGTGTGGTCACCGAGTACGACAACGAGACGGCGGCCTCACTGACCGGCTTTCATGGCGTGACGCACTCCGCCATGCACCCATCCGGGCAGTTCATCACCTATATCACCGACCTCAGCAACCGCGTCATGCGCTTCGACGTGCAGGCTGGCCGCCAGCTGCCCGACCTCGTCACCTACGAGCCCGGTGCAGAGCTGGCACGCAAATGGACGACCGGGGTGGCGTACCTCGCCGACGGCACCCTGCTGCTGCTGCGGGGAAGCTTCATCGACTTGCTGGACGACGCGGGCCGATCCCTGCGTACGATCCCCCTCGACGAATATGGCTACGCCATGATCCGGATCTGCCGTGATCAGCGTTACTGTCTCGTCACCAATATTTTCACCGGCGTGATGTCCAGGGTCGATCTCGCGGAGAGCCGCATCGTCGGCCAGATCGATACCGGTTTCGCCAAGCCTTTTCGCAGCCTGGCGGGCGTCGCGGAGTGTCCTGGCGGAGCTTGATCGCCGCCGGCGGTGTCCGCAGCGGGGCACGTATCGGCGCGCGCGGGTTCGTCGTCGAGGCTGGGGGTTGGTGACGAGGCTGGCCGGATTACCGCCGTCGTTCCGGTTTGCCGTCCGCGCGCGGTCCGGTAAGGATCGGCCAGTACACCCACAGGAATAATCCATAGGCGGCGATCCAGCCCGTGGCCGCCACATCGATCAGTGACAGATAAGCGCCAACCGGGCTGAGGATGCGCACCAGCACGGCAGCGTTGAGTGCTACGTAGGCCGCCACCGTCAGAGGCGCGGCTGTCAGCGCACGACCCGTGTGGCCGAGCGACACGCGGGTCGTGACGGCGAGCACCATGACACCGACGCAGCCCATGGTCAGGGCATGCAGCGCGGCAGACCGGGGCATCGGCAGGCCGAGGTAGGTCAGGGCGAGCAGCAGGAAACCGATGGGCAGCCACGCATAGGCAACGTGCAGTATGCCGACGAGTGGTTCTGCCCGGGCCGTCATTCCCCGCCAGCCGGCCAGGCGGGAGGCGTGCAGGACGCTGGTACCGAGCGCCAGCCCGGCCACTGCGACCGGCGGAACGCCGACACCGTTCACGGCCAGCGTATCGGCGATGCCCGCCGCAGCCATGACCGCGAGCAGTGTGCGCTCGATCCAGGGACGTCCTACCGGCAGGTCCTTGCCTCCGTTGCTGCGCAGCCAGTTGGCGGTAAAGCTGGGGATGATGCGGCCGCCGATCAGGGTGATGAGCAGCAGCAGCAGGTACGCGCTCAGCGTGATGGCGACTGCGTCGGCCCCGGGCCAGATCGCAGCGCGCCCAAGGTGAAACAGCAGGTTGAGACAGGCGAACAGCGTCATCGCTGCGGCGATGCCGAAGTTCCTGCGACTGGCGCCCCCGAGGATTTCCCGGGCGGCAAGGGCTGCGAAGAGCATCGGGAACAGCATGTCGGCCACTGCAACGGCCGCGTCGGGCAGTTGTACGCCGGGCGCCATCGCCAGGCGGCCGGCGAGCCAGGTCATCACGAGCGCCCCGAGCAACGGCCCGGACAGCGCTGGCCGGTTGGTCCAGGTCGCGACCGCGGTCATCAGGAACCCGGCGACGATGGCCAGTCCGAAACCAAACAGCATTTCGTGGGCGTGCCACAGGACGGGATCCGGTGAGGCCTGTGCCCAGGTCCCGCCGTGGAGCGCTACGATCCAGAGCATGAGTGCCACGATGCTGAACAGGGCCCCGAGGAGAAAAAACGGGCGGAATGCGTAGTTGAGAATCGTCCAGGGGTGTCCGGTCATGATTATTGCGCCTGCACTCGAAAGCCCGCGCATGTTACCCCGCACCGCCGGCGAGCGACATCTGCGGCTTTCCGCCATCCACGGCACCCGCTGGCTTGCAACGGCTGCAGATTCCACTAGGCTGTGCCGCCACAGCCCCGCCCGGCGCGGGCTCCGGGAGCCTCGATGTACAAGCGGCTGCACTTCCAGATCGCCGCTCAGCCGGACCTGGTTACCTGCGGACCGACCTGCCTGCATGGCATCTACCGCTACTTCGGCGATGACATCAGTCTCGGAGAAGTGATCGGCGGCGTCGACATGCTCGCGGAGGGTGGCGGCACGCTCGATGTATTCCTGGCCAACCACGCACTGAGCCGCGGCTACCGCGCGACGCTGCATACCTACAATCTCTACATGTTCGATCCCACCTGGGTGCATCTGCCGGTGCCCGAGTTGATCGCGCGCCTGCATGCGCAGGCGGAGGCGAAGGAGGATCCGAAGCTTCGCACCGCCACTGCCGGCTACGTGCGATTCCTGGAACTCGGCGGCCGGCTGCGCTTCGAGGAACTGCGTCCGGCGCTGTTTCGGCGCTTCCTCGGCCGGGGTATCCCCATCATGACGGGGCTCTCGGCAACGTACCTCTACCAGTCGCGCCGCGAGATCCCCGACACGAGCACACCGGATGACATCCGCGGCGTGCCGGCCGGCCACTTCGTGGTGTTGTCGGGTTACGACCGCGCGACGAAGCTGGTCGATGTCGCCGACCCTTACGAATGGAATCCGTTGAGCGGTCAGCGGTATTACTCGGTGGACCTGCACCGGCTCGTCGGTGCGGTGCTTCTTGGCAGTCTTACCTATGACGCGAACCTGCTGGTGATCGAAGTGCCAAGGCGGCTGCGATGGCGACGCTGATCGTCGTCGACGAGCCGCGGGACTGGCCGCTGCAGATCCCGTCGGCCGAGGTCGTTGCAGCGCGCTCCTATCTCACCGATGGGCGTTTCAGCGGGATGCGCCGACCGCGTGTCTACAATCTCTGCGAGTCCTACGCCTACCAGGCCACCGGCTATTACGTGTCCCTGCTGGCCGCGGCGCGCGGGCACCGCCCGCTTCCCGATGTCCTGACCATGCAGGACATCAAGTCTCCGGCGCTCATTCGCCCGACCGAAGAGCTCGAGGAACTCATGCAGAAGGCGCTGCAGGAGCGCAACGAGGAGCGCTTCGACCTGAGCGTCTACTTCGGCCATCACCCGGAACCGCGTTTCCAGCGCCTGGCCCAGGCGCTGTTCAACGTCTTTCCGGTGCCCCTGCTGCGGGCGAGTTTCCTGCGCCGGCCGAAGTGGCGGCTGCAGGGGCTGCGGCCGATTCCGGTGGGCGATATTCCGGCGGAGCAGCGTGAGTTCCTGCGCGGCGCCATCGAACAGCACTTCGCGCGCCGCATGCCCGCGCCCAAGGCGCCGGCGGTACGCTACGAGCTCGCCATCCTGGTGAATGCGGCCGATCGTTCGCCACCTTCCGACCCGCCGGCCATACGCCGGTTCGAGCGGGCGGCCGAGGCGCACGGCTTCGAGGTCGAGGTGATCGGGCCGGACGATTTCGGGCGCCTCGCCGAATTCGACGCGCTGTTCATCCGCGAAACGACCCAGGTCAATCACCACACCTACCGGTTTGCGAGCCGTGCGCGTAACGAAGGGTTGATCGTGATCGACGACCCCGACTCGATCGTGCGCTGTGCGAACAAGGTCTATCTCGCCGAATTGATGACCAGGCTCGGTATTCCGATGCCGAAGACCCTGATCGTCCACCGTAACAACATAGATCGCGTCGAGGCCGAGCTCGGTTTGCCCTGCGTGCTGAAGAAGCCCGACAGCAGCTTCTCCCAGGGCGTGGTGAAAGTGCAGGATCCGGTCGCCTTGCGGCTTGCGCTGAGACAATTGCTCGAGCGCAGCGATCTCGTGATCGCGCAGGAATACCTGCCCACTCCGTTCGACTGGCGGGTCGGAGTCCTGGATCGAAAACCGCTGTACGTGTGCCGCTATTACATGGCGCGCAACCACTGGCAGATCTACAAGCAGCAGGCCGGCGGCAGGCTCACCGGCGGGCGCTGGGACACGCTGCGGGTCGACGAGGCCCCGCCCGCCGTAGTGGAACTCGGGATGCGCGCGGCCGATGCCATCGGCGACGGCTTCTACGGCGTCGACATCAAGGAAGTGGACGGCCGGTGTCTCGTGATGGAGGTCAACGACAATCCGAGCGTCGAGCGCAGCGTGGAGGACCAGGTGCTCGGTGACGCGCTCTATGAAGCGGTAATGCGGGTGTTCCGGACGCGGCTCGAGCTGGCGCGAGTCAGCGGGAATGGCCGCTGAGGGGCCGCCCAGGTCGTGCTGCGGCTCTTCGAAGGGTTTGGTATCGAGCTCGAGTACATGCTCGTGGATGCGGCGACGCTCGATGTCGCGGCAAAGGCCGACTGGTTGCTTGCCGAGGCAGCCGGCGCGATCACCGGCGAATATTCGAGCGGACGGCTCGCCTGGAACAACGAGCTGGCGCTCCATGTGATCGAGTTCAAGCTGGCGGAGCCGAGCTCCACGCTGGCGGGAGTGGCGGCACTGTTCCAGACGGACATCGGCACGGCGAACGCCTTGCTGGCGCGCCGCGCCATGCGCCTGATGCCCGGCGGCATGCACCCGTGGATGGACCCGGCGGGAGAGTTGCGCCTGTGGCCGCACGACAATCGTGAGGTGTACGCCGCGTTTGACCGGATCTTCTCCTGCAAGGGCCACGGCTGGGCGAACCTGCAGAGCATGCACCTGAACCTGCCCTTCGAAGGGGAGGCCGAGTTCGGCCGGCTGCATGCTGCGATACGTTTTCTGTTGCCGATTCTGCCCGGGCTGGCGGCCAGTTCACCGGTGATGGACGGACAGCGGACCGGCTGTGCGGATAATCGGCTGGCGGTCTATGCGACGAATTGTGTGCGCATCCCGTCCGTGACCGGATCGCTCGTGCCCGAGGCGGTGTTCGGTATCGACGCCTACCGCAGGGAGGTCCTCGGACGGATCCAGGGCGATCTCCTGGCCCACGATCCTGAGGGCGTGCTCGCCGCGGAATGGGTCAATGCGCGCGGAGCGATTCCGCGGTTCGAGCGTATGGCGATCGAGATCCGCGTGCTCGACGTCCAGGAATGCCCGATGATGGACCTTGCCTGTGCGAGCCTGATCGTTGCAGCGTTGCGCGCGCTGTGCGCCGAATCCTGGGCCGATCATGCTGCGCTCGCCGGTTGGCGCACGGAAGATCTCGCGCGCCTGCTCCGCGTCGTCATAGAAGGCGCCGAAGCCGCCGAGATCAACGACGGCCGTTACCTCGCCGCCCTCGGCTATCGTGGCCGCCAGGCGTCCGTGGCGCAGGTATGGGGACATCTGGCCGATCACGCCGCAGCCGGTGGCCAGCTCGAGGCCGCCGACGAGCGCGCGATCGAGCACTACCTGCGTCATGGCTCGCTTGCGACCCGCATCAGCGCCGCGCTGCCGGCCGAGCCCGACCGCGCGGCTCTGCAGCGGGTGTACGCAGAGCTTTGCGCCTGTCTCGCCGAGGGCCGCCCGTACGCGCCTTGAATCACCGGCTAGGCGGATCTGCGCGAGCCGTTCGCCCGCCGCTGCAATTGGTGTGCCGGAACCCGGCGGTCACCCGTCGGCTGGTACCAGGTCGCGAACTCGCGCTCCGCGGTGCGCCAGGCGCCCAGCGGGTCGGCGCTGACCACGTGGAATGAATCGAATCCGGCCCGTTGCATGAAAGGCATCTGTTCCAGCAGCACCACGCCCGTGGCGCGCAGCTCACCATGAAATCCCCATTGCTCGCGCAGCAGCCGCGCGTAATGGTAGGGGCGCCCGTCGCGAAGCGCCGGGAACTCGAGTTCGATCACGGCAAAGCAATCGAGATCGTCGGCGATCACCTCCGGGTGCTGGTCGCTGCGTAGCCGGATGCCGAGCGGATCGCGCCGGACGCTGAGTTGGTGCACGTTGTCCAGCCACTGGAGGAGCCCGACGATGACGGCGCCTTTCGCAGGAATGAGCGCTGCACCGACGGCGTCGGTGAAGTGGTCATCAACTAACCGGCCGTGGCGGAGCAGGGCCATTACGCGGCTTCCCGGCCAGTGGCGACACGGTCGCGGCGGGTGAACGGCGTGAGGAAGCCGGCGCGCGGGCGATCTGCAATCGCCGTTCCGGGCGTTCTGGACATAGGCATGCGGGCTCGTCGTGTGGCAGCCCGTGGGCCGGGCTGCGGGAACATCACCAGGGGTCAGCTTAGCGGAGCCCCAAAGGCGTGGTTAGACGAGCTGCTTAGATGGATATGTCGTCGGGCTTCGTGTCTGCCTGCGGCCCGGGCCGGCGCGCGAGTCGCCGGCGTTTGATGAGTTCCATCACCACTGGAATGAAGGGCAAGGCCGCCCCGAGTGCCATGATGCTCCAGTGGGTGAAGAGCCCGAGGAAGACGAGGCACAGGCCTATCGCGAGCAGCAGGGACCAGGCGCCCATGTCAGGCGCCCGGCTCGCGGGTCCTGGGGGGGCAGACAGGAGCCTTGCGGCGCATCGACGCTCGTGTTCCGCGCTGCCCGGTCATCCGCGCGCGCGCAGCGGGTCGGTCGTGCCGGGCGACTCGGCGGCAGTCGCCTCGCCGAACTGCAACTCCGCGAGTCGCGCGTATAGCGGATCGCGTCTCACCAGTTCCTCGTGCGTCCCGATGTCGACGATCCTGCCACGATCCATCACGACAATCCGGTCGGCCTTGAGCACGGTCGCCAGCCGGTGGGCGATGATGATCGTGGTGCGGCCGTGCATGAGATGGTCCAGAGCGGTCTGCACCAGCCGTTCGTTTTCCGAGTCGAGCGAGCTGGTCGCTTCGTCGAGGAGCAGGATCGGCGGGTCGCGCAGGATTGCGCGTGCAATTGCAATGCGCTGGCGCTGCCCTCCGGAAAGCCGGGTGCCACGCTCGCCGAGGAACGTGTCGTAACCCTGCGGCAGTTCGTCGATGAAGCCGTCTGCCACGGCAGAGCGGGCTGCTGCCCGCATCTCGTCTTCATTTGCGCCGGGCCTGCCGAAACGGATGTTTTCGCGTGCTGTGGCCCCGAAGATCACCGTCTCCTGGGGCACCAGTCCGATGCGTGCGCGCACATTCTGCGGGCTCGCCCGGGCGATGTCTGCACCGTCGATCAGTATGCGTCCCGTCTGCGGGTCGTAGAAACGCTGCAGCAGCTGGAAGGTGGTGCTCTTGCCGGCGCCGGACGGCCCGACGAAGGCCACACGCTCCCCCGGCCGGATGTCGAGGTTGAAGTTGTCGAGGGCCTTTTGCCCGGGGCGCGAGGGGTAACTGAAGCTCACGTGCTCGAAGCGTATGCGCCCTGCGCCCGGGGAAGGCATTGGCACCGGATCTGCCGGCGCCCTGATCCCCGGAGTGGTGCCGAGCAGTTCCACGATGCGTTCCATGGCGCCCGATGCACGCTGCACCTCGCCCCACATCTCGGTCAGGGATCCGGCCGAGGTAGCCGTGAACATGGCATAGAGCAGGAACTGACCGAGTTCGCCGTAGCTCATGGTGCCGGCCAGGACGGAGCGTGCACCGATCCAGATCACGAAGGTGATGCCGCCGAACACGCACACGAACGTCACGAAGGTCATCACTGCGCGCACGCGCGTACGACTGATCGCCGTGGCGAAGCTCGCCTCGACCGCCTCGTGGAAGCGGCGCGTCAGAACCGGCTCGGCCGTGAACGCCTGGACGATCTGCACCGCGTTCAGCGATTCGGCGGCCATGGCGCTGGTGTCGGCGATGCGGTCCTGCGAGGCACGCGAGAGTCGCCGTACGCGCCGGCCGATCAACACGATCGGCAGGATCACCGAGGGAATGAACAACACGATCATTCCCATGAGCCCGATGTTGGTCACCGCCAGCATCACCAGCGCGCCGGGCAACTGCAGCAGCGAGCGAAGGACCAGTGAAAAACCGACGCCTGCGATCGACTGGATGAGCGTCGTATCGGCCGTCAGGCGGGACAGCACCTCGCCGGTGCGCGTGACCTCGAAGAAAGCCGGGTCCATGCGGATCACGTGGGAATAGACGGCATCGCGCACGTCCGCGACCACGCGCTCGCCGATCCATGCGATCAGGTAGTAGCGCAGCGAGGCGAATGCGCAGAAGACGACGATCAGCAGGCCAAACAGCAGGAAATAACGGTTGATGGTCGCCCCACTGCCGGAGGCGAAGCCGTGATCGATCACGAAGCGCGCTGCCACCGGCAGCGAGAGCAGCAGCGCGGACGCCATGAGCAGGGCCGCGACCGCAAGCAACAGCATGCCGCGGTACGGGCGCATAAACGGCGCGAGATGCAGCAGCGGCCTGAGCGAACGGCCCTTCGGCCGGTTCCGGGCTTCGTCCTCCGGGGTTGCCATGACGTCAATCTATCCTATCGGCAACGCGCAGCGGCGGTGGGGCACCGGCTTTCCGGTCCGTGCTTCTGCAGTTGCAGGACGGCAGCCTGCCGCCAGGCCAGTCAACCGGCGGCGGTGCCGACGCTGTAGGTCATCGACAGGTAACGACGGAGATGAGCGTCGTTCACAAGGAACCGCCGGCCGTTCGCCTCACGAACCTCGAGCGAGGCGTCCAGGACCCTCCGGCCGTCGGCCAGGATCAGCACCGGACAACCCTGGTTTGCTTCGCCGAGTTCCGCCACGATTGCGCTGCGTGGTTTGTCGAAGTCGACGTACTGCACGTCGAGCTTGTGTCGCAGCTTCGGGTAGTAGGAGAGCATGCCCTCGACCAGGGCACACTCCGGGCAGTAGAACGGGCCTTCGCTGCCCTTGTGAAAATCCGGTTTCAGCAGGAAAAGGCGGTCCTTCGTCATGGAGTTGCCCTCCGTTTCGTCAGGTTCCAGTCAAGCGATGGGTGTGATGCCGGGCGCTACGCATGGAGACGGGATACGCGCTTGCGATCACTCTCCAGCAGCAGCTTCTTGCGCAGCCGGATGCTCGTCGGCGTCACTTCGACGAGTTCGTCGTCGTCGATGAACTCCAGCGCCTGCTCGAGCGAGAAACGCACCGGTGGCGTCAGCAGGATATTCTCGTCGGACCCTGCCGCCCGGATGTTCGTGAGTTGCTTGCCCTTGGTGGGATTGACCACGAGATCGTTACCGCGGCTGTGGATTCCCACGATCATGCCCTCGTAGACCGGTTCACCGTGGCCGATGAACAACCGGCCACGTTCCTGCAGGTTGAAAAGGGCATAGGCGAGCGCCTTGCCCGCGACGTTCGACACCAGCACGCCGTTGATGCGCTGGCCGATCGCGACCGGCACGCGCGGAGCGTAGCGCTCGAAGACATGATAGATGAGGCCGGTGCCGGCGGTGGCGGTCAGGTACTCCGTGCGGAACCCGATCAGCCCGCGGGCCGGAATGCGGTAATCGATCCGCATGCGGCCGCGACCGTCGCTCTGCACGGCCAGCAATTCGCCCTTGCGCTCGGCGAGCCGGCTCATCACGGCGCCCTGGTGCTCCTCCGCGAAATCCACGGTGAGCTGTTCCCAGGGCTCGCAACGCACACCGTCGATGTCATGCTCGATGACTTCGGGCCGGGAAACGGCCAGCTCGTAACCCTCGCGGCGCATGGTCTCGATCAGCACGGACAGGTGCAGTTCCCCGCGCCCGGAGACCTTGAACTTGTCGGCGTCGTCGGTGTCCTCGACGCGCAGCGCCACGTTGTGCAGCAACTCCTGGTCAAGTCGGGCGCGAATCTGGCGGCTGGTGAGGAAACGACCTTCGCGCCCGGCCAACGGCGACTTGTTGACCTGGAAGTTCATGCTGATCGTCGGTTCATCCACCTGCAGCGGCGGCAGGCCGGAAGGCTGGTCGCGGTCGCACAGGGTGTCGGAAATACGCAGATCCTCGACTCCGCTGAAGGCGACAATATCGCCCGCGGTTGCCTGCGAAACCCGTTGGCGCCCGAGGCCCATGAAGGCGAACAGATCGCCGATCCGTCCGTAACGAATCGTGCCGTCGCTCGCGACCACGCTGACGGACATGCCCGCGTTGGCGACTCCGCGGGTAACCCGGCCGATGCCGAGCACACCGACATACGAATCGTAGTCGAGGCTGGAGACCTGCAGCTGCAGCGGCCCCGACTCATCGACCGCCGGAGCCGGCACGTGCTGGAGGATTGCCTCGAACAACGGGGTCATGTCGCCGCTTCGTACGGCCGCGTCGGTTCCGGCGTAACCGTTCAGCGCCGAGGCGTACACGACCGGGAAGTCGAGTTGCCGATCGGTTGCCCCAAGGCGATCGAACAGGTCGAAGGTCTGGTCGAGCACCCAATCCGGTCGCGCGCCGTCACGATCGATCTTGTTGATGACGACGATCGGCGTGAAGCCGCGCGCGAACGCTTTCTGCGTCACGAAACGCGTCTGTGGCATCGGCCCGTCGACGGCGTCGACGAGCAGCAGGACGCAATCGACCATCGACAGCACTCGCTCGACCTCGCCGCCGAAGTCGGCATGGCCGGGCGTGTCGACGATGTTGATACGCCAGTCCCGCCAGCCGATGGCGGTGTTCTTGGCGAGGATGGTGATGCCTCGCTCGCGCTCCAGGTCATTGGAGTCCATGGCGCGCTCGGGCAGCACCGTTCGCTCGTCGAGCGTGCCGGACTGCTTCAGCAGCTGATCGACCAGCGTTGTCTTGCCGTGATCGACGTGGGCGATGATGGCGATGTTGCGGAGGCGGTCGGCGGCGGGCATGGGACGGCGGGTGGCTGCGGGCGAGCGGCGCATTATACGGAGCGATCAACGTAAATACATGAAAGATTTGGTGGAATCCGGTGGGGGCGCGACGCCGGCAGGCTGCGCCTATACTCACTGGGCTATGGCGCATGACCTGATCTGCTGGCGCTGCGGGGCGAGCCTCGCAGCGCTGTCGCTACCGCTGCGGCGGCTGGAGGAATGCCCTTCCTGCCGGGCCGAACTGCACGTCTGCCGCATGTGCGTTGCCTACGATCCGCGGGTCGCCAGGAAATGCACGGAAGACGACGCGGAGGAGGTCAAGGCCAAGGAACAGGCCAATTTCTGCGATTACTTTCGTCCGCGCCGGGGCGCCTTCGACTCGTCGCTGGCCGCCGCCGAGCGGCACGCGAAAGATGAACTGGCGGCATTGTTCGGCCGGCAAGGCCCAAACGGCGCAAGCGCCGAGCCCGATGCGGCCGCCGAAGCGTTGTTCGACCCGCATCGCAAAACCAGCCGCTGAGCGCCGGTGCCAGCGCAAAACCGTGAACCTGCGCATTCTCCTGTCCGCGCGGCGCCGCTAGAAGTTCGTCACGGGAGGGCTGATTCGATGCGGCGTATTGTTGGACTGCTGATGCTGTTGCTGCTGGCCGTGCAAACGGCCGGCTGCGGGCTGCTGTTGTACCCGGAACGGAAGGGTCAGAAGTCCGGGAACATCGATCCCGGAGTGGCGATCCTGGATGCCGCCGGCCTGGTGGTATTCATCGTGCCGGGCCTGATCGCTTTCGGTGTGGACTTCGCCACCGGCTGCATCTACCTGCCGCCGGGCCAGAAGCGCGCGGCAGTCGAGGAAACGGCACCACGCACGCTCTACGTTGATCCCGCCACGCTCGACCAACCCGCGCTCGAGGCCACGGTTACCCGGGCGACCGGCCGGCCGGTCGACCTGGGTGCGCCCGCGGTACGGGCCTTCGCCGTTGCGGACGCCGAGGCCGTAGGCGCCGTGTTTGCGGCAACGCAGTAGTTTCCCCGGGCGCAATGCCCGGTCGCTTTGAGCCGCTGCCACCTGCCTGACCGGCTTTGAAAACAATGAGTTGAGCCGATCTCCGTTGCGCTGCACGGGGCCCGGATGCTAACTTGCACGGCTCTTTCCACTTTGGCGCTCCGGTTCCGTCCCGACCGGCCCGAGCGTCAAAGCCGGCAACGAATCCCGCTGCAACGGTGGCGACAACGGCCTACCCAAGGCCCCTGAGGCAGTTCCATGGCGAGCGCAAGGGCAAAGACAAAAACCAAGAGCAAAACGAAGGCGGTCGAGAAGCCGGAGGAAAAGAGTGCCGCGCACGCAGAGCCTTTCCGGCTGGTAGCGATAGAGCGTACCGAGCCGCCTGATGGTGCCGCCGGCAAGAACTGGTACCGCTACACGATCCGCCAGGGCGCGAATGCCATCAACGGCTATCTGCAGGGCACGCAGACCGCGGTGAAGACCTCGGCGGAGCAGATCGTCGGGCAGCTCAATGAGCGCCGCGCGGGTCGCTGGGGTTATCGCACGACGCGAGCAGCGGCGCCTGCCCAGAGCGGCTGACGCCCGATCCTGCCTATTGCGCAGGCTCCAGAGCGTGAGCCAGCGCGTCGTCCACGGTTTCCAGCCAGACGAACTGCAGCTGGTCGCGCGCGCTCTCGGGGATTTCCTCGAGATCTTTGCGGTTGCGCGCGGGTAGCAGCACGGTGCGAATCCCGGCGCGCAGCGCGGCGAGCGCCTTCTCCTTGATGCCCCCCACCGGCAGGACGAGGCCGCGCAGGCTGATCTCACCCGTCATCGCGACATCGCTGCGCACCTTTCGGTCGGTCAGCAGCGAACACACCGACGTGAAGAGCGCAACCCCGGCGCTCGGGCCATCCTTGGGAATCGCCCCAGCGGGAACATGGATGTGCAGATCGTGTTCGTCGAAGCGGAAATCGGCGAGCCCGAGACGCTCCCCCCTGGCTTTCGCCAGGGTTACTGCAGCCTGCGCGCTTTCCTTCATCCCCTCGCCGAGCTGGCCGGTCAGGATCAGCCCGCCTTTGCCGCGCACCGCCGTCGTTTCCACGAACAGGATGTCGCCACCGCCCGGAGTCCAGGCGAGCCCGGTCGCCACTCCGGCGAGGCTGGTGCGAAGCGCCACCTCGGACTCGAACTTCGGGGCACCGAGGATCTCGGTCACGGCCGCCGCGTCGATGTCGAGCCGCTCGGTTTTGCCCTCGGTGATGCGTACCGCCGCGTTGCGTAGCACGCTGCCGATCTCGCGTTCGAGATTGCGCACGCCGGACTCACGCGTGTAGCGCGAAATGATCTCGCGCAGGGCGTCGTCGCCGATACGCGCCTGCTCGTCACGCAGGCCGTTTGCCTTGAGCTGGCGCTGGACGAGGTAACGACGGGCGATTTCCAGTTTCTCTTCCTGCGTATAGCCCGGCAGCTCGATGACTTCCATGCGGTCGCGCAGCGGCCCCGGAATGGTGTCGAGCACGTTCGCCGTGCCGAGAAAGAACACCTTGCTCAGGTCGAACGGTACACCCACGTAGTTGTCGCGGAACGTCGCGTTCTGCTCCGGATCGAGGACCTCGAGCAGCGCGGAGGAGGGGTCGCCGTGCAGGCTGACGCCAAGCTTGTCCATCTCGTCCAGCATGAACACCGGGTTGCGGGTCCCTGCCTTGCGGATCTGCTGGATGACATTGCCGGGCAGCGAGCCGATGTAGGTCCGGCGGTGACCGCGGATCTCCGCTTCGTCATGCACGCCGCCGAGGCTGGCGCGCACGAACTTCAGGCCGAGCGCGCGGGCAATGCTCTGGCCGAGCGAAGTCTTGCCGACACCGGGCGGTCCGACGAAGCAGAGGATCGGGCTGCGGCCTTCCGGGTTGAGCTTGCGCACGGCCAGGTACTCGAGGATCCGCTGCTTCACCCTGGTGAGGCCAAAGTGATCCTCGTCGAGAATCTGCCGGGCCCGGGCGATGTCGATCGACTCCTCGTCGAGTTTCGCCCAGGGCAGCGCGATCAGCCACTCGAGATAGCTGCGTACCATGGAATGCTCGGTTGACTCTTCGGGCATGCGCTCGAGGCGCTTGAGTTCCTTGGTGGCGTGCTGCGCCGCTTCTTCGGGCATGCTCGCTTCCGCGACGGCCTTGCGCAGTTCCTCCAGCCCGCTGCCGTCGTCGCCCTCGCCGAGTTCGCTGCGAATGGCCTTCATCTGCTCGCGCAGGAAGAATTCGCGCTGTCGCTCGTCGATCTTCTCCTTCGTCTGTTCCTCGAGCTGCCGGGAAATTTTCAGCACTTCGATCTGGTGGTTCAGGTGCTCCAGCACCTTGTCGAGGCGGCTGCGCAGCTCGAGCGTTTCCAGGATCCTCTGCTTGTCGCCGGGCTTGATGTCGAGGAAGCCGGCGACGAGGTCGGCAAGCTGGCCGGGTGACTCAATGCCATTGACCACGCCGGCGAGTTCGGGCATCGCCTGGGGCAGCAGGCTGATTGCCTCGATCGCCCGGTCCTTGAGGATGCGCATCCGGGCCTCGAGTTCCGTGCTCTCGGCGGAATGCTCTGCGACCAGGTCGAAGCGCGCGGCGAGGAAGGGCAGTCCGTCGAGGTAGTCGAGGGTGCGGAATCGCCGCTCGCCCTGGCAGACCACGTGCTGGGTGCCGTCGCGGGACGTGAAGTAACGCACGATCCGGGCGATCGTGCCCACGGGGTAGAGATCGCTGCCCGTCGGCTCGTCGATGGTGGGGTCGCGCTGCATCACCAGGCCGATGCGGCGACCACTGCGGCTGGCTTCCTCGGCTGCGGACAGCGAGATCTTGCGTCCGATCGTCAGCGGGATCACGGCGCCGGGGAACACCACAGTGTTGCGGACCGGCAGGATGATCAACACATCCTCCGGTATGCGCCGTGTGACGCCGTCCTCTACGGTCGACGGCTCGCCTGCGGTCTCGTGTCGCTCGTTGCTGGAGTCTTCCATCGGATCCTGGTCCTTCGCGAATTACGGGGCCGGGGCTGCCTCGTCCGGCCAGTCTGCAGCAGTCATGATGGGGTCAGGGCGGCCGATTTCAATGTGACCGGTTGCAGAAACCGGCGTCCGCGTCACGCGGCCCCGGCTTGGCGGTGCGGGCAATTTCCGACATATTGGACCGGTTTCTGGAACAGGAAGTGCCGCAGCCGCGTGTGGATAGTGCGCCCGCGTACGGGCCGTGAGCGCGGATTGGTGATCATGCGGGAAGCACAGGTACAGGGGCCGGACCCGGCCGGGGCGCAGTCGGGCGATCTGATCGTGGTCGCCCGTGGCCTGCGCAAGGAATTCGACGGCCGGGTCGCGGTAGGCGGGATCGACCTTGCGATTCCACGTGGTGGCTGCTTCGGATTGCTGGGCCCCAATGGCGCGGGCAAGACGACGACCCTGCGGATGATCCTGGGCCAGTCGCCCGTCAGCAGTGGCAGCCTGACGGTTTTCGGGCTGCCGGTCGATACCGGAGTGCGCCAGATTCGCTCGCGCACCGGCGTAGTGCCGCAGAACGACAACGCGGATCCGGATTTCACGGTGGCGGAGAACCTGCGCATGTACGCGCGCTACTTCGGGCTGCGGGCGGCAGCGGTGGCACCGCGCATCCGGGAGTTGCTCGAGTTCATGGAGCTGAGTGACCGCGCGAACGATCGCATCAAATCCCTTTCGGGAGGCATGAAACGGCGGCTGACCATCGCGCGGGCCCTGATCAACGATCCGGAACTCATCGTGCTGGACGAGCCGACGACCGGGCTGGATCCGCAGGTGCGACGCATGATCTGGAACCGGTTGCGGCAACTGCGCGACTCCGGCAAGACGCTGCTCCTGACCACGCACTACATGGACGAGGCAGAGCGCCTCTGCGACGACCTCGTCGTCATCGACAAGGGCCAGATCATCGCGCAGGGTCCGCCGAGGGACCTGATCCGGCGCCATGTCGAGTCCCATGTCATCGAGATCCAGGGTTCAGCCGACGTCGTGGCGCGTATTTTCGACGGGCTTCCCGGCGTGCGCACGGAACGTATCGGTGGAACCTGCTATTGCTACACCAATGATCTGACCGCAGCCCTGCAGCGCCTCGAGCAGGCATCCGGGCTGATCTGCATGCACCGGCCCACGACTCTCGAGGATGTATTCCTCCGTCTGACGGGACACGAACTGCGGGAATAGGGCGCGCGGGGCGCCATGGAGTTACCGACGATGACGACGATGACGCTGCTGCTGCCGCATCCGCGGCCAGCCGCACTGAAGGTGTGGCTGCGCAACCTGCTGGTCTGGCGCAAGCTGATGGTGGCGGGCCTGTTCCTGACGTTCGGCGAGCCGTTCGTCTACCTCATCGGCCTCGGGTTCGGCCTCGGGCGGTTCATCGGCGACCTGTCCGGCATGAGCTACCTGACGTTCCTCGCCTCGGGGCTGCTGGCCGCCTCTGCCATGAATGCGGCGGCATTCGAGGGCATGTACTCGGTGTTCACCCGAATGGTGCACCAGCAGACCTACGACGCCATCCTCGCGACACCGCTGCAGGTAGACGACATCGTCGCCGGCGAAATGCTCTGGTGCGCAACCAAATCGGTCATCGTCGGCGTGCCGATACTGATCGTCGCCACACTGATGGGCGCCGTCATGAGCTGGTGGGCCCTGGCAACGCTGCCGGTGTTTTTCCTCGTAGGCCTGTGTTTCGCCGGCCCCTCGATTTTCGTGAGCTCGCTCGCGCCGTCGTTCGACTTCTTCAACTACTACGTAACCCTGCTGATCACGCCGATGTTCATATTCAGCGGCGTCTTCTATCCGATTGGCACCTTGCCCGGGTTCGCGCAGACCATCGTCCATGTGCTGCCGCTGTCCCACGCGGTGGCGCTCATCCGGCCGCTGGTCGCAGGCCAGCCGCTCGAGCAGCTGTTCCTGCACGTCGGCGTGCTGCTCGCCTACGCCGGCGCGGGTTATCTCGCGGCGACGATATTCATCCGGCGGCGATTGATCAGGTAATGGACTGCAGGGTGGCCGGCCGGATTTTCCGGGCTTGAGACGCCCACTGTTGTGACGGGGTCGGGGTGTGCGGAATTGGTGGGCCCGGCTGGACTTGAACCAGCGACCAACGGATTATGAGTCCGCCGCTCTAACCAACTGAGCTACAGGCCCACCGACGCCGCGGTGTTGAAATGCCGCGAATCCAGACTCGATCGGACGGGGCGCATTCTAGCAGCGGTGTCAATGGCGATCATCGCAGCCGGGTGACCGGGATCGGCCGATTCTGTTACTGTCGCGGCCGCAAGCCGACTCGCGGGCGGGTATCGATGGGCCACAGAACCAGGGAACTTCCGCCGCTGGCGGGTATCGCCGGCGTCGTGCGGGAAATGCGCTATCACGAGGTGTCGCGCCAGGGCCTCGGGTTGCTGCTCATGCCCTTGTATGCCGTGCTCGCGCAGCCGGTGCAGGCCGGGTTCGCCGCCGGCGTGGCAGTTTCCGTGCTGGGCGCAATCGTGCGGCTCTATGCTTCGGGCTTCATTACCAAGAACGAGCAACTGGCGACCGATGGACCGTACTCGCTGGTACGCCATCCGCTGTACACGGGCAACCTGCTGTTGCTCGTGGGGTTCACCCTGGCGAGTGGCCTGTGGTGGGCCGTACTGCTCTCGGCGTGGTTCTGGTGGTTCTACTATCCGCCCGCCATCGATTACGAGGATCGCAAGCTGCGCCGTATCTTCGGCGAGCGCTGCGCCGGGTGGCAGAGTACGACCCCGGCGGTGTTGCCACGGTCCCTCGTGCCGGTGCGCGGCGGCACCTGGTCGCTCGGCACCAGCCTGCGTCGCAATGCCGAGCCCGCGGTGCTCGCCTACACGTTCTTCTGGCTGGGCTGGATCTATCGGCTGCTCTGAAGCGATCGCCCATGAGCGGCTCAGGTTTCGAGCATGAGTCCGGGCCGACGAAGGCGTCTGGACCATTGTGTGAGGAGCGCCGGATTGCGGGCGGCTACCAGGGGGTCGTATACCTCGTCGAGGGTCCTGACGGAGTAAGCATCGTAAAGCGGCCGGACGGCCGCGGTCCGATGCGCGCACTGCGCCGGGCGATGCTCCGTCGCGAGCACAGCATCTATCAGCGATTGCCCGGGATCGCAGGAATACCCGCCTGCATGGGCCTCGGACCGGACGGCGAGTTGCGGCTCGAGTTCGTGCGTGGCGCATCGCTGCGCGACGCACAGCCTGCACCCGAGCAACGCGAGCAGTTCTTCGCGGACCTACGTGACCTGATCCTGGCCATGCACCGGGCGGGTGTGGCGCATGGGGACCTGAAGCGCAAAGACAACATCCTGATCACGAGCGGCGGGCGCCCGTATCTCATTGATTTCGGCACTGCGATCGCGGTTTCGCCGCAGTCCGGGTGGCTCCGGTGCTGGGTGTACCGGCAGATGTGCCGCATGGACCTCAATGCGTGGATCAAGCTCAAGTATCGGCACCAGCGCGCAGACATCGATCCGGCTGACCGTGTCTATGACCGGCCGACACTGGCGGAGCGACTGGCCCGTGTCGTCAGGCAAACATGGCGCCTGGTGACGCTTCGCCGCTGGCGCAACGCCCGTCGTTGAGCCCGGCGCCCGGAAAACGGCGAGGCGCTTGCCGCTGAGGCGCAGCGGGTGCTGGCCGACCGGAAACTCGATGCGGCGCGGCTGAGAAACTACGCGCGCGGGCTGTCGTTGCGCGTCAGCAATTGACATAAGCACGTCCTGGCCGGCTCGCTCACGTTCTGAGCGCCAGGTCCCTACCACGAGCACGGCAGCCGTGGGAGAATTCGCGCGGACGACACCTCCTGGTGACGTTCCCGCATGGCACTCACGCCGTGCGTCGCATGGGAAATTCGAGCATGTTCTGGAATCGCGTACGCCGGTCGGCGTTGGTGCTTGCTGGGTTTTCGCTGGCCGGCCTGATGGGCCTGACGGTGCTCTCCCTGTTTGCCCGGCATGGCTGGATGGCGGAACTCGCCTCGCACTTTCGACCGCAGTATTTCCTCCTGCTGCTCGCGCTGTGCGCCGGGTTTGCCGTTGCACGCCGCCCGTTGCTTGCCCTGCTGGCTGCGGCAGCGATGTTGCCGAATGGTTGGTACGTGGTTCCCTATGCGTTGCCGGCGTTGATCACGCCCTCCATCGCGTCGTCGAGCGGCCATGACGTGACCATCGTGGCCCTGAACCTGTTTGTCAGTAACGACGACTACGCGACAGTGCGTTCCTACCTGGCGCAGAGAAATGCCGACGTTCTGGTGCTCTCGGAACTGACCCCGACCTGGGTCGTCGAGTTGCGCGACATTACGGCAGATTATCCCTACTGGGTTTCCGTGGACCGGCGCACGCCATGGGGGCTGGGTGTCTACTCGAAGTATCCGCTCAAGGATGCGCGGCCCGTGGATCTTGGGCTGGCCGGCAGCGTGAACGTGGTCGCCACGGTTGCATTCCCTGGCGGCGATGTGCAACTGGTCGGCGCGCATCTGGCGTCGCCGACGTCGCCGGCGCGCGCCGCGCAACGCAATGACCAGCTCGAGCAGCTGTCCGCACTTCTCGGTCCGGCCCGGAAACGGACCGATGCGAGTTCCCCCCGGCGCTTGCTGGTCGGCGATCTGAATCTGACGCCGTTCTCGCCGTACTTCGGCGAATTGCTCGCGCGCACCGGCATGGTCGATGCGCGGCGCCAGCAGGGCTGGTCTGCGACCTGGCCGACCTGGGGCCCGCCGGTGGGCATCGCCATCGACCATTGCATCGTCGACCCCGATCTGCCGGTGACAAACGTGGCGCGCGGACCCGCGGTCGGCTCGGATCACTATCCCATCGAGATTGCACTGCGCCAGCGCGGCTGAACCGCGTGGCGGCCCAGGCCGCGCCCGCCGTGGCCGTGCATCGACTCAGGCTCCGCTGCGTCTCCGGCAGGCGCAATCGCGTGCCGGCAGGGTGCAATCGCAGATCACCGGTGTTAAATAGGACGCTGCGTCGGCGCGGATCCGACGCTGTGCGCTCCAACCGAGGTCCACGGGGGGTTCTGCATGAGCCTCGTCAGCGAGATTCTGGGTCTATTCGCCTACCTGTTCGTGTTCGCGCTCGGGGTGGGCGCGATCGCGGCAGCGGTCATCTATGTCATCGACAAGACCCAGACCAGGCACGCGATTCGCCGCAATTACCCGCTCATCGGGCGATTCCGCTACCTGTTCGAAACTATCGGCGAGTTCCTGCGCCAGTATTTCTTCGCGATGGACCGCGAGGAGATGCCGTTCAACCGGGCCGAGCGGGCCTGGGTGTACCGCACGGCGAAAGGTGAGGAGAACACCGTCCCGTTCGGCTCGACACGCGACCTGCGCCACCCCGGCACCGCAATTTTCGTGAACTGTGCCTACCCGATGCTGGACGAGGAAACCGTCCCGACCTCGGCGGTCACGATCGGCCCGCACTGTCGCCGGCCCTACACGACGGCGCGGTTCTTCCATGTCTCTGCGATGAGTTACGGCGCGATTTCCAGACCCGCGGTGCTGGCGCTGTCGAACGGGGCGAAGGTGGCCGGCTGCTGGCTCAATACTGGTGAGGGTGGTTTGTCCCCACATCACCTGGCGGGCGGCGCCGATCTCGTGTTCCAGATGGGCACCGCGAAGTATGGCGTGCGCGATGCGGACTCACGGTTGAACGCGGCGCGCCTGCGCGAACTGTCGAGTTACGAGCAGGTGCGCATGATCGAGGTCAAGCTGAGCCAGGGCGCCAAGCCCGGCAAGGGCGGCATCCTTCCGGGGGCCAAGGTCACCGCCGAGGTCGCGCGCATACGCGGTATCCCGCAGGGTGAGGATTCCATCAGCCCCAATCGCCACCCGGAAATCCGCGACGCCGGATCGCTGCTCGATTTCATCGCTCGTGTGCGCGATGTGAGCGGCCGGCCCACGGGCTTCAAGGCCGTGTTCGGCGCCTACGACTGGCTCGGGCAGGTATTCGAGGAGATCCAGCGGCGTGGGCCGGACAGCGCGCCGGATTTCATTACCGTCGATTCCGGCGACGGCGGCACCGGCGCCGCACCGATGACGCTGCTCGACAACGTCGGACTGCCCGTCCGCGAAAGCCTGCCACGTGTCATCGACCTGCTCGTCGAACACGGTTTACGGGAACGCATCAGGGTCGTGGCAAGCGGCAAGATGATCAATCCCGCCGGCGTGGCCTGGGCGCTGTGCGTCGGCGCAGACTTCGTGAACTCCGCCCGGGGTTTCATGTTCGCGCTGGGCTGCATCCAGGCGATGAAGTGCAACAAGAACACCTGCCCGACCGGCATTACGACGCACGACAAGAACCTGCAGCGGGGCCTGGTGGTGACCGACAAGGCCGAGCGGGTCGCCCGATACCAGCAGGGAATGGAGCGGGAGGTTGCGACCATCGCGCATTCCTGCGGCGTCGCCGAGCCGCGACTCCTGCGCCGGCAGCACTGTCGCATCGTGCAGGCGAGCGGCGAGAGCGCTCTTCTGAGCGACCTGTATCCGGACGCGTCAGCAGGCTGATCTTGCTGCGCGTGCGGGCGCTGTTCAGTCCTCGATGAGGAAACTGCGCAGCTGATCGCTGCGAGACGGATGACGCAGCTTGCGCAGCGCCTTGGCTTCGATCTGGCGGATGCGTTCCCGCGTCACATCGAACTGCTTGCCGACTTCCTCGAGCGTATGGTCGGTATTCATATCGATACCGAAACGCATACGCAGGACCTTGGCTTCCCTCGGGGTCAGGCCTGCCAGCACGTTGTGAGTGGCTTCCTTCAGACCCTCGGTGGTTGCCGCATCCAGCGGTGAGGAAATCGTGGTGTCCTCGATGAAATCCCCGAGATGCGAGTCTTCGTCGTCGCCGATGGGCGTCTCCATGGAGATCGGTTCCTTGGCGATCTTCAGGACCTTGCGCACCTTGTCCTCGGGCATCTCCATGCGGACAGCCAGCTCGTCCGGGGTCGGTTCCCGACCCATTTCCTGCAGCATCTGCCGGGAAATTCGGTTGAGCTTGTTGATCGTCTCGATCATGTGCACCGGGATGCGGATCGTTCGCGCCTGGTCGGCGATGGAACGGGTAATCGCCTGGCGGATCCACCACGTGGCGTAGGTCGAGAACTTGTATCCGCGGCGGTATTCGAACTTGTCCACCGCCTTCATCAGGCCGATGTTGCCTTCCTGGATCAGGTCGAGGAATTGCAATCCACGGTTGGTGTATTTCTTGGCGATCGAGATGACGAGGCGCAGGTTGGCCTCCACCATTTCCTTCTTGGCGCGGCGGGCCTTGGCCTCGCCGATCGACATCTGGCGGTTGATCTCCTTGACCTCCGCGATCGACAGGCTCGCCTCTTTTTCGATGGCCTGCAGCTTGCGCTGGCAACGGACGATCTCATCCTTGAGTCGCGCGAGTGCGGAGGAATGCTTGCGCTTGGCGCGGATGTGCTTGTCCACCCAGCCGATACTGGTCTCGTGTGTCGGGAAGGTGCTGAGGAAATCCTTCCTCGGCATGCCAGCCTCGCGGACCGACAACTGCATGATGCGCCGCTCCTGCGCACGAATCGCCTCGACGGTCTCGCGCAGGTGTCCGCAGAGCGTGTCGAAGAGCTTCGGCGAGAGCTTCAGCTCCATGATCTCCGAACAGAGCTTCTCGCGCGTCCGCATGGTCGTCTTATGGGAAGCGCCGCTCGCGGCGATCGCCTTGAGAACCTTCTTTTGCTGGCGGAAAACGGATTTCAGCCGCTTGTCGGCCTCCACGGGATCCGGTCCGAGATCCTCGTCGCTCTGGGAGTCTTCGCCTTCGTCCGATTCTTCCTCTTCGCGCGCGCTGGCCGGCAGCACCTCTTCAGGCTGGTTCGGGTCGACAAACCCCGTCAGCACGTCCTGCAGGCGCGCCTCGCCCGTCTTGACGGGCTCGTATGCTTTCTCGATCACATCGATCGACGACGGGAAGAAGGCGACGGAACGTTTGACCTGATCGAGGCCTTCCTCAATGCGCTTGGCAATGCGGATCTCGCCCTCGCGAGTCAGAAGTTCCACCGTTCCCATTTCGCGCATGTACATGCGCACCGGGTCGGTCGTACGCCCGAACTCGCTGTCGACGGTCGCAAGCGCGGCGGCAGCTTCCTCGGCGGCTTCCTCGTCGTTGGTCAGGGAGGCATCGGAGAGCAGCAGCGAGTCGTTGTCGGGGACCTTCTCGTAGACCGTGATCCCCATGTCGTTGATCATGTTGACGATGTCTTCGATCTGCTCAGGATCGACGATGTCGTTGGGCAGATGATCGTTGACCTCCGCGTAGGTGAGGTAACCCTGCTCCTTGCCTCGGGCAATCAGCAGCTTGAGCTGCGACTGCTGTTCGGCAGTGCTGACGTTCTCGGCAATGTCGTCCACCGTGGTACCTCGGTTCCTGCGCGTAAACGGCGCATTATATGGGGGCGGCTGGCGGCCATCCACAGCGAGGAGCGTGCTGGCAATTCGGTCGCTCCGGCCGCTGCCGGCTCGGGTATATCACTTAACCTGTTGATTAAATGACAGAATAATATCCGCTCGTCGGTCGGGATATGGCGCGTTGGCTTCCGGGGGATATCGGCGCGCCTCCCGCATTCTTTAACCTAATGCCCGCCGGCCACCTGGCGTTGCAGTTGGCGAAACGCTGCACGCTCCTCGGCCGTGAGCACGCCTGACTCCGCTTTAGACACGAGTGCCGCGAGACGTTCCTCGCGGTCGAGCGCCATGATCCGGCACAGGCAGTCTTTTAGTTCGCGCGCCGCTGCCTCTTCGCTGACGAGCACGGGCGCCGCCAGCAACTCGGCCAGATGTCTGCCCTCCGGGCGCTCGCGGAACCGCTCCGCTACAGCGCCGGGACCGAGGCCGGGGTGATTGCGGGAGAGATCCAGCAATTCGAGCAGCAAGGGCACGCCCTTCTGCGGCACCTCCGCCAGACCCATGGGAACTTCGAGCTGTGCTCCAAGGCCGGGAAAATTGATGAGCAGCGTAATCGCCTGGCGCACGAGCGATGGTCGCGCGTGCGGGCTGCGGCCGCGGCGCGCGGGTCGCCGGTGCTCATCGGCTGGCACACTTGCCTCCGGCACGGTCCCGAGCGCAGTCGCGAGACGATCCCTCTTCAGGCCGACTTCCTGTGCCAGGCGGTCCGTCAGCAGCTCCCGGTAGATGCCGGCGGGAATCTGGTGCAGCAGTGGTCGCGCGAGTTCCGCGAGTCGCGCCCGGCTATCGAGCGATTCCGTACCGCTCTGGTGGCGCAGCTCCTCCAGCAGATAATCGGACAGGGGCTGTGCGCCCGCGAGTCGCCCGCGGAATGCCTCCGCGCCTTCCTTCCGTACGAGCGAATCCGGATCCTCACCGTCCGGCAGGAAGAGGAACGCGATCTGGCGACCGTCGCGGACCTCGGGCAAGGATGCCTGCAGCGCGCGCCAGGCTGCAGCACGGCCGGCCCGATCGCCATCGAAGCAGAACACCAGGCTCGGTACGACGCGAAACAGGCGCTTGATCTGTTCGCTGGTGGTCGCCGTGCCGAGCGTGGCGGCGGCATCGCGAATTCCGTGGCGTGCCAGCGCAACGACATCCATGTAACCCTCGACGACCAGCAGCCGGGTGAGCCGTCGCTCGGCCTGCCGCGCTTCGTACAGGCCGTACAACTCCTGGCCCTTGTGAAAAACCGCTGTCTCGGGCGAATTCAGGTACTTCGGCTCGCCGCTCCCCAGGACCCGCCCGCCGAAGCCGACGATCCGTCCGCGGCTGTCGTGGATGGGAAACATGATCCGATCCCGGAAGCGATCGTAATAACCGCCGCCCTCGCGTTCGACGAGCAGGCCGGCCGCAAACATGCGTTCCCGGCGTTCGGCGGAATCCCCCAGTTCGCGCAACAGGCCGTCCCAGGCAGGCAACGCGTAACCGATCCGGTACGACTTGACGGTTTCCCCATCGAGGCCACGCGAGCGCAAATACTCGATGGCTGCGGGACGGTCGCGCAACGAACGTTCGAAGAACGTTGCTGCGGCCGCGAGGACTTCGTAGACGGGCGCGAGCGGGGCCTGGGTCTGTCCGGTGGAATCGCGTGGAACCTGCAACCCACAGCGGGCGGCGAGTTCCTCCACTGCGGTGACGAAGTCGAGGCGATCGTACTCCATCAGGAAGCCGAGGGCCGTGCCGTGGGCGCCGCAACCGAAGCAGTGGTAGAAGCCTTTGGTCGGGCTGACGGTGAAGGAGGGGGTTTTCTCGCCGTGAAACGGGCAGCAGGCTTTGTATTCGCGCCCGGCCTTCTTCAGCTGCACCCGGGAGCCGACGATCTCCACGATGTCGGCCCGTTGCATCAACTCGTCGATGAAGTCCTGTGGAATGCGCGCAGTCATGGGGGAAGCCGCTTTCCGGGAGGCGGTCTTGGCCGCCAGCATACGGGTTGCGCCAAGCGGGCGTCCATGCGCCGATGGCACCGTTCTGGCCGACGTGCCGGACCGGGCCTTGCGCTGGGCGCGTACTCCGGCTCAGCCGGCGAGTCTTGCCTTCAGCAGAGCGCTGACTTGGGCCATGTCGGCCCGTCCCTGCAACCTGGGCCGCAGGACGTTCATGACCTTGCCCATGTCCTTCATGCCGGCCGCGCCGGTTTCGGCGATCGCGGCATCGAGCATGGCTCTTATTTCAGCTTCCGTGAGCTGAACGGGCAGGTATACGGAGAGGATCCGCGTTTCTTCGAGTTCGCGGGCTTCCAGGTCACTCCGGCCTGCGGACTTGAACTGGGCGGCTGCCTCCCGCCGCTGCTTGATCAGCTTCTCGACGATCTGAAGGATGTCGCCGTCGGAAAGCTCCCGCCGCTCGTCCACCTCGCGCTGCTTGATCGCGGCAAGCAACATGCGGATGGTCGTCAGCCGCAATTTCTCGCCGCCACGCAGGGCGTTTTTCATGTCGTCGCTGACCTGGGTCTTGAGCGACATAGGCGCAGGGGGGTCTGATCAGTACAGTCGGCGCCGGCGATTCGTTTCGCGCGAGGTGCGCTTGAGTTGACGCTTGATCGCCGCGGCCCGCTTGCGCTTGCGTTCCTGGGTCGGTTTCTCGTAGAACTCCCGCCGGCGCAGTTCCGTCAGGATGCCCGCCTTCTCGCAGGCGCGTTTGAAGCGACGCAGGGCGGCATCGAAGTGCTCGTTTTCGCGGACGCGTACGCTTGGCAAGTTAGTAGTCCTCGGGCGAAAAAAACCGGCTCGCGGCCGGGGGAGGACGCACAATATAGCCATTTCGGCGCCGATTGCAAAGGATGCAGGGGTGATCCCCCCGGACCATGGCCGTACTGGGAATCGAGACCAGCTGTGACGAGACGTCGGTGGCCGTTTATGACCGCGACAGGGGCCTGCTGGCACACCTGATCCACAGCCAGGTCGCCGTCCACGCACCTTATGGTGGTGTCGTGCCGGAACTGGCCTCCCGCGACCATATCCGGCGCCTGCTGCCGATGGTGGAGCAGGTCATGGCTGAGGCCGGTGTACGGGGTGACGACCTGCAGGCGGTCGCCTATACCGCCGGGCCAGGGCTCATTGGTGCCTTGCTGGTTGGCGCCACCGTCGGCTGTGGCCTGGCGAGCGCCTGGCGCCGGCCCGCCGTAGCCGTGCACCACATGGAGGCCCACCTGCTCGCGCCGTTACTGGAGCCGCAGCCGCCGCAGTTCCCCTTCGTCGCCCTGCTGGTTTCGGGAGGTCACAGCATGCTCGTGCAGGTGGCCGCCCTGGGCCGCTACCGGATCCTGGGGCAGACCCTGGACGATGCGGCCGGCGAGGCCTTCGACAAGACCGCCAAGGTGCTCGGTTTGCCCTATCCGGGCGGTCCCGCGCTCGCGCGTCTCGCAGCCGACGGCGGTCGCGACCGCTTCGCATTTCCGCGACCGTTGCTCAATCGCAATGGTCTCGATTTCAGTTTCAGCGGGCTCAAGACGGCCGTATCGGTGAAAGCCCGGGAGTTGCGCGATCCAGCCGGTGCACTCGACGACAGCGACCGGCGCGATCTCGCGAAATCCTTCGAAGAAGCTGTGGTCGACACGCTGGTTGCCAAGTGCCTGCGTGCGATGAAGGCGACCGGCCTCGAGCAGTTGATCGTGGCCGGAGGCGTCGGGGCCAACGCGCGGCTGCGCGCCAGGCTGCGGCACGAACTGACAGCCGCGGGCCTCAGCGTCTATTATCCGCGAAACGAATTCTGTACCGACAATGCAGCCATGGTCGCACTGACCGGAGCCCTGCGACTGCGCGAAGGCAGTTCCGCGGCGCCGGCCGTGCAGGCCAGGGCGCGCTGGGAACTCGAAGAACTACAACCACCCTGAGCGGTGCGCCCTACGCCGATGGACACGATCTTCCTCAAGGACCTGCGCGTCAGGGCCATCGTCGGCATCTGGGAGTGGGAACGGCGACTGCCTCAGGACATCAGCATCGACCTCGAGATGGCTGTGGATGCGCGCGCGGCAGCGGAGCGCGACCATATCGACGCAACGCTGGATTACAAGGCGGTATCCAGGCGTGTAGTCGATCTCGTGCAGGGCTCGGGTTTCCATCTGGTCGAGACGCTGGCCGAGCGCATCGCCGAGACCGTCATGGCGGAGTTCGCCGTGCCATGGATGAAAGTAGTCGTGCGCAAGCCGTTCGCGATTCGCGGCGCACGCGATGTCGGCATTTGCATCGAGCGGGGCGATCCTAAGACCGTGCCGCGGCGCGGGAAGCCTGGCCGTTGATCGACCACGGCCCCGATGCCGGCCGGCATGACCCCGTCACTTCTGCCGCTGTCCCGGTCTTCGTCAGTGCAGGCAGCAATATCGACCCGGTCCGCAATCTGCGCATGGCCGTGCGCGAGCTCGAGAGGCGTTTTGCGCCGCTGTTGCTGTCGTCCGTTTATCGCAACAAGGCTGAAGGGTTCACGGGCGACGATTTTCTGAACATGATCATTGGGTTTACGACCCGTGAACGCCCCGAAGGCATCCTTGCCGAACTGGAACGGCTGCACGCGCAGGCGGGCCGGGTACGGGGGCAAAACCCGTTTGGCCCACGGGCCCTGGATCTCGACCTGATTCTGTACGGCGACGCAATCGACGAGAAGCTGCGCCTGCCGCGAGAGGACATCAATCGCTACAGTTTCGTGCTGGGGCCGCTGGCCGAGGTCGCCCCGACCACGCGCCATCCCGTGACCGGCGAAACCCTGGGCGAGTTATGGGCGCGATTCGACCAGGCGCGCCATCCGCTCGAGTGGCTGCCTCTGTCGGTGCTCGACGCGGATCCGCGGGGCAGGTCCGGCTGAATCGCCGGTCGGCTCACCAGCCGATGCTTCGTCCGCCATCCACGGTGATGATCTGGCCGGTCACGTAGGGCGCGTCCCGCACCAGGTACAGCACGCAGCCGGCGATATCCTCGGGTGTGCCGGCGCGTCGCATCGGAATCTGGCGGACGATGCTTTCGCGAGTGCGATCCTCGATGCCGTCGTCCGGCCACAGGACTGCCCCGGGTGCCACCCCGTTGACGCGTACCTCCGGCGCGAGGTCGCGGGCCAGCGAGCGGGTCAGCATGGCGAGCCCGGCTTTGGCCGCGCCGTAAACCGGGTGATCGCGCAGCGGGCGTATGGCGTGGATGTCGATCAGGTTGACGATCGAGCCTTGCGCCGCGCGCAGCGGCGCCACTGCCGCCTGCGACAGGAACAGGGGTGCCCGCAGGTTCGTGCCTATCAGGTCGTCCCATTGCGCAGCGGTGATGCTGCCGATCGGCGTCGGATAGAAGCTCGAGGCATTGTTGACGAGTATGTCCAGACGCCCGGCGTGATCGAGCACCTCGCGGAGCATCGAATCGATGGCTGCTTCCTGCCGCAGGTCGCATCGCGTAATCAGCGCTGAGCCTGCACGGCTTGCATTGAGTTCCGCGGCGAGCGCCCGTGCAGGTGCGTCCGACTCGCGGTAGTGGATGGCAACCGATGCACCGCTTTCATGAAGGCTGCGCGCGATGGTTGCGCCAACCCGGCGTGCCGCTCCCGTGACGAGGGCCCACTTGCCGCCGAGTGCTGCCGTGCCTGCTGCCATGCTGTTGTCGCCAGCCTTTGTCCCGAACGTGTGCCGATTCGACGACACGACGCCGTAAGATTACACCACCATGGCGAACCGATTCGATCTGCCGCCTCCGTCCGATGACGCACTGGCACACAGCCGGCGCGTTGCCGGACACATCGCGGAGCGCATTCATCGCGCCGGCGGCTGGATCGATTTTTCCGAGTTCATGGATCTCGCCCTGTACGCGCCGGGACTCGGCTATTACAGCGCCGGAGCGGAAAAATTCGGTCCGGCGGGCGATTTCGTCACGGCGCCGGAAATCTCGGCGCTGTTCGGTCGCTGTCTGGCGAATGCATGCTGTGCCTGGTTGCGCGACAGTCCGGACGCCGTGATCCTGGAACTTGGTGCAGGCAGCGGGGCTCTGGCGGCCGAGGTCCTCGGCGCACTACAAGGCCATGGTGTGGTGCCGGCGCGTTATCTCATCCTTGAGGTGAGCGCCGGCCTGCGCAGGAGGCAGCAGGATACGCTGCAGCGCCTGCCGCAGGCGCTAAGCGATACCGTGGAATGGCTCGACGAACTACCGCAGTCGCCGCTGCGCGCGATCATTCTCGCCAACGAGGTGGCGGACGCGTTGCCGGTGACGCGCTTTCGCAAACTCGAACACGACGTCATGGCACAGGGTGTCAGCGTGGCCGGTGATGGATTTGCCTGGGCCGAGCGGCCGGCAGGTCGGGAGTTGCGCGCTGCAGTTGCCGCCATCGAGAGCGGGCTTGGTCGCGAACTGGACAACGGCTACACCTCGGAGGTCAGCCTGCGCCTGCCCGCCTGGATCGACTCGATCGCCAGGATCATCGAGGCGGGGGCGTTCCTGGTCTGCGATTACGGCATGGCGCGGCGCGAGTACTATCATCCGGAGCGGCGCGATGGAACGCTTCTTTGTCATTACCGCCATCGCGCGCATGCCGATCCGTTCCTTCACCCGGGGTTGCAGGACATCAGTGCCTGGGTCGACTTCACCGCGGCGGCAGCGGCCGCCGACGCCACAGGACTATCCGTGGCGGGATACAGCACCCAGGCGCATTTCCTGGTCGACAACGGTGTGTTGACCGAACTGGAGCGATTGCAAACAGGGCAGGTTCGCGATCGAGTTGCACTGGCTGGTCAGGCACGCAGCCTGTTGATGCCCGGCGAGATGGGCGAACGCTTCAAGGTTCTCGCCGCCACGCGTGGGCGTGGCCACTGCGATGGTTTCGGCTTTCGCGATCTGCGCCACCTGCTTTAGCAGTTTTGCATCACCCTGTTAGCTGTCGGTGCCGGGAAACCTGCCCCGGGCAGTCCAACCGGACCGGAGCGGGTCGTCTCCGGCCTGCGCCCTGCGGAGAAATTTCATGACCAGTGATATGCGGAAGCGCTGATGCCCAGTAAAACAGTCAACCGGCGTGATGTAGTCCGTCTCGGAGTTACCGCGGGGACGCTGGCAATCACGGCGGAGGCTGCCGCGGCGGCTCGTAGCGGGCCGGCGACCAGCGGCATGCGTCGCGATCATCCGCTCGAGTTCCGCCTGGGCAGCGATTTCCAGCCGGATCTTTCCCGCAATGCGGCCCGGGGGCTGACGGATGCGGTGCTGGAGTTCCTGCTGGATTCGCATCCGCCCGGCATGACGCTGTCACACTGGGATCTCAACCCGCGTGACATGCCGTTCCTGCAGGGGCACATCGGGAAGATCGTCACTCACGTCTTCGATGGCATCCGGGACAATCGCGAGCTGTATCCCGTCGATCCGGTCCTGGTGCTGTCCCTGCTGTACAACGAGTCGCGTTTCGCGCCGACTGTGGTTTCTCCTGCGGGTGCAGTCGGCATGGCCCAGTTCATGCCGGACACGGCGCTGGAGTATGGGCTCGAGCCGTTAGGCAGGCACTACTTGTGGGAGCGCTTCCGGGACCTCCAGCGTGCGCGCAGGGAAGCGGTGACAAAACGAATCGAGGCATTCAAGTCACGGTTCGGGGTTGCCGGCTTCGATGCCCGGGCGGTGATCGATCGCGCCGTGGCTACGGGGGATCTCGAAATCCTGCGGGAATTCGTGGCCATCAACGTGCCCGACGAGGAGGTTGAGGCGGCGAGGCGGGCCTACACCGCAGCCCTGAAGCAGGACTTCGCGAGTCACGACTTTTTTGCCGGCGGTGCAGCTGCACTGCAGGCGACCGACGCCCGCGTCGGCTACGGCGCCATCGGAAAGTGCGTGACGTACCTTGCGCGTCGTTTGCGCGAGAACGACGGGATGGTCACCAGCGCCGTGGCTGCCTACAACGCGGGACCAGAGGCGGTCCGGGTCAGAAATCCGCAATCGGTGCTATATCGTTTCGGGGAAATGCCCGCCCTGGCGGAGACCGTACGATATGTGCAGCGAATCCTCGCGGTCTACTCCGACATCAGGGCCCGACTCTGACAGGTTGATGCAAAACTGCTGCGCAGCCCGCTGGTTTCGTTGCGCGGTACCCGGCTGCCGGGCCCCGGTTTGCTCTGGCGGGACCAACGATCCTGCGGCAGGGTCGAGAGTCGCAGCGGGCGGATCACTGTGGTTCGTGCGTACCGGATGCAAACTGCGTCCGGTATCGATCCGTTGCCGCGGGAGCGTCGGACGCCGGGTCAGGGCACAGTGTCTGAGTGTCGCCGCGCGACAGCGATGGCGCGTACACGCGCCTCGCGCAGCGCTTCACCCAGTGCGGGGCCGTCCAGGCCACGCGCGGCGAGCGCACGCGCATCCACGGTCACCGCCGCCTCACGTGCCTGCCGCAGCCATTGCGCCTGCGGGTATGGGGTGTCGGAGAGTCCCAGGCGGCCCCGCGCGTCGGCCTCGCAGGCGAGGAGAAAATCCTCGAATCGCTCAGGACGACGCATTGCATCCACGCCCTCGAGCAGGCGCAGTATCGTCCCGGGTCGCAGCTCGAACGCGCGGTGGCAGAGACCGTGATAGCGAGCCACCGCGCAGCCGAGGTCACGGAACCGATTCGGTGCGCCGACCCGCTGGCACAGCGCGCGGGCGAGGGCGACACCGCGCTCCTCGTGGCCGGTGTGCCGCGGCCAGAATCGCGGCGGCGTCGTGCCCTTGCCGAGGTCGTGTACCAGGACAGCGAAGTGCACCTCGGGCTTCGGTGAGAGCCGCGCGCTTTGCTCGAGCGCCATGAGCAGGTGCACGCCGGTGTCGATCTCGGGATGCCACCGCGGCGGCTGCGGTACGCCCCACAGCGCATCGACCTCCGGGTAGATTGCCGCGAGCGCCCCGCAATCGCGCAGCGTACTGACGAACACGTCGGGCCTGGTGGTGGCGAGAGCAGTCTCGGTCTCCTGCCAGACACGTTCCGGCACGAGTTCGGCTGCTTCTCCCGCGGCCACCATTTCCCGCATGAGCTGCAGCGTTGCGGGTGCCACGCTGAAACCGAGCGGGGCAAAACGCGCGGCAAAACGCGCCACGCGGAGGATGCGTACCGGATCTTCACGAAAGGCATCGGAGACGTGGTGCAGGCGCCGTGCAGCCAGATCACGCTGGCCGCCGTATGGGTCGATCAGGCGGCCGTCGGCGTCCTCGGCGATGGCATTGATCGTAAGGTCACGCCGGCGAAGATCCTCCTCAAGCGTTACCTCGGGCCCGAAGGTGACCGCGAAACCCCTGTAGCCCCGGCCCGTCTTGCGCTCCGCGCGGGCCAGCGCATATTCCTCCCCGGTCGTGGGGTGCAGATACACGGGGAAGTCCGCGCCGACACGCCGGTAACCGAACGACTCGAGATCGCCGGGCGTGGCGCCCACGACTACCCAGTCGCGCTCGGCGACCGGCAGGCCCAGGAGGCGATCCCGCACCGCGCCGCCGACGAGGTATGACTGCATCGCGGTATTGTAGCCGCTATCGTTATGTCCCCATGAGCCTGCCACGAAGACTGTTCTGGTCCGCAGGGTCCGCGATCGTGCTGGCTCTGGGTGGTGGATGCAGCCCGGCGTACGTAACCCAGGCGGTGACGGGCCAGCTCGAGATCGCTGGTGTCGCGCGTCCTGTAGACGACGTACTGAATGATGCGCGGACCACGCCTGAACTGCGCCGGAGTCTTGCGGCGGCGAAACAGGTGTTGCGTTATGCGCACGAAGAGCTCGGGCTCCCGGATAACGGCAGTTATCGACAGTTTGCGGCGCTCGACCGGCCGTACGTGGTATGGAATGTTTTCGTTGCGCCGGAGTTTTCCCTCGAACTGCATACCTGGTGCTTTCCGGTGGCCGGCTGCGTGGGATATCGCGGTTACTTCGACGAAAAAGATGCGCAGCAATTCGCGGCGGGCAAAGCAGCGCAGGGCAGTGATGTCGCTGTACGTGGCGCTCTGGCGTACTCGACGCTCGGATTCTTCCGCGATCCCCTGCTCAGCACCGTCATGCATCTGCCGCCGGCCGATGTTGCGGGGCTGGTCTTTCACGAACTGGCCCACCAACGGATTTACGTGGCAGGCGATACCGCATTTAACGAGAGCTTCGCGACGCTCGTCGAGCAGGAAGGCACGATTCGCTGGCTGGAGATCAACTCGAACTCCGAGGGCCTGTGCGCCTACCTCGTCGGGCTGCAACGTGAACGGGAGGTCTACGCGCTTCTCGCGCAAGCCCGCGCAAGGCTGAAAGCGGTCTACGCCTCGAAGCAGACGGAGGAAGCACGTCGTGAGGCCAAGGAAGAGGAGCTGACGCAGTTGCGTGAACGGTACCGGCGGTTGCGCGCCCAGTGGCACGAGCCGCCCTATTTCGACGGCTGGTTTCGGCAGCCGCTCAACAATGCCACGCTAGCGGCGATTGCCGCCTATCGCAGCTACGTCGGACAGTTGCGGGTGATCCTCGACAGCGAAGGCGGCGACATGGAACGGTTCTATCGACGGGTCGAGCGGCTCGCCCGACTGACTGCGGCCGAGCGGGCCGCCGTCCTGGGCGAGATCACCGACCCGACCGACCGGCAGCCCGGCGCAGGATGCCCAGGCGGCCCGGGCTGAGCAGGTCATCCAGTGCGGCGCCCAGGTTGGCATCGAAGGCACGCGGCTCTATGCCGAGCGCGGCAAAGCCATTTTCGGAGCACACGCTGTCGACAGTCAGCGACAGGAAGTTGTCGGTGGAGAACGGCTTGCCCGGCACGAAGTCCATCCCCCGCGCCTGCAGCCGGGATGCCCACCGCGGCAGCCCGATGACGCGCCGCTGCAGGCCGAGGGCAGCAGCGATCCGTCGGACGATGTCAATCAGCGACAGCACCTCGGTTCCGCACAGCTGGTAGGTTCGCCCGTTGGTGTCGGGTTCCTCGATGGCGCGCACGATCGCCGCGACGACGTCATCCACGTGGGCCGGGGCAAACCGCGCTTGCGGCATCGCCAGCGGAAAGACATACGGCAGACGGCCGAGGAGTCGGCCGAAACGGTTGGTGAACGAGTCACCGGCTCCGAATATCACGGACGGCTGCAGGATGGTCCACGCCGGGGATGTCGCGTGGCTGATGGCGCGTTCCGCTGCGCCCTTGCTGCGAAGGTAATGACTGGGACCTGCATCGGCGTCGGCTCCGAGCGCACTGAGATGTACCAGCTTGTGCATTCCCAGGCGCGCGCTGGCAGCCACGACCGCGGCGGCGAGTTGCGAATGAGCCTGGCGGAAACCGGCGCCATCGCGGCCGCGCTCGTTCAGGATCCCGACGAGGTTCACCACGACGCGGCTGCCGCGCAGCGCAGCCTCGAGCGCATCGGGCCGCCCGACATCGGTCTCGACCAGTCGCACGGTCGGCAGCACCAGCAGGTGGCGCGCGCGGGAGCGCTGCCGCGTCGGAATCACCAACGGGTAGCCGCGCGTGGCGAGCGCGGCGGCCAGTCGCGAACCGACGAAGCCGGAGCCGCCCAGCAGGCACACTTGCGGCCGGGCGGACATCGGTGCCTCGCCGCGAGGCCCGAGCTGCCTGACAGGTTGATGCAGTACTGCTGCGGAGCCCGCTGGCTTCGTTGCGCGGTGCTCGGCCGCCCGAGGCGGTCCAGCCCGTCGCCCGCGCGACGGGCGCTCGAGCGGGCGAAGCAGCGCTTCGCCGATTCCGCTCTCGCCCTCATGTATGACGTGAACACTGCGGTTCCTGCGCTCCGTGCGCCTCGCCATCGGACTCCTCGCGACGTTTCGCATCAACCTGCTAACGCACCTGCAACAGCAGGTCGCGGCCACCGCGGCGCACCGACAGGATCAACAGGCTCCGCTGGTCGGCCACGTCACGCATCTCGGACACGGAGTGCACGCGCGTGCGGTTCACCGCGAATATCACGTCGTTTGCCCGCAGCCCGACCGCTGCTGCCGGGCTTTCCGGTTCGACCGCGACGACCTGGACGGCAGGACCGTTGTAGCTGCCGCTGCCGTCGTAGTTGGCCAGTTCCGCGCCGGCGAGACCCAGGTGCAGGCTGCCGGCATCGGCTTGCTCCGCATCCTCGCGTTCATCGAGCGTGGCGGCGACCGTGCGCCGGTTGCCGTCGCGCAGGACTTCCAGGCGGACCTTCTCGCCGCGGCGTTTGACGCCGATGGTGGCGCGCAGTTTCGACGCTCCCGTGATGGCTTCGCCGTCCACTGCGAGAATGACGTCGCCGACTTTCCCTCCCGCTTTCTCTGCTGCCGAGCCGGGCACGACTTCCTGGACCAGGGCGCCCTCGTGCGCATCGACGCCATATGCCTTCGCCGTCTCGGCGTTGAAGTCGCTGATGCTCACGCCGAGCAGGCCGCGCTGCACTTTCCCGAATTCCAGGATCTGCGACATGATCGATTTCGCGATGTTGACGGGTATCGCGAAGCCGATGCCGATATTTCCCCCGCTGCTGGAGAAGATGGCCGAATTGATGCCGATCAGGTCGCCATTGAGGTTGACCAGGGCGCCGCCGGAGTTCCCGGGATTGATCGACGCATCGGTCTGGATGAAGTCTTCGTAGCCGTCCGGGCTGATACCGCTGCGCCCGAGTGCGCTGACGATCCCGGATGTCACAGTGTGCTGCAGGCCGAACGGATTGCCGATTGCGACCACGAAATCGCCCACCAGCACCTGGTCCGAGTTGCCGAGACTGATCTGCGTCAGCTCCGATGGTTTTTCGATCTTGAGTACGGCGATGTCGGTACCCTGGTCCGAGCCGACCACCGTCGCCTTGAGGCTGCGGTTGTCGTACAGGATCACTTCGATCTCGTCGGCGTTCTCCACGACATGGTGGTTGGTAAGGATGTAGCCGTTCTTCGCATCGACGATGACGCCGGAGCCCGTGCCGCGCATTTCACGCGGTTGGCGCGGTACACCGAAGAAACGGCGGAATAACGGGTCTTCCATCAGCGGATTCGGTGGTGCGCTGACCGTACCACGGGTTGCAATGCTCACTACTGCGGGCGAGATCTTCTTCACGAGCGGCGCGAGGCTTGGCAGCGGCTGCTCGCCGACCATCCCTGGCATCGCAGCCGGGGCGACCCGGGCGACGGCCAGGCTGGTCACCGTGAGCAGGATGGCGGTGAGCGTGCTCGTTTTCATGCGGCTTCCTCGGGGGTGCTGCGCAGGCAGGAAATTTCGATCGCGAATCATAGCGGTTTCGATCCGGCAACGATGCCCGGGCAGCAGCCGGCCGGGCCGCTCGGCGCGGCTGCCCGGCGGTGCATGACCGGTGAAAAACCTGCTGACTGGCGGTTGATAAGCTGGGGAGCCCGGACACAATATCTTGTGTTTCAGCTGGTTCTGCGAATGTCCTCGGCAACGTGCTGGCGACTAATTGCTCAATCTGAAACCTGATTTTCAAGTTATTGATTTAAAATAAAAAAAATCTATAAATTTCAGTGCTGGAAATTCTTGACACCTTGCTCCGGCTGGACATAACCTACGTCCCGGTCGGCACAACATCTTGTGTCGTCACTTCTCGGTGCATCGATGGGTCCGGCGGACTGGCGCGGGCCCCATGAATCCGCCGAAAAGTGACCCTGGATGTCCGGCGGCGGCAAGGGAAGGGGCGGCCTGCAAAGCGGGCCGGAAAACCAGCAGGGGGTCACAGTCGCGATGAAAATGGCTGTCCAGATGGAGCGAGGGAAGACGCCGGGTATTTCTTTCCAGGAAGCATCGGTCGATATCTGGGACAAGAAGTACCGCCTCAAGTCGAAGACCGGCGAGGTCATCGACGAGACCATGGACGATACCTACCAGCGGATCGCCAGGGCGCTTGCCGAGGTGGAGGGTGAACCGGAACGCTGGTTCGACACGTTTCTCTGGGCTCTGCGGCGCGGTGCCATTCCCGCGGGTCGCATCGTGTCGAATGCCGGCGCTCGTGAGCACAAGCCGGCTACCTCGACCATCAATTGCACCGTATCGGGCACGATTGCCGATTCGATGCACACGATTCTCGAGAAGGTCCACGAGGCCGGCCTGACGCTCAAGGCGGGCTGCGGCATCGGCTACGAATTCTCGACCCTGCGGCCCCGCGGCGCATACGTGAGCGGAGCCGGCGCCTATACCTCCGGGCCGCTGTCCTTCATGGACATCTACGACAAGATGTGTTTCACGGTGTCCTCGGCCGGCGGCCGGCGCGGCGCCCAGATGGGCACCTTCGACATCGGCCACCCGGACGTGCTCGATTTCGTGCGCGCCAAGCGCGAAGCCGGCCGGCTGCGCCAGTTCAATCTCTCGCTGCTGGTGACTGACGACTTCATCCGTGCGGTAAAGAACAACGAGCATTGGGCACTGGTGTTTCCGATCGATGCGCGGCTGGTGGAGCAGGGCACAATCGATGTCGATGATCCGGAGCAGGTGGTATGGCGCGACTGGCCGGTCACGGACGGTTATCACGTCAACGATTCCGGGCAGGTTGCCTGCAAGGTCTACAAGCGCATTCCTGCGCAACGACTGTGGGACCTCACGATGGCTTCCACCTATGACTTCGCCGAGCCGGGCTTCGTCCTCATCGACCGCGTCAACGAGATGAACAACAACTGGTTCGACGAGACGATTCGTGCGACGAACCCCTGTGGCGAGCAGCCGTTGCCGCCCTACGGTTCCTGCCTGCTCGGATCGGTCAACCTCACGAAGTTCGTCGTCGATCCGTTCACGGAGGCGGCCCGCTTCGACTGGGACGAGTTTCGTCGCGTGGTCTGCGTGTTCACGCGCATGCTCGACAACGTCGTGGAAATCAACGGGCTGCCGCTCGGCCGCCAGCGCGAGGAAATACACCGCAAGCGGCGTCACGGCATGGGTTATCTCGGCCTGGGTTCGACCATGGCGATGCTGCGCCTGCGGTATGGCTCGGCCGAATCGGGGCAGTTCACCGAAGACGTATCACGCGAGATGGCAATGGCCGGCTGGGAGACTGCGCTCGAACTGTCGCGCGAGAAGGGCCCGGCACCGATCATGCTGGAGGAGTTCACGGTTACCCGCGAGATGATCCGCAAACGCCCGGAGATGGCTGCCGACGGCTGGAAGCCGGGCGATCGGATACCGGGGCGCGAGCTGCACGCCCGCTACAGCCGCTATATGCAACGGCTCGCCGGGGTTGCGCCGGAGCTGGTTCGCGAACTCGCGGAGGCCGGCGCGCGCTTCACCCACCACAGTTCCATTGCGCCGACCGGGACGATCTCGCTCTCTCTTGCGAACAACGCCAGCAATGGCATTGAGCCCAGCTTTGCGCACCATTATTTCCGAAACGTGATCCGCGAAGGCAGAAAGACCAAGGAGAAGGTGGACGTCTTTTCCTTCGAGCTTCTGGCTTACCGGCAGCTCGTCAACCCGAACGCCATGCCAGGGTCGGCGAAGGCCGAGGAACGGCTGCCGGATTATTTCGTTACTGCCGACGACATCACCCCGCGTGAGCATGTGGATATCCAGGCAGCGGCCCAGAAGTGGATCGACTCGTCCATATCGAAAACGGCGAATGTGCCGACGGATTTCGCCTACGAGCAGTTCAAGGACATATACCTGTACGCCTACGAGAAGGGCCTCAAGGGCTGCACGACGTTCCGTTTCAACCCGGAAGCGTTCCAGGGGGTGCTCGTGAAGGAGAAGGATCTCAAGAATACCGAGTACACCTTCGTCCTGGAGGATGGCCGCGAGATCACCCTGAAAGGCGACGAAGAGGTCGAGTACGACGGCGATGTCCACTCCGCCGCCAACCTGTATGACGCACTCAAGGAGGGCTATTACGGCAAGTTCTGACGAACTGGCCGGGCCGCACAGCAACCATGTCCAAGGTAACCATAGACCAGAAGATCGTCGGGTACCGCGTAGCCGGCGCCGAAGCGCGAGCCGCGGCAAAACAGGAAAAGCCGTCTGTTCGTGAGGTAAGCGCCGATGGCAAGGTCGTGCGCATGCACGAGAAGCTCGAGCGGCCGGAAATGCTGCAGGGCTCGACCTACAAGGTGAAGACCCCGGTGTCCGACCACGCGATGTACGTGACCATCAACGACATCATCCTGAATCCGGGGACCGAGTACGAGCAACGGCGCCCGTTCGAGATCTTCATCAATTCGAAAAACCTCGATCATTACCAGTGGATCGTCGCGCTGACGCGGTTGATGTCGGCGGTTTTCCGCAAGGGCGGCGACGTGACCTTCATGGTGGATGAACTGAAGGCCGTTTTCGACCCGCGAGGCGGATACTGGCAGCCCGGTGGCAAGTTCATGCCGTCGATCATCGCGGAACTCGGCCATATCATCGAGAAGCACCTGAAAGCGATCGGGCTGCTCCCGCCCGATTCGCTCGATGAGCACCAGAAGCGGCTGGTCGAGATCAAGCGCCGGGAGTTCGAGGAGCGCAATCGCCAGCAGGACGCGTTCGCGAAGAGCATCTATCCCGAGGGCGCCCAGCTCTGCAAGGTCTGTAATACCACCGCTGTCGTGATGATGGACGGATGCCTCACCTGCCTTGCCTGCGGCGATTCGAAATGCGGGTAAGAACGTAGCCGCAGGCCCCTGACGGCGGTCTGCTACGCGGAGCCGCGCGGAGAAGGTGCGCGGCACCACCCGCCGTGGGCTGAGGGGAAGACCGACGTTCCCTCCGTGCTGCCTCCCGCATCGCCCTGGCGGCGGCAGAGTTCGAATGTACGCTTTGCCTGTACACTTAGCGCCGCGTCGGCAGCAATACACGTCGCCAGATGAGCCTCATCGTCCCTGACTTTTCCTCCGTCAAGGCACTGGTCGCCGGCGACCTTATGCTCGACCGCTACTGGTTCGGCCCGACATCCCGCATTTCCCCGGAAGCGCCGGTTCCCGTGGTCAAGGTCACCCAGACCGAAGTCCGGGCCGGTGGCGCCGCCAACGTGGCAGTGAACCTCGCGAGCCTGGGTGCCCGGACCATCATCACCGGTGTCATCGGCCGGGATGCCGATGGTGGCGCACTGCGACAGTTGCTCGGCGAGCGCGGCGTCCGCCTCGAGCTGGTCGAGTCCGCCCGCTGTCCCACCATCACCAAGCTGCGCGTGCTGAGCCGCAATCAGCAGCTCATACGGCTCGACACCGAGGATCAATTCGAGGCCGCCGATGCCGAGGCCCTTGCGGGGCTCGTCGACGGCCAGGCGCGGGACGCCTCGGTATGCATCCTGTCCGATTACGGCAAGGGGTCGCTGTTGCAGGCGCCCGCACTGGTGCGCATGGCGCGGGCACGCGGCATACCGGTCCTGGTGGATCCGAAGGGCACCGATTTCGGCCGTTACCGCGGCGCGACCGCGCTTACGCCGAACCTGGCGGAATTCGAGGCCGTGGCAGGAACGGCCGATAGTGATGCGGACCTCGTGGCACGCGCCCGCCGGCTGCGAGCCGATCTCGAGCTCGGTGCGCTCGTCGTCACGCTCGGCGAGCGGGGCATCCTGGTCGCCGCACAAGACTGCGAAGCGGTCTTTCTGCCCGCGCGTGCCAGGGAAGTCTTCGACGTGACCGGCGCCGGTGACACCGTGATCGCCACGCTTGCGGCCGGGCTTGGCGCCGGCATGACGCTGGTCGATGCGGCGGAACTCGCAAACGTTGCTGCCGGCCTGGTGGTCGGGCGGATCGGGGCTGCGTCGGTGACTCCATCGGAGCTGCAACTCGAACTGCACGAGCATGGCCGTGGCGGCCGCGGGCTGCTACGCCGGGACGAGGCGCGCCGGGTGGCTGACCAGGCGCGTGCACGCGGTGAGCGTATCGTCATGACCAACGGTTGCTTCGACATCCTGCACGCCGGCCACGTTGCCTATCTCGAGGAAGCCAAGACGCGCGGTGACCGGCTGATGGTGGCGGTCAACGACGACGACTCGGTGCGCCGGCTGAAAGGTGCGGGGCGCCCGATCAACCTGCTGGCCGATCGCATGGCCGTTCTGGCCGGCCTCGCCGCGGTCGACTGGGTCGTGCCGTTCAGTGAGGATACCCCCGAGCAGCTGATCGGCGAGATCCTGCCCGATGTGCTGGTCAAGGGTGGGGACTACCGGCCGGAGCAGATTGCCGGTGGCGCAATCGTGACGGCCAACGGCGGCCGCGTGGAGATCCTGCAGTTCCGTGAGGGCCGCTCCACAACCGGCATCCTGGAAACCATTCGACAACGCAGCTGATCGCCCCGTCGTGCGGTTCGTCTACCTGCTGCTCTCCTGGCTCCTGCTGCCCGTTTTCCTGGCCCATCTGCTGTGGCGCAGTCTCAGTCAGCCGGAGTACCGGCGCCGGCTCCCGGAGCGGCTTGGGTACGGCGGGGGTCGCCCGCCGGCGCCAAGCATCTGGATTCACGCGGTGTCCGTCGGCGAGGTGACCGCCGCCGCGCCCCTGGTGCGAATTCTCCGGGAGCGTTTCCCGGGCAAGCGGCTGGTGGTTACCACCATGACGCCCACGGGGTCGCAGCGGGCACGGGATCTGTTTGGCGACACCGTGACTCATTCCTACGTGCCCTACGACGCTCCCGGACCGGTGCGTCGCTTTTTCGACTGGGTGCAGCCCGAACTCGCGGTGATCCTCGAGACCGAAATCTGGCCGAACCTGTATCACGAGTGCGGCCACCGCCGCGTGCCGCTGGTGATGGCGAGCGCGCGGGTGTCGGGAGAGTCGGTGCGTCGCTACCGCGTGCTGTTCGGCCTCATCCGCGACACCCTGGCGCACGGGATCGTCATCGGCGCGCAGAGCGCAACGGACGCCGAGCGCTTCCGCCAGCTCGGCGCGAATGCGGACCGGACGTTCGTAACCGGCAACATCAAGTTCGACTTCGAACTCTCCACAGAAGTTGCCCGGCGCGGGCGGGAGTGGCGTACGCTGAACGCTCCGGACCGGCCCGTCTGGATCGGCGCGAGCACCCACCAGGACGAGGAGCAGGTGCTGATCGAGGCGCACCGCCGGGTACTCGAGGCATGCCCAGGGACGCTGCTGATACTGGTGCCACGGCACCCCGAGCGTTTTGCCGCAGTCGCCGCGCTGGTGCAGCGCGCGGCCCTGCCGCTGGCCCGGCGCAGCAGTGGCGAACGTTGCACGTCAGGGACGCAGGTGTTTCTCGGCGACAGCATGGGCGAGCTCACCATGCTCTATGCCGCAGCCGATGTCGCGTTCGTCGGCGGCAGCCTGGTGCGCATCGGCGGCCATAACCTGCTCGAACCGGCGGCTCTCGGCGTGCCGGCGCTCACAGGGCCTTACAACTTCAATGCGCCCGATATCGCCGATCTCCTGACGGAGCAGGGAGCCACCGTAGTCGTGCACGACGCCGGACAGATCAGCGCCGAGGTCATTCGGCTGCTCGGTGACCCGGGGGAGCGGTCGCGGCGTGGTGCGCTGGCGCGGGATCTGCTGGAAAAAAACCGGGGTGCGGTCAGCCGGCTGCTCGCGCTCGTTCCGCCCCTCATGGATGGGGACGGGCCACGGCGCGATCCGGGACGTGATGCCTGACTTACTGCGCGGCTGACACCGGCTCGAGCCAGGAATCGACTTCCTGCACATCGTCCTTGTTGAGCGTGCCAGCCGCCTGCTTGAGCTTCAGCACGTTGACGATGTAGTCGTAACGGCTTCGCGCGAAGTTCGTCTCGGCCTGGAACAACTGCCGCCGCGACTCCAGCACGTCAACCGTCGTGCGCGTGCCGACCTCGAATCCGGCCTCAGTGGCCTGCAGTGCGGTCTGCGCCGACTTGAGCGCCTGCTGGAGCGCTCGCACGCGAGAGATCTCGGAAGTCACGGCGAGATAGGCGTCCCTGGTTTGCCGCTCGGTCTGTCGGGCGGTCCTTTCGAGGCGCTCTTTCGCGGCGCGGTGCTCGTAGACGGCTTGCCTCGTCTCCGAACTGGTCGCGCCACCGCTGAACAGGGGCACCTTGAACTGCAGACCGAAACTGTCCTGCGAGGTTTCGAAATCCGTAGGCTGCCTGGCCTGGTCGTTGAGGGACCCCGACGGCTGACCCTGCATGTTCAGAAGGGTCTTCTGCTTGGCGTCCGAATCGACGTCCGAGTGACTGGCGACGAAGTCCACGGTCGGGAAGTGGCCGGACCGGGCGATCCGGATGTTGTCGCGGGCGATGTCCGCGCCGAGCTGGGCCGACTGCAGGCTCAGGTTCTGTTGCAGCGCGAGTTCCACCCATTGGTTGTCATCGGCAGGGTTGGGGCTGACCAGGGGGATCTCGCTGCGGGGCTTGGAGAGATCACCCGGGTAGTCGCCGATGATCTCGCGCAGCACCTCCTTGTTGGTAGCGAGCTGGCGCTTGGCGAGAATCTCCGCCGCCACCGCCTGGTCGAATCCGGCCTGCGCTTCCTGCACGTCCGTGATGGCGATCAGGCCGACTTCGAAGCGCTTCTGTGCCTGCTCGAGCTGGCGGCCGATCGCCTCGCGCGCGGCGACGTTCGACGTGAGCGTGTCTTCGGCTGCGAGCACGTTGAAGTAGGCTTCGGACACGCGGATATACAGATCCATGTCCGCAATCTGGTAGTCGACGTCCGCCTGCAGGACCTGCTTGTCGGCCTGCCTGAATCTCACCCACTGGTCCCAGCGAAACAGCGTCTGGGTCAGGTCCACCCGCCACTGTTCGGTGCTGCTCCGGCCGTCGAACTGGCGGTTGGCCAGCACGACCTGGGGTGGCGTAGCAGGGTTGCCGTCATCGTCGATGGCCTGGGCAAAGACGTTGCTGCCGTCGTTGCTCACCCAGTCCTTGCCGGCGCTGGCGTCGACCTGTGGCAACAATGCGCCGCGCGCCTGCGGACGGGCCTCGCGTACTGCGAGCCGGTTCGCATCCGCTTCGCGCACCTGCGGATCGTTCTGGCGCGCGAGCTGGTAGACGTCCAGCAGCGAATCGGCGCGCGCGAGTGACGTCGCGAGCAGCGCAACGACAAGACCAAGGCGACTGGTGATTCTGACCATGGGTGCCATACCGGATCTCTCGAATGTGCAGGGATGTGCCCCTCGCGGGACGGCATCAGGTTGTTATTCCCCCGTGACAGCCTAACGCAAGGCCGGGCACGAGCCGAAGCGGATACTGTAACGATTTGTAACGCCTGCCGCCCTCTGGCGCGAAACGGGCCAGGGCGCCGGCCGGCATCGAGGCTCGGTCAAAACACGAACCGTTCGGGCCGTGGCGCATTGTCGAGCGGCGGCAACACGGTCTCGAACAGCGACACCCGGCTGAAACCCGTGCCGGATGTCGCGCGACGGATCAGCAAGGCCTCCATGGCGGGGGTTTCGCCGACCACCACGAACATACGCCCGCCGGGTGCCAGCCAGTCCGTAAACGCGGAGTCCGGCACCCACACGGAGCCGCCGACGGCGATGCAGTCGAAGCGCTCTGCCGGCTGCCAGCGGAAGGCGTCTTCGGTGAGGATCACGCAATTACCGATGCCGAGATCCCGTAGCCGCCCGCGTGCGGCCTCGGCCAGATCGGGCCGGATCTCGAGGCTCGTGACATGTGCGCCGAGTTTCGCGAGACAGGCGGTGAGGAAGCCGCTGCCGGTGCCGATTTCAAGGATCCGGTCGGTTGGTGTGATCTCCAGAGACTGCAGCAGGCGGCCGGCCAGCTGGGGGGTGAGCATGTGCTGGCCATGCGACAGCGGAATGGCGGTATCGGCAAAGGCGAGCCGCCCGAACTGCGGCGGAACGAACCGCTCGCGTGGCACGCTCCCCATGACGCCCAGTACCGCAGGGTCCAGCACGTCCCAGGCACGCACCTGCTGGCTCACCATCTGGTGTCGGGCGGACTCGATATCGACAGGCATCGCAGGCTCCTCGGGCGGGCGCTTAGGGTAAGTACTTTGAACAGGGCAGACAAGGCGGCCGGCGCGGACGATTATGGTGAAATGCCCCGGTCTCGTGCCGACCCGGTGGGCTATCCTACCGAGGAAAACCGCGATGGGACGTGGATGTCCCTCCAGGCGCCCCACAGTGCCACCCTCTCGCGGCACATCAACGGTCAGCCCCGCGGGACAGGGATGCAGAAGACATCATGAAGAGGCCGGGTGTGAGCCCCAGACTTCCCGCGTGGCGCCGATGACCGAGTACTGGCTGATCGGCTCCCTGATTCTCGGCTGCCTCGGGTTCGCCGGTGTGGCGGCGGTGCTGTGGCTCGCCCTGCGTCGCCAGGTCGGGCAAATGGATGCCCTGCAGCGGCAGGTGCACGAAGTGGCCGAAACGGCCGGATTCGTGCGAAGGGTCGACTTTCCACGCGATCAACCGGAGCTTGCGGGCCTCGGCGATACCGTCAATCGGCTGCTCGATGCCCTGCAGACCCGTGACCGCCAGGTGCGGGACCGCGAGGCGCTGTTTGCCGATCTTGCCAACACGATGCCCGAGGCGATCATCGTGCACCGGGAGCGGATCATCTTCGCCAACAAGGTGGCCGCCGAACTGCTCGGGCTCACACCCGAGCAACTGGTCGGCCGACCCGTGACCGATCTGGTCCGACCCGCGTATCGGGCGATGACGCGCAACGCGATCACGAAGCGGCTTGCCGGTGAGGTCCTGCCCGATCGCATGGAGGTGCAGCTCGCCAACGGTCACGAGACCGACATGTGGGCCGAGGTGACGGGCGGCATCATCGATTACCGCGGCCAGCGCGCCGTCCTGAGCATCGCGCGCGACATCAGTTACCGCAAGAACATCGAAAGCACTCTCGGGCGCGGCAAGCAGCAGGCGCAGATCACGCTCGAGTCCATCGGCGAAGGGGTCATCACCGCCGACACCGAGGGACTCATCGACTATATGAACAGCGCCGCCGAGAAACTGACCGGCGCGCTGCGCGAAACGGCGATCGGCAAGCGGCTCACCGATATCGTGAACCTCATCGACGAAACCGACCGGCGCGACCTCGGCGACCCGATCCAGCGCTGCCTGACCGACCGGCGTCGGGTCAACATGGGCCGTCGCGCGATGATGCTCTCCCAGGCCGGTGGCAAGGAGCTGTCGATCGAGCTCACGGCTTCGCCGATCAAGGGTCCGGGCGACGTGCTCGCCGGCGCCGTCGTGATCATGCACGACGTCTCCGAGATCCGCGGCCTCACCAAGCGCATGAGTTACCAGGCCACGCACGACGCGCTGACCGGGCTCATCAACCGGCGCGAGTTCGAGCGCCGGCTGGAGGAGGCCCTGCAGTCGGTGCGTGAACAAAACGTGGCGCACGTACTCTGTTACCTGGACCTCGACCGGTTCAAGCCCGTGAACGACTCCTGCGGCCACATTGCGGGCGACAGCCTGTTGCGCAGCGTGGCTGCGCTGATCCGGGAAAAGGTCCGCGAATCGGACGCGGTGGCCCGCCTCGGGGGCGACGAGTTCGGGGTGCTGCTGCTCGGCTGCCCGCTGGAGAAAGCGCGCCAGATCGCCGATGACGTGTGCGCTGCCGTGCGCGATTACCGTTTTGCCTGGCAGGACAAGGTGTTCCAGATCGGCGTCAGCATCGGGCTCGTCGAGATCGGCCGCGACAGCACCACGATCGAGGACCTGCTCGCGGCGGCGGATTCCGCCTGCTACGTCGCCAAGCAGGAAGGGCGTGGCAAGGTGCATGTGTATTCGGCGCGCGACGAGGTGACTGCACGCCAGCGCGGCGAGATCTATTGGCTGCGCCAGTTGCAGGCGGCGTTGAAGGAGAATCGATTCGATCTCCACGTGCAGCCGATTCTCGCAGTGGCCGGTCGCACCGGAGACGGTCCCGCGCTGGAGGTCTTCCTGCGCCTGACCGACGAGGACGGCAAACTGGTCCTGCCGCGGCAGTTCATGCAGGCGGCCGAGCGTTATCACCTGATGGGCAGCCTGGACCGCTGGGTCGTGCGTACCGCGCTCGCCGCCCTCGGCCAGGGCGCCATCCGCCTGCCGGAGAACCGCAGCTGCACCATCAACCTCTCGGCGCAGACTCTCGGCGAGGACGATTTCCTCGAGTTCGTGGTCGAGTGCCTCGACCAGAGCCAGGTGTCGCCGCCGCAGATCTGTTTCGAGGTGACCGAGACCGCGCTGCTGGCGGATCTCGAGCGTGCGGAACGATTCGCGAGCGTACTGCACGGCATGGGCTGCCAGTTCGGGCTGGATGACTTTGGCAGTGGTGTCGGTGCGCTCGCCAGCCTGCAGGGGCTCGACATCGACTACCTGAAGATCGACGGGGCCTTTACCCGCGACCTGCGCCCGGACAACCTCAATGGCCAGGTGGTCACGGCGATCACCAGGCTGGCGAAGACCGTCGGGTTCCGCGTGATCGCGGAGCAGGTCGAGACCCAGGCGGACTTCGACGCATTGCGCGAGATGGGGGTCGACTACATCCAGGGCCACTACGTCGACCGGCCACACCGTATCGGTGAGCCGAGTGCGCTGAGCGTGGCGGTGCATTGATGCCACGCGCTTTGCCTGGCAGCCGCGCCATCTCCTGATTCGCGGGCTGCCGTTCCCGATCGCCGCGAGGTTCCGGTGGCCGACGACCGGTGCGGCCCTCTATGCTGTCGGTCACGTTCGTGGTCAGGCAGAGGAGCCGCGGTATGCGACTGAGCGGGAAAACGATCTGGGTCACCGGCGCGTCTTCGGGTGTCGGCGAGGGGATGGCCAGGGTATTTCACCGCGAGGGCGCGGAGCTCGTGATCTCGGCGCGACGGCGCGGGGAACTCGAGCGGGTGCGGCGGGAATGCAGCGATGGCCCCGGCGGCGTGCATGTGCTTGCGTTCGACGTGACCGATACCGCGGCGAGGGAGGCGGCTGCCGGCGAAGTGCTGCAGCGTTACCCCCGCCTGGACGTGCTGGTGAACAACGCCGGCATCGGCCAGCGCTCGGCCCTGAAGGAGACGTCACTCGCGGTCGAGCGGCGCATCATGGAAGTCGACTTTTTCGCGCCGGTTGCGCTGGCGAAACTGGTGTTGCCCCGAATGATCGCCCAGCAGGGCGGGCACATCGTGGTTACGTCCTCGGTCGCGGGCAAGCATGCCGTGCCTCACCACAGCGCCTATTGCGCTGCCAAGCACGCCCTGCACGGCTACTTCGACACCCTTCGGGTCGAGCACCTCGACGACAACATCCACGTGACGCTGCTGGTGATTGCCGGCATCAAGAGTCACGTCTTCCGTCATGCGCTGACCGGCGACGGCTCGGAGTACGGCCCGAGCGACTGGGACAGCGCGAACGGCATGCCGGCAGAGGAGTGCGCGAAGCGGGTCGTGGACGGAATCCTCAATGACGAGTACGAGATGGTCATCGGCATCGAGGCTGCGTTGCAGGCCATGCGCCTGCGTGAGCAGGATCCGCGGGCGTTCGTGCGGCGGATGGCGGGCATGACGAAGTGGATGAAGAAGTAAGGGTCTGCGCCGATCTGCACCGGGCCACCACCAGGTTGCGCTCAGCGGAGAGTTGCCAACCGCTGATCCGGGATCACCGTCGGACTCGGACCCTGTAGGAGGGACTTCAGTCCCGACCCGGCCCCGCAGATCGGCGAAGAACCAGAAAAAAAGCCCCGCGAGGCGGGGCTTTTCCTGCAGCAGTCGCTGTCCGGCGCTGTCGCCGCAGGCCGGCCGCTACAGCAGCGGCACGAGTAGCAGCGCCACGATATTGATGATCTTGATCAGCGGATTGATGGCCGGTCCGGCGGTGTCCTTGTAGGGGTCGCCGACCGTATCGCCGGTCACCGCAGCCTTGTGGCTGTCCGAGCCCTTGCCGCCGAAGTTGCCTTCCTCGATGTACTTCTTGGCGTTATCCCAGGCGCCGCCACCGGTGCACATGGAGATCGCAACGAACAGTCCCGTGACGATCGTGCCGATCAGCAGACCGCCGAGCGCGCGCACGCCGGCGCCTTCGCCCATCGCGACGTTCATCGCGACGGCCAGCACCACGGGCACGAGGATCGGGAGCAGGGAGGGCACGATCATCTCCTTGATCGCGGCCTTCGTCAGGAGATCCACGGCCTTGGAGTAGTCGGGCTTCGCCGTGCCCTCCATGATGCCCTTGATCTCCCTGAACTGGCGGCGCACCTCGGTGACCACCGAGCCCGCCGCACGGCCCACGGCTTCCATCGCCATCGCGCCGAAGAGGTAGGGCACGAGGCCGCCGATGAACAGCCCGATGATCACGGCGGGATCCGACAGGCTGAATTCCTGCAGCTTGCCCGCCGCCTCGAGGTTGTGGGTGTAGTCGGCGAAGAGCACCAGGGCGGCGAGACCGGCTGAACCGATCGCGTAGCCTTTAGTGACGGCCTTCGTCGTATTGCCCACCGCGTCGAGCGCGTCGGTAATCGTACGTACGTTCTTCGGCAGGCCCGACATCTCGGCGATGCCGCCGCCGTTGTCGGTGATCGGGCCGTAGGCGTCGAGCGCCACGATCATGCCGGTCATCGAGAGCATGGAGGTCGCGGCGATGGCGATGCCGTACAGGCCGCCGAGGCTGTAGGCGCCCCAGATGGCGGCGCACACCGCCAGCACCGGGAGCGCGGTCGACTTCATCGAGACCGCGAGGCCCGCGATGATGTTGGTCGCGTGGCCGGTCTGCGAGGCGCCGGCGACGTAGCGCACCGGGCCGTACTCGGTCGCGGTGTAGTACTCGGTGATCCAGATCAGGACGCCCGTCAGCACGAGGCCGATGACCGCGCAGCCGAAGAGCGCGCCGGCCTTTTCGCCCATCATGGCGTTCGTGACCGGGTAGAAGGCGACCAGCGCGATGACGCCCGACACGACGACGCCGCGGTAGAGCGCGTTCATGATCTTGCCGCCCTCGGAGGCCTTCACGAAGAAGGTGCCGACGATGGAGGCGACGATCGATACCGCGCCGAGCACCAGCGGGTAGGCGATGTAGGCGAGGTCGAGGTTGCCGTCGGCCGTCTTGAAGAGCAGCCCGCCGAGCAGCATGGTCGCGACGAGCGTCACGGCGTAGGTCTCGAAGAGGTCGGCCGCCATGCCGGCGCAGTCGCCGACGTTGTCGCCGACGTTGTCGGCGATGACCGCCGGGTTGCGCGGGTCGTCCTCGGGGATGCCGGCCTCGACCTTGCCGACGAGATCCGCGCCCACGTCCGCGCCCTTGGTGAAGATGCCGCCGCCGAGGCGCGCGAAGATGGAGATCAGCGAGCCGCCGAAGGCGAGGCCGACCAGCGCGTGCAGCGCGTGCTCGTCGCCCACCATGCCGCGCAGCGCCGCGAAGTAGCCCGCGACGCCGATCAGGCCGAGGCCGACCACGAGCATGCCGGTGATGGCGCCGCCGCGGAAGGCGATCTGCAGTGCCGGGTTGAGGCCGACGCTCGCCGCCTGCGCCGTGCGGACGTTGGCGCGCACCGAGATGTTCATGCCGATGTAGCCGGCGGCGCCGGACAGAACCGCGCCGACGACGAAACCGATGGCCGTGGGCCAGTCGAGGGCGATGCCGAGCACCACCGCGAGGACCGCGCCGACGATGCCGATCGTCATGTACTGCCGGTTGAGGTAGGCGGCAGCGCCTGCCTGCACGGCGGCAGCGATTTCCTGCATCCGCGCGGAGCCTGCGGACTGCGCCAGGATCCAGCGCACGGAGAACACACCGTACAGGATGGCCAGGATGCCGGCGCCGATCGCCAGCCACAGTGCCAGGTCAGTTGACATCAGTAACTCCTTCAAGAATCAAATCGTGGGTCGCAGGGCCATGGGCAGCCGCATCCGGCCAGTACCAACCCTGACGGACGGTCCGTGTCCGTGTGGGACTGGATCTCCGACATAGGCTGTTTGCAAGGCTATCGCCGGTGTTCACGGCAAAGCCGGCAGCCCCCTGAGTCTGCCGTGTCCACATTGCGGGTCGGCCTGCAGTACGCACCGCGGTTCGTCCCGCGGACGACGCCGTCCCTGCCTGGCGGCCACGTGCCGCTTCTTCGTGAGGGATTCAGCCGCCCCGGCAAAGGCGCGGCATGATAGCACCGGGGCGAGCGCGGTGGGAGGGCTCTACCTGCGTGGTGGCAGCTTCTTCGGGACCGGGATATTGCTCAAAACGACGTAATCCGGCAGGCCGTTGCGATAGGGCGGGTAGGCCTCCCCCTGCACCAGCGGCGCGAGATAACGGCGCGCCGGCGCCGTAATGCCGAAACCGTCGGGGGTGATGTATCGGCGCGGCATCATCTTTTCCTTGTTCGCAACGCGGGCGAGCGGAGCCGAGCCGATGGACCAGCGGTAGGGCCGGTCGGACTGGCGCACGATCACCGGCATGACGGCGTTCTTGCCTTTCAGGGCAAGTTCGACCGCGGCCTTGCCCACCGCGTAGGCCTGGTCCACGTCGACCTTCGAGGCGATATGCCGCGCCGAGCGCTGCAGGTAGTCGGCAATCGCGTAGTGGTATTTCAGTTTCAGCTCGGAGCGGACGAGGTTGGCGACCACGGCGGCAACCCCGCCGAGCTGCTTGTGGCCGAACGCGTCCGTGGTGCCGGCGTCGGCGAGGAACTGGCCGTCGGGATTGCGCACGCCCTCGCTGACGACCACCACGCAGTACTCGTACCGTGCGACGCAGTCGCTGACTTTCTTCAGGAAGGCAGCGCGGTCGAAGGCAACCTCCGGGAACAGGATGATGTGAGGCGGGTCTCCTGGCTTCTCTCCGGCGAGGCCCGCCGCCGCTGCAATCCAGCCGGCGTGACGCCCCATGACCTCCAGGATGAAGACCCTGGTCGAGGTCTTCGCCATCGAGGCCACGTCGAGCGCGGCCTCGCGGGTCGAGACCGCCACGTACTTGGCCACCGAACCGAAGCCGGGGCAGGTGTCGGTAATGGGCAGGTCGTTGTCCACGGTCTTCGGGACGTGGATGGCGGTGATCGGGTAGCCGAGCTTCGCGCCCAGCTGTGACACCTTCAGGCAGGTGTCGGCCGAATCGCCGCCACCGTTGTAGAAGAAATAGCCGATGTCGTGGGCGCGGAACACCTCGATCAGCCGTTCGTACTCCGCCCGGTTCTGCTCCAGGCCCTTGAGCTTGTAGCGCGCGGAGCCGAAGGCGCCTCCCGGGGTGTGGCGCAGGGCCGCGATCGCTTTGGCGCTTTCCCGGCTGGTGTCGATCATTTCCTCGTCGAGCGCGCCGAGGATGCCATTGCGGCCGGCGTAAACCTTGCCGATCCTGCCCTTGTGGCGCCGGGCGGTCTCGATGACGCCGCAGGCGCTGGCGTTGATGACGGCGGTGACGCCGCCGGACTGGGCGTAGAAGGCGTTCTTCTTCGACATGGCCGCGAGTTTCCGCTGGAAATTGCAGCGATGAACATAGCACAGGCGTAGCGGTGGCACAGGCCGGGCGGGTCGCCGTGTTTCCCCCGGCGGACGGAAATGCAGTCGCCGGCTCTGGCCCGCGATGGACCCGGCAGCCTACGCATCCGCCGCTGCCCGCGCGCGATGTCCGTTTGACGCACCCGGGCCGAGCTTGTAGGTTCAGCGCCGCTGAGGCGATTGTCGAAGGGGTCGTGATGCGAATCGTATTCCTCGGGGCACCGGGCTCCGGCAAAGGCACCCAGGCGCAGCGCCTGACTGCCGGGTTTTCCATGGTGCAGATATCCACCGGCGACCTGCTGCGCGAGGCGGTCAGGGCGGGCACGTCGCTCGGTCTCAAGGCGAAAGCGAAGATGGATGCCGGCGAACTCGTCTCCGACGACATCGTGATCGAGCTGATTCGCCAGCGACTCGGTGCACCGGATACGCGCGCGGGGTTCATCCTCGACGGATTTCCGCGCAACGTGGCGCAGGCACAGGCGCTCGAGCCGGTGCTCGCCGCTGCCGGGCAGGCGCTCGATGCCGTCGTGCTGCTCAACGTCGATCCGGACATCCTGATGAAGCGACTGACGGGACGGCGTACCTGCTCGCTGACCGGCAAGCTGCTCAATATCCATTTTTCGCCGCGGGCCGAGCTCGATGCCTGTCTCGATGCGGGCGGGGAGCTCCTGCAGCGCGCCGATGACAACGAACAAACCATCGGCAACCGCCTGCGGGTATTTCGCGAGCAGACCGAACCGCTCGTGCAGCACTACCAGCGGGCGGGCCAGCTGCGCGTCGTCGATGGCGAGGGCAGCTCCGACGCGGTGTACGAACGGATCGTCGGGGCGCTCGGCCTGCGACGTTCCTAGCGTTGGCGGAGTCGCCCGCGTTCGTCGCAGATCGCGCGGCTTCTACAGCGCACCGAGCAAGGTGTCGCCGATCACGGCGCGGCGCCAGCCACGCAGCGGCCGCATCTCGCGCGAGCCGCGCAGCAGCAGGGTGAGCTCGGCGCGCGTCGCGAGGATTTCCGGCGCGATGCCGAGGTCGGCCGCCACCTTCTGCACCAGGCCCGCGAGCTGTTTCAGGCGGCTGCTGTCGGGAGCCGTCGGGCGTGACAATTGCTTCGGATCGATGGCGCCGCTCGCGAGGTCATCGTCGGCGCGGCGCAGTTCGGCGAGGACGGCCGGGCCGGAGTTGCGCACGGCGCCTGCGGGCAGCACGTCGAGGCGCTCGATGCCGGCCACATCTCGCGGGTTGGCGCTGGCGAGGGCGAGCAATGCCTGATCGCTCAGGATCCATTGCCTGGGCCGGTCGGCGCTGTCGGCGCGACGTTCGCGCCACGCAGCCAGGCGGCGCACGCGGGCCTGCACGGCGGCCGGCTGGTATTCGACGCCGGTGAGTCGTTCCCAGGCGCGTTCCGGGTATACGCCGTAAAGGGCCGGGTCGAGCAGGGCGGCGCAGTCTTCCTGTGCCCAGCGGATGCGATCGAGGGTTGCGAGACGCTCGCGCAGCCTGTGACCGAGTTCCAGCAGGAAGGCGACGTCGTCGCCGGCATAATCGACCTGGGCCGCCGTGAGTGGCCGTCGCGACCAGTCGGTGCGGGTCTGCGTCTTCTCCAGGTGAACGCCGAGTTCGGCAGCCACGAGGGCGGCATAACCCGCCTGCGGTGGATGACCCAGGAGCGCGGCGGCGATCTGGGTGTCGAACAGCGGTCCAGGCAGACCGCCGAATCGCAGCGCGAGAACCTCCAGGTCCTGTTTCGCCGCGTGGATGGTCTTCAGCGAACCGGTGGCGGCCAGCGCGTCCCAGAGCCGTCGGGTGTCGAGCCCGGCAAGCGTGTCGATGCAGAACATCTCGCCGGAGGCGGCGACCTGCAGGAGGCACAACTGTGGCCGGTAGGTGTTGGTGCGGGCGAACTCGGTGTCGAGCGCGACCTCGCCCTGTCCGGCGATGACCGCGCAGCTCGCATCGAGTTCGGCCTGGCGATCGATGAGTCGCGCGGGGTTGCGAGGGGTTGGCATGGGTGGCGAGTGTAGAGGAATATGTCGGCCATGCTCGCGTTGATCGAGGCCTTCTTTCATATTCTGACTCGCCGTCGTGGGCCGGAGGATCTGCCCGATTCGCAGTTTCTGCTCAGCATCGCGCTGGGGGCGTACGTGATTGCGCAGGCGCCGGTGGCCGCGCTGCTGTATGGCTGGTCTGGCGCGGCGATGCTGGCGATCATGCTCGACACGGCGCTGCTGGCGCTTTGTTTCTGGCTGCTGCTCAGCTTCACGCGGCACCTGGGCCGTTACCGCCGTACCCTCACGGCGCTGCTCGGAACCGGTGCATTGCTCGCATTGCCACAGGCACCGCTCGTGTTTTTCTCGAAGCTGGCTGCCGCATCGGGGCAGGCGCCGATCGGTGCGGCCGTGGGCCTGCTCGCGCTGCTGTTCTGGTCCATCATGGTGCAGGCGCACATCGCATCGCGGGCACTGTCGAGTAATTTCGGCATCGGCCTTGCGGTCGCGCTCGCGTATTTCCTCCTCAGTTACCAGGTGTCCGGGCAGTTTTCCCCGGCGGCAGGCTGATGCACATCCATATCCTCGGCATCTGCGGGACCTTCATGGCGGGCGTGGCCGCGATTGCGCGCGAGGCGGGCCATCGTGTCACCGGCAGCGACCGGGACGTATATCCCCCGATGAGCGATCAGCTGGCGGCGCTCGGAATCACGGTGACCGAGGGCTACGCGGCGGGCCAGCTGCAGCCGGTGCCGGATGTGGTGATCGTCGGCAACGTGATGTCCCGAGGCATCCCGGTAGTCGAAGAGCTGCTCAACCGCGGTATTCCCTACTGTTCCGGGCCGGAATGGCTCGCGCGTGAGGTGCTGCGATCCCGGCATGTCATCGCGGTGTCGGGCACGCATGGCAAGACCACCACGAGCAGCCTCGTGGCATGGATCCTGAGCCAGGCCGGGCGCGACCCCGGATACCTGATCGGCGGCGTGACGCCGGATCTGGGCGTATCGGCCCGGCTCGGCCGCGGCGATGCCTTCGTGATCGAGGCCGACGAGTACGACACGGCGTTCTTCGACAAGAGCGCGAAGTTCCTGCACTACCGGCCGCGCACGCTGGTGATCAACAACATCGAATATGACCACGCCGACATCTATCCGGATCTGGCGGCAATCCAGCGTCAGTTCCACCTGCTCGTCCGTGCCGTGCCCGGAGAGGGCCGCATCATTTGCCGAGCCGATGATGCCCACATTCGCCAGGTCCTCGACCAGGGCTGCTGGACGCCGGTCGAGACGTTTGCGAGCCGCGCCGGCATCGCGGCGGACTGGACCGGCAGGGTCGCGGATGACGGCGGCTACCAGTTGTCACAGGCGGGTCGGGAGGTGGGCCTGTGCGCCTGGAAGCTCGCCGGCGATCACAATGCCGAGAACGTCACCGCGGCGGTTCTTGCGGCCCGGCACGTGGGCGTGGACATCGCGGTGTCGCTCGCTGCGGTAGCCCGGTTCGGCGGGGTGAAGCGTCGCCTGGAGCTGCTCGGCACCTGGGATGGGGTCAGGTTGTACGACGACTTCGCCCACCATCCGACGGCGATCGAGCGCACGCTGGCGGCCGTGCGCACCACGCTGCGGCCGCAGCGCATTCTTGCGGTCATGGAGCCGCGTTCGAACACCATGAAAATCGGCGTCCACCGCGACACGCTGGCCCACGCCCTGGCCCGCGCGGACTCGAGCTGGATCCTGCGCCAGGAGGGGCTGCGCTGGGACCTGGCCGCGACGCTGGCCGGTGTGCCCTCGGCACGCATCTCCCCGGATACCGCCACGATCGTGGCCGAGGTGACGCGGGAGTGCCGCGCGGGCGACGTCATCGTCGTCATGAGCAACGGCGGTTTTCAGAACATTCGCGCCGACCTTGCTGCGGCGCTGGCGGCGCGCGCCCGGCGTAACTGACACGTGGCTGGATGCCGGCGACAAAATCTGATGATCATCTGCCCGGAGGCGATCCGATGACCGACACGGCAGCGTTGCGACGCTGGATGTGCCTGAGTTGCGGGCACATCTACGACGAGGCGGAAGGTGACCCGCAGTCCGGTTTTCCGCCGGGCCCCCGCTTCGAAGACCTGCCGCTGTCCTGGCGGTGCCCGGACTGCGGGGCGGGCAAGGAGGACTTCGAGCTGCTGTAGCGTGAGCTCAGTGCAGCTGCCGTGGCGCGTGCCCGGCTTCACCCAGCATCTTGATCAGGCTGTCGCGGCCGACGAGGTGCAGAGTGCCCACGACCACGAGCACGTCACGCTCTCCGCGCGCGAGGGCCTCGATCTTCCGAACCCAGTTGCGGTTCCGTTCGACGACGATGCGGCGGTAGAGTTCGGGCTGGTCGCGCATTCCGTCGAGGAGGTCCGCTTCCATCGCGCGCAGATCGCCGGTGCGCCAGGCCGACACGATGTCTCCGATGCGATTCTCGATGTCGGCGGCTTCATCGAGCGTTGCCAGCAGGAAGTCCCGCTGCGTCGCGGGCGGCAACTGGTCCATGGCCTCGAGCTGTTCCTCCAGAGTCTCCAGCCCCTTGATCTCCTTGTGATCCCGCTGCGCCAGCGCGAGCAGCTGTTGCTCGACGCCGGCGCTGGCGTCGAAACCGAGCATCTGGAGCTTGAGCTGTGTGAGGGTGAGCGCCGCGAGCCAGGGCTCGTAGGCGCCGAGGAGCGCCAGGTCGATGCCGATCGCCTGCGCCTTCGCGGCCGCTTTTTCGTAGTCGCGGCTGCCGAGGAGCACCGCGAGCGGGCGGCCGTCCGGATCGGTCCCCAGGCGTTGCATGACGGCGGCCGATGCCAGCGGATCGAGATCGTCGAGATCGAGTTCCATCACCACGACGTCGGCATCCTCGTAGGCGCTGAGAACCCGATCGGGCAGGCGATCCTCACCGGGACGCAGGAAGTGAATCGAGCCGAGGATGAACACGCGGTTCGTGTCACCGCGCATCTCCCATAGCGGCAACCCGTCCGGCCGCGCCGGGAGCGCGAGCAGGAGCAGCGCTGCGAGGAGCAGTGGGCGCAGGAGCCGGGCTCGTAGTTTCAGATGCGTTGAACCGCTCGCCGTCATGACCTGCATCGCTCGTTACTCCGCCGCCCACCACTCCGTGCAGGGTACCGGAAACGCGGCCTGCAGCGTGCGGCGATTCAGCGGTCCGTTTCTGCCCAGACGACCTCGGTGTCGATGCTGCCGTCGCTCTGCAGGTCGAGCCAGCGGAAGCCGGGCGGGCGACGGTCGACCGCGAAGACGTCGCTTTCGGGCTGGAACTGGAAGCAGGTGGACGGCGTGGTGAGGTAACGCACGCCGTTGCGGGAAAGGTCCGACGCCTGGTGCACGTGGCCGGCCACTACCGCCCGCAGCCGCGGGCAGCGGTCGAGGACTTCCAGCAATGCATCGGCGTTGTACAGGCCGAGTTCGTCGAGCCAGCCGCTGCCGAGCGGCAACGGGTGGTGGTGGATCGCGACGAGCACGTGTGGCGCGGTCGCAGTCTGCAGCGTGGCGTCGAGCCATTGCAAATGGGCGGGCGCGAGGCGACCGCCGTGATCGCCGGCGAGATAGCTGTCGAGCAGGATCACGCACCAGTTGCCGATGACGTGCGCCCCGCCGACCCGGAATTGCGGCTCCGCGAGGGCGGCCCGCATCGCCCGCGGCTCGTCGTGGTTGCCGGGCAGGCACCAGACGGGGATGTCGAGCGGCGCCAGCAGTTCCCGGAATGCAGCGTAGGAAGCCGGCGTCTCGTCCTGGCTGAGATCGCCCGTCGCGAGCACCGCCTGCGCCGCGTGGGGATCGCGGCGCGCCCGATCGAGTACGCGTGACAGCGTCAGGAAGGTGTCCACGCCGCGCAGCCGCGTGTCGCGCGCGGCATGCAGGTGGGTGTCGGTGATGTGCAGCAGTCTGGGCGCGGACGGGGCCACGTGGGCGTGCCGATGGTCAGCTTTGCCGGCGGCAGTGGAACTCATTCGGCGCCAATATAGCCGACGACCGCCGGAGCGACCGGGTCGCAGGTCTCAGCGACGGCCGGCGAAGTGTGCGGGCGGTCGCGTTGCGGCATTGCGGCTGCCAGCTCCGGCCGGCCCGGCCGTTCACCCGCCCGGCACTAGTAGCGATAGTGCTCCGGCTTGTAGGGGCCGCCGACCGGCACGCCGATGTAGTCGGCCTGGTCCTGCGTGAGCGTGGTCAGCTGTGCGCCGATCTTCTTCAGGTGCAGCCGCGCCACTTTCTCGTCGAGCAGTTTCGGCAGCACGTACACCTTGCGCTCGTACTTCGAGCTGCCGGTCCACAGGTCGATCTGCGCGAGCACCTGGTTCGTGAACGAGTTCGACATTACGAAGCTCGGGTGCCCCGTGGCGCAACCGAGATTCACGAGGCGTCCTTCCGCCAGCAGGATCAGGCGCTTGCCGTCCGGAAAAATCACGTGATCGACCTGCGGCTTGATGTTCTCCCACTTGTACTTGCGCAGGGAGGCGACATCGATCTCGCTGTCGAAGTGGCCGATGTTGCAGACGATCGCCTGGTTCTTCATGCGCTTCAGATGATCGTGATCGATCACCCGGAAGTTGCCGGTGGCGCTGACGAAGATGTCGGCCTTGTCGGCGGCATAGTCCATGGTGACCACACGGTAGCCTTCCATCGCCGCCTGCAGGGCGTTGATGGGGTCGATCTCCGTGATCCAGACCGTGGCACCGAGCCCGCGCAGGGACTGCGCACAGCCCTTGCCGACGTCGCCGTAACCGGCGACCACCGCGATCTTGCCGGCGATCATCACGTCGGTGGCGCGCTTGATGCCGTCCACCAGCGACTCGCGACAGCCGTAGAGGTTGTCGAACTTGGACTTGGTAACGGAGTCATTGACGTTGATGGCGGGGCAGGCGAGCGTGCCCATCCTGGCCATGTCGTAGAGCCGCTTGACGCCGGTCGTGGTCTCCTCGGAGATGCCGCGCACGCTCTTCATCAGCTCCGGGTACTTGTCGTGCATGATCGCGGTCAGGTCGCCGCCGTCGTCGAGGATCATGTTCGGCCGCCAGCCGTCGGGGCCGAGTACGGTCTGTTCCACGCACCACCAGTATTCCTCCTCGGTCTCGCCTTTCCAGGCGAACACGGGAATGCCGGCGGCGGCGATGGCGGAGGCTGCGTGGTCCTGGGTCGAGAAAATGTTGCACGACGACCAGCGCACCTCGGCGCCGAGCTGCACCAGTGTCTCGATCAGCACGGCGGTCTGGATGGTCATGTGCAGGCCCCCGGCGATACGGGCGCCCTTCAGCGGCTGCTTCGCCGCGTACTCCTCGCGCACCGCCATCAGCCCCGGCATCTCCGTTTCGGCAATGCGAATTTCCTTGCGACCCCAGTCGGCCAGCGTGATGTCGGCGACTTTGTAATCGGCCCTCGCGGCCACTGCGGGTTTGCTACTCATCGGTTGTCGTCCTTCTGTCTGCTAGGCGGCCCGGCGGCGGATGCCGGCGGCGTCGCGCAGGGCGGTGGCCCGGTCCGTTCGCTCCCACGGGAACTTCGCGTCCTCGCGGCCGAAGTGACCATAGGCTGCTGTCGAGCGATAGATCGGCCGGTGCAGGTCGAGCATCTCGCGGATGCCGTAAGGCGTCAGGTCGAAGTGCCGGCGCACCAGCTGCGTGACCTTGTCGTTGGCGATACGGCTGGTGCCGAAAGTCTCCACCGCCACCGAGGTCGGCTCCGCCACCCCGATCGCATACGACAGTTGCACCTCGCAGCGATCGGCGATACCGGCCGCCACGATGTTCTTGGCGACGTAGCGGGCCGCGTAGGCGGCCGAGCGGTCGACCTTGGTCGGATCCTTGCCGGAGAAGGCGCCGCCACCGTGGCGCGCCATGCCGCCATAGGTATCAACAATAATCTTGCGCCCGGTGAGGCCGCAGTCGCCCATCGGCCCGCCGATCACGAAGCGCCCGGTCGGGTTGATGTGGAAGCGGGTGCCCTTGTGGATCAGCTTCTTCGGCAGCACCGGCTTGATGATGAGGTCCATGACGCCTTCCCTGAGCGTCTTCTGGCTGACATCCGGCGCGTGCTGGGTGGAGAGCACCACGGCATCGATGGCGACCGGCTTGCCGTCCTCGTAGACGAGCGTGACCTGGCTCTTCGCGTCCGGGCGCAGCCACTTGAGCTTGCCGGACTTGCGCACTTCGGACTGCTTCTTCACCAGCCGGTGAGCCAGCGTGATCGGCGCGGGCATGAGCACGTCGGTCTCGTTGCTGGCATAGCCGAACATCATCCCCTGGTCGCCGGCACCCTGCTTGCGCGGGTCCTTGCGGTCCACGCCCTGGGCGATGTCGCCGGACTGTTTGCCGATGGCATTGAGCACGGCGCAGGCGTTGCCGTCGAAACCGAGGTCGGAGTGGTTGTAGCCGATGTCGTTCACTACGCTGCGCACCAGCGGTTCGAGATCGACCCAGGCCGAAGTCGTGATCTCGCCGGCTACCAGCACGAAACCGGTCTTGACCAGCGTCTCGCAGGCCACCTTTGCCATGCGGTCCTGCTCGAAGATCGCATCGAGCACCGCATCGGAGATCTGGTCCGCCATCTTGTCCGGGTGGCCCTCGGAGACGGATTCCGAGGTGAAGAGGCTTCTGGTAGGCATGAACGGGTCCTGGTCAGCGAAAGCGCCGCATTATAGACCGGGGAAAACCGGAAGCCCTCCCGAAATGCAAATTCGATTGGGTCATCTACGTATGGCTTCCGGGCGGTGGCGACAACATTGTGGCCAGCCTCAATCGCAGGGCACCGGTGCCCTCAGAAATCAGGAGCCACGATGTCGCAAGCCGCCCCTTCATTCATCGACGTGCGCACGATCGTTCCGCGCGAGCGTCACCCGGTCATCTTCGGCCGCTTCCACGCCTTGCAGCCCGGCGAGACGTTCGACCTGGTCAACGACCACGACCCCAGGCCGCTGTATTACCAGATGCAGGCGCAGAACCCGGACAGCTTCAGCTGGACCTACCTCGAGTCGGGCCCGGAGATCTGGCGGGTGCGGATCGGCAAGACGGCAGCGACCGCGGCGCGGCCTGCCACCGACGGCAACTGCTGCTCGGGCGGCACCTGCGGCTGAGCGGGAGCGGTGCCGGATTTGGCTCATTGGCCTGTTGAGCAACGCAGTGTCGCGCTGCGAATGCTCAAAATAAGTCAATAAGCCAAAGAGCCAAACCCGGCACCACGATCCTCCTCGGGCTCTCGGGCGCGGTGTTCGCCGGCACGCTGGAGGAGGCGCGCGCGGTGGCCGAGCGCATCAACGCCGGCGGCATGAGTCTCAACGACGCCGGCCTCACGCGCGAGACCTACGAGGCGGAGAAGCACTCCTTCGGTTTCTCCGGCTGCGGCGGCTCCCGGCACGGAGATGCGGGGCTGCTGCGCTTCTTCCGCAAGAAAGCGCTGCTGGCGCAGACGGGGACTCCGGCAACTCTGGCGTAGCGGGCTGCCGCTGGCGGCATCGCCCGGTGGGCCCTCACCGTCAGAACGCCTGAGGGGTCACAGTCGCGGCGTTTTGGGGAAACTTCGAAACTTTCGACCCGGCACCTTACGCCCGCTGTCGAAAGTCGTGGCGCACCGCGACGGCTCAAAATAAGCCAAAAAGCCAAACCCGGCACCAGACATAACGCAGCCGGTTCACCGGTTCAGGGGATTGACGGTTTGCAGGGGGGGGGGGCTAGCTTCTGTGGTGCGGCAATCCGGCAGCGGGCAGAGCGCCCGGCGGATGGCCGGCGCCGGGCAACCGGCGCCACGGCGGAGAAGAACCAGGAGTTGAGAAATCAGGCGGGCTGTCCCGGCACCGGTGCGGTCTGCGGGGGAATCACGATGAGAGCACTCAGCAGGGTGGTCAGCGGTCTGGTGTTGGTGGCGCTGGGGAGTAGTGCCCAGGCGGCGCTGCTGGGCCGGGACCTGAACGGCAGCCCGGGCAGTTTCGAGGCGTATTACGACACGG
>JAJTYX010000026.1:0-3609 GCA_021462865.1 Gammaproteobacteria bacterium | reverse complement strand
GCGCGTGCACGGGCCGACCGACCCGATGGTGTTCACGTTCGATGGCGGCGTCGGGTTGCTGATGCCGAGGCGCAAGTGATCGCCACCGCCGAACCCGTCGTCCCCCTGGGCACGCGGCCGGGCCCGTTCGTGCTGAGTCCGACCCGCTGGGTCTGGTGGTCCGGTCGCGTGGCGATCGGTCTGCGCTACCAGCGCCCCTGCCCACCGTACCGCGAGCGCGCCAGCGAGCGCGATGCGCGGATTCTGCAAGACCTACTCAGGAGTTCGTGATGCTCAAAGACTTTCGCATCGGCAACCCCCACGACCTCGACTACTGCCTCCCGGTCAATCCACCGAAGGCGCTCTACACACCACCGCGCGAGAGGCGCTCTGCGCTGCAGCAGGCGCTCGATGCGGCCGGCGATGCGTTCACCACCGGGCGCTCGCGGATGGACTGGTCGGTGAAGTCGCTGCCCAGCGGGGACTTCGAGGTGGTGCAGGCCGAACAGCCCGTCGAGCGGCGCGAGTTCCGTGTCGGTGATCGCGTGGTGGCCCCCCGCGACTGCGAACCGTGGTACGCCAACGGCGACCGCGGTGCCGTCGATCTGATCGACACGGACGGTTCGATCCGCGTGGCGTTCGTGCCATCACATACGGTGGCGGTCGTTGGGTGTTCCCGGTCGTGGTGGAGCTTCCCCGATGGTCTGCGCCACGAAGGAGCCGCACTGTGAGCGCCGTCGTCGAGCTTCCGACTCGGGAGTACCCAATCTTCGCCATGCCGCGCGCCGCCGCGCTGGATGTGCTCACCACCAGCCTGTACCCCGGCGCCAAGCCCGAGAGCGCGGCGCTGGTGCTGTCGTACTGCCAGGCCGCCGGCCTCGACCCGATGGACAAGCCCGTGCACATCGTGCCGATGCAGGTGTCCACCGGCCGCAAGGGGCCTGACGGATGGGACATCAAGGAAATGCGCGACGTGGTGATGCCAGGCATCGCCCTGTACCGCACAAAGGCTGCGCGCACCGGCCAGTACGCCGGTTGCGACGACCCGGTGTTTGGCCCCGACGTGCAAGACACGCTCGACGGCGTGGCGATCACCTACCCCCAGTGGTGCCGCGTCACCGTGCACCGCCTCGTCGGCGGCCACAAGGTGAGCTTCACGGCCACGGAGTTCTGGACCGAGAACTACGCCACCAAGAGCAACAAGAGCGCCGCGCCCAACGCCATGTGGAAGAAGCGCCCCTACGGCCAACTGGCCAAGTGCGCCGAGGCGCAGGCGCTGCGCAAGGGCTTCCCCGATGCCGTGGGCGGCGCGCCGACGGCCGACGAGATGGAGGGGAAGTCTTTCGACTTCGACCTTGGGCACGACGGCGAGGTGAAGCCCGTCGTCACCATGCCGCAGCGCAAGAGCGAGCAGGATACCAGCGCATCGGCCCCACAAGGAACGGCGGAAACTCCGGCGCCCGGCCAGCGCGAAGCCGCCCCGAAGGCACCGGCGACCACCGCGCCGGCTGGCTGCATCAACGCCGGTCAGGTCAAGTACCTCGAGGCCAAGTTCAAGTCGCTCGACCTGAAGCCCGACGCGATCGCGGCAACGCTCGCGCGCCACGGGGCCGCGGCGCTCGACACCACCATCACCGTTGCCCAGTTCGACGCCATCAAGTCGGAACTGCTCGCGCTGTGATGCTCGCTTTCGATCAGGGCACGCACACCTACCGCCTCGACGGCAAGGTGGTGCCCAGCGTCACGCAGGTGCTGGAGTGCCTGCACGACTGGTCGCGCGTGCCGCGCGATCTGCTGGAGGCCAAGCGCCAGCTTGGGACGGCTGTGCACATCGCGTGCGAACTCGACGACGCGAACGACCTCGTGGAAGAAAGCGTGCACGAGTCCGTGCGCGGCTACCTGGAGGGCTACCGCAAGTTCAAGCGCGAAATGCGCCCCGAAGTGCTGGCCGTCGAGACCAAGGTCGCCAACCACGCGATGCACTACGCCGGCACGCTCGATCGCGTGCTTGGGGTCGACGGCATCAAGTGGCTCGTCGACCTCAAGAGTTGCACCCAGGTGCACGCGCCCGTCGGGCCGCAGACCGCCGCGTACCTCGCAGCCCTTGGCGACCCCAGCATCACGCGCCGCGCGGCCCTGCAACTCAAGCCGGACGGCACCTACAAGTTCCACCCCCTCAACGATCCGAGCGACATCGCGGTGTTCATGGCCTGTTTGACCGTGCACCGCTTCAAGGAGAAGCATCAATGACATCTGGAACCATCGAGTTGGCGCCCGCCGGCGAGACCACCACGATCCAAGTGCGCGCCCCCGACGGCGCGCAGATGACCGCCGGCGCCCAGCGAATGCTGCGCATGGTCGAGCAGATGCCGGTCAGCAACGACGAGGAATACGGCCTGGCCGGCGACGAACTGAAGGCCATCAAGGCAAAGGCCAACGCGCTCGAAACCCAGCGCACCAGCATCACCAAGCCGATGAACGACGCGCTGCGCGCCGTCAACGCGCTGTTCAAGGGCCCCGGCGAACTGCTCGCCCAGGCCGAGAACGTCATCAAGCGCAAGATGATCGCCTACGACACCGAGCGCGAGCGCCAGGCCGCCGAGGAACGGCGCCGCGCCGAGGAAGCCGCCGCGGCCGAGCGGCGCCGGCTCGAGGAACAGGCGCGCGTCGCGCGTGAGGCGGCAGAGGCCGAGCAGCGCCGGCTGGCCGCAGAGGCCGAAGCCGCAGCGCGGGCCGGCGACGAAGCGGCGGCGGCCCAAGCGCGCGCTCAGGCCGAAACCGTGCAGCAGAACGCTGCACTGGAAGCGGCCGCCATCGAGAACGTCGCAGCCGTCATCGTGGCCCCGGCGGTGGTCGACGCGAAGGTCAAGGTTGCAGGCGTCAGCACAGCAAAGAGTTGGGACTTCGAGGTCACCGACCTGCTGGCGATGGTGCGCTACGTGGTCGCCAACCCGCAGCACATCAACGTGCTGAAGGCCGACGAGGTGCGACTGCGTGCGCTGGTCAAGGCGATGGGCGAGAACCTGCCGATCGACGGCGTGCGCGTGTTCGAGAAGCGGACGATGCGGGCGGCCGCATGAATAACGTCATCCACGCCCAGGTGCGAGCCGACCACTGGGTGAACGAGTTGGCCGGCAAGCCAGATCGCGTCACATGGCTGGCCAGCGGCGCCGAGGTGCACTTCGCTCGTGGTGCCGACGTGGTGCTGCTGCGCATCGACTGCCCCGACGGCCGCATCGTGGTGGCCGAGGTGCCGCTGCAGACGTTTCGGGCGGTGGGGCACCAGTTCGAGCGGGCGGTGGAGTTCGAGAAGGAGAAAGCCGCGTGAGGCCGACCGTCAACGAGTTGTACGCCAATTGCGACGAGGTGGGCGAATGCCTGCTGTGGCGCGGCGCGTACTGCAATCACGTCCCGCAGTTCTACGTGCGGGGCCGCCCGAACGGCGGCACTGACAAGCGTGGCGCGTTCCTGTCGTGTCGCCGCGAGGTGTTCGAGCAGATCAGCGGAAAGCCAATCCGCAAGGGGCTGTTCCCTGTGCCATCCTGCCGCGACAGGCGCTGCATCCGCTACGAGCACCTGAAGTTGCTCACGCGCAAGCAGATCGGCCAACTGGCGTCCAAGGAGGGCAAG
>JAJTYX010000025.1:0-1755 GCA_021462865.1 Gammaproteobacteria bacterium | reverse complement strand
GAAGAGGTTGATGTAGAAATAATAAAAAATAACATGCGAACCGTTGGTATGACGAGGGAACAGTATTTTGAATTGCTTAAAAAAGTTTAACGCAAAATTTCTGAGAGCCAGGCGGCTGAGGGTCAGACCTTCATTATTCATATTCATGATACAGTGTTCAGTGTTTGACGCAAAGCCGCAAAGGACGCAGAGTACAGAACATCAAAAGTCAGTTAATTAAAACAGAGAGCAGGCCTCATGATTTCCTCATAAATTTCAGGATCAAAAAACACATTTAATAATGCCCTATGGATGATATATTCACTAACGCCCTCTTTTTCCACAAAGGGCGTATCGCCCTTTATGCCTTGTTAAAAGCAATAGGCATTCGCCCTGGAGATGAAGTTATTCTTCCTGGTTTTACCTGTGTTGTTGTCCCTAATGCGATTATTTACTGTGGAGGAAAACCTGTTTATGTAGATATTGATCCAAAGACTTTTAATATTGATACAATAAAAATCGAGGGCAAAGTTACGGGTAAAACAACTGCAATTATGGCTCAAAATACCTTTGGCTTGTCTTCAGATTTAGATCCAATGCTTGACATCGCAAAAAGATATAATCTGAAAGTGATCGAAGATTGTGCTCATGGCTATGGGGGAAGCTATAAGGGTAAAGTTAACGGCACGGTTGCCGATGCGGCATTTTTCAGCACGCAATGGTCAAAGCCATTTTCTACTGGTTTGGGAGGTATGGCAGTCACCAACTGCCCTGAAATTGTCTCAAAATTACGAATAGAATGTGATTCTTATTCATACCCGGATATCAAGGAGAAACTGATATTATGGCTGTTGCTACACAGTTATGATTTCATGATGAAGCCTGCCATTTACTGGCCTGCCATAAAGACCTATCGGTTTTTAAGTAAAGCAGGTCTCGTAACCGGATCGTCCTCCGGCGAAGAGCTTATTTCTCCCGTGAAACCTGATGGATTTGAAAAGAGGATGGCAAAGTTTCTGAAAAAAAGGGCATTGCTGGAAATGGAGAGATTTGAAAAAAATCTTAATCACAGGTTGCGGATTGCTAACAAATACGATGAGATATTTGATACGCTTGGACTTGAAAAGCCGTTCAGGCCGGGATATGCGCTTCATACTTTTTTGCGGTATTCATTTCTGGTTGCTGATAAACAAAGCTTTTTACGAAAAGCGGAAGAAGATAGGATTGAGGCGGGAGATTGGTTTCTTTCACCGCTTCATCCGATAGAGAAAGATCTTTCACCGTGGGGTTATGAAAAAGGTATGTGTCCCGTGGCTGAGTCTGTTTGCGAGAGAATTGTCAACCTCCCAACACATAAAAGAATTGATGAAAAGTACCTTATCAGAGTGGAAGATTTTTTAGAAAAGATGAAGGGACATGGGGTTTTGTGAGAACGGGGTTTACCACAGAGACACAGAGAACACGGAGAAAGCCAGAGAGCAGAAGTCAGAAAATAGATGACAGGAAGTAGATTCAAAATGGCGCGATTTGAATTATCACGAAGGATCACCTTGATTATTGAATATAATTGAAAAGATTGTAACAATAACTTTAAAGCTGACAGCGCCGGTTATGTTTGCCACATTTCATTGTAGTTATGGAATTAGTTATCGTAAAGGAATCTGGGATTTTATTGTTTTTAAAAAGCATGTAACTATTCAGCGAAACTGATGGTGAGAGAGAATATTTTCTCAGAATAGTTAGGAGCCGATAGGGAAAACGGGCAGACGGGAAAAT
>JAJTYX010000245.1:0-1488 GCA_021462865.1 Gammaproteobacteria bacterium | reverse complement strand
TGCAAGGTCATGTCGGCGACAGGCAGGGCATCCTCGGTGTGGATGAAATTCGTTCGCGCCGTGAATCGCCAGGCCGCGTGATGGCTGGGGGCGGCTTGGTGCTTTGCGTTCCCATTGTGGGAATGATCGTACCCGTTTGGGAACGGCGAGGAAGATCCCTGACGAGACCGGCTCGTAGAGTCCCCCTTGCAGGCGGGCAGTGTCAGAGGGTGTCGGACCAGCCCCCGAGTTCCGGTCTTTGCTCGATCCTTTGCGAAAACCTTTGCTGGATGAAGGAATCGGGCCAACTCCCAGCAAAGCCGCAAGCACCTGGTTGCGGATGACTTTCTCACCGCCAAGGCCGCCGTGGCCTGCGTCTCCGCCCGAGTGTCTTCGCCAGGTCATCGCGCGTCCTCGGTCGGGGTCGGCTCGACGGCCACCCACTGGGGCTTCGACCGACTGCCGCGGTTGTCGATCAGGCCGGATCGGCGCAGCTCCTGCAGCAGGTTGTGGACTTTGCGGAGCTTCTGCTCCTGCGAGAGCCGCCCATGCGCTCGAGGTCGCTCTTCCAGCTCTTGCCGTAGGGCGGGTTGCTGAGCATGAAGTCGAACTCGCGCGACGGAAAGGCGTCGTTGGCGAGCGTGGAGTGTTCCGGGCCGCCGACGATGTTGTCCGCCGCGTCGCCTTCGCCCTCGAGCAGCAGGTCGGCGTTGCAGATGGCGTAAGTCTCGGCGTTGATCTCCTGGCCGTAGAGATGCGTGGCCACCTGCTTGCCGTGTTGCGTGGCGAGTTCCTGCAGCGTCTCTTCGGCCACGGTGAACATGCCGCCCGTGCCGCAGGCGGCGTCGTAGAGCAGGTAGGTGCCGGACTCGATCTCGTCCGCGATCGGCAGGAAGAGCAGCTTCGCCATGAGCTTGACCGCGTCGCGCGGCGTCCAGTGTTCGCCGGCTTCTTCGTTGTTCTCTTCGTTGAAGCGCCGGACCAGCTCCTCGAACACCGTGCCCATGCCGTGGTTGTCCAGGCCGGCGTGCTTGACCGAACCGTCGCCGTGGAGCACCGGGTTGGGACTGAGGTTGATGTCCGGCGAGAGGAACTTCTCGATCAGCGTGCCCAGCGCGTCGGCCTTCGACAGCTGCGGGATCTGGTTGCGGAACTCGAAGTTCTCGAGGATGTCCTGCACGTTCGGCGAGAAGCCGTCGAGCCAGGCCTCGAAGTCCGCCTTGTCGAGCGCGGCCTTCATGTCGAGCACGGCCTGCTTGGTGGGCTCGAGCACGGCGTCGAGGCGGCGCAGGACGGTCATCGGCAGGATCACGTCGCGGTACTTGCCGCGGACGTAGAGGTCGCGCAGGACATCGTCGGCGATGCCCCAGATGAAGTTGGCGATCCAGTTGAGTTGGCTCGGTTCCATGAGCTACAGCACTCTCCACCAAGGTACGGCCAGCACGTCGGGGGTGAGCCACTCGACCGTGCGACCGGTGTGCAGCAGGAGCCCGGCGCGCGCCTTGCGCC
>JAJTYX010000244.1:0-1347 GCA_021462865.1 Gammaproteobacteria bacterium | reverse complement strand
GCATAGAAAGATCTCTGATCAAGAGGTAAAACAGATCCTCTCACTTCGCAAAAGATTATACTACGATTTCAATATCATGCACTTCATGGACAAACTCCACGAAGTCCATAAAATACCCTATTGTTACGAATCAATCCGGCAAATCCTCATGAAAAACCAGGTACATGTTCCCAGGAAGAAAAGGAAAGCCTACCGGCAACGCCGCAGAATGTCCAAGGCCGGTATGCTCGTTCAAATGGACTCCTCTGTCCATTACTGGCTTCCTCTGGTAGAAGATAAATGGTGGCTTCTTGCCATGATCGATGATGCTACCAATGAAGTACCCTATGCCCAATTCTTCCCCAAAGATACCCTCTTTGCCAATATGCACGTAATCCGGCGCTTTCTTGAACTCAAAGGCACCTTTCTGTCTCTTTACGTCGATAAAGCCAGCCATTTTACCACCACCCGACACGGTGGATTACATTACCAGGTAGCACCGGAGCATGATGATACCCAGATTGAACGTGCACTGCGTGAGCTTGATATACACCTCATCACAGCCAATTCTCCACAGGCCAAAGGAAGAATCGAAGTCACCTTTCGGTTCTTCCAAGACCGGCTCATAAAAGAGATGCGACTGGCAAAAATCAAAACCTATCGGCAGGCGAATACCTTCTTACTTACCACATTCCTGCCATGGTACAATGCAAAATATACTCATCCGGCTGAATTGGTCTACATGCCTTTACCAGCTGAGAAAAACCTCGATACCGTCTTCTGTGTTAAGAAAGAACGAACGGTCAACAAAGACCATGCAATACAGTTCTATGGACAGGTTATTCAACTACCATCCTCTCAGAAGACCCTTTCTTTGGCTAACAGAAAGGTAGATGTCTGTCTCCTGGAAGATAATCAATTGGTTGTCATGTTTAAAAACATGGTTCTTGTTGAATCGAAACTCCAAACAAACAATAAAACCGTCAAAAGAGCCTTTGTGGTTGAGAACCTATCCAATCAAAGAGAATACGTTGCTACCAGAGAGAACAACAGGTAAATGGTAATGCGAAACCTGTTTTTCCCGCATCGATTTTTACCTGGCATTCTATGATTTAACACGTGCTGATCTCTTAAAATTTAAAACACAAAATATTAACATTTCAAAATAGTAAAAAATTAACATTTTGACTTAGCAATAACACAATTAAAGTTAATTACCATTATACAAAGCCAATATTTCTTGATCATTCAGTGCCCTATTGTAAACCTGGACATCGTCGACTTTGCCATTCATATGACCATAATTCCAAGCTAATGTTCCTATGGCCATATAGGATGCTGCGGTATATGTCACAATCGTATTCCCCG
>JAJTYX010000243.1:0-3183 GCA_021462865.1 Gammaproteobacteria bacterium | reverse complement strand
TAGGGCAAACGCATCAAAAATGAGGTAAAGATAGAGGGAAGGAGAAAGCGAATGAATGACCTTCCCAAAATCAGTCTGACACAGTTGTTTGAAGACATGGACGATCCGCGTGTGGTGGGGCGCTGTACCTATCCATTGGTGGAAGTGGCGCTGATTGGTATTTGTGCGGTGCTATGCGGAGCCGAAACGTGGACAGAGGTGGAGGAATTCGGAGAGAGTAAACGGGCATGGCTTGCGCAATTTCTCAAGTTGGAACAAGGGATTCCGTCGCATGATACGTTTCGGCGGGTATTCAGCCTGCTGCCCGCCGAGGTCTTAGAGACGCGCTTTCGGGAATGGGTGGAAGTGAATTTTCAGGTGGAGCGCGGTCAAGTGATTGCGATTGATGGGAAAACGGTGCGGGGGGCGGGCTTGCGCGCGCTGCATTTGGTGAGCGCCTGGGCGCATGGCAGCGGGATCGTGCTTGGACAGCGCAAGGTGGACGAAAAAAGCAACGAGATTACCGCTATTCCGCAACTGCTGGATGATTTGTACCTGGCGGGTGCGATTGTGACGCTCGATGCCATGGGAACACAGGCGGCGATTGCTCAGAAAATCCGCGACAAAAAAGCCGACTATGTGCTGGCGCTGAAAGGGAATCAGGGGCAGTTACATGCCGACATTCAGGAGTGGTTTGTATGGGCAGACCAGCAGCAGTTCCGCGACATGCCGCACAGTTATGCCCAAACTGTCAACAAGAATCATGGACGCATCGAGATCCGCCAATGTTGGGCGTTGTCTGACCCCAAGGCATTTGAAGTCATTCGTCATCACGACGGGTGGGCAGACTTGCAGTCGATTGTCCGTGTCATCCGCGAACGTCGTCCTCTCGATAACACGCCTGTTCCCCCCGAAACCGTCTATTTCATTTCTTCTCTACCGCCCGATGCTGAACTGCTGCTACAGGTCGTCCGTGCCCACTGGTCAATTGAAAACAACTTTCACTGGACACTCGATGTCGTCTTTCGGGAAGATGATGCCCGCTTGCGTGTCCTCAACGGCGCGGAAAACTTCGCTATCTTGCGGCGCTTCGCTCTCAACTTGCTCAAGCGTCACCCTGCCAAACTCAGTCTCAAACGCAAACGCTTCAAGGCGGCGCTAGACGATTCTTTCCTAACTCAATTGCTTCAGTATTTTTGATGCGTTTGCCCTGCGCGGCGCTATTGACAGCCGCAAACGGCGCTTTTATAATACCGGTTATTGCGCGGGTATAGCTCAGCGGTAGAGCACCTGCTTCCCAAGTAGGGTGTCACGGGTTCGAATCCCGTTACCCGCCTTTTTTTCGCCCGGCCTCAAAGTGCCGCGCGGGGCTGAATCTTTCGTGTTTTTCGGCAATCTCTGCGTCAGTAAAGATAGCGTAGTGAGATACCGTTGTGGACACGTCCCGGTGTCCTAGCAGCCTCGCCAGTGTCGCTAAATCGCCGCCGTTGATGATGTATTCCCGCGCGAATGTATGGCGCAGCGAGTGCGGGTTGAACCGCCCTTCAATGCCGGCCCGCCGCGCCACGCGCCGGAACATCTGATAAAGCCCGTTACGTTTCAACGGCTTCTTGGTTTTCAGATCGTAGAACATCACCGGCACATCATCGGCCCGGTACTGCATCCACTCTTTCAGCAACCGGGCCGTCAGTTCAGTGAACACCACAAACCGAGTCTTACTTCCCTTCTCTGTGACCAGCGCCCGGCGTGCCTCGAAGTCCACATCGGCCAGCCGTAGGTTTATCAGGCCAGCCGCCCGGCAGCCCGTGTCCAGCATGAATAGCAGCATGGCCCGGTTGCGCGCGCCGTAGGCCCCTTCACCGGCTGCCTGAAACATGGCCTCTAAATCCTCAAGGTTGGCGGCTTTCGGCTGTGGCTGCCGCCGGGCCGGGTACTTCACGCCGCGCATAGGATTCGGCAGGTTGTATTCGGCGGCGGCCCACTTCCAGAACCGGTGCTGCGCGCGAATATGGGCCGCTACCGTATCGGCGGCATAGTGCCGTGACCGTATCTCCACAATGTAGGCCCGCACATCGTGCGGCTTAATCTCGCTGACGGCCAGCCCGTAATGAGCATCCACAAACGCCGTCAGCAACCACTGATACCACTCCTGCGTGGCCTGACTCAGACCGTCTGCTTTGAGAGACAGTAGAAACTCTTTGAGCGCGTGTTCCAGCCCTATCACCGTAAGCCCTCATTTCGTGATACACTGGGGCCGGATACCCGGCCCACTTTCGGTTGTGTCTGGGGTGTGTCCTGCTGTGCCGGTGCCTCGAACACCGGCACAGCGCCTGCAACCCTCCTTCGCCTGGTCATACGTCATTCCTCTTAAAGTTCGTCCACACGATATTGCCGCCTTCTTCGCGCTCTAACAGCAGCGCGAAACTGAACAGCAGCGTCAGTGACCAGCTGCGCCAGAACAACGTAACTTCACGTCCTGGTAAACCATGCGCGCGGTAAACTTTCAGCTTCATCCGCCTATCTCCTTTGTATCGTCTAGTTTTCCGTAATGCCTGCGCCACCATGCCCGTTTACGTGCGCGGTCGTCAGCATGGACTCGTGGGCGGCCAGTTCGTGGGCTGTATTCCCAAAAGGGACATGGGCGCGCCCGGCCTTCAGACGGCGCTTGTATTCCAGATGCTCAGTCAGCAGCGCCTCACCTTCCTCAGTCGCCAGCGGGTTAGCGTAGGCTTCGCGCCAGGCGGCCTGGTCACGCTCATACGCCAGGCGGCCCGCCTGCCCGCGCTGGGCAATTTCCGCCGCGTAGCGCGCGGTAAGGTGTCCGGCTGCATAAGCAACCAGCGGCGCAAAGAGCGCCAGCACCAGATCAACCGCGAACGTCATTTGCAGCGCAGCAGGCGCAGACCACAAACCGGCCAGGAACGTCTGTAAGCTGTCAGCACCGATTTCATGGGTAATGGCCTGCATACCCAAAAACAGGTTCGTAGACAGCGCCGCCGCCAGCGCCAGCGCCACCACGATTCCGACTCGGCCTGATGATTCGGGCATTTCGTCCCAGCGCAGCGCCGGGCGCAGGCCGATACGTACCAGCACGGCGTAGCCCAGCCCGCGCAGACTGCCCACATGGCGCGGCGTGCGTTCGGCGCGCCGCCGCATGGCTTCGCCCTCTTGGGCCAGCGCCAGCACGAACAGCGTTCCTTCTAT
>JAJTYX010000242.1:0-1345 GCA_021462865.1 Gammaproteobacteria bacterium | reverse complement strand
ATTGGTATCCCCCGCTGGCGGGGGACTAAGGGGGTGGAATTCATCGAACGATTTTGCTACTGGCGCCGGAACAGCTTCAACCGTGAAGGGACCAGTAACTCTTTGTCTTTTAGAATCTGTTTCTGGTTGGGCAATCAGAATTTCAGTAGGTGCGGGTTCATTATTTGCAATTGAGCCGAGAGTTCTGTGTAATACTGTTTTGTATTTGAAACCACTTCCAACACCTTCATTTGGATATGCCAATTCATAAAAATCAAAATTTGCTGACATTAATCTTTGCTTTGCCAATGTCAATGCAATTCTTGAAGTGTCACATGTAATCCATCTTCTACCGTATTGTTCTGCGACATATGCAGTAGTTCCACTTCCGCAAGTTATATCAAGTGTTAATTCACCGGGCATTGTTGTCATCAACATACACCGTTTTACTATTTCATCGGAAGTTTGCACGACATAGATTTTATCTGCTGCTGCTCCAATCTGTTCCCATAAACTATTTATTGCAACAACCGGATAATCGTCAAGATATACCTTTACACTCAAGCTATTCTTTTCAATTTCGAAACGGTTTTCTTTTTTTAATTTCTCTAATCCTTCATAAGAATATTTCCATTGGGTTCCTTTTGGCGGGTAAAAGGTTTGCCCTTTAAATTCAAATCCGTCTTGCTTATCTGTTCCTTGTGCATTAACTCCGAGCAATCTATATAATCTCCATCCTTTATGCTCTGCCATAAACAATTTCATGTTCTTTCTTTCATCACCTGTCAAAGATTTGCTTTTTTTCCCATCTGGGCTCTCAGCCCTCAGATGTGAACCTGCTGAATCTGCAAACCACTGTTCATCTCTTTCAAAAAATAATTGATTGTATTTTATTTTCTCTTTGTTTTTGGCATACCACACAACATAGAATATGGCATTATTTAAGAGTTTTTTTGTAAACATTACTGAAGCTCTTTTAATTGAAATCTGACTAACGAAATTATGCATTCCGAAAACTTCATCCATAATATTTCTAACCAAATGAACATTCTCGTCTGAGATTTGAACAAAGACGCTGCCTGATTCATGCAATAAATCTTTTGTGAGCTTCAATCGGTCTCTTAGGTAAGTTAAGTATGAATGTATTCCTACTTCCCATGTATCACGAAATGCTTTTAACATTTCAGGTTCAGTTGTTAAATCTTCGTCCTTATCTTGTGCTGGTGTTGAACTTTGGTCAATAAATGGCTGGAAATTGGAACTGTATTTTATTCCATACGGCGGGTCGAAATAGACCATCTGCACCTTGCCACCCATGCCTTCTTTTTCTAACAAAGAATTCATCACCAGCAAACTATCGCCGGCT
>JAJTYX010000241.1:0-1042 GCA_021462865.1 Gammaproteobacteria bacterium | reverse complement strand
GCCCGGCCGCCAACGTGCTGGAAGTAGGCATCTTCAAGTGACGAAGGCTCGATGCTCAGCGCCCGGATCGGTCCCGGCGCCATGGCGAACAGGCGGGGAACGAACGACGCAGCATTCTCCACCGTGAACAACACCTCGTCGCCGTCCCGGGTCACCGTGCCGCAGCCTTCCCAGCCGTACGCTGCGGCATTGGCTGCGTCCGGCGCGGTCGCCCACCGCACGCGGACGGCTTCCCGCCCGAGTCCCCGCTTGAGCTGGGCCGGGGTACCCGTCACCACTACCCGGCCGTGACGCAAGAATGCCACCTCGTCGCAGACCGTCTCCGCCTCGGCAAGGTCGTTCGTCGCGATGACGATTGTGCAATCCTGGCCCCTGCGCTCGCGGAGGCCCTGCCAGAGCGCCCGGCGTTCTTCCGGGTCGACGCCGGTTGTAGGCTCGTCGAGGAGTATCAGGCGCGGTTCGTGGAGCAGCGCCCTCGCTACTTCCAGCCGGCGCCGCATTCCGCCTGAGAGCTTTGCCACCGCATCGTTAGCACGATCGCCCAGCCCGAACTCCCCAAGAAGGCTTGCCGCCCGGGCCGAAGCTGCTGACTTCGACAGTCCAAAGAGCCTCCCCGCCAGTCCCAGGGTCTCGCCTGCCGTCATTGCGGGGTCGAGGGCGGTCTCCTGGAACACGGTCCCCACCCGGGCGCGCAATGCCGCGCAGGGAGCCTGCCCCAGGACACGTAACGACCCCTCGCGGGGGCCCTGCATGGCCGCGACCATTGTGATGAAGGTGCTCTTGCCGCTTCCGTTCGGACCAAGAAGCCCGAACACGCCCCCCGCAGGAACATCCAGCGAAAGCTCATCAAGGGCCAGGCGCGGGCCGTATGCCAATCTCAGGTTGCGCGCTTCGATCGCGAGCACGCCCGGCGCGTCATTCGCTATCATGCAACCAGTGTGCCGCCCAAAGTGACCGGCCGTCACGCCGGGCGATCAGGCAGGAGCCTGGAGGCCGAGGATGAACTGGCCGAGCACCATCAGCACGACGATCGCCGCCATCG
>JAJTYX010000240.1:0-7880 GCA_021462865.1 Gammaproteobacteria bacterium | reverse complement strand
CTCGTTTGCGTCGCCGTCCAGATTTACTCATCAGTTTCTTTCACAATGCTGGACTATCTGTTAGGCAACTTCGGTTAACCTGAATAACATCTGCAAATCTATTCATTTTTTATGCGAAGATTTTTTCGAGACACTCGCGCTCCTTTTTGCGGCGATGCGCGCGGCGATCACGGCAAGGATTTCTATTAACATCTTTTTCATTACATTTTCTCCTGTAGTTCATTTCCAAAAAGAAATGTCAAATTTGTCATGCAATGGGGAAGAATTGCATGATTGGCAGGAGTTTATAATTAATCCAACGGGGGTATTACTGGCGTGTCGCTAACCTTATGCCCACTAAGTAGAAATAACTAATCCGAAAATTGGCTTTAATTTGGTTCAAATTGTGCAAGCATTTGTAGTAGTTCCAATTTTAGTATCCCCAGTAATTTAGTCGTCACATCAAGAATTGATAAAAGCATTATCCCCTCTTATTTAGAAATGAAATTTAGTCCAATGGCTCAAGCAATATTTTGTTCGGTTGCAGCTCTCGCACCCATCCTGTATAGCCTCGATCGGTTTTTACTTCCCACCATGTCCCTTCATGGGCGCATTTAGGTCCACCTATTACTAACATGGTATCCCCCTGACGAAGCATAACCACAATATTTGCATCCCATACTTCAGGAACAATCGGAGCCTCTCGTAAATTAACGTCATAATATGGAACTATAGCCTCCTGCCCCACTCGTAATTTTATTTTTGATTTATCCGCGCAGGAGTATCCAGCAAGATCTGAAGTCGCAGAAGTTTTTGTTGGTTTTATAGAAACTAAACGGGTTGGTGTAGGACGAAGTGTTTTAGATGCAACCACAACAACTGGAGATACATAATTAAGAGTTGGTACATTATCAGGCAATGGCTCATTCCCCCAAAAATACACTCCAGCTGCAGTACCAGATAATGCAATACAGATAAAAATTATCAGAACAGCTACTAAAATAAACGCAACGACCTTTCCCCAATCCGTTTGCGGCTGGAAAGATGGCAACGGCTGTGTAGATTGTTGTGAGTTTGTGGCTCGGCTGGTATTAATATCAACTTTTTTTCGATTTGATTTGATGTTTTCTTTTTCTCGTTCGGCACCTTCAGTCAACGAGACCCTTTTTCGTTGGATACGAATTCGTCCATCAGCACCAAGCCCAGACAAATCACCAACTTCAGGGGATTTGACGTTGGCATTCTGAACAATTAAGTGTAACTGAGATTCCCATTCACTCAACCTAGGGCAATCTTCCAAACCATTAGAACTCCAAACCTTTTCAAAAAGATTTGAAAGTTCTATACTGCCATTACGTTCCAGCACCCCTTTCATTAGCCTGTATTTCTTTGTCTTCCTACACAACTCTGAATTTAAATAAAAGCTTTCCGAATCGCTAGATTCTCTTATTTCAGGATCATGCCAAGTCAAAATTTCACTTATAAGCAGTCCACCACCAAATCGATCACTTTCTTGCACCCATTGATGGCCAAGTGGACGATTTGGATGAGCATATCCATTTTGTCCACCAATAAAATCTTCCTTCTTTTTTCCACCTGGCATATACATGTCTTCAATATCAATCAACTGGACAGATGGTGTTTTTAAATCCAAAATAATATTATTACTACAAATATCGCAGTGTGCATATTTCTTTTTTTCCAGGGCACCTAATACATGGGCTAACTGCCAAGCGTAATATAAAGAGGTCTTTGGGGAAAAATTAAAAATCTTCTTATCACCATCTTTATCACCAAGAATCTCAAACCATGTATATCCACCTATCCAAGGCATCAAAACAGAGTATTCCAAATATGGGTATTTTTTCAATAGTGTGCTATATGCTTCTTCTTTTGGATCAATAACTACCCGATTCGCTGCAGCTAATCCTGGAAGGCTTTGAACATTGTTTTTTTCTAATTTTTTTGTACTGTTAATCAACGAATTATCGGGATTATTGAACACCTTTAATGCATGGAATTCCTGGGTTTTTGCTAAAGAAAGTTGAACTACCTGTCCGCTTCCGCCCAACTCAACATAAGGACGATGAGACATATCAGGATCAGGGTCAGGTTGAACGACAAAACTCTTCCCATTAATCCTTAGTTCTTCTAAAGGTTTTAGTGTGATACTCATTGTTATCCCTCGTTTATTTACTATGATTTTATTCAGTACCAGAATTTGGAATTAACATATATTTTCCAGCCGCAATGTAGCTTGTTTGAAAACAATTAACGCGCATTAACTCACCAACGGAAGTGTTATATACTTGTGCCAATTGATATAGTGTATTACCACGTTGTATTTGATATTTTTTCCACTTATCTGGTTCAGAGATTAAAAAGCCAATTTGACATTCGCTTAAATCAGCATCAGGGGTTGCATTCGGAGTAGAGAGCATAGTACTAGATGGAATTGCACTCTCTCCTTCAACAACAATCGCCGTTAAAGAATCAGGGGTAGTGATATTTTCAATAATTGTTGGAGTAGCCGTAAAACTGGGTGTAGAGGGGACTGGTGTTAAGGTGACAACGTAGTTTGTTGAGGTCGGCGTAAGGAAATATTTCTGAATTACAGACAATCCCACTGTACCTATTAACATAACTACAACAACAAACAAACCAGCACAACCAAGCGCAATTTTTATCCAAGATCGCTTCGGGCGAACTTCCTGTGCTGGTAAATTAACAGGCACCTTAGCAGGAATATTTGTTTTCGATGTTGCTATGTCCGTTCCTGGCAATGTACTAATTTTTTGTGAAATTAGTGTACTATCAGGAATAGGCATATAACTAATCGCTTTGGAAAGCTCACTTGAAATTAATCGGGATGAAATCGCCTGCACAAATATATTTCCATTACCCAGCAACTCAGAGGGTATGTCATAGGAGTTATCAGTTGCAGGAATCTCTGTTAATACACGAAAGCGCCCCTCTGGGCTCCTGTAGTAGATTCTATATCTTTCAGCTTTTTGCTGGCTTGCCCAAACAAGTTTATCGTTAAGTATCCTAACATCTCGAACACTTTGTAATTTCTCGAAATTAGAACTGACATCAATAGCAACATCAAGACCAGAAATATCGTCAACCCCAAGATCATATCTATGCCGGGCAAGCCGAATGTCATCTAAATTTAGTTTGCCGTTTAAGATATTCTTAAAATCTTCTCGTATTCCATCAGAGGTAACAGATATACGAGAGACGGAGTCCAGATGCCAAGACTCCTTATCCAGGTTTAATGCATAATCGCCGCGTGTCGACCAAAACTGATTATTGTCTTCTTCCCTTGAAGATAAAATCTTTCCTTTTTTGTCATAAACAACAAAACGAATATCACCAGCCCAAAACAAATCAATCTTTTGATTATTTTGATTAATTACCCCGCACGCAAACTTAACCTGTGCCCCTATTTCTGCCCTTGCCCGAAGATGAAATTCCGGCATAGGGTTACCAGGATCGACAGGCATGTCTAGTATTTCCCGATCAATTTTAGAGCGCAAGTTTTTGGCAAAATCCTCAATTATTTTTTTATTCCCCTCTACAGTATGCAACATCTCAACTAGCTCATTTCCAAACAAACGAGCAGCTGTGCTTCAGTCTATCGTTTGCTGAACGCCATCACAAACAATAAAGGCTAAAACACCATCCTGATATTTATAGGATACAAAGTCTTCGCTAGGCTGGTATCCATCTCGTGCATCACTAGATGCTCCCTCAAAATAAAACAATTTGAGTCCTGGCAACCTCTCGGTACCAAGATGCAAAGAGGTATCCTGACTAGAATTAAAAATGGATCTATTGATATCCATTAGACTTCCTCAGTTGGAGCACTTGTTCCCCTTGGCGTAGCTGTGCTTGCAGTGAAAGCCATCTTAATAGTATTAACATCTTCTGCAGGAAAAAACATGCGAGTATTGGGTTTTAGGTTAAATTTGTACTCTTTATTGAAATATTCAACATAACGATTCGGCCAGACAGATGAATGGTTATATAGAAATTTCGTATACTGTTCGCTCAATTCCTGCTCTCCAGTCACACCAACCCATTCCTTTGTGTTTGATACTGGTTTAGCAAGCAATTTATCTCCCAAAAATATGTTTTGAAGTAAAACCTTTCCATCTGGCGTATCCATATTCATGATTTCTCTCATCAAGTTCGATGGATCGCCATAATCGTTGGTGAATTCTCCATCGGTTAAATGGCAAACAATAGGAGGAGGATAGCGAGAATCGATTTTTGATATTGTTTTTTCAAGCAATTTCTTGGTTGTTTTCATTGCTTCAAATGTATTTGTTGCGTAGTTACCCAAATCTCCAAATTCTGGTATGTTCTGAATAAACTCCTTGACAGAAATATAATCACCATTGGTTAAATCTTTGACTACATTATTGTATGCCAAGACGGATAATCGATATCGATCTGAAATAACATTCCCTCTCCGCGATCGGAGATATACTTGATAAGCAACCTCCTCTAAAATATCACTAATAAAGTCTATTTTTCTCTTATTAGTTCCTGGCATTTCAGATGCCATCGAACCACTCGCGTCTAATAAATAAATGATATGCGCAGGAGTCTTACCAGTTGCACTATTTGAATAATCCATATTTCCTCCACAAGAACAAGCAATCTATTCATCCGACTTATTAGGCAAATTAATCTTTCTCTTGCCAATCACGGGCGGACCATCCTGGTTATCCTTATCCTTCTCACTATGTTTTTCTTTTGTAGCATCGCCATCCTTCAGTTGACGTCGATCATCATTTGCAGTGCCCAATAATCCCTTCAATAATGGGGAAGATTGTGATGCTTGATCATTAATTCTCCCGGTCAAGGAATCTATTACATTTTGGACATCAGCTCTAGCCAATAGGTCCCTTTCTTTTAGCCAGTTCAGTAAGCTCAGATCACGATCCATCTGATCTTTATAAGCTTGAGAGGCACTTCGAACGTGACCCATAATTACCTCGAAATCGCCATCCGACTGACTTAAAACGCTAGCGATTAATATAGGATCATGGATGCCAAAGGAATTCAACTTCTCAACCTTCAAATCATTTAGTTTTCTCTGTGTTTTATCGTCAATTTTATCTATAACGCTTTTTTGAAGCCTTTGCGTTATTGACTCAGGCCATTCAATATGAATACCTGAAACTCCCTTAATAACCAACCCAGTTTCCACCTGTTCATGAAGTCGACGAAGTTCATTCTTGACCTCCGTCTCACTTATATCTTCATAATCTCTTCGAGCGATAAAATCTTTTATCATTTCGCCCGCTCGATCTTTCATACTAGCAAGAGGGTCTCCAACATTAAGAAGAGTTTCAATACTAACAGCCTGATATTCAATAGTTGTACTCACTTTCCCAGTAATATGATCTTGGGTCTTGATATTCACAGACAAAATAGTCGTTCTTACCCGTGTATCAACTGCAACAATATAATAATCAGGGCTAAATAAGGTATCAAACGCTCTAATAGCAGGAGACGTTGAGGATTGAATACCTTCAAATCTTAAGTTTGGCCAATCGTTGCCTCTATTTGGGTTTAATCGGGTAAAAATAGCAAGAGGGGAATCCCATTGAGATTTAGTACGAATTTCTTGAAATCGCTTAAACGGAATTTCCGAAAACAATCCTTCTACCCAGCTAATGTTATTTTGCCACATATTACCTCCTATAGATTTTGAACTCTTACACTGTCGAACTTAATACTGCCTACTTAACATAACCACCAAACAATGGAATTAGATATCGATTAGTTACTCTACCATCGCGCAAAAAAGCAACAATATTATCTAAAGTTTTTTTAGGAACAATCTCTTTTTCTAGTGATTTTGAAATAGATTTAGATATTTGTTTGACAGAATAGTCTACATAAGAACCTTTTTGATGCTGCAAAACCTGATCTAATAATTTACATATGCTATCAGTTACAGTGTAATTTTCCATTTCGCATAATTCCCATATCGAAATCACGCTCGAATGAGAAACCTCTTCACTAACTGTTATTCCTACATTTAGAATTTCCACAAATAATTCAGCGGCTAAATCTTTTATATTAGAATTTTGTTCATTATCCAACCAAGAAGCCAGTTCAAGAATCACAGTTCTAGCATGATATGTACTTAGTTGAAATACAAACTTTAGGCTCTTAAGGAGAACCCCTCTAAATTTTCCAGTAAACAAATTAACTTGCCCAGATTTGCATACATCCTTATAAATTGACATACAAAGTACTAAAGCCTCATCATCTTCTGGGGAAGATATTAAGGCTAATCGAGTGGTCGAGGCTATTGCCGTCCAACGATAATAATAATTATCTAAAGATGACCAATGTCGCAGCAAAGATGACACATTGGTCCAATAAGAGTCTTGGCTATCTTCCTCAAAGTAACCTAAAAGGATCCAGCCGACCATCAAACGATCATTTGGATTTTCGGAAGTAGCCCAAGGTCTAATGCTTGAGGTTAAAGCATCTAGCTCTGACCTTATCAATAATCCAATACCTAATCCTGCCTGCAAACGGGGTATATCAGGGATAACTGAGCCAGTCTTCTCAATTTTTTTATCATCAAACTTAATTATTCTTATCAACCACTGACGAATTACGCTTCTCAATGAGACGAGGTCATAATCTCTCAATATCAGTTTTTTGATTTCAAATAACGCAGTATTATTCGTTATACTAATTGATTCAAACTCTAATTTACCCGCCTCTGTATTTATTGATTGACGTACTATTGAAGCTAAACCTTCTCTTATAAAGCTCTCAACCGACACACCTTTATTAAAAATTGATGGTCTTTCTATGGTTTCAACTGCCTTTTCCCCTAACAATAAAACTAATTCATTTGCCATATTAACAACAAAATTAGGCGTATTTCCCGGAAAGAAAAGGAGAGCGATGACAAATGCCTGATCTTGGATTTTTTTCTCCCTAAGCCAAAATCCCCAATTTGCATTACTGTCTTCCGAAATGCTACCTTTTGCCTGAGGTTGTCCCCCAGTTTCAACACCTAAATTATTGGTTCCACTATTAACAACATGCGGATTTGAACCGAATGCCGAACCATGAATATTATTACCAGAAATAAAATAATTATTTGTAATGCCACCCCTTTGTAAAACTTCTCTCACTATTCTTAGAATGTCATCTAAAGCCCGTTCATCATCTGAGTTTTTTTTCTCATCTGAAGAAACTGGTTGAGAAGGTTTCTTATCTTGTTTGCTCTCATTTGAGTTTTTTTCCCCTTCGTCTGGATCAGGGACATCAGATACAGGAGGATCACCATTTTCGTCTGACATAAGCGAAGCCTATCGAATAAAAATATTTTTTGCCAATTCAATCAATTGGGCTACAACAACTCCAGCCGCGGTTATTTTCCCAATCAGACCGCTTAATTCTTTTAGTGAACTCAGTATTACATCAGGATTGATTTGCCCACGCTTCTGAATTTCTTGCTCGACGACAATTATTTCATTCTTAGCCTTATTCAAGTCGGCATCAGAGATGGTGCCAGAAAGCGCTGAAACTTCTTTCTGGAGTGATTCCAAAAGCACAGAGAATTGACTTAACTTCTCATGGTCAACCGAGTAGTTATTTACTACTGGATTTGTGCCAATTGCAGAATTTTCTATTTGATTGTTGGTGAAAGTGAAGTTTGGGCCTGAATTATTGTCTTTTTTTTCGGTCGACATAAAATCCACTCCTTACCAAAAAATTTGATTTTGTCAATTATAGTTTTGTTTTTCAGAATTAGCAAGGGCAAAGACTGACCTGCTTTAGTTTTTGTGTCCAGTAGAAATGAGAGTCAGAGCAGGTTGAATTTGTGTGGCGTACTGGGCAGCAAAGGCTGCCGG
>JAJTYX010000024.1:0-3639 GCA_021462865.1 Gammaproteobacteria bacterium | reverse complement strand
TGATACGATGAAAACATCTTATAATTTTAATTTTAATAAAACAAATGGAGAAAAGAATGAAGAAGATATTATTCTTCCTCAGCGTGTCTATGCTGTTCTTAATGAACGCAGAAGCACAATGGACATCGAAACGAGCTAATAACTGGTGGTCGCAAACAGAAGCGTCACTGGATAATATATTCAGTCAGGGTTTAGCTGACTCAACACTTACAGTTTTTATCATAGGTAATAGTGGAGATACCGTAAAAGTAAGAGGCAATTTCAAATTCTGGAGAACAAACAGATATGTTCCGCAGGATAGTGTAGTGTTAAATGCACAAATGATAACTTATGTAACTGGACTTGGTTATTTAGTATCAGTTGATATAGCTGATATTAATGCAACAGGAACTCCAACAGGCTCTAACTTTTTAAGAGGTGATGGAACTTGGTCTGTCCCAAGTGGTGCTGGAGATATGTTAGCTGCTACTTATGATGTAGATAGCGACGATAAAGCAGATGTAGATACTACTGATGTTTTAGGACTTGCCAGAACAGCAGCTTATCAATCTAAAGATTCATCTCTTGTTACGGGGACAGCTAATAATCAATGGATGCACTATGATGTTGGTAATGGATGGGTTGCTCTGAGTAATGATGCTGCTCTTGACTCAATGGGTATCGGATTGATAAAGGGTCAAACAGTGGCAGGTTCTAATGGTGATGCAGTTGTTTTAACTGGTGCTAATACTTGGTCACAAGCTGATGCAGATACACTTGCTAATTCATCTTCTATGATAGGCGTAAGGGTATCAGCTTCTATTGTAAGGGTAAGTGGAGTTTATACAACATCAGGACTTACTGCTGGCTCAGTTTATTATTTATCAACTACTGCTGGCGGTATAACAGCAACAGCACCAACTACTCCAACTGACATTGTGAGAATAATCGGATATGCTTTAAGCACAACTCAATTATATGTAGATGCAGATAAAACTTGGATAGTGAATAACTAATGAAAAAACTAATTTTAATACTGCTTTGTGCTTCCCGTTTAATTGCACAAACGCATAACGTAAACAGCGACACGAGTATAGCTTCGATAAATGGAGTTGACACCGTAAACATTGCTTCAATAAATGGAGTGACTTGGTTGGGATTTCCTACTGGCGGAGGTGGTGCTGGTATTCCTGTTATAGAATCATTTACTACTGATTCGGTAGCTGGTGCTCAAAGGATAATATTAAGCAAACCTTCTGGAGTCCAGACAAATGATTTACTTCTAATAGTGGCTGCAAGTGAAGACCCGACAAATGACCAACAATGGAATAACACAAATTTGAAGCCGACTGGGTTTACTTGGGCTGCTACCACAATAGGTGGTGGTTCTGGAACTGGGCAAAATGATAATCAATGTCATATAGCTGTGTTTTATAAAATCGCAACTGGTTCAGAAAACGACACTATCCACGTTCCATCGTTAGGGACTGGCAATGACCAAGTGGGATATTATCTAAGAATATCTGGTGCTTATACTTCAAGTCCATTGGACGTATGGGATAGTCCTTTAGACTCTACCTTTTATCAGCAAACAGACACAATACAAATTCACAGTCAAACTACGGGGTATGATAATGAACTGGCTTTAGTTGTTTGTGCAAATGATGGTGGTAATTATGGACTTACTGTTTCTGGAACAGGATGGAGTGCAGTTGATGATAATTGGATTGATGATTCAGAATATGGATTGCATTTAATAATTGGTGAAAAAGACATGGCTTCTGCTGGTGCGACTGGACAAGCAATAGTAACTTCATCAGTAACTACGCCACACGGTAGTAAGGTTGGTATGATTTTAACGATAAGGAGTGAATAGTGAAAAAACTTATCTTAATAATATTATTTGCACCTTTGCTTCTTGCTACTGATTGGTATGTAGATAAAGAGGCGACTGGTCTTAACAATGGAACAAGTCCAACTAATGCTTGGGAATCTTTTGCAGATATAAATTGGGCTTCAATGAGTAATGGAGATGACCTGTATATTTCTGGCGGTGGTGATTCAATTATCTATTATGAAACTTTAGCACCTGAATTAAGAGGAACTGCTGCTAATCATAGCATCATAAGAGGCTACAATGGTAAAGTTATTATTGATGGTAGTAGTCAGACAAGAGAAGGTATATCATTATTAAACGCTGGAAGTGGCAAACCAAGTTATTTAGAAATCAGAAATATGACCATTCAAAATGTTACTTACGGAATGTATGCTAATTTTGATGAAGCTCACGATGTTATAAAGTTTGATTCACTCACTATTCTTAATCACGGAGAACGTGCTTTTGAAATGGTAACGCTATTATCTTATAATGTTGATAGTATTTTTGTTGAAAATTCCAGACTTGTTTCAGATACTTATTACAATGGTGAATCAGATGGTATTTATTTTACAGGGACACATCATAACTTTGTTCACAATAACTATATAAGAGTTCCAAATCAACAGCCGACTGCTCACGTTGATGCTTTGCAAGGTTATCAGACAAACGGATGGGTAATCACAAATAACATTCTCATAAATGATTCAGTCTATTCAACAGAAGGTGGTGGTATTCCTATTATACTTGGTTCAGAAGGAACTAATCCAGTTATCATTTATAATAATCTTACTTATATGGGTGGCGTATGGTATGATGGTGGTGCTTGGGCTGGAGTATTAATGACCAGATGGTATGACACTCCCCCAATGCCTGACACTTGGATTATACACAATACAGTTATAGCAAATGGTCCTAGAGTAAGAGGTATGTGGTTAGAATATGCAACAGGCACTACAACTCATATCATAAATAATATAATTGCTCAATACAGTACAGATGGTGCTGATGATGAATTATCTACCTTTGATAATAGCACAGGGTCAAACTTACCAGTTGACAGTTGTAAGAATAATTTGTTTTATAAAAACTGGACTTCTGATGTGGATTTTGCTGGGAACTTTGTTGGCAGTGGTGGTTCGCCAACTGGAACTCCTGCTAACTGGTCTGCTTGGACTACAACTTATGGTGGAACTGGTGTAAAAGGTGACCCAGATTTAATTTATCAAGTAGGATATGAACCAGACCAAGGAACATTAACCCCTGAGATTGGGGGAAGTTCAGTTGGGTTAAATCAAGGTTATGATGCAGAATGGGTTATTGATTATCTTAATTCTACTTATGGATTAAATGGGAGATTAACTTGGACTGATATGTATGGAACTACAAGAGATGCAGCTCCCGATATAGGTGCATTTGAATATACTAATCAAGGATGGTCTGCTCCAGATACGATTCCTATATTTAGTTTTACTGCTCAGACTAATAAAGAAATAAATACAGAATATGTTGCTACTTCACCAATAACAGGAGTTGATTCAGTAAGTCATTTCTGGACTACAACAAGTGCATCATTCAAGATTAATTACAACGGCACGTATTCAACTGCTATGAAAACTGCTGACCCTGATAATGGTGCAGATACTATTTATGTGAAGAATACTTCAAGCAGTAGCTATTCAACATTGACAACAGAGACAATAGTTGGTGGCGGGCATTCAGAAGATTTTGATGTCACAACAAAAGCAGACCCAGCCGAAACAATAATTATTAGAATTTTACCT
>JAJTYX010000239.1:0-1498 GCA_021462865.1 Gammaproteobacteria bacterium | reverse complement strand
CGGGGCCGGTGAAGTAGGCCCCCGCGCCGCCGGCCATCTCCAGCTGGTCATCCGGGGTCAAGACCCCATCGCAGGTGATCGGATTGATCACCTGCTGCTTGACGAAGCCATAGCTGTCCGTGTCGTTGGTGACGGTGAAACCGAGGAGGGCGCAGACGGGATCGTTGGAGCTGGCATCACAACCGGCGAAGACCTGTCCGTTCGTGTGGGCGACCCAGTTGCTCAGCTCGGTCAGTTCCGTTGGTGTGTACTGGGAGTCGGCTTCATAGCCCGAGAACCAGATATTGCACGCGTTGCTGAGAAGCGTCGCCTCGGTGACGTTGGTACCTATGTCGATGTAATTGAAATCAAAATCGCCGTAAGTGCCGACGGGGCCGAAATTGACGGGGTTGTCCAGCTTGGCGCGCAGATAAGTCATCTCGTAGCTCAGAAGATTCCAGCCATTAGTGGCGTCCTGGGCGCAGACATTGATGGTCGTTGTGGCGGCGCGGGCCTTGGGCACCGGCGCCAGGGCCAGAAACACGGCGATAAACGCCGCCAGCAGCCCGCCGCCAATGGCCAGGATGCCGTTCTTGCTCGTCTTCTTCGATGATCGTCTCTTGGTAAACATGATCTCTCCTTTTCCAATTTCAGCAACAATGTTCCGGTTCAGGCGCCAGGTCAAAAGGCGGGGGAAGATGCGAGCTTTTCAGCCGATGACTCTGGAACTGTAACCGATGGGAATAATACACAAATGCAGGGGCGCTGTCTGTCAAATAGCCGACATAACTCGGCCAATTTCCGAGCAATTTTGACCAAGTAGCACAACTTGGTTGTGGCACAACTTGGTTGTGTCTTCAATCCGGCGTTACGCCGTAGCACCGGTTTCCTAACCGGTGAACCCAGCCGGCCGCGGCGCCGGATAAGAATCCGGCGTTACGCCGCAGCCCCGGTTTCTTAACCGGTGCACCGGTTTCTTGACCGGTGAAACCGGCCGCGGCGGGCGGGGTTGGTTGCCGGTTGCCCGGCCCTGTGGATGTGGCGCAACCTGTCCGGATTGCGAGGGTGGAGATGCAATCCGGACAGGTTGTGGTGCGGGGGGAGGGGAGGCAAGCTAAAGCTTGCGCTACAGGGGGCGGCTAGCGGGCTTCGCCGGTCTGGACGCGCCAGAGGGAGGCGTAGATGCCGCCGTCGGCGTGGGCCAGGTCGTCGTGGGTGCCCGCTTCGCGCAGTTCGCCGTTTTCCAGCACGAAGATGCGGTCGGCGTTGCGCACGGTCGACAGGCGGTGGGCGATGACGATCATCGTGCGGCCGACGGAGATGCGTTCCATCGAGCGCTGGATGGCGGCTTCGGTCTCGTTGTCGACCGATGAGGTGGCTTCGTCGAGGATGAGCACGGGCGGGTTCTTCAGCACGGCGCGGGCGATGGAGATGCGCTGGCGCTGGCCGCCGGAGAGCTTTTGGCCGCGCTCGCCGACGATGGTGTCGTAGCCGTCGGGCAGGGCCATGATGAACTCGT
>JAJTYX010000238.1:0-1652 GCA_021462865.1 Gammaproteobacteria bacterium | reverse complement strand
TGACGTTTAATCTAAAAATAAAAGCCCAGTACGTCCAAACAAATAAACCATGGCATGTACTCAGCTACGATGTTGTTCTTGCTTCTTCTGACACCGGGAGATTGGAAATGTGAGTACCATAGACCTTTCCTCCCTGTTTACTGACACGGCCAAACTCTCAGACTTGCCAATCTACATTGATAAAGCCGTTAACCTTGCAGGCGAAGGCAATGAGATAGTTTTGACCGGTAAAGCCCCTGTCTGGCTTTATCTGGCAGTTGCTCATGCCCTTCATGGCAAGGCAATGAAGCTGGTATATCGTTCACCAGTTACCGGTGACGTACTGATATTTGATCATAATCCATTTTGATATGATAGCATCTATTATCAGTTTTGATTCCCTTTATTCAGCCTTCAAGAATGTTCAGGAAAACCACGGCTGCGCCGGTGTTGATGGCGTTACCCTTGAACAGTACGAAGGCATTCTGGATATAAACCTCAGAATCCTGCAAAGGGAACTGGTTGAGCAAACGTATTCGCCACTTCCGCTGCTGAAGATCCTGGTCGATAAAGGGAATGGCGAGGCAAGGGCGCTCTGTATTCCGGCCGTCAGGGACAGGGTTGCTCAAACCGCGGTATTACAACAGCTCGCACCAGCGCTTGAAAAAGAATTCGAGGAGTGCAGTTTTGCCTATCGCAAAGGCCGTTCAGTAAAACAAGCGGTTTTTCAGGTAAAAGAATTTTACGAACAAGGCTACCAATGGGTGGTGGATGCCGATATCGATGCCTTTTTTGACAGTGTGGATCATGCCCGGCTCCTTGCAAAATTGAAAAAGTATGTCCCTGCTCCGGATATGCGAAGACTCATAGAGCTCTGGCTGAAGGCTGAAATATGGGACGGTGAATCCTTGTCGGTATTGCAGAAAGGTATTCCCCAGGGTTCGCCCATCTCGCCCGTCTTAGCCAATTTGTTTCTCGATGAGCTTGATGAAGAGTTGCTCAGGAAAGGATATAAGTATGTCCGGTATGCGGATGACTTTGTCATTCTGTGCAAAAGGCCTGAAGATGCAAGGCATGCGCTTCACGTGTCAAAACAGGCGCTGGAAAGACTTCTTTTAAAACTGGATGAAGAACAGGTCGTCTGCTTTGAAGACGGATTCAAATTCCTCGGCGTTACCTTCGTGCGAAGCATGATGATGGTGCCCTTTGACCGCCCTAAGAAGGAACGGAAGGTTCTCTTTTATCCGAATCCATTAAATCTCGAAGAATATCTTATTAACAAAAAAAACAAAAGTTGTAATGATTAATGCTTGCCACAGAGGCCACAGAAAACACAGAGGGAAAAATCAATGGATTCATTAACAGAACAGATCATAGCGGCAGCCATAGAGGTTCATCGTATCCTGGGGCCAGGCTTATTGGAATCGATTTACGAAGAAGCTCTTTGCTATGAACTAACACAATGGAGAAAGAAGTGCCGCTCTGGCAGTTGATGAGAGGCATCTCTAAATAGCCAAAGCAGGGTGGCACGGACAAACTCGTTTGTCCGTGCTTGCTGGAATACACACGCTGGTATGAATGATAAAACATGGACAAACAAAGTTTGTCCATGCCACCCGGAGATGAAGGCGTGTGTTATCTTTCAAGTTTGTAAATGGTCGGGCATGAGCTGG
>JAJTYX010000237.1:0-1057 GCA_021462865.1 Gammaproteobacteria bacterium | reverse complement strand
TAAGTTCCTCTGCGTATAAAACCCCGGCGCATGGAATTGGTTATTAAAATCTCCCACCTTTTTCGACAGTTTCAACGGTTTGCGTTAGCGGCAGGCGGGACTTGGCAGGATAAACTCCGAGCGTAGAAAAAGCCCAAAGGGACAGACTCCGCTCAGGCGGGGAGCATACCCGCCTGTCCGCTGCACGCTGTGTTGGGCAGTTTTTCAAAGTATAGTTTATAAACCTCTTTTACGCCTCTCATTCATTGCGCTATTGAAATACTCTTCAAACGATTTCTTTTTTATTACGCTCTCTGGTTCCGCAGGTGCATAATTTTCTGGCATATTGAAAATACTCGAAAAGGTCTCATTCAAGCTGACACTAAGGACATCTTTAAGACCCATTAACATACCCTTTTTTAGACCTCTCCAAATAGTGCCTCCTAATTTAGGTTTATTCTTAAGCTCACCAAGCACCTCCAAACTTCTTAAAAGCACAGTTTCAGCGGCTTCTTGCGCCCTTCCCTCAAATAAATCTTCGGGCGATTTGATTTCAAGATTTCCAGCAATGCTTATTACAAACCATTTGAGACTTCCATCATCAAAATCTTCCATTTGTATTAAAGCGCCACGACCAAAATTACGGTTAATTGTGTTGCGAATTAACCCCGCGAGAGTTGGATATGTGTCGCCAATGTTCTCAATATCATCTGTATCCTTAATCTCTAAAGAATTAAACATGTCATCCCAGCATAGTGCTACTATAAATGAGCTTTCGTCACGAAAAATAAAATAAGTGACGACTAACCAGTTTTCTAATTTTTGAGTAAATTCAATGTATCGTTTTGTGATTTTATATTCAGTTACACCGTCTTGAAGTTTAGAACCTTGTAAATCTTGAAGAAACATTTTCATGGTTAATCTCCTGCATAACTATAAGGGATGCATATTTCTGAGTCTACCTGAAATTAAATTTCTCAAGCACCTGCCCAACGGTTTGCGTTACCTGCGCTGGGGCGGGGACGGCGAAGCCGTCCAACCAGAAAAAGGCAGAGGCGTAGGAAAAGGCTTGAAAATG
>JAJTYX010000236.1:0-36687 GCA_021462865.1 Gammaproteobacteria bacterium | reverse complement strand
GCTGCCAGGAGGGCAGCAGCCGGCGTAACCCGTAGCGACGAGCACAGGGACGTGCGAGGAGCGGCGCTCGGCGGACACCGGGCCACCCCATCATCCGCACATGCCGGACGAGGACACGGGCAGCTCCACCAGCCGATTCCGCGCGCAACCAACGTATCGCCTTCGCAAGCGTCCCCGCAAATCGGCGATGAGGCATTTTTTTTGGTTTTTGCCGGCGGCGTCGACGCGCACAGGGCACGATCAGGCGCGAAGACCAGCGCGCGGTTACGCCTCCGGCGTCGTGATGCCGCGGGCCAGGGTATTGAACAGCCACGCGTTGTCCCAACCCGGCTGCAACGGCTGGTAGCCGTTGAACGGGCCCATGCGCACTACCACGAGGTCGAGCGCGCGCGAAATGTAGACCCGCTGCCCGCCATGACCCATCAGCATGAAGACATCCCCCGCTACGAAAGGCTCCGACTGGTGAATTGACTCCGGCGAGGCGAGCGCATCGTCGCGCACACCTGCGCCGACCCAGGTGAACAGCCCGTAACCCGGGTTGCGTACCGACGGTGTAATCATCTGCCCGATCCAGCCCGCCGGAATGACCTGCGTGCCGTCGATCATGCCGCGATCCTTGAGCGCTTGGCCGAGACGCGCCCAGTCCATCGCGGTAGCGAGCAGGCAGCAGGCGGTCATTGCGCGCCCGCCTGGCCGGTCGAGCCAAACCATGGCGGGGGCCCGACCGACCAGGTGCCATAGCCGTGCGGACAGGTACTCCGCGTAACGTCGGCCACTGGCGCGTTCCACGATCATGCCGGTGAGCTGGGCGTTGACGTCGTTGTACTCGAAGCGGCTTCCGGGCGGCCACTCGAGCGGCGTGCCGAGCATCACCGCATCACGGTCGGAACTGAACAGGAAACGGAACGCCGACGCGCCCGCGAATGGATTGAGGCTGAACTCGTAACGGGCCAGGCCCGAAGACATTTCGAGCAGGTTGCGGATGGTGATGTCGCCGCGCGCATCGGCCGCCCATTCGGGCAGATAGGTGCCGATCCGGTCATCCAGCGACCCGACGTAGCCGTCGTCGATCGCCGCGCCCATCATCAGCGCGACGACGGTCTTGTGCATGGACTGCGATTGCGTGAGCCGCTCAGCGCTCCAGTCTGGCCGATACCATTCCGTCTGCACGCGCCCGCGATGTACGACGATCAGCGCGAAGGAATCAAACCGCGCCGCATACTCCTCGGCAGCGCGCAATGCTGCTCCATCGATGCTGCGCCTGGCAGGTGCAGCTACCGGCAGCGCCGGCCCGGTGCCGTTCGCTACCGCCTCCAGCGGGGCGAGGTTCAGGTAGTCCGGCTGCAGGTGCGTCATGGTGTCCAGCCAGCGCCGCCAGTACAGCGGGTCGGACCAATACGCGACGCTCAGGTAGAGAAATCCGGCAGCCAGAAGCGCTGCCGCAAGCCGGCCTGGACGAATCCTCATGCAAGGGCTCCCCGGAAGACCGATTCAGCATACCTGCATCGGTCTCCCGGGTCGCGGCAGCTGGGCTGCCCGACGGCCCCCGTCAGAGAGACGCCTTCCTCTCGAGCTGGTGGCGGACTTCGTCGTTCAGCCACTTCATGAAGTTCGCGTGCTGGACGATGCCCTTGTTGTTGAATTTGTAATCGAGGCCCTTCAGGTCATCGCGCAGTTTCGCCTGGATGCTGCGCGCTGAAATCAGGTTGGTCACCACCAGCACGGTCTTGCCGTCCTTGACGGCGTTCTCGACCAGCCCGCGCAGCTTCTGCACGTTCGCTGCACGGATCTCGGGCGGCGCATCGTCCTGCAGGGTCTGGCCGAACACGGCTGCGAAGCCACCGTCCTCCTTGACGACCTTCGCCAGGCCCGCCAGCACGCGCATTTCCTTCTCGTTGTCTTCTTTGCCCGACGGACCGTGGCCGGCGATGATCACCACCTCGTTCTTCGGGTTGGTGCTGATCGCCAGGGCGTGGTCGAGAAGGATCTCGGCCACCAGCGGGTTGTCGCCCGGCGGCGGCGCGAACCGGATCTTTGCGCTCGTCTTCACCTGCGGAATGGAGGCGAACTCGGCCTTGTCCTGCAGGCCGAATACGTACAGCCACTGCCGGTACAGCTCGTTCGTCGCCGAGGAGGTAATCGGTATGACCACGATCTCTTTGGCGCCGGCCGCGGTCAGGTCGTCCAGCGCAACCTGGATGTGCTGCGACATCATCATCGCCATGCCGACACCGAGCGCGGTCGGGAAGATATTGCCGATCGACTGCACCTGGTCGCGGAACACCTTGTCGCCCTGCTCGCCGAAGCCGTGCGTGAGGATCAGCACGCCCTGGTCACCCTTGACGTTCGGGGGGCTGATGTACCACGCGTACTCCGGTCCCATCTGGTCCATGGACAGCGCGATCTGGGCGTCGGAGTAATCCTTGTAGAGCGCGATCTTCTCGCGCAGCTCCTTCGTCAGGGCGGGATCCATCTGGTGCTTCATGCCGTAGAGGCTGCGCCCGAGCTCATCGCGCCCGGTGTCGTGCATCGAGTGATCCATCTTGGAGTGATCGTGCTCCTCCTGCGCAAGCACGGTCCCCGATACTGCAAACATGGCAGTCATCGCAACGGCAACCGGACGGACGAACGACTTGGATCGACGGGAATGCTTCACTCTCTTATCTCCTCGGTTTGTTTCCTGTGGGCATGTGCCGTAAGGCCATATCAGCCGGGCTTGTGCTCGGCGGTGAATGCCGCGGGATCGACGCCGCGCGGGGCACTGGCCTGCACCGCGCCGAACAGCCGCGCCTCATCGGCCAGGCTCTGTTCGGTGACGCCCGCAATATCGCTCCAGTCCGCGTCGCGGAAGAGGCGATCGGTGTGCTGGAAGAACGGGTTCTTGCGCGCCTGCAACAGCGAGTTGAACGTGGCGGTGAACTCACGCGCCGCCTGCTCGAAGGCGCGGATACCGCCGGCGCCTGCGGCGCGCAGCCGTTCTGCCGCCGCGCTGAAATCCCGCATGAGCGCGCGACTTTGCTCCTGCCGCTCCCCGAGCACCGCCAGACGCTCGTGCGCCTCGCTCTCCGCGGCAGGTATCCGTTCGCGCAGCAGATCGTGTATGCGCTGGTCCTGCTGGTGCAGGCGGTCCATGGACCACCGCAGGTAATCTGCGCAGGCAAGGTAAAAGCGCGCCGCATCGGCACCAGCCCAGCCGGTCGTATCCAGGCCGGCCTGGAAGGCCTTGCGCACCTGGATCTGGCGACGGCGCTCGCGCGCAATCTCCTCACGTGAGGTCTGCATCCCCGTCCCGAAAATGGCTGCACGAAACAGCGAGGATAGGGGCCGGGCGAATCCTCCGGCAAGCGGGCAAAACGCCGCAGCGGGCTGCGGCAGGGGTGCCGCCCTGCAACAGCCCACGGGCAAAACCCGGGCGACTACGGTGCGCGGCGGCCGGCGAAATACTCGTCCCAGCGCGCATCGACCAGCTCGAACGCCCCCGGCGCACCCTGCGCCAGCAGCTCCCGGTTGAGCGGCGCCCAGCTCCCGGGTCCGCCCTCGGCCGGCAACTGGCGCGTGGCGTCGATGATGATCTTGCTCGACAGGCCCCAGCGCGGACGGCTCGGGTCGGGCATCATCATCTGCGTCTGCGGGATGAGCAGGCTCGCGGTCGGCTGCCAGCGCGCGGCCAGCGCATGCAGGATTTCGCCGGGATCGAGGATATTGAGATCCCGGTCCACCACGATCACTACCTTGTTCAATCCGGCGTTCGCGGCCACGCATTGCCCTGCCGCCATGCCCTCGCCCGGAAATTTCTTGTCGATGGCGATCACGACGACGCCGTTCGCGCCGCGCGGCGAGATGAGTCCCGTCAGCGACGGGATCAGTCTGCGATACAGGAAGAAATTCGAGGCGACCTGCGGGGCACGCGGCATGTCGCAGGTCAGCCCCGTGAAGGAGTTCAGCACCCAGGGGTTACGCCGGTGGGTGATGGCGCGGATATTCATGAAAAAGTTGTTGCGCTTGACCGGCCCCAGGTAACCGTACATTTCGCCGTAGGGGCCTTCGTCCTCGAACTCGGTGAGCGGCACCTCGCCCTCGATCACGAACTCGGAGCAGGCCGGCACCCGTATGTCGCTCGTCTCGCATTTGACGACCGGCAGCGGCGCCCCGCGCAGGCCACCGGCGAACTCGAGCTCGTCCTCGAGGAATCCGGCCATCTTGGTGCTGCTCGCGCAGAAGGTCATCGGGTCCGGCCCGACGGCCACCGCGACCTGCGCCACCCGGTCGCCGCGCTCCTTCATCGCCGTCAGGATGCGCCAGCCGTGCTGGCCCGGCTCCGGGTTGATCGCCATGCGCCGGGCGCCTTTCACCTGGCAGCGATAGGTGCCGACGTTACGGCCGATTGCCGGATCCTGGATGAACACCGCGCCCATGTTGATATAGCGACCGCCGTCGGCCGGATTGTTCTGCAGCCAGGCAAACTGCTCGAGATCGATCGCGTCGCCGGTCAGCACGACTTCCTTGCACGGCGCCTGCCGCGGATCGTCTGCTTCGAGCGGGGCGATGCGCTGCCACCTGCCGCTCGTGTCGAGCCGCGTGCGCAAGGCTTCCAGGACGGCCCGGTACATCTGCTGATAGTCATCAGTGACGTTCTCTACGCCGAACAGCAGCGCCTCGTCCGGCCAGCGGCCATAGAGGTTGGCGAGCACCGGCCCGTCCCGCCAGCGCCCCCCGATGCGGATGCGCTCGATGAGGAATGCCGGAGCGAACTCGATGCCATAGCGGTCGATGAGCCGATAGGCGAAAGCGGTTGCCTCGTAGCGATCCTGGTCCATCTCCGCGATGCGCAGCAATCGCCCGCGCCGCTCCAGTTCGGCCGCGAAATCTCGCACGGACTCGAATCCAGCCGTGTTTCGCGAGGCAGCATGCGATGACACCGCAGCCATGAGATCCCTCCGCCGTCCTGGTCTTTTACTGTTGGATCGAGCGCAGGTACTCCACGAGCCGGTCGACGAGACGCTTCGCCTCGGCGTCGGCTGCAGCGCTGGCGCCTTGCTCGGTCCGGAATTCGTGGCCCCACACCGGCATGTAGCGACTGCCGTGTGCCGGCATGGCATGGCGGCCGTCGACCACCCGGCGCACGCGCTCCTCGGGGAACGTCGCGCCGCTACGCCGGTAAATGCGCGTGAGGTCCGGCACCAGCACCTGCAGCGAGGGCGCCACCGGGCCGTCGCCGAAACCCGCCTTGCCGTGGCAACTGGCGCAAAACCGCGTGTAGAGCTCGCGCCCGGAATAATCCGCATACGGCCCGGCCTGCGCCGCGGGCGCGCCGACCACCGCCAGGAGAACCGCAAGAAATGCCGCCGCGCGCATGCGCCCCGACTCCCTGTGACTGCAGGGCGAGCATACGGCAATCCAATGCTCCGGCCCAACCGCGACGACTGCTAGGATCTGCGGATGCGCGCCTTGCGCCGGACCGTCTTCATCCTGCTGAGCCTACTGGCGCTGGCCTGGGCCGCGCTGGTCGCCTACGCCTACTGGCCGGGCGAACCGGAATTGCCGGCACGCGCGCTCGCCACGCCGGAAGACCGCTTCGTCGACGTCGACGGCATGCAGCTGCGCTACCGGGTTTTTGGAACAGAGGGTCCCGACCGGCCGACGATACTGCTGGTGCACGGCTTCGCGAACTCGCTGCAGACCTTCAGGCTGCTCGCTCCGCTGCTCGCCGACCACTTCCATGTCATCACCCTCGACGCGCCGGGCTTCGGCCTGTCCTCCAAGCCCGCAGGGCGCGACTACAGCAACGTCTCCCAGGCGCACGCCATCATGGCGTTTGCCGATGCGCTCGGCCTCAGGCGCTATGTCATCGGCGGGGACTCGATGGGCGGCACGCTGGCCGTCTACGTCGCCGCCGAAGATCCGCGCGTGAGCGGCGTCGTACTCATGAACCCGGGAATCATCACGACCGGCGTGCCCCCGATCACGCAATACATGGTGTTTCCGCTGCCGAGGGTCATGGCGAAGATGTTCGGCTCGCGCGGGTTTCGCGAGCGCTTCCTGCGCCAGTCCTTTCTCGACCAGGACATCATCACTCCACAGGTGATGGCCGACATGATGCTCGGTCCCCGCAGCGAGGGCTATCTCGCTGGCACCACCGCGATGATGGGCCAGTACAACACCGGCGACGACCCCGCCACCGCGAGCCGGGTGAAGGCGCCGACCCTGATCGTCTGGGGCGCGCAGGACAAGAGCAAGAAGCCTGGCGAACTCGAGGAGCTGCAGCGGCTCATTCCCGGCGCGCGGGTGGCACGCATCGAGGGCTCCGGGCACTACGTGCAGGAGGAACAGCCGCGCGCCGTAGCCGAGGCGATGATCGCCATGGCGCCACAGTGGCGCTAGGGCCCGGACGGCGCTACGCGTGCCCCTGTTCCGGGCGGCCGTCCGGCACCCGCACCAGCGACAGCCAGATCAACAGCAGCAGCGTCAGCCCGGCGCCACCGATCATCGGCAGCGCAGGCGCGGCCCGATAGACGGCCCCGCACAGCAACGGCCCGAAAATCATGCCCACGGTCGGCGCAGCGGACAGTAACCCGGCGACCGCGCCCTGCTCGTCGGCGCGCACGCTGAGACTGCCGGCGGCGTTCAGCCCCGGCGCTGCAAACCCGAAGCTGATACCGAAAGCCGCATAACCGGCATAGAGCGAACCGACACCGGGCCCGACGGCGATGAGCAGCAGTGCCGCAGTCATGACGCCAAAACCGAGGCGCAGCATGGCCCCCGGGCGCGCACGCCAGCGTTGCAGCACCACCGCCTGTACCAGCAGCGTGCAGAACGCCATCACCAGCAGCGCGATCATCATGGTGCGCTGCTGCGCATGGAGATCCGCGATCGCAAAACGGTCGGCGATGAAATAGGCCGTGATCGTCTGCACGCCGGTAAACACGCCGAACACCACGACCCAGCCGACGAGGTATGGCAGCCCCCGCGGATCGAGGACTCCGAGCCGGGCTGCCGGGCCCGCCTGCGCGTGGCGCACCGGCTCGGGAAGGCTCGCGAACGCCCACAGCCCGGCCAGCACGGCAAGCCCGGCGGCCGCGTACATCGGGAACACCGCGCTTACGACCGCGAGCGCGCCGCCGAAGGCCGGACCGATGATGGTGCCGAGGCCGCCCGACATTGCGAGCAGCGCCATGCCCTGCGAACGTGACTGCTCGTCGGTAGTGTCGGCGATGTACGCCGTGGCCGCGGGATTGATGCCGCCGACCACCAGCCCGTAGCTGAAGCGCAACGCCAGCAGCAGCGCGAACAGGGGGCCGGCGCTGATCCAGCCCGAAAGCCCCGCCTGCACCCCCAGCGCCAGCGCTGCATACCCGAGCGCGTAGCCGCCGAGTCCGATCAGGTACACCGGCCGGCGGCCGAGCCTGTCACTCGCGCGCCCCCAGCGTGGCGCCGAGCCGGCGAGCGCAATGTTCGACGCGGCGATGACCAGGCCGAGCTGCCACTCCGCCAGCCCCAGCTCCCGGGCGAGCGGCGTGAAGATGACGAACAGCAGCGACTGACCCATCCCGTACGTGACGAGTCCGGACAAAAGGATCAGCCGGTCACGCGACACCCGCGCACCTCGGAGCGAAAGGGCGCCATTCTACGGTTCTTGCCCCATCGACGGGGCCGGGGCTGGCTACTGTTCGTGGTGCCTGACCGGTGCGTGGAGCCGCGCCGGGTGCCGTTCCTGGATCGCAGCCGCTGCAACGGCCCGCCGCGCGGTATACGGCACGATCTCCATGTGTTGCTCGGCCTCGTGCATGGCACGCAGTCGCCGCCAGTAATCAGCGCTCAGCAGCTCGGCGTGGTGAGCCAGGAACTCCTGGCGCAACTCGCCCCGGATGCCGAGGAAGTCGAGCCACTGCGCCGGGAACACGTCGTTCGGCGCGACGTAGAACCAGGGCTCGGCGCGCCATTCGTCCTCGTCGTCACGGGGCGCCGGCAGATCGCGGAAGCTGCACTCGGTCACGAGGCACAGTTCGTCGTAGTCGTAGAAGATCACCCGCCCGTGCCGTGACACGCCGAAGTTCTTCAGCAACAGGTCGCCGGGAAACACATTGGAAAGCGCGAGTTCGCGAATCGCCTGGCCGTAGTCACGGATGGCGCGACGCGCTGACGCGGCATCCGCCTGCTGGAGGTAGACGTTCAGCGGCTTCATCCGCCGCTCCATGTAGCAGTGCTCGATGATCAGGTCGTCGCCTTCCACGCGGCAGCCAAGCGCCGCCTCGGACAGGAGCTCCTCGATAAGGTCCGGCGCGAAACGCGCCTTTGGAAAACGCAGCCTGCGATACTCCTGCGCGTCCACCAGCCGCCCGACGCGATCGTGCCGGAACACGAAGCGGTACTTGTCCATTACCTCCTCGCGCGTCGCAGTCTTCGGGAACGCGAAGCGGTCGCGGATTACCTTGAACACGATATCGAGCGAGGCCAGCGCGAATACGATCATCACCATGCCGCGCTCGCCTTCCGCATGCATGAACAGGTCGCTCGAGTGCTGCAGGTGACGGAACAGGGCGCGGTATCGCTCGGTTTTGCCCTGCTTCGCGCGTCCGAGCACGGTGTAGAGCTCATCGGTCGATTTGCCGGGCATGATGGTGCGCAGGAAGCGCACCGCTGCACCGACGGACCCGAGATCCGCGTGGAAGTACGATCGGGAGAAGCCGAACAGGGGTCGCACCTCGTACTCGGACATCATCACCGCGTCCACGCTCAGGCCGGCGTCCTCGTGCTTCAGCGCGATGATCAGCGGCAGCGTCCAGTCGGCGCCGGTCATGCGCCCGACGAGAAACGCGCGGGTCGCGCGGTAGAAAACCGGTTCAAGCGCCTCGATGCGCTGCACGTCGCCACCGAGACCGCGGGCGGCCGCGAAGCCGGTGATCTCCCCGCGCACCGTCTCGGCCGCACCCCGCAGATCACCGAACAAGCGGCTCCACGGCAGTTCGCCCAGCATGCGCTCGATTGCCGCCACGAGACCGGCCGCAGCATCGTAACTACGCGACGGCACCGTGCCGGTATCGAGCGTCGGCTCCAGGTCGAGCGCGATGAACTCCACCCCCGGGTTGACGCCGACCGTACCGAAGATCTTCCGGGTGAGTGAGTTGAAGAAGGTCTTGTAGAACTCCCGGTCCGGGCACTCGGCGATCAGCCCGCCATAAACGGCGCGAATCGCGCTCCAGGTGGTCTCCTCGGCGATGTGACGGCCCATGCGGCCGACAAGCGCCGCCACGCACTTCTCGACGCGGCGATCGTAGAGCTCGATGCGCTCCACGGCATCGCGGGCGCCGAGCTTCCATTCCCGCTCCTCGAAGCGCCGCCGCGCCCGCTGCGTAATCGCGCGAAACTCCCGGTTGTAGTCCTCGAAGGCTGCGAAGATCGCCCCCGCAGCATCGCGGGACAGTGCAGGAATCTGCGCGCTGCCGTCCATTCTGGCGTCGCGCTCAGGCCCTGGCGTCGCCGGCGGTCACTTTCCCGTACCGCTCCGGAACTGTGCGGTCTCGGTGCTGCCCGCCATCGCGGTGGTGGAGGTCGCACCACCCGAGATCGCTGTCTGTACCGCGTCGAAATAGCCGGTGCCGACGAACGCCTGGTGCTTGGTCGCGCGGAACCCATGCGCTTCGTTGGCAAACTCGCGCTGCTGCATCTCCGAGTAGGCGAACATCCCGTCCTGGCGGTAGGCACGCGCGAGCTCGAACATGGACAGGTTCAGTGCGTGCCACCCGGCGAGCGTTATGAACTGGAAGCGATACCCCATCGCCGCGAGCTTCTCGCGGAAATCCCGCAAGCGCTCCGGCGACAGGTTGGCCTTCCAGTTGAACGACGGCGAGCAGTTGTAGGCCAGCAACTTGCCGGGGAACCGCTCGTGGATGCCGCGGGCGAACTTCTCCGCCTGGGCCAGGTCCGGCTTCGAAGTCTCGCACCAGATCAGGTCTGCGTAGGGGGCGTAGGAGAGGCCCCGGTCGATGGCCTGGTCGATGCCCGCGCGGGTCTCGAAGAAGCCGTCACCCGTGCGCCCTCCCGTCATGAACTTCGCATCGCGCGAATCGTAATCGGACTGCAGCAGGTCGGCCGCATCGGCGTCCGTGCGCGCGATCAGGACGGTGGGCACTCCCATGACGTCGGCCGCAAATCGCGCGGCGACGAGCTTGTTGATCGCGTCCTGCGTCGGCACCAGCACCTTGCCGCCGAGGTGGCCGCACTTCTTTGCCGAGGAGAGCTGGTCTTCGAAGTGCACCGCAGCGGCACCGGCACGGATCAGCGACTTGGTCAGCTCGAAGGCGTTCAGGTTGCCACCGAAACCGGCCTCTGCGTCGGCAATGATCGGAGCGAACCAGTCGATGCGCTCGTCGCCGTTCATGTGGTGAATCTGGTCGGTGCGCATGAAGGCGTTGTTGATGCGCTCGACCATCTTCGGGACGGAATCCACCGGATACAGGCTCTGGTCGGGGTACATCTCGCCGGCGCTGTTGCCGTCTCCGGCCACCTGCCACCCGGAGCAGTAGATCGCCTTGAGCCCCGCCTGTATCTCTTCAACGGCCTGGTTGCCGGTCACGGCGCCGAGTCCGGTGACGACGCTCTCGGTGTGCAGGAGCCGCCAGAATTTCTCGGCGCCCATGCGCGCGAGCGTATGCTCGATGCGCACCGAGCCACGCAGCCTCACCACCTCCTCTGCCTCGTAGGCCCGGCTGATGCCCGCCCAGCGCGGGCTGTCGGCCCACTCGCGGCGGAGTTGTTCGGCGTCGGATTGCATCTGCTTGTTCATGGTTCTTCCTCAGGGCAGGTAGTCGTAGGCAGGCAGGGTCAGGAACTCGTCGAACTCGCTCTTGCGGATCATGTCGCCGAACAGCCGGGCGGCCGTCGCGAAGTGACCCGATTCGAAGCGCTGCGCACCGATCTGCCCGGCGATTGCATCGAGTTCCTCGCGAAGCGCGCGATCGAAGCGTCCCGCCGTGATCTGCGCGCCGTCGCTGCTGCGTGCACCGTGGCGAATCCATTGCCAGAGCTGGGCACGCGAGATCTCCGCAGTCGCTGCGTCTTCCATGAGATGGTAAAGCGGCACGCAGCCGAGCCCACCGAGCCAGGACTCGAGGTATTGCACCCCAACGCGGATGTTGTGACGCAAGCCTTCGTCAGTGATCGGTCCGTCGGGCACCAGCAGGAGATCGCCGGCCGCAACCCGCACCTCCTCGCGCAGCCGCCCGATCTGGTTCGGGCCGGGCATCACGGCATCGAATGCCGCGAGCGCGACGTCGGCGAGGCCGGGGTGTGCGATCCAGGTGCCGTCATGTCCGGCATTGGCTTCACGCGCCTTGTCGGCCTGCACCTTGGCCATCGCCGCAGCATTGGCCTGCTCGTCACCCCGAATCGGGATCTGCGCCGCCATCCCGCCCATGGCATGGGCGCCGCGGCGGTGACAGGTGCGGATCAGCAGGTCGACATAGGCGCGCAGGAACGGCCGCTCCATCGTCACGCTGCCGCGATCGGGCAGCACGAACTCCGGCCGGTTCCGGAATTTCTTGATGAAGCTGAAGATGTAGTCCCAGCGCCCGCAATTGAGTCCGGCCGAGTGCTCGCGCAGCTCGTAGAGGATCTCGTCCATCTCGAATGCGGCGAGAATGGTCTCGATCAGGACCGTTGCCTTGATCGTGCCGCGGCTCATGCCGAGCCACTCCTGGGCGGCGGCGAAGACCTCGTTCCAGAGGCGCGCCTCGAGGTGGCTCTCGAGCTTCGGCAGGTAGAAGTACGGGCCGCTGCCGCGACGACGAAGCGCCGCGTGATTGTTGGCGAGGTAGACCGCGAAATCGAACAGGGCACCGGAAACCGGTTCGCCGTTCACCCGCGCGTGCTTCTCGGGAAGGTGCCAGCCGCGCGGGCGGACGATGAGTGTCGCGGTGTGCTCGTTGAGCCGGTACTCCCGCCCGGTCGACGGGTCGCTGAACCGGATGCTGCGCTCGACGGCATCGCGCAGATTCACCTGGCCGCGCACGATGTTCTCCCAGGACGGAGCGCAGGAGTCCTCGAAATCCGCCATGAATGCCCGCGCCTTCGAATTCAGCGCGTTGATCATCATCTTGCGATCGACCGGCCCGGTGATCTCCACCCGGCGGTCGAGGAGGTCGGCCGGCAGCGGCCCGACGCACCACTCCGCGGCCCGCAGGTCCGCGGTCTGCCGCAGAAAACCGGGCAGTTCACCGGCGTCCAGTGCGGCTTGCCGCTCCCGCCGCAGGGCCAGCAGCTCCATACGCCTGGCATTGAAGCGCTGGTGCAGGTGGCCGAGCAGCCCGAGCGCATGCTCGCCGAGGACATCCGCGGCCCCGGGCCAGGGCGCCGGGGCGATCTCGACGGGCGGCGCCGCCTTTGCGGCGGTCAACTGCCCGGGTTGGCGAGCGCTTTTCATGGGACCGATCCTAGGCCATACTTCATGCGAAATTTCACAGTAGAAATTTCACAGTGTAAATTTCACAAGCCGCTTATGTCCGGTCTGCTCCGCAAGGGTCATTTTCTCGGTGCCAAGATCCGTGGCTTGCGCAAGCGCAACGGGTTGACGTTGCAGGATGTGTCGTCGCGCTGCATTCAGTTAAACGCCGGGCTGGCGCCTTCGGTCTCCTACCTCAGCATGATCGAAACCGGCCAGCGCATTCCCTCGGCGGACCTGCTGGCACTGCTGGCCACAGTGTTCCAGAAGGACCCCCGCTGGTTCCTTGACGGGAATCCCGAAGTCGATATCGCGCTGCGCGCCACCGGTGGAGGCGCAACGCGCGTGCCGCTCGAGCCCGGGTTCCTGTTCTCGCGCGAACTGCTCGAAGCCGCCATCCCGGAACTGCTGTCGCAAACCGGGACGACGGGACGGCAGTTCGCGCACCTGCTGATCCGCTCCTACCAGGAAAAGGCGCAGAACGACTTCCCGGACCTCGAGCGCTCGGCCGAGGAGGTCGGCGAAAGGCGCTTTCCGCTGTCGGTGGACGACCTGCTGCGGCTGTGCCGGCGTCATGGTCTCGAGATCCACTGGTTTGACAAAAAACCGGTCCTCGCACGGGACAACGAACGCAAAGTGCGCAGCATGGTGCGTTCCTTCTTCGAATCGCCGGCCAGGGTGTACGTCAACCGGGGTCTGCAGAAAGACACAGCGCGGCTGAAGTTCGATCTCGCCTCCCACATCGCCCACAAGGTCCTGCACGGCGGCGACGGACTGAAATCGGCGCACGCGACCGGCGGCGAGATGGGTGGCAGTCCCGACGAGGGCCACCACAGCACCGGCGGCATGGACACGCAGGACGTGCTCTACGCCTGGCGCGACTTCGAGTGCAGCTTTTTCGCGGGCGCCCTGCTCTGCCCCAGGCAGCCGTTCCGGCGGTTCCTGATGCGCGAAAGTTACCGGGTCGAGGCCGGAGCGAAGCTCGAACTGACCCCGTCGGTGATCATGCGGCGCATGACCGCCGTGTCACCCTATCGGCACTGGCATTTCTTCGACGCCTACCCGCCCGGCTTCCTGCGCGCCGTCTATCGCGGCAATGGCATACCGCTCCCCTGGGGCAACATGACGATGGTGACTGACCCCTGCCCGCAGTGGGCGGTGTTCCGTATGCTCGATCTGCACCGGAGCACTGGCCCGGCCTCGCAGATCTCCGTCCTGCAGGATGGCACGCGCTCGCTGCTGTATTGCTGCCACTCGCTGCGTACGCGCGACATGGCCGGGAATCCCCACGTGCTCTCCGTCGGCGTGGACCTGGCGCCCGCGCTGGTCTCGCAGGGCATCGACGCCGATGCGGTAATCGCGACCATCGCAGATGCCTGCCAGCGTCGCGCGGGACAGGCGAGCGTACCGGCCCCGGCAGCAAAGGCGCTGAAGGCCATCGGCAAGGTGCTCAACATCGCCTGGATCAGTGAAGCTCTCGCCTCACCCGCGAGCGTAATCTGTCCGCGCAGCACCGCCTGTCCGCGGACATCGCGATGCGAGGCACGCAAGACCGCAGCCCGCGCCACCGATATCAGCGAAGTACGCCAGGAAATACTCGAGCGCGAGTCGCGCAGCAGCGGCTGAACGCCGCCGCGAAAAACGGGCCTGGTCCGGACCAGCCGGCCCGAACCAGGCTACGCCGACGCCCTATTACCGGGTGTCTCGGGTCTGTGCGCTGCACCGGGCCACGCCAACCCTGGCGCGGCGAACGCGACATGACCCTGACGCAACTGTCCGCGATCCGGGCCGTGCTGTCTTCACCCAAATGGGTGAATCTGACCGGGAATGAACGGCCACTCATGCTTCGCGACCGGCAGGTGGTTACTGCGCCCGGTCGTGGCACACCGGCTCCCGTGCGGCAATGCCATCACGCTACGGCGCCGCGATGCGGAGTCTGGCAGGCGCGGGCTTCGACCACGAGCAGCCCGCAGCTCTACCTGCCGGCAGATCAGCTCCCTGCTGCCGCCCGGGGGCCCAGCGCTGCCTCGATCTGGGTCTCGATCCACTGCACGAACTTCGGATGCTCCGTGAGGCCCTGCTCGACGAAGGTGTACTTCAGGCCACTCAGGTCCTGCTTGATGTGCGTCTGCACGCCCCAGCTCGCTGCCGCGATCGCGACGACGATCACATCGTTGCCCTTGCGGTCCGCCTGCTCGACCCACTTGCGCAACGTCCTGACATTGCTCTCACGGACCGGCCTGATGGCGTCATCCTGCAGGTTGATGATCCTGACATCCGCGAATTCCCGCTTTGCGGCGATGCGGTCGACATGCGCCTGGAGCGCCTTCAGGTCAGGCCCGTTGTCGGCGCCCTCCTCCGGGCCGTGACCGACGATGATGAGGGTCTCGCGCGCCGGATTCCTGCTGGCGGTTTTCGCATTCTCGTAGAGCATCTCTGTAATGAGCGGGCTGTCGTCGAAATGCCCGGCCCAGAGAAACGTCACGCCCGGCGGTGCCTTGATCTTCGGCACCGCGAGGTAGCTCGCCTCCGGGTACATGCCGAAGATGTACTTCCATTGCCGGCTGAGCGAGTTGTACTCCGTGGTCGTGCCCTCATCCACCAGCACGATGGTCCTCGCGCCGTGTGCGACGAGGTCATCGACCGCGGTCTGCAGATGCGCAGAACTCATCATGGACATGCCGAACCCGACCGCAGTCGGGCGCTTCGCGCCGATCGGCTCGAGCGACTTTTTCATCGCCCGGTCGCTGTTCTCGCCCACGCCGTGGGCCAGGATCAGCACGCCGGTATCGCCCCTGAGCTTCTGGTCGCTGACGTACCAGGCGTAGTCAGGGCCCATGGCATTCATGTTCATCTCGAGTTCGCGGTCGGTCATGCCGCGGTAAAGCGCAACCTTTTCCCTGAGCGCCGCCATGTCCTGCGCGGACATCGCGTGGCGCATGTCGTAGGACTCGAGTCGCCTGCCGTCGGCGTCCATCGGCACGGCGCCGCCGTGCTGGTGCTGACTGTGGTCCTGCGCCGCCAGCGCGGCCGGCAGCATCGCGGCAAGCCAGGCGAAGGCCGCCAGCCCTGCCCAGGGGCGGCGCCGGACACTGCAGCACGCATCGTTCGTCGACATGTCGTCCTCCGGTCAGGGCTGCAGAAGCCGCGCAACGGCAGACTTCAGTTCACGTTTGACGGCAACTGTGGCGTCGCGGCGGATCGCCTGCGCTGCGCCGGACTGCACCATGCCGGCGACCATCGCCGTGAGCAACGCCGGGTCGCGGTCCTGCCGGCCGAGCAGCGCGCGGATCGCGCCTTCGAGCACCTTGCTGGGCAGCTGATGCAACTGCAGGATCTGCGCTCGCAGGTCCGGCGCAGACTCGCGGATCTCGCTGATCAGCCCCATGGTGGCGTGCGCAGGGCTGGTCGCAATGTCGATCGCGGCGTCGATCCACGCATCGATCCGCGTCCCCGGGTCGGGATACGCGGCCTCCAGGGACTCGAGCTGCTGCAGGTACGGGCCCATGTCGCGCTCGACACAGGCGATCAGGATGCGCTCCTTGCTGGAGTAATAGCGGTAGAGCGAATTGCGGGCGAGGCCCACGGCAGCGGCAATGTCGCCCATGTCCGTGCCATGGAAGCCCTGCCGGCGAAACAGGGCGCTCGCCGCATCGAGCAAGCGCTCGGCCTGCTGGCGCACATGTTCATGGATGGTCGGCGCCTCGATCCTAGGCATGCTGGTTCCGTCTCTGCGTGATGCGGCCATCCTGTATATGCACGACGCGATCCGCGCAGTCGAGCATCCCCGTGTCGTGCGTGACCATCAGTGCAGCCACCTGGTGCTCACGACACTCCCGCGCGAGCAATTCGACGATCTGCCGGCCACGCTGGTGGTCGAGCATGGAGGTGGGCTCGTCCACCAGGAGCAGCGCGGGATCGCCCATCAGGGCACGCGCGATCCCGACCCGCTGGCGCTCGCCGCCGGAGAGCTGCGCGGGACGCCGGTCCAGGCGCTGCTCCATGCCGACCTCGCGCAGCAGGCCGATCGCCTTGTCGCGATCGGCGCGGCCGGGCCGGCGACCCTTGATGTGCACCATCAGCAGGAGCTGATCCAGGGAAGTCAGCGAGGGAACCAGATTCGACTGCTGAAAGACGAAACCGATGGCGTCCCGACGCACCTCCGTCAGGCGACCCGGCGGCAGCGAGGTGATCTCCGTCCCATCGATGAAGACCTGCCCGCTTACGGGCGTGCGCAGGCCGCCACAGACGGCGAGCAGGCTCGACTTGCCCGCGCCGGAGGGACCGACCACGGCCATCAGTTCGCCGGCCCCGACCTCGATCGAGACACGGTCGAGCGCCACGACCTGCTGCTCGCCGTCACCCAGCGTGAGCGAGACATCGACGGTACGCAGGCTCATCGGTCCCGCCCGAGCGCGATGATCGGGTCCACGGCCGTAATGCGGCGCAGGGACAGGGCGCCACCGATCAGCCCCGCGATCACCAGTGAAACGATTGCGCCTGCGACGGTCTGCGGCACGTACATGAATGGCCGGCCGGTCTTCATGAAGAGCTGGCCGACCCACAGCCCCGCCCCGAGACCAACCAGCGTGCCCGACCCGAGCAGCAGCAGGGCCTGACCCAGCGAGTCTTTCAGCAGGTAGCCATTCGATGCACCGAGCGCCTTGACGAGCCCGATCTCCTGCGTGCGCTGGATCGTCCAGATCGCGAAGAACGCCCCGATGACGACCGTGGCAATCAGGATCAGCGAGTACTGGATCAGGCCGACGGAGCGCACCTCGTCCACGTAACCGGTGGAGGCCTCGTAGGCGTCTTCCACCTTGGGCAGCGTGACAGTGCCGAGTTCCTCGTCGATCGCGCGGAGACGGGCCTTGTCGAGGCTCGCACCCAGCTGCAGCGCGATCACGCTCGCGTAGTCATACACGACGTCCGGAAATTTCTCGCCCGGCGGCATGCCGCCGGGCGGGCCGTAGGTCGCCTCCTGCCACCTGGACAACGGCGCGTAGACGATCGGGATATGCCCGATATTCGCCTCACCGGTGATGCCGATGACCCGCAGTTGCGTCAGCACCCGGTCGAGGGTGATCCGGTCGCCGATCTTCACCCCCTTGTCCGCCAGGATCCGCGAGATCACCACGCCGTCCTCGCTGCCGCCCAGCCGCTCCCCGCTGGTCACCGCCGGCTCCGTGAACCGCCCGGGACGCACGCCCCACAGCGCCAGCTCCAGCGGCTGGTCGTTCTCGCCGCGCGCATTGAAGACAGTGTGCCCGAGCGGTTCGGCGGCATTGACGCCCGACTGCTTCTCCCAGCCCTCCCACATGCTGCGGTCGACGAGGCTCGCGCGGTAGTTCGGTTCGTCGTCGTACTCGAAGGCAATGTGGGTCACGGGCAGATTCATCAACCCCGAGACGTTGTTCTTGATGAGACCCGCCGACAGTCCTGACAGGAGCGTCGTCAGGAAGGCGATGAGCGCGACGACCAGGCCCATCAGGAAGAATCGCCCCCTGGCGAAAGCCAGGTCCCGCATCGCAATGAACATGTTCGGCCCCGTCTGTGGCGACGGTGATTTTATCGACACCCCGTCTTGTCGACAGGGTGCCCACTTACCGGGGAGGCGTCAAGCCGCTGCGCGTGTCACCCGGGGCGGCGTGCGATGGCGCCGGCATGATGCTTCGCGGAAACATCGCCCGGGCGCCCGACGAAGCCGGTTTCCTCGACCACGAGGCCCGCCCGTTCGCATTCGCGCGCGAGCAGGTCCGGATCGAGCGGGTTGAGGTAGGGCAGCATTCCCGCAGGCAGCCGTCCGTCCGGAAGCAACGCCCCGAGATCCTCGATGAACCCGGGCCATTCCACGCCCGCCGCCTTGCGCTGCTCGTAGGCCGTGGCAGCGCTCCGCCAGAAGCCGCTGTAGGGAGTGTCGGCAACGAGGAACAACCGCCCTTGCGGTTGCAGCCAGCGGGCCATGCCCGCCAGGGCCCGGCGGATATCCGGGCCGAGCATGAAGTGCAGAACGCGCGAACAGAGAATGGCCGCAAAGGACGCATCCGGAAACGCCACATCGGGCAGGGTGCCGACGCTCACGGTCAGTCGCGAACGCTGCTCCGGCGGGGTTTCATCCAGGACGATCTCCACGTGCCCGGCTTCCATGTCGCAGGCATGCACGTATGCGCCCCGTTCCAGCGCAGCGCGGGTCGCGATGCCGTAGGCGCATCCCAGGTCGAGCACCGGCGCAGTGCATTCCCCCGCATACTCGACAAAACGTTGCGAGAAGGGGTCCAGCGATTCGGACATGAAGCCGCGGCTGTTCAGCGTGGGCACCAGGCCGGGGATGAAGGACTTCGGTCGTTCGCGGCGGGATGTGGTCATAAGCGGATTGGTCGGGTACTTTGCCTGAGGACTGGCCGGAACGGCTTTTTCGCCGATTGCAGAGGCAAAGGCAAGACGACGAAACCCGGCGCCGATTAGGCTATCCTGCCGCGGGCCTCAGCAAAGGCGCAGCTCCGTGAAGTGGCTTCGGCTCACCGGCTACGTGCTCGTTACCACGCTCGCCGCGGTCGCAATCGCACTTGCGATCGCGCTGTGGACATACCGCGACATCCCCGCAGCGCAACTGGAAGCGCGCTATGCCTCGTCCGCTTCGAGGTTCATTCACATCGACGGTGTGCGCATCCACTACCGCGACGAGGGCAGCGGCCCGGCACTGCTGCTGCTGCACGCTAATTTCAGCAATCTGCTCGCCTGGGACCCCTGGGTCGAGGCGCTGCAGGACAAATACCGGGTGGTGCGCCTGGACCTTCCGGCCTTCGGCCTGACCGGACCGGACCCCGGCGGTGACTACAGTAACGAACGCACGCTGGCACTCCTCGAAAAATTCGTGGACGCCGTGGGCCTGCGCCGTTTCGCGATCGCCGGCACCTCACTCGGCGGCAGCATCGGCCTGCGCTACGCCGCGAAGCACCCGGATCGCGTCGAGAACCTCATCCTGCTCAATCCCGGCATCCTCGAGGGCCGCGTCATGGCCGGCAAGGGCACGCGCCTGCCGGACAGCGCCAATGTACTCAAGTACATCACCCCGCGGGCGCTGGCGGCCTATATGCTGCGCTCACGCGCGGGCGATCCGGCGAAGATCTCCGAGGAGCATGTCAGCCGCTGGTACGACCTGTGGATGCGCGAGGGCAACCGCGGCGCGATTCTCGACCGATTGCGCTCTTACGACAGCGCCGATTCGGCGCAGGTGGTCGCACAGGTTCGCGTGCCCGTCCTGATCCTCTGGGGCGAGGCGAACCCGCAGACCCCGCTCGAGCAGGCGGCGGAACTCAAGGCCATGCTGACGCAGGCACCGGAGGTGCGCGTGATCACGTACCCTGGCGTCGGCCATCCGGCGCTGGAGGAAGCCGGTGCGCTGATCGCACGCGACGTCCGCGCGTATCTCGACGGGAAGCAGGCTCCCTAGCGCCGCTCGCCGACCGCGCTGTCGATGATCGACTCGATTTCCTTCATGAGGCGGCGCCAGGTCGCCTCGTCGGCGAGATCCTCGCCCATGAACCGCGGCGCCTTGACGGCACGCATCGCCAGATAGCTCGCCGCGGCCATCATCACGACCATGAGGCGGCGGTGCCGGCGAAACTGCCGGCTGCCCGCAAATACCGCCGCATGTTCGCGCCCGATCTCGCGGCGGATGGCGGTGAGTGCACCGGAAATTGCCGTCGGTGTCATCAACTCGTCGGCCAGCATCTCGATGCGCACCGGATCGGCCCGGTGAACCTCGGCGTTGCGGACCACGATCTTCTTCAATTGCGCGGCCCCGTCTCCCTGCTCCGACTCCACCGACAACGGAACGAGGTTGGCGGGCGGCGGCCACACCCGATTGCGCTTGCCCCATTCCGCCACCAGCCCCGGCAGCCCGCCGAAATACCGATACAGCAGCGCCTTGCCGACACCGGCTTCCTTGATGACCTCGTTGACGCCGACGTTGCGCAGGCCGTTGCGCTGCACGACGCGCCCGAACGCCTCGATCAGCAACGTTTCCGTCGCCGCACGCTTGAGGCGTCCCTTGCCGGGCGCGCCGTGCGGGGCTGCAGACGTGCCTGTTTTCATTCGATCGTTCCTGCCTGTTGACCCGCCACGCCGGACAGGTTATAAATTTGTGACCGACTGGTCAATTTTTTTGAACCACGGCATCCGTAATCAACAGGGGGGAGCCAAAACCGTGCTTGAAGCGGTCGACCTCAGCAAATCCTACGGTGAGCATGCGGCCCTGAGCGGGCTCAATCTGCGAGTCAACGGCGGAGAAATCTACTGCCTGCTCGGCGCCAACGGCGCGGGCAAGACCACCACCATCAACCTGTTCCTGAATTTCGTAACGCCGACCGCTGGCATCGCCCGCGTGAACGGCGTCGACGTCGTAAACAATCCACTGGAAACGAAGCGTTATCTCGCCTACATACCCGAGCAGGTGCTGCTCTATGGCAACCTCACGGGAATCGAGAACCTGGAGTACTTCGCCCGGCTCGGTGGCCACGACGAGTACACTGGCAGTGATTATCACGGTTTCCTCGATCGCGTCGGACTGCAGCGCGACGCCGCCACGCGGCGTGTGCGCACCTACTCCAAGGGCATGCGACAGAAGATCGGTGTCGCCATTGCGCTCGCCAAGCAGGCGAAGGCACTGCTCCTCGATGAACCCACCTCTGGCCTCGATCCGAAGGCGAGCAACGAATTCTCCGCGCTGCTGGAACAGATGAAGGCCGAAGGTTCCGCCATTCTGATGGCCACCCACGACCTGTTTCGCGCCAAGGAAACCGGGACGCGCATCGGCATCATGAAAGGCGGCCGGCTGGTGCAGGAACTGTCGACCGACGAGGTGTCGCACGCCGACGTCGAGCGCATTTATCTCGAGCACATGCACTGAGAACGGCAAGAGGTCGCCATGGTCATCACCATCGCCCGCAAGGAATTCGCCGAGATCATGCGCGACGGCCGCTTCAGGTGGACCGCTGCGCTGATGGTATTGCTGCTCCTCACCTCCATTCTCGCCGGCTGGCAGCGCTTCGCCGCCTACACCGCCGTGCAGTCGACCGCGCAGGGCGAGAGCAACAGCCAGTGGCTCAGGCAGGGCGACAAGAACCCGCACAGCGCAGCGCACTACGGCAACTACGCGTTCAAGCCGCTCGGCCCGCTGGCGTTTTTCGACAGCGGCATCACCAGTTACGCGGGCACCACGGTTTTCATGGAGGCGCACAAGCAGAATTTCGCCATCGGCAGGCCCGCCTCCGACACCAGCGCGGTGGCGCGCTTCGGCGAGCTCAATGGCGCCATGATCCTGCAGGTGCTCCTGCCGCTGCTGATCATTTTCCTCGGGTTTACCGCCTTTGCCGGCGAACGTGAGGACGGCACCTTGCGCCAGGTGCTGAGCATGGGCGTCAGCCGCACCAGCCTGCTGTGGGGCAAGGCGACGGGGCTGGCCGCGGCCGTGCTGCTGGTCGTGGTGCCCTGCCTGGTCGCCGGGGGAGTCTTTCTCGCCGCAACCGGATTGCAGACAGTCGGCGGCGGAGTGACGCTGCGGGTTGCACTGCTGGCGGCCGCCTACCTGCTCTACGCCGGCATATTCCTGTTCCTGACCCTGGCGGTATCCGCGTGGGCACGCACCGCGCGCGCAGCGCTCATGATCATGGTGGGGTTCTGGGCCTTCACCGCGTTCATCATGCCGAAGGCCGCAACAGAGATCTCCAGGGTCGAGTACCCGGTGCCTGCGTTCGGCACGTTCATGGCGGAGATGAAAGCGCACCAGACGCGCGGCATCGACGGCGTGTCGCCCTACGCCAAGCTCGGTCGTTACCAGGGCGAACTGTTCCGCAAGTACCAGGTCTCGCGCGTGGAGGATCTGCCGGTCTACTGGACTGCACTGCGAATGCAGAAACTGGAGGAGATCGACCAGCCGGTTTTCGATCTGCACTACGGCCAGGTCCGCGATCTCTACCTGTCGCAGCAGCGGCTGCAGGACCGGCTTGGCATCCTCGCGCCGACCCTGCCGCTGCGATCGGTTTCGATGGGCCTGGCCGGCACCAGCCTCATCGAGCACAACAAGTTCACGACGGATGCCGAAGATTTCCGCCACAACATGGTCTTCAGGATGAACGACTACCTGTCGAAGGCCGCGGTCGACCTCAACGGCGTCAATGACGCAACCAACTACATGGTCGCCAATGAAGAGGTCTTCGCGATCGTGCCGCCCTACCGCTACGAGCCGCCCGCCCTCGCGGCCACGATGGCCGCCCAGGCCGGCAATTTCGGCATCCTGGGCGCGTGGCTGATCGCGGCCGTTGCGCTGGCCTGGCAGGCGACACGGCGAATGAGCATGGAGCGAAGCTGATGCAACGGCTGATCATTTCTCACGAAACGCGCATGATCGCGCGCGGTGGTGCGTGGTGGACCATCCTCGCCCTGCTCGTCGTCACGCTGGGCTTTGCGGCCTGGACCGGCGCGCGCAGCGTGGAGCGGCAGCTGAAGGGTGCCGCGGATGCCGCGGCTTACGAGGACGGCGCGCGTGCACGGATGCGTGCGGATACCGAGGCCTACGCGGCGAAGGTCGCGGCGACCGGCGGCACTTACGAGTTTGCCATGGTCCGCCACGGCCCCGGCCAAGGGCCGCCGCAGGGCACCAACGCGGGCGCCGTCGGCGCGGAAACCGCGGTCTTCGCGGCGCTGCCACCGACGGGACTCGCGGCCTTCGCGATCGGCCAGAGCGACGTGCAGCTCAACTACCTGCCAGTCAGCATGGGTACGACGCTCGACACGATGAAGCAGCTCGAGGTCGAGAATCCGCTGAACCTGCAGACGGGGCCGCTCGACATCGCGTTCGTGGTGATCTTCCTGCTGCCCATCTTCATCCTCGCCATGACCTATGACCTGCTCTCCAGCGAGAAGGAGCGCGGCACGCTCGCCATGATCATGGCCCATCCGATCTCACTGCGGGAGTTGCTCGCCTCGAAGGTCGCGGCGCGAGCGATGATACTGCTCGGGGTCGTGACGGTTTTCGGGCTGCTTGCCCTGCTCGGCGTCGGCACCGGGCTCGGCCGCCCGGAAACCTGGCTGCGGTTCGCCGGATGGCTCGCCGTGACGGTGCTCTACAGCATCTTCTGGTTCGCGCTGGCCGTGCTGGTGAATGTCTACGGACGCAGTTCGGCGACGAACGGCACCGTGCTTGCCGGCGCCTGGCTCGTGCTCGTCGTCGTCATTCCGACCCTGGTGAGTCTTCTCGCGACGACCATCTACCCGGCACCCTCCCGCATGGACCTGATCGTCGCCGCGCGCGAGGCACAGACGGCGAACGAGAAATCGATGCAGCAGACCCTCGACCGGTTCTACTCCGAACACATGGACTATGTGCCGGTCGGCGATCAGCGGGCGATGGATTTTCTTACGCTCTCCCAGGCCAACGCGGCCAGCATCGAGAAAGCCCTGCTGCCGCTCTACGAGCGCTTTCGCGAACAGACCGCACGACAGGAGGAACTGGTACAGAGGTTCCAGTTCGCGTCACCGGCAATCATGACGCAGCTTGCGCTGAACGAGATCTCTGGCACGAGCACCGGCCGCTACCAGGATTTCCTCGAGCAGGTCTCGCGTTTCCGGGTGGAGTGGAATGCGTATTTTGCAGAGCGCTTCCTGAAGCGCGAACCGCTGCGGCCCGGCGATTACGACACGTTCCCGCAGTTCCGGTATCAGCCCGAGAGCGCACGGGCAGCCTGGCTGCGGGTGCTGCCCTCCGTGCTCGGCCTGTTGCTGGCCGGGCTCGCCCTGTTCTCGCTGCCAATGCTCGCGTTGCGCCGCTTCCAGGTCGCAGCGCGCTGACACGCCGCGAGCCTGTTACGGAGTATCCCTTATAGACCCACCGGGGCGCCCTGCTGAGATGATCGCCGTTGCGAAGACACCAGTAACGGACGGTTTCAGATGCAGGGCAAGCCCGATTCACCCGAGCCGGCCGTGCAGCCGGGTGACGTCACCGAGCCGGCAGCCTGTGCGACCGATGTCGGCCGGCCTCACTGCGGCAGCTGCGTAGTTGCGCTGTCCTGCCTGCCCGGCGCACTGAACGAAGTGCAAATCAGGCGCTTCGAGGAAGCGATGCCACGGTGCCGGCGCATCGGCGTCGGCGAACACCTGTACCGGGTCGGCGATCCCTTCCGCAATCTCTTCGCGGTCCGCACCGGCTGCCTGAAGACTTATGCGGTGGACTCCGGCGGCCGCGAGCACGTGATGGCATTCCATTTCCCCGGGGAACTCATCGGCAGCGATGCCATCTACCCGGAGCGCTGCGTTTCGAGCTGTGTGGCACTGGTACCGAGCGTGCTCTGCTGCCTGCCCTTCAGCGTACTGACGAGCCTCAGCCGGGACATCCCGGAACTGCAGACCCAGTTGCTGCGCGCCATGAGTCGCGACGTGCTGGGAACCAGCAGCATCGCCGGTGACTTCACGGCCGAGGAGCGCCTCGCGGGATTCCTGGTCATGGTCTCGGCACGCCTGCACCGCGCGCGCAAGCCGGCCGCCGCGCTCGATCTCGCGATGTCCAGACAGGACATCGCCAATTACCTGCGCCTCGCCCCGGAAACCGTCAGTCGCATCCTGGCGCGGTTCCAGAAAAGCGGACTGGTCAAGACCGACCGCAAGCACATCACACTGCTCGACCAGAACGGGCTGCTCGAGATCTCCGCCTGCATGAATCCCTACACCCGCAGCAGTCACGCGGCGACCGGCTCGACCTGGCCGCCGCCCTGAGCACAGGGCGATTCGCGGCCGGTCCGTGATCGGCGTCCGGCGCACCCGGTGCCGGTGGTGCTAACCTGCCCGCATGACGCTCGACCACATGATCCGCGCCAGCCGGTTGCGCCGGCGCCCCTGGCAGGTGACTGTCGCCCTGCTCTGGCCGGTGCTCGCCTGGCCACAGCAGCCACCAGCCGCTGCCCCGCAGACCGTCACCACGCCGCAGTCGCAGATTCAGGTGCGCGTCTACGAAGGCTTCAGCACGCTCGGCCCGGTGTATGGCTCGCGCAGCACTCCGCTCGCAGTCGATGTCGGGGTCGCGCTGGCTGACTGCCCCGACGGCAACACCGAGGTCCGTGCGCTCGACATCGGCGGCTGGAACTACCAGGTCGCCAGCGGTTGCGAAACCAACAGTACGCGCGGCGCGATCCGGGTGGATGCCGGATCCGCGCGCACGGCTCCACCAGCGCCGCCAGCTCCGCGCGCGGCGGCGCAACCAGGCACCATCCGCTGCGATCCGGCCACCTGGCGCTGCGCCCCCGCGCCCTGATCGCGCGCCAACCCCTGCTCGTCGTAGCAAAGCAATCCTGAGAGCGCGGTGGCCCGCGCTCCTGCTATTCTGCGCGCTTCCCGCATTGCCCCTGAATGGAGCCTGTCCATGCGTCGTACTCTTCTGATCGCATCTGTCGCCCTGCTGCTGGCCGCCGCCACGGCCCATGCCGCCACACCGGAGGACGCCATCAAGTATCGCAAGGCGGTCATGAGCACCATGGCCGGCCACATCAACGCCATCACACTGATCTTCACCGGCAGGGTCGAGCATGAGAAATTCCTGCTGAGCCACGCCGAGGCACTCGCCGTCGGTGGTGAACAGATGGGCGTGCTGTTTCCTGCCGGTTCGGACGTCGGACGAACCGAGGCCCTGCCGGCAATCTGGCAGGAACCGGAGAAGTTCGCCAAGGCTGTCGAGCAGTCGAGACTCGCCACTGCCGGGCTGCGCGACGCCATCAGAACCGGCGACAAGGCTGCCATCGGCAAAGCCATGAAGCCCGTCGCTGACAGCTGCAAGGGCTGCCACGACCGATACCGCAAAGAAGAGCAGAGCATGTGAGCCGCGCCGCGGTGTTCCGCCGGTTCTGCTCCCTGGCCACCGCTGGCGGGCTGCTGCTCGTGGCACTGTCCGCCAGCGCGCAATCCGCGGTCGAACGCGGCCGCTATCTGACCGCCGCGTCCGGCTGCGCAGGTTGCCACACGGAGGACCGCGAAGACGCCGTGCCGTTCGCCGGTGGCCGCGCGATCAAGAGCGCATTCGGCACGTTTTACTCGCCGAACATCACGCCTGACCGTGAGACCGGCATCGGCAACTGGAGCGATACGCAGTTCGTCGCGGCATTGCACGATGGGATTCGTCCGGACGGCGCGTCCTACTTTCCGGCGTTTCCCTTTCCGTCCTACACCGGAATGACCACGGACGACGCGCTCGACATCAAGGCGTACCTGTTCTCGCTGCCGGCAGTCCGCCAGGCGAATCGGGCCCACGAGCTGCCGTGGTACCTGCGCTCACGGCTGGCCGCAAGAGCCTGGAAGCTGCTGTACTTCCAGGCAGGGCGCTTCGCGCCAGACCCGTCGCGTGACGACAGCTGGAATCGCGGGGCCTATCTCGTGCGCCATCTCGGCCACTGCGGGCAATGCCATACGCCGCGCAGCCGCTTCGGCGCGCTGATCGCCGACCGCGAACTCGCCGGCAGCCCGAGCGGTGTGAAGAAGGACTCGGTACCGAACGTCACCCCGCACGAGGCAGACGGCATCGGCACGTGGTCGGCCCCGGATCTCGAGCTGTTTCTCGAAATCGGCATGCTCCCGGACGGTGATTTCGCCGGCGCCGGCATGGGGCAGGTCATCGACGAGAATACTTCTCAACTCACCGGCGAGGACCGCAGCGCGATCGCGACCTACCTGCGCGCGCTACCGGCCTTGCCGGACAAGCAGCCGTGATCCCGCTCCCGACCGGGTAACTCATTACGAAGCTGGCGGGCCCGGCCGTGCCCGCCGCGCTCCGCCGTCGCGTTCGGCAGCGGCGTGCGGCCGGCGAACCGGGTCAGATGCCGAGCTTGGCGAGCGTATCGGTGAGCTGGCCGAGCACTCCGGCCAGCCGCGGGTGCCCGGCTTCGAGACGCAGCGCCGCCTCGCGCAGTTGCGCAGTGGCGCCCTCCGGCATCTCCTCTGGCGCATGCTCGGTCACCAGCCGGATATCCCGTAACGCCTGGTCGAGCATCCGGCGCGACTCCGGATCGACGGTCGTGGCGCCGGTGAGTTCCTGGTGCAACTGCTCGAGCAATTGCTGCAATCTGGTTCGGTCCATGGCGGCCTGTCATCTGAACTGATGGTGCATTATGGCGAGCCTGTGCGGCCGGAATCCACCGGCACCCGGCCGCCGCCGGGTGCACGGAAGCGAGCGGCGGCAACACCCCCGCCACGGTTTGGCATAATCGGCTCGTGCCGGTCGGCCGTGCACCGCGTCACAGTTTCGGCACCGGCCGGTTGTTAGAGTGCAGGTGGCAGAAAAATAAAGAATATATAGAGAACACCCATGGGTCCGTCACCGGCCCAACGGCTAATTCCCATCCGGACCGAGTTCCTCCAGCCCGGCATGTACGTGGCTGAACTGGATCGGTCCTGGCTGCATTCGCCGTTCCAGGACGCCGGCTTCCTCATCACCGGCCAGGACCAGATCGAGCAACTGCGCCAGGTCTGCGCCTATGTCTACGTGGACCCGGCCCTCGGCGACGTGGCGATCGGCGAGCGCCTGACGAAGCCTCCGGGCGTGCCGCCCGCTCGTCCGGCCACGCCGCTCAACGCAGCGCGGCGCCTGTTACAGGACGCGCTGCATGAGATCGCGGTAATCGTTCGCGACGCACGCCGGCAGGGCAAGGTGGACGTTGCAGCCGTCGGCGCCTGTGCAACCCTGCTTGCCGACCAGGTGTGCAGCGATGCCGACACGCTGCATCTCGCACTGCGGCTGGAGGAGTACGGCGGTTACCTCTACCGCCGCGCTGTCGGCACGGCCGTGGTCGCGGTCACGCTCGGCCGGCAGATCGGCCTCGATCGTCCCGCACTGCGCGGCATGGCGGCCGGTGGCCTGCTGCTCGACATCGGCAAGATCGCCGTGCCGGTACCGATCCTCGCCAAGCCGCTGGCGCTCCACGAGGCCGAACAGGCGTACGTGCGCCGGCACGTCGAGCGCGGCATGGAACTCGTCGCCGGCAGCGATCTGTCGCCGCGTGCCCTGGAGATGATCGCCGGGCATCACGAACGCACGGATGGCAGCGGTTATCCGCATCAGCTGCGTGGCACGCAGATCCCGCTGTTCGCGCGGCTGGCGGCGATCGCGGATGCCTATGACGCCATGACGCTGAACCGGCGTTACGCGGCCGCCATCTCCCCGCATGCAGCGCTGCGTCAGCTCGATGCCTTGCGCGCCGAGCGCTACGACTCCGCGCTGGTCAACGAGCTCGTGCGCGCACTGGGCCTGTATCCGGTCGGCACGCTGCTGGAGCTGTCCGACGGTCGGCTCGGCGTCGTGTGCGGGCAGCAACCGCGCCACCCGCTGCAACCGCACCTGGTCGTCACCCACGACGGCGCGCGCCGCCCGCTCGCCGACCCGCGTGTCGTCACCGCCAACGGCGCCACCGAGATCGTGCGCAGCCTGCCGCCAAGCGTCGCGACGATCGATCTCGGCCGCCTCGGAGCCACCCTGCGCAGTTTCCACAACGCGGCCTGATCGGCCGGCCTGCTAAACTGTCGCGCATGGCGCAGATCGAACTGTTCAGCTTCGCAGCCTGTCCCTATGCGCAGCGCGCACGCATGGTGCTGATCGAAAAGGGCGTCGAGTTCGAACTGCACGAGATCGACGTCTTCAACCGGCCGGCGTGGTTTCACGAAGTCTCGCCCTACGGCAAGGTACCCGTGCTGCGCCATGACGGGCGGGTCGTGTACGAGTCGGCCATCATCAACCAGTACCTGGACGAAGTGTTCCCGCAGCCGCCGTTGATGCCGGCCGATCCCTGGGGTCGCGCCCAGGCACGCATCTGGATGGACTACTGCGAGACGCGCTTCCTGCCCGCGGCCCACCGGCTGATGGCCGAGCGTGACCAGAGCGAGAAGCTCGTCGTGAATCGCGACAAGCTCGCAGATGTTATGCGCTTCATGGAACAAGAGGGATTGCGCAAACTCGGCCCGGGTCCCTGCTGGATGGGCAGCAATCCGTCCCTGGTGGATTTCCAGTTCCTGCCGTTCTTCGAGCGTTTCGCGGTGTACGAAGAACTTGCCGGTGCAACCTGGCCCACCGAGTGCACGCGGCTGCGCGAGTGGTACGGGACGTTGAGCCGGCGCAGGAGCTTCATCGAGACGCGCCACACCCTGGACTTCCACCTCGAGCAGCAACGTCGGCTCACCGATGCGCGCCGCGCCTCCGCTGCACCCGGCACTCCCGGGCAGACCTGAAGCAACATAACGCGTAACGCCAGGCAGCGCCCGGGGCGCGCGTGATCGTGATCCCTTATGTCACGCGCCGACGGGCCGAAGCGTGACTGCGCTCTGCGCGACCCGCCACCGATCTCCTCTAGCATTCCGGGCTCGGGCGGCATGCCCGCCGTGCTGTGCGCCCGCCCTTCCCGATGCTGTCGTTGAACTACGCCACCGCCCTGCTGTTCTTCACCGCCGCACTGGTGGCGGGCACCCTCCTCGGCTGGGTTCTTTTCCAGCTGCGCACGGAGACGCGCTTCGTGCCGCGCGAACGTCACAGCGAGCAACTCACGGCGCTGCGCGAGCGGTATCGCCGCCGGCTGCGTGCAGCGCGCGATGTGATGCTGCGCCACCGCGCCACCGAGGACGATCTGCGCCGGAACCTGCAGGCCGTACTCGCGCGGGGCGTCGAAGAGGCGAAGCTGCTCGATGCGGCCACCGCCGAGGCCGCGGACCTGCGCCTGCGGGTTGCAGAGCTCTCGCGCACACTGGCGGAGCAGGACGAAGCGCTCGGCGGCCTGCAACGCCAGGAGCATTCGCTCCGATCCGAGCTCCACGCGGCGCTCGAGGGCCTGAGCGCCTTCGAGAGTGAACGCGCCGTGCTGCGTATCGAACGCGATGAGCTCGTTGCCCGCACGCAGCGGTTGCAGGCGCTGCCCGCCGCTGCGACAGAAAGCGGAGCTGGGGCAGCCCCGGAACAGGCCACGGAATCCGGGGACAGGCCGACCGGCGGATCGCGGCGCGCGGAGCTGGCCGACCGCGACGCGCGCATCCACGAACTCGAGTGTGCGCTGCGCGAGAGCGACGCCCGGGCCACCGGCCTGGAACAGGACCTGCACCGGTGGAAGTACCGCATCGCCCCGCTCGCCCTGCACCTGCAGCAGAAGCGCGAACGCGCTGCGGCCGGCATCCACGCGCCGCCGGCTCCTCCGCCGCAGCGCGACCGCGCCAGCGACGATCTGCGACAGATCCGGGGCATCGGGCGCGGCCTGGAGAAGAAGTTGCGCGCGGCGGGCATCACCCGTTTTGCGCAGATCGCGCAGATGTCGCCGGCGGAACTCGCCAATCTCGCGGTGCGGGTCGGGGGGGCCGCCACCCGCCCGCTGCGGGACCGCTGGGCCGAACAGGCGCGTGAACACGAGGAGCGCTCACCACTCGCCGGCGCCGGCTGAGCCCCCGACCGCAGCGCCACCGCGGTAAACCCTTATGTACCCGTCGCGGTGCCCTCGGGCATTTTCCCCGCAGATGGACCAATCTGCCGGCGCCGTGCAGGCGTCGTGGCGGATCACCGGGGAGAACGCAGAATGCTGACTTTGAATGCCCGCACCAGGGTCTCGGAGCTTCAGGCCGGCCCGCCGGGGCTGATGCGCACGCTGATGTCGACCGGCCTCTTCCGCGAAGGCGACGACCCGGACGTGATGGTCGGGGAACTGTGCTGGACCTTCGGATTCAACCCCGCGATCCTGGTCATGATGCTCGAGGCGGCGAACGTGCCCGACGAAGTCCCGCCTTGCGACATCGCACCGTTCGAGGCGATGCCGCTCCTCGATCTGGTAGGGCACATCGAGCAGGTGCATCACCAGTACCTGCGTGAGGCCCTGCCCAGGCTGACCCGCATGACCACCGCGCTGGCGGCTGCCACGCCCGGCGATGAACGTCACGCCGAGCTGGACCGGGAGATGCAGGTCATCGCCGCAGAACTCGTTGGACACCTGAACCACGAAGAAGAGGCGCTGTTCCCGATGGTGCGGGATCTCGCAACGCGCGGCAGCATTACCCCGACCCGCTGCGGCAGCGCGGTCGGCGGTCCGATTGCGTGCATGGAAAACGAGCACGAGATCGCGGTGAAGACGCTGCGCAGAATGCGCTCGCTGACCGACGACTTCACGGCGGCCGCGGACGCCAGCGCACCGTGGCGCGAGCTGCTTGGAGAACTCGCCCACTTCGATCAGGACCTGCGGGAACACATGTACAAGGAAGACAAGGTGCTGTTCCCGCGTGCGCTCGACGCTGAGAGCGGGACGAAGGCCGCCGCAACCGGCTGAGACCACCGCCCGGTACGTGTAGACTGCGCGCCCATGACCAATGCCGGCGCGCCCAATGAACTCCCCGAGTTGCGCCTCAAACGCGGCGAAGAGCGGCGTATCGAGGCCGGACACCTGTGGGTCTTCTCCAACGAGGTGGACACGGGCCGGACCCCGCTGACCGCGTTCACGCCCGGCGCCCTGGCGCGGGTGGTGTCTGCGCGGGACCGGTTCCTCGGCCATGCCGGCGTCAACCCGCACGCACTGATCTGCGCGCGCATTCTCTCGCGCGATGCCGCGCGACCACCGGGCCGGGAACTGCTCCTCTCGCGCCTGCGCAATGCGCTCGGCCTGCGGGAGCGGCTCTATCCACAACCCTTCTACCGCCTGGTGTTCGGCGAAGGCGACGAACTTCCCGGGCTGGTGCTCGACCGGTACGGTGATGTCATCGTCGGCCAGACTGCCACCGCAGCGATGGAAGCCATGAAGGCAGAGATCGTCGCAGCAGTTGCCGAGGTCATTGCGCCGACACAGTTCATCTGGAAGAACGACGGTGGCGCGCGTGATCTCGAAGGACTTCCCGCCTGCGTCGAGGGCGCGGATGCAACCGCGGTGCCGGATCAGATCCTCGTCGAGGACAACGGCGTACGCTTCCACGTCCCGCTGGCCGAGGGCCAGAAGACCGGCTGGTTCTTCGACCAGGCGGCGAACCGGCGCGCGTTCCTGAAGTACGTGCCCGGCCGGCGCGTGCTGGATGTATTCAGTTATGTCGGCGCCTGGGGTCTCGCGGCGGCCCGTGCCGGCGCCGCGGACGTGCTCTGCGTGGACGCATCTGCCACCGCGCTCGCAGCTACGGCGGCCGCGGCTGCGGACAACGGCCTGGCGGTCCGCACGCGCAGGGACGACGCGTTCGAAGCGCTCGCGGCACTGCATTCCGCGGGTGAACGCTTCGACGTCGTCGTCCTCGATCCGCCGGCGTTCATCAAGCGCAAGAAACAGATCCCCAAGGGCGAGGCCGCCTACCGCAAGCTCAACCAGCTCGGGCTACGGCTGCTTGCGCGCGACGGGATCCTCGTCTCGTGCTCGTGCTCATGGCATCTGCCCGCCGATGATCTCATGCTCGCCATCCAGAAGGCGGCGCGTCACGAGAACCGGTTCGTGCAGGTGCTGGAAGCCGGCGGCCAGGCACCCGATCACCCCATCCATCCCGCCATCCCCGAAACGCGTTACCTCAAGGCGTTCTTCTGCCGGGTGCTGTAGTGCCGATGCAGGCCGCGACCTGCATTACTCCTCGGTCCTTGGCCTGAATGCTTCCATCAGGGCCTTCTGCACATTGGGCGGCACGCTGGCGTAGTGATCGAAGCTCACCGTGTAGCTGCCCTTGCCGCCGGTGATGGACTTGAGCCGGGTCTGATAGTCCCGCAACTCCGCTTCGGGAATCTCGGCGTTGATGGTGACCTGGTTGCCGCTTGCGGTTTCGTTGCCGTTGATCCGGGCGCGATGCCCGGAAAGGTGGCCGGAGATATCGCCGACGAAATCCGCCGGCGCCGTAATGCGCACTTTCGCGACAGGTTCGAGCACGATCGGCGTCGCCCTGGCGATCGCGTCCAGCAGGGCCTTGCGACCGGCGGACACGAAGGCCACCTCCTTCGAGTCCACCGCGTGATGCTTGCCGTCGTAGACGGTCACTCGGATGTCCTCCAGCGGGTAGCCCGCAATCGCGCCCTCGGCGAGCACCTGGCGTACCCCCTTCTCCACTGCCGGGATGAACTGCCCCGGAATCGCGCCACCGACGACTTCGTCCACGAACTCGAAGCCTGCGCCGCGCGCGAGCGGTTCGACGCGCAGGTACACCTCACCAAACTGGCCGGCGCCGCCGGTCTGCTTCTTGTGGCGGCTGTGGCCCTCCGCCTTGCGCGTAATCGTTTCCCGGTAAGCAATCTTCGGTGGCTGGGTGCTCACCTCCAGCCCGAACTCCTCCCGCATTCGCTCCAGCACCAGACGCACATGCAGTTCGCCTACCCCGCGCAGCACCGTCTCGTTCGAATGCGTGTTGAACTCGACACGCAGGCTCGGGTCTTCCGCCATCATCTTGTGCAGGGCATCCGACAGCTTCTTCTCGTCACCACGCCGCGCCGGCGCGATGGCCACACCGTGCATCGGCATCGGCAGTCCCGGCGGATGCAGGTGGAACTGGTCCTCGTCATGGCTCGAATGCAGCACGGCGTCGAAGTGCAGGTCGTCCACCTTCGATACGGCCACGATGTCGCCCGGCACCGCCTGCGGGATTTCGCTCGTCTGGGATCCCTGAAGGCGGTACAGGTGCGCCACCTTGAACCCCTTGCGCCGCTCGCCGATGAACACCTGGTCGCCGGACCTGACCGTGCCCTGGTGCACCCGGAACACGCCGAGCCGTCCGACGTAGGGGTCGACGTTGATCTTGAATACGTGGCCGACGAAATGTGCGGCCGGATCGGGCTGCACGGGCACGACACGCGCGGCTGCTCCCTCGCCCTGCAGAAACTCCGGCGGATTGCCCTCCGTCGGGTCCGGCATGAGCGTCGCGAGTATCCGGAGCAACTGGCGCAGGCCCGCGCCCGTCTGCGCGGAGACGAAGCACACCGGCACGAGATGACCGGCGCGCAGCGCACTCTCGAAGGAGTCGTGCAACTGCTCCACGCCGAGCTCCTCGCCCTGCTCCAGGTACAACTGCATCAGTTTCTCGTCGAGTTCGACGACCTGGTCGACGATGTTGGTATGAGCGGTCGCCACGCTGGAGAAGTCGGGCTTCTTGTCCGACAGCTCGAAGAAACAGTCGGCCACGCTCGTCCCGCGTTCCGCAGGCAGGTTCAGCGGCAGGCACTCCGGGCCGAATGCTTCGCGAATATCGCCGAGTATCGCCTCGAGGTGCTCGCCATCGGCATCGATGCGGTTGATGATGATCAGCCGGCAGAGCTTCTTCTGCGCGGCGAAACTCATCAGGCTGCGGGTCACGGTGTCCACACCGACCTGGGCATTGATCACGATCGCAGCGGTATCCACGCCGGGCAGCACACTCATCGCGCGGCCGATGAAATCGGGATTACCCGGGGTGTCGATGATGTTCATCAGCACCCCCTCATGCTCGGCGTGGCAAACGGCCGTGTCGAGGGAGTGCTGCAGGCGCTTCTCCTGCGCCGTGAAGTCCGAAACCGTGGTGCCCCTGGCCAGGCTGCCAGCCTCGCGGATCATGCCGGTGCGCTGGAGCATCGCCTCCAGCAGCGTCGTCTTGCCCGACCCGGTGGAGCCCACCAGCGCGATATTGCGGATGTGCTTCGTGTCGAAAATCTTGCCGGCGGCTGCCATGTCGACCCCTCGAATTCTTGTTGCTCGAACGGCCCGGGCAGAGGCCGGACCGTCAGGATCTGCCCTTAATATATAGCAGCTTTGCCCGGTCGGGCTGCAGAATTGCCGCGCCATGGAATCGTTCCTCGGTCTGCTCGTCCGGGTCGCACTCGCCGCGCTGCTCGCCGCGGCGGGCATCGGCAAGCTGCGCGACCGGCGCCGCTTCGACGGAACCGTCCTCGACTACCGCCTGCTGCCGCCGCGCCTCGCGCTGCGACTTGCGGCACCCCTGCCCTGGGTCGAACTGGCGCTCGGCGTGGGGCTCCTCGCCGGAGTCCGGCAGGCAGGCCAGGCGGCGGCGCTGCTGTTCGGCATCTACGGCGCCGCGATGGCGGTCAACCTGGCGCGCGGGCGGCGGCTGATCGATTGCGGCTGCGGCGACGAACCGCAGCGGCTCAACGGCTGGCTCGTGCTCCGCAACGCGCTGCTTGCCGCAGCGGCGCTGCTTGCGGGGTAGGAAATAGGCCTGCGCGATCAGCGCAGCGTTTTCCGTTACGCCCCCTGTACAGGCAGTGCGCTGCTGGACGATCGCGGCTGAAGCTCGTTTCCCATGCCGTCGGCGGAGGAACTGGCGCGCAGAGTGCTCAGAACCTACTCCTTCAGCAGGTCGAACACGAGGCTCGTCACGTACAGCCGATGATAGCGGCGCGTATCACGGTGCGTCGCCGTGGTGCGGGGCCCGTGGCGCATGTATTCACCGACGTCCCGCACGATGCGCCCGACGTGCTCGCGCCACCCGGAACTGCGGTTGCGGGGATCGTGCTCCGGCGTACGACGGATGTAGCCGAGCTCGTAGTCGATCGGCTGTTCGACGAACTGCCCGTCCTGCCAGAAGTGATGAAACTGCGCTTTACCGAACGGGGATGCCGCGACCAACTCCTCGATCAACGGCCTGGTCGTGAGCACGATGTGGTCACGGCGCCGCGGGTCGTGGCCCAGGTCGAGGCAGTGGCGATAGCGCGGATGAAGATAATCGGGCACGGCAAAGCGGGCGAGGCTGCCGGGGCGTAACACGCGGAAGCATTCCGCGAAGATCGCAATAACGCTCCCGCGGTCCATGTGCTCGAGAAAATGCTCCGAGACGATGCGCTCGACACAGGCATCGGGCAGCGGCAGCGGGTGAGTCAGGTCGTGACGCACCGCGCACGGCGCCTGCGGGCGCAGGTCCACGCATACGTAGTTCGGATAACGGCGGTCGGGGTGGCAGCCGTTCCCGCAGCCGAGATTGAGTCGCAGGGGATCGCGAGCCGCGATCTCCTCCCATGTCAGAGCCATCCGCCGTCCACGCCCGGTCCACGTTGATCGGTCCGGGCGCAGTATAGCGACGTCCGGGCCGGACTTGGCGCACCCCGGACCGGATCGTAATCAAACAAGGTTCTTCGCGCTTCTGTGGGGACGCTTGCGAAGTCGAGACGTTGGTTCCTCGCGGAATCCGCTGGCGGATCTGCCTGTGTCCTCATCCGGCAGGTGCGGGTGATGTGGTGGCCCGGTGCCCGCCGAGCGCCGCTCCTCGCACGTCCCTGTGCTCGTCGCTACGGGTTACGCCGGCTGCTGCCCTCCTGG
>JAJTYX010000235.1:0-1710 GCA_021462865.1 Gammaproteobacteria bacterium | reverse complement strand
GCATTCGACGAGGACAAGTTCAGCTCCGGCCATGCTTTCGACGGCTCGTCGATCGCCGGCTGGAAGGGCATCGAGGCCTCCGACATGCTGCTGATGCCCGACCCGACCACCGCCAACATCGATCCCTTCTTCGACGAGCCGACGCTGATCCTCAGCTGCGACGTGCTCGAGCCCGGCGACGGCAAGCCCTACGAGCGCGACCCGCGCAGCCTGGCGCGGCGCGCCGAGGCCTACCTGAAGAGCAGCGGCATCGGCGACACCGCCTACTTCGGCCCCGAGCCCGAGTTCTTCATCTTCGACCAGGTGCAGTGGAACGTCGACATGTCGGGCTGCTTCGTCTCGATCGGCTCCGAGGAGGCGCCCTGGAGCAGCGGCGCGGCCATCGAGGGCGGCAACCGCGGGCACCGGCCGGGCGTGAAGGGCGGCTACTTCCCGGTGCCGCCGGTGGACGGCTTCCAGGACATGCGCTCGGAGATGTGCCTCGTGCTCGAGTCGCTGGGCATCCCGGTCGAGGTGCACCACCACGAGGTCGCGGGCCAGGGCCAGAACGAGATCGGCACCCGCTTCAGCACGCTGGTGCAGCGCGCCGACTGGCTGCAGCTGCAGAAGTACGTCATCCACAACGTCGCGCACAGCTACGGCAAGACGGTGACCTTCATGCCCAAGCCCGTGGTCGGCGACAACGGCAGCGGCATGCACGTGCACCAGTCGATCTGGAAGGACGGCAAGAACCTCTTCGCCGGCGACGGCTACAGCGGCCTCTCGGAGTTCGCGCTCTACTACATCGGCGGCATCATCAAGCACGCGCGCGCGCTGAACGCGATCACCAACCCGGGCACCAACAGCTACAAGCGCCTGGTGCCGGGCTTCGAGGCGCCGGTCAAGCTGGCGTACTCGGCGCGCAACCGCTCAGCATCGATCCGCATCCCCTACGTCGCCAACCCCAAGGGCCGGCGCATCGAGGCGCGCTTCCCCGATCCGCTGATGAACCCCTACCTCGGCTTCGCCGCGCTGCTGATGGCGGGGCTGGACGGCGTCGAGAACCGCATCCACCCGGGCGACGCGGCGACCAAGGACCTCTACCACCTGCCGCCCGAGGAGGACGCGAAGATCCCCACCGTCTGCCACAGCCTGGAGCAGGCGCTCGAGTACCTCGACCGCGGCCGCGCCTTCCTGACCAAGGGCGGGGTCTTCACCGACGGCTACATCGACGCCTACATCGAGCTGAAGATGCAGGAGGTCACGCGCATGCGCATGACCACGCATCCGCTCGAGTTCGAGATGTACTACACGCTGTGACGGCAGGGCCGTGGCAGGCCGGGTCTGGGTGACAATGACGGTGCCTGCGGGCCGCTTGCCATGACGGCGCCCGCGGCCCGGCCCGACCCGAACCTGCCGCACCGAGCCGATGAACCTGCGCTTCCAGGCCCGACCCCCTTCATCCGCGCTGCCCGCGCCGTCTGCGCTGCCCGTGCTGCTGGCGCCGCTGTTCGCGCTGCTGCTCTCCGCCGCCGCGGCAAGGGCGCAGACGGAGGCGTCGCAGGTCTACCGCTGCCCGGGGCCGCCGGTGCTCTACACCGACGCCATCTCGCCCAAGGAGGCGGCCGAGCGCGGCTGCCGCACGATCGAGGGCACGCCGATCACCATCATCCAGGCGCCGCGCCCGCGCACCGCGCCGGCCGGCCCCTCGGCGACGGCACGGCCCGGCGG
>JAJTYX010000234.1:0-1235 GCA_021462865.1 Gammaproteobacteria bacterium | reverse complement strand
TCATCGAACTTCCGGGTTTGGGATTTAGTTTTGTTATTTCTTCAATAACATCTTTTAAATCTTCATCGGAAATACTCAATTTTTCAGCAATTTTATCAAAATGTTTTTTGGATAATTCTTCAAAATAATTCTGAATAATTTCTTTGGCATTCAGCAGAACCAGTGAGTTTTCTTTTTTTCGTTTTAATTGTAGTAGTAAACATTCTTGAAGGGTTCTGGCTCCAACTCCAGCAGGGTCAAATTGCTGAATAACAGAGAGTATTTTTTTTAGATGTTCTTCTGTGGTATGGATATTTTGAGTGAAATCCAAATCATCAACTAATGAATTTAAATCGCGTCGTAAATATCCTGATTCATCTATGCTGCCAATCAAAAAGCTGGCAATTTGTTGATCTTCGTCATCAAAATCATACATCAACATCTGAGCATCAAGCAAGTCATGAAATGTATTTCCTCCGGAATAGGGCATTTGTTTGCTTTCATCGTCGTTGCTTGTGTTGTTTGCATTCAAACGATAAGAGGGAATTTCGTCGCCATTTACATAGTCGTCGAAATTAAAATCTTTTTCAGCATCAGATTTTTCTTCGTCGTTAAAATCTTCTTCGTTTGAAAACTCGTCAATTTCATTATTCTCATTTCCTTCTTCCAAAGCAGGATTCATTTCTATTTCTTCTTTGATGCGTTGTTCAAGGGCTATGGTGGGTAGTTGAAGAAGTTTCATCAATTGAATCTGTTGTGGAGATAATTTTTGATGAAGTTTTAGGCTGAGAGATTGTTTTAAAGACATAGGTTTAAAGTTTTGAATAATGTTTCAAAGTTAATTAAAATGAAAAAATTAAACTCGTGAATTGGCTGGTGTTAATAAAAATTAACTGTATTACATTTACTTCGGAGAATTGTAGAATCGGTCTTTTAGATTTTTGTCCAGATGAACATCAACATCGGTTTGATATTGCCAATTTTTTTTATCCAATTGATAGGCATCAAATCGGTTGAGCGAGGGTCCGTAGTATTCAAATATTCCTTCGAGGTTTGAAGCGGTTGGTACTAAGTAATCGAAAACAATTCGACTTTCTTTTTCGTGGTATTTTAATGACATTACTGCTGTTTCTGAATAAGTAAAAATCACTCTCTTTTTTGATTTTTTACCGTTTTTAAAAAGGGGAGAGGCGAATTTTATTTTTCCATTTGAGTCAATAGTCATTGCGTCAATCACTTTTTTATTGGTAAGGTTG
>JAJTYX010000233.1:0-4930 GCA_021462865.1 Gammaproteobacteria bacterium | reverse complement strand
TGCTGCTTTACGCTCTCCCTCCAGCGAAGTGTAAATCATTTTTCTCGTCCCCCTTGACTTCCCACTTCATCTGTGCACGCTTTGTTGTGCCGCTTTTTGTTTTGCAAGACTCTTTTATTCGTTTTCAACCGAATCATCTTCGGGCGAAGGTAATTCAAGATAGTCAATTTTTGGCAAACTTGCTCCAATAATACCTTGCATATCACCATACATTCCCGAAACATTATGAATAACTTTATGAATTTGTTTATCGCGTTTAGCCCATGAAGATTCCATTGCTCGTTTTTCACGTTCAAGGTCATCTTTCATTGAGACAAATGATTCAACTATGGCTTCGACTCTTTGTTTGAATTCCGTACCTGAAAGATAACTATAAATCATTTCCATTTTATCGCTTTTGCCTTCAATCGCTAATTTAGTGATTGCAACTTGCGACAAGTTAGCCCTTAATGCGCTCGCAACTCCAATAACGGTGGAAAAGTCTGTAACCCAAACACCTTCAATGCAAGAAAAATGAGAAACATCTTTTGGAAGTGTAGTAGTAACAATGGCTGCGATTTCTGCTTTTGCGGTTCTTTGGTCATCTTTTAATTTCTCAAGCCAACCATCGCTCCACGTCTTTGTATTTTTAGATTCCCAAATTATTGTTCCGCAAAATTGTCCAGTCGTGGTGTGAACACGCTGTAAAATATCCGCTCCTTTAATTCCTTTACCAACTGGTTCAATTTGGTCGTAAGGAAAATTTACCCGAAGTAAATCTTCTAATTCAAGTTCGATTGCTTCACCTTGCGTTTGTTGAGAACCTTGTTCGGCTTTCCGCTTTAAATCTTCAATTTGCTTTCTTAAATCAGAAAGTTGCTTTTCTTTCTCAATATCTTTGATTCTATTTTCTTCAACAATACGAGACGCAACTTCTTCTTCAACCTTACGCCGTTCTTCATCAATTTTGCGGGCAACTTCTAACTCTAATGCTTTTTCTTTCTTTTCAAGTTCACGTTGTTGTTTCCGCAACTCTAGTTCTTGCTTTCGAGATTCTTCAATGGCTTCATCTTTTTCCGCAACCTGTTGACGTAATGATGTAAGTTCAACGGTTAGAGATTCTTTTGCTTTCTTTTCAGCCTGCCGTTTTTCAGCGGCTAATTGCTCTTTGAAATCCTTTTCAATTTCTCTTTCCCGACTCCGTAATTCTGCGTCAAAAGTTTTACGCAGTTTTTCTTCTATTTGTCCAGTGAGTGCTTTTGACAACAAAATTTTCTTGTTGCAATGCGGACATACGATAGATTGTTCAGCCATGTTTATTCTCCCATTTACTTGAATTTATTTTGAAAACCGCCTATCTTGGCGGAGCGGCACAACGGTTTGCGTTACTTGCGGGTGGGCGGGCGTAGATAAAACTCCGAGAGCAGGATTCTGTTTAGGTGTAGAAAATGCCCGAAAATGGCGCAGAATCCCACCCGTCAAGTGCACGCTTTGTTAGGCGTTTTTGTGTTGTGCAAGACTCGTGTGCTGACCTAAATATACCAGCCAAGCGGTGTTCCTACAACAAAAAATATAATCATACCAATTGAAACAAGAACGTATATCGCAAAGGCGGCTATTGCTAAAACATTATGACTTTTTGAAAATGAACTCTGCCTTTGTAATGACTGAAAGCCTGATTGCAAGATAAACCAACCAATTAGTATATGACTTGGTAAAGTCATGACATAAACAAATATTTTGTTTGGATTGCTCGTTGTAAATGAAATAAGTAATAGCATTATTAAGCCAGAAATGCTGGCAAGGCGATGCTTTTCACTGCGAAAAGGCACTAACAAAAGTAACCATAAATCTATTAGCGGAACAAGAAGCGCCGTCGTATATTTTAGAATTTCACCGATATTTCCCAGAGCAATAGTTTCTACCATCCGATAAATAAGAGTTAGAAAACCAGCGTAAAGAGGCACAGTTGCGACTTCTCTTGCTTGCCAATATGCGCCAGTTTGCCCACTCATATAATCTACATATAGAATCCAGCCGCCCCAAGTAAATAAAATTCCCAAAACGATTAGCAGAGACCTTAATGCATTCTTATAATCTTTGCCGATTAAATCGTAGATGCCATAAATGGCAAGTGGGGCAAGCATGTATAAAGCGTTCGGCTTAATCAAGATGGCAATTACGCCAACCAAAAGACTTATCGAATTCGGAAAACGTTCTACCACCGATAAAAGAATAAGAGTATTGAATAACAAACTTGGCGATTCTGCATTGCCAGCCGCCATATTCAACCCGCCTGAAACCAAGATAGTAAATGGAATAAGCGCGGAGTTTGTGTTAACTTCAAGTACATTTTGAGCATATCGGTAAACACAATACAAAGCAAGTGGGGCAGAAACTAAACTTATCAGATAGTAACGCCAATTTGCTGGTATTGCTTTTGGCATTATTTCAATCAGCCAAGATATGACAGGGTGAAACCAGATGCTTGTTGGTACTTTGGCGCTCCAACGATAACCATTTTCGGCATTGCGGATGTAAAAAATGCTGTCAACTGGATAAGTAAAATCAACTTTTGTGCTTGGTTCTCCAGGGACATGGATGCTATAAGTTTTCCATATTGGGTCAAGAATTAAAATACCAATTAGGAATAGTAAAAGCGTTGTGGCAACAAGCCAGAATATCAGCCAATATTTAGGGTGTGTCGTTTTGGGGAGCAAGGAAATCATAAATTTGTTGATAGGAACTATAGACAGGTGGTACTGCTGTTTTAATTCTTTGCTCGAATAGCCAACGAACTGAAACCCCAAAACCAACAATCAAAAATATAGTAACCACAGTCACAATTATTACACTTGGTTTAATCGCTTTTTCAAGGTAATTTATCCAAGTTTTGCTCGGCAACTCTACTCTTGGCAACTTTATTCTCGATAACTGTGTAATAAATTGACGCACGCCGCTAATCAAGTCGTAGAAAAACTGTTTAACCTGTCCTACCTGTGGAGTTTTTGTAATTGATTCTCGGATTCGTAAAAACCACAATCGAGGCTCAATCCGTATTTTCTTAATTCTTTTCCTGTACAAGAACATGAAAATAACAATAAGCGGGAGGACAAGTGATGCAACATCAAGAATTTCTCGTGGGGACTTGGGAATGAATCTGCCAATAAGAATATTAGCAAGCGCAATAATCAAACTCGCAACAAGGTTGCCAGCAATTCCTAAAACAAAGTCTGATGATTGCTTATCATTCATGCGTATCTCAATATTGATGATTTAGAAGAAAACGCCTAACGGCTTGCGTTACCTGCGCTGGGGCGGGGACGGCGAAGCCGTCCAGCCAGAAAAATGATAAGGCGTAGAAAACTGCCTGAGATTGCCGCAGAATCCCCAGCGTCAGGTGCACGCTTTGTTAGGCGTTTATTTTGAATTAAGACGTTTTTTTGTAATGGTTCTTGGCCACAAAACAATAGTTGCCCAAGTTGCAAGGATTCGTTTTCCACCATCATTTATTTTTGTGTCTTGAACAATTGCAATAAACAATCCAATTAGTAAATATAAAATAATCGCAACTGATTGCCATGTAAGTTCCATTTTATTCTCCGTTTTTGGTAATAATTGCAGGTTCGTTTTCGAGGTATCTTCGTAATGTGTAATACTCAATTGCAAGCATGTCTTCGTTTGCATTTCTGCGATTCAAAAATAAAATAAGATTGCCAATAAGAAACGTGATTAGTGTAGCCAAAAATGGCCAGTCAATCCAAGAGAAATATGATGGGAAAATTCTGATGACAATTCCAAGAATGGTAGAACCAACTGCCCAGATACCATCGCCATACCTAAATGGTTTCGAGAGTTTTCTCTGGGAGATACTCCAAGTGCTCAAAAATAGTATAACAAATATTGTTCTTAGTATCGTGTCAGTTTCATCAATATTTGGATTTAATTTTGGGCTTGCAAAAAATACAATAATAACAAGGCTAATAATAAATTGCGCTGATGGGAATGCAAAGCCCAATTTTCCCATGCGAATATGTAACGTTGGGTAAGAAGAATCCATTGGGTTAATTTTCTTTTTTTCAACTGCTAATTCATAACGCCATTTATCTTCGTAATGTATCAAACTAAAAAAACCACCTATCAATATAAAAGCGCCAAGTAAATAAACAATGGATAGACCCTCTCTCGAAAATCTGAATAATAAATATGAACCAAAACCAAAATATATTGCTCCAATACTTGCCCCAAGTGTATGAACAACTTCATGAAGATATCGATGCCTTGAATGTATACTTAATCCGCCAAATTTAGAGTCTATTTCTTGACATGCTTGAAGAAAGAGTGATTCAATGTATCTCCACTTAAAGCCGTGGTCAACTTCGTACAATGGATGGCGCAGTAATTTTTTGCGCCAAGTTTTATCAATGGATAGTTTTTCTATGCTAATATCAAGAGTACTTCTATTTAAATCCTTAAGACGTCCAGGTATTAATGAAATCAACCCATCCCTAGAAAATGGTGAATTCCACCTTAGAAAAAAGTATGCTTGATAAATAATGAATCCAACAGGAACGCCTGCGGCTGCAATTAAGATTGTAATTAACACTGCGTTAATATCTGATATCGATTTTATAAATTCATTTAGGTCAGTAAATAAATAGGGCTGTCCATCGGTTGTGAAAATCACATCAACAGCGATAAATGTGCAAAATGTCAGTATTGATATCCATCCAGGCACAATCCATCTCGCTAGTTTAGTTAAGTCATCGTTTTTCATAATATCTCCCTATCTGATGTTTTGTGATTTTTTCTCAATTATGCAAGACAAACGCCTAACGGTTTGCGTTACCTGCGCTGGGGCGGAGACGGCGAAGCCGTCCAACCAGAAAAATGATAAGGCGTGTGAAACTGCTTGGGATGTGCGCAGAATCCCCAGCGTCAGGTGCACGCT
>JAJTYX010000232.1:0-41173 GCA_021462865.1 Gammaproteobacteria bacterium | reverse complement strand
TTATATTGACGCAGTTCAATACGCTCCGCACGGCGCGATTGACGTTCAGAAACTGGACTGCGATTTCCTTGTTTCCTCCGCCTATAAGTATTGGGCGACACAATCAACAAGCGTTCAGCCTCTTCTTTAAAGACACAGGTGACGTAAGCGATCTTTTCTTCCTCTTCAATAACCAGGCGGGCATAAACATTCAACATTTCAACAATATATTTTCTTGAATCAAAATCCTCTTCCGCTTCATCCAATCCAGCAGCCACTTTAAAAGCAGTCTCCTTGATTGCCTGTAATTGTTCCGGAGAATGAGCACTATTCTCAAGATGGGAAATCAGGTTAACTCTTTCTGCAGCAAGTGAATCCACCGTATCCTGCAATCTCTGTCTTCGCTCAACAAGCAGTTCTTTCGGGAAATTCCCATCAAGATAAATATCGAGTAATTTTTGCAGTTGATTACGATGATCAACCAATAAATCGTCAACAACTTGAAGGCGTTCCAAAAAGGGCGCCTGTTCACGTTCCCTATGCTCATGATATTCAGCAATCCCATCATCTATGGCATCTGGGTTTCTGATAAATGACTTTAGCCATTCCCAGATAGTAAAGTCCACATCCTCAGCCTTGAAATACCGTGCATTATCGCATTTGCGCTCGTATTCATCGTAGCCCCGGGCAACATTGCATCGATAATACAGGCGATTCTTATACCCATCATTACTGCCACACGCGGCGATCTTGGAACCACAGACGCCACAAATCAACCTTCGATTCATCAAGTATTGATATTTTAAATTTTTCTTTGCAGCTGCTACATTGATGGATTTTCTCTCCTGCGCGGCATCCCACAAATCCATATCGACAATAGCAGGGACTTCCACAGATAACCAATAGTCTTCGGGGTTACTTAAACGATGTCCATTTGAACTGCCATTCTTTCCATAATGCCAAACACCAATATAGGTTTTGCTGCTTACAATGCGCCCAACGGTAGTTCGTGACCATTTTGTGGAATTCCTGTTAGACAGCGGGGGAATGGGTACTCCCATCTGGGTTAATCGACGAGCAATGACCCTGGCAGACATGGGTCCTTTTTTATCCTCGCCAAAAACATACCATTGATAAATTATCCTCACGATCTGGGCTTCGTCTTCATTAACCAGCAATTTACTTTTGCCATCAACTTCTTCAAGCCTGTATCCGTAGGGCGCTTTTCCATGAACGATTACATTTCCAGCTTTGATTTTCTGCCGGCGTCCACGTACCATGCGTTCATTGATCTTCAATCTTTCGTATTCAGCAATAACCGCCTTGATATTCTTGTTGAGACTGCCTTCAGGTGTATCCGGGTATTCGCCCATGACATATTCGATCTGAACACGGTGACGGCGAAACTCCTGCTCAATAATTAACTGCTTTGCCAGACTGCGGGCAAAGCGATCTATTTCACGCACCACCAAAATATCAAATTCACCGTTCTTTGCCATCTCCAATGCCTGATTCAAGGCAGGCAGCTCGAAGGAGGCACCCGAAGCGCCCCGGTCATCCTCGGAGAGTTCGGCAACAATCAAGTAACCCTTCTTGAGTGCATGATCACGACAAATATCAAGTTGCCCTGCAAGATTACGACCATCCTTTACACGGTCATCACCTGAGACACGCGCGTATGTAACTGCTCGATTATTCATTTGAAAAAACCTCTTTTTTTGATCGTTGTAACAATATGGAAGACACAAGCCAGCCGTGCCGGTCGGCTGGCTTACACACATCAATTCTGGACGGGGGATTTGAGAAAGTCCTTCAACTCCTGGTACAAATCCTCACCCAATACCTGGACCTGCTCATTGGTACCCAGGTCAAGCCCGTTGATCAGGTCAGCCAGCAACATTCCCATGTTGCCGTCCACCTCGATCAGGCTTGGTGTTCCTGCCGCATCCTGCCATTCCTGGCGAATACGAGTAAGTGATCCAACGACCTGAAAGCGTTGTGCAGAAGCGGTTTGAAGCATATACATCTCCTTTTGATTTGAATGGACGACCCGCCTTCCCGGCAGAAACGCAAATCGCCCTGATGGAATCCCACCAGGGCGAATCAAAGGGGCTGTATAATCAAACCAGCCCTTCCCTCCGCTCTAGCCGGTGGGTTGGGTGAGGGTCGTATTGGTGCTACGAACACCAGTGCGACCCGTTTTTCTGGCTCTTAATTTCATTGCCAGCAATGAAATTATAGCACAAGTTAACAAATAGCAAGCCCCCGTCACATTACATTATCTAATTTCCAGATGCTTTCTGTTTGGGTTTACGACCACGCTTCTCTCCCTGCTTTTCCCGATTCTTCAGGAATTCGAGCAGGGATTTGCGGCTGACCTGCCAGGATTGTCCCCACTTACGTCCAATAATCTTTTGAGCACGCACCAACTTTCGGATGTAATCCAATTCATATCCACTCAGTTGTACAGCTTCGTATGTTGTCAGCCAGTCTTCCATTAGTAGTAGCGCCTCCAAACGGTATTATAACGTCGTGAACGGAGAAATCGAAACTGGTGTCCCGGTTGTAAAAGTACCAGGCACAGGTATAGCATCCGGGACTCCGTTAACTCTACGGATTGGTGTCCGACTTACATATGACTTCGCCCCACACATAAGAATGAAGGTTTTGAAGTGAATAAACTCGTAGGAATATCCGTATGCCAATCCGTAGGGGAACCGTACCTGCAGATGCTAATTTTAGGCATGTAGTTGGTTATTTCAATTTCTCCAAAAAGGAAGGCATCCATGCAGGGAAAAACACTCCTCCCAGGGTTTCGCAAAAATAGATCCACTCAACAACGAGGTCAATCATGAGCAATACTTCAAAAGGAAATACAAAACAGGTCTTTACCCCGGAGCAAAGGCTTGCCCTGGGCAGGGTATACGGTTTTCTTATTGAACTTGGACAACAGCGATTAAACCGCCTCAAGGCAGCCGGCACAACCGCCCTTGGTACGGAAGGTACATCATCGGAAAACACCACTGAGAAACCGGATCAGATGAAATGACGCAGTACCTGTAATGAAAACCCGCGCAGGTTATGTAGACCGGATTTTGTCTACATAACCTGCAATTTGGTTCTGACTTAATGTTCTGAGGGCTTGGGGGCGGAAAAACAGCGTATAAGTGATTAATTCATACAAAACAGATAACAAATGTCATTTGAGATTTGGCATTACAAATTATAAAATTCTGCGCCCTACCTTATTTTATTGAGGTCACATCAATGAATTACATCAAGAGGCTTTGGGGGCATTACCTTACGTTATTGATCCTCATTGCCATCCTCGCATATCCGATATCCCGGGTCTACCAATTCTTTCAAAATACCTTTGGACGGGAAGCCGCATTAATTGCGCTCACCCTGACCGTCATGGTCGCCATGATCTTTGTAATCAGGGGAGCCGTGCATACCCACTGCCTGGTGCGTGATCTCAAACACGACCTTGCTTCCAGCCATGATGAACCCCCATCCGAGCAAACACCCCTGATCGCCAGACTCTTCAAGATTGACCCATCCCGCCCGAAAAAAGAAAACCTGCCTGACGGGGACTCGCAGGGGAAACTTGAATTTCCGCCCGGTTTCACCTTCTCCAATAACCACCATCGTGGAAAGCCGCCGCGATTTCCCAAGCAGGACATACGCAAGGCGTTCATCAAATGGGAAAGCCGCGATCCCTCCACGACCGCCCTTACGCTTGAACAATTCCTCGCGCAGGAATTCGGCAGCGGGGCGGATGGCATTCCACTCATGGCGACCACCACGTTTTATGACTGGCGCCGCAAGATATTAAAGGAAATCGAGTCGGGTAAAGAGGATCCATAATCCGGCAGACTTTTCCCTGATCAAAATAGACCATCCTGACCCATCGGCATAAAATCCTTCCAAAAGCAGAGGGCAATTTTCGTAGAATTCCCGTACTTCAAACCGTAGAGATCCCGTACTCCCAGATGCTATTTATATGAGCCGCCGATAACGCGGCTCATATCTTTTCAGCATCAAAAGGAGACCTATGGCTAAGATCATCGTCTATCTGGGGGACCAGGAACGCAATGCACTCCAGCAACTTGCCCAACGTGAATTGCGCCTGCCCCGGGCCCAAGCAGCCCTTATTATCCGACAGGAACTGGTACGGCAGGGGATGCTCCCCATGCAGCCACCCATATCTGAGACAACCACAAACCTGGAAATAACAACGGGGGAACCTTCATGAACAACCCACACAATACAAAACCAGCCGGCACCTCCCTGATGAAGAGCGGAAGTTCCCATGAGTGATGTCCTTCAAGCGATCCTGATCGCAGTGGTGCTCATCCCTGTTTCCATGCTGATCGGTTCCGTGCTGTATATCGTCATCCAGGATGCGATCCGGCGCAATATGTGCAAGGATTAGGGGTTAGTATGTCCACCAAAATCATTTGCATTGCCAATCAAAAGGGCGGCGTGGGCAAGACCACCACCGCCGTCTCGCTCGCGCACGGACTGGTGCTCAAGGGCAAGCGGGTGCTGCTGATCGACCTCGACCCGCAGGGGCAGTCCGCCACAGCTCTGGGACGCAGCCCCGAACCGGGCGTGTTCTACCTGCTCACAATGGGCATGACGCCCCAGGAAAGTTCCTTTATCAATTCATGGATTCGTTTCTCCGGTCGGGAAGGATTGCAGATTCTGCCAGGGGATCAACAAACGATGGCAGCCCAAACGGTCTTGAATGCGCAGGACCGACCGGTTTCCGCCATAAGGCAGACGGTCAGCCGCTTCTTCAAGGACGGACCCGACTACATCCTCTTCGATACCGCCCCCAGCGTGGGCGGCATCCAGGAGCGCGCGGTCTGGGCGTCGGACCTGGTGATCGTGCCGACCGCCACCGAATTCCTCTCCGCTGATGGCGTCGGCAAGGTGCTGGGCATGATGAGCATCCTGCAATCCAAAAAGAACTGGCGCGGGAATCTCTTGGGCATTCTGCCGACCTTCTACGATGAACAAACGAGGGAAAGCAAGGCGACCATTGAGGATTTGAAACAACGCTTTGCTTCGAGTCTGCTTCCCCCCATCCACCGCTCGACCCTATTGCGTGAATGCGCCGCGCAGGGGCAGACCATCTTCGAGATGGATGAATTGTGCCGGGCTGCCAAGGAATATCAGGCGCTGGCGCAGATCGTGTTGAAGTACTAGGAGGACTGAATGAGCAAACGCCGTTCTCCCTTTGAAACCTCCAGCGAGTCCATGCCCGTTGTGGCAGCGCCGCCGGATCTATACGAGTCCCTACGCGTGGCTGAACCCAGAAAACGAAACCGCCACTGGGAAAAACAGCGCCAAAGTCATAAAGCCGTCTATCGTGGCATCGATCCCAGGTTGTCCCTGCAGGTTAAATCCATCGCAGGCGAACTCTGCGTGCCGGAAGGCGAAGTCGCGCGTGCGATCATTGAACATGCCTTGCGCTGCTATGAACGTGGTGAACTGGATCTCAACCCACGTCCCAACCCGTATCGTCTGCGCATGACTCTCTTTCCAAACCATGATCCCATGCCGGCAACCGCCCGCTCCAAAGGTGCCAAGCACAAACCCGAGGCGCTATGGCGCGTGATCACCACTTGGCGCGGCTTCCCCCCTGAACTCAAGACCGAACTTTCCGCACTGGCATCCGAGGAAGGGCTGCATGTGCCGGTGGGCGAACTGATCAGCGCCTTGTTACGCTTCGGCTTGAAGGAATACCAACAAGGCCGGCTGACCCTCACCCCGGTCCCAAAACGGACCTCCTTCACCTTATCCCTGGAGGGTACAAAATGAGTTCCCACCAAAAACGAAAAAACAAAATGGAAAACGAATTCAAGGCAGGCGGCACGGACTACGTGCCGCCTGCGCTTTGTCCACGTCCCGCCCACGCCAACGGCACAGGCAGGGCTGGAAGGCGTTCATTGTATGCAACCCGGTCTGTCAGACCCATGACAGGAAATCACCCGATTTTGACCTGGGAGGCGGCATGCTAAATCTCGAAGATATTTGGAGTCAGGTGTTACACCAACTCCAACTCGATATGCCGAAAGCCTCCTTTGAAACCTGGGCGCGCGATACCCAGGCGCTTTCGCTGGAAAAGAACGTCCTGACCGTTTGCGCGCGCAATGCCTATGCCAAAGACTGGCTGGAGTCGCGCATGACCGCCATCGTCCAGAACATCCTGAAAGGCATTCTCGATCATCCGGTCTCGGTGCGTTTTGTTTCGAGTGAAAATCCGACGGGAGTGGATGAGGCGGATGGGGAACCCGCCGATGAAGAGAGCGAGTTGGACATCGAGCCCGTGCAGTGGCTGGACTATGACCGCATCGTGCAGCCGCATAAACAGGTTGTGGTGAAGGGCTATCTGCGCAGACTGGGCATGGAGATCGGACCCAAAGCCGTCTGGCTGTATGTTGGGTTTCATCAGGCAGCCTGGCGGGCGCAGGAACAAAACCCATCCGGCATCAAGACGCTACACAGCCAGGATGTGATGCGCTTCAGCGGCTTGAGCAATGGCGCCTTCTGGCGTTTGTTGAAACACACCGTTGTCCAGCGACACCTGCAGGGCTTGGTGCAACGCGCCGAGGCGCAAACTGCCCGCCGCTTCCGACGTGGACGTGACGGTCGTCCGCATCGCGCCCCAATTCGTTACCAGGTCTTTATGACCCCGCGCCTGACCCGTGCCGACTCGCTGGCGATCCATACCCGCATCAAATCCATGTTGGTGGAAAATCAGGATGTACACAAAACCTTGCAGGATCTCCTGGCAGTCGGGGATGTCATGGATCTGGTCGCGCCATTTGAACCGCTATTCATTCCGCCGCCGCTCCATACCGTGATGGATATCGTCCGCCTGGAAGCCGGCGAGGCGCATACCCCGGAGCTGGAGAAACTGGCACAGCAGCTGCACCGCCGCATCATCAGCGCGCTTGGGGATATCCACATTCCCCATTACTTCATCACGGAGACCATCCGGCGCCATAACCTGACCCCGGCGCAAGCCTGGCTGATCACCGTGGCCCGCGACATGGCATTCATTAACTCACGCACTGGAGAACGGCGCGACCTCGTAACCTTCAAGCGCGGCTATCTGGAAATGGCGGAACTGATCGGCTCGGGTCGTTACAAGACCGTGCAAGCCTGGTTGAACCCGCACTGGAACGAGCAACGCGGCGGGAACCTATCGCGCTTTCTGACCGAGATGCCCATGCCTGATTCCAACCCGGATATCGATCTGCGGGTCGAGTCCATGCCGCGCGCGTTTCGGGTGTTATTGGAGGAACCGTTGGACGCAAATGGGGGCATTAGGCTGGACGCAAATGGGAGTCATATGGCAGACGCAAATGGGAGTATTAGCTGGACGCAAATGGGGGCATTAGTGGACGCAAATGGGAGTCATATGGTGGACGCAAATGGGAGTGCTTTAAACACTATTAAACACGTACCCAACACGAAAAAGAAAAACACTTCCACCACCCATCCCCTGACGGGGACGAGACACGCCTTCGGCGAAAAAGCGGAGGAGGCGGTGCCGTCCTTTTGGGAACTTGAGGCGCTGCTTGGACAGAACGACGTGCATCCCAAAGTCCAGAAGGAACTGCTCGACGTGCAGGCTTCCGTGCATGCCTTTATCTCATGGGTGTTGTATGTCGCCAGCCCCAAAAGCGGAAATCTTTCCGATCCATTGGGGTATGCCCTCAGCCGGTTGCGTGAACATCCCCTGCGCGAGGCACGTGGCGTCTTTCGGCAATTCGCCGACCTGCCGCCAGCGGAATTGTTGCTCCTGATGGAGTCCACACCACACAGTTCCTACGCCCTGCCCGGACAGGTGGAGCATCCCCTGGCACGCGCCTGGAAAAAGGCGATGGGCTCACACAATCCCATGATGCCGCAGGTCTACAAAATTCTCTTTGGGAACGAAAGGGAGGAATGACATGCAACTGCATTTCCTGATCCCCTCCGAACAACGCGCTACGGGCGCGATGTTCATGGAGTCGTTGAACGAAACCGTATTAGCCTTTATCTATCCCACGGATGGATCGCGCACCTTCCACACCTTCTTCTGCCCGCCCATGCGCATCATTGCCTTGAGCGCTGAAGGGCAGGTGGTGTTCGATGAAGTCATCGCCCGCTGGAAGTGGGTGCGATTACCGGTATGTCGGTATGTGATCGAGACGGGTCCAAAGGTGGACTATGCCCCGTTTGTTCAGACCGTCCTGTCCATCGCCGGCGATTTGCCGCAGTTGGGCGCCATTGATCCCAGCCTGCGCATGGATGGTCTATTGTTTGCAGTATTGGCAGAAGCCGTGGCTGACATCCGCCGCATCCGCGACGCCCATCGCGGTGAGGTACGTCCGGATATCCAGCGCCGCCGTTTCGAAGTATGGGAACGCGGGCAGATCGTAAGTTCCGCCGGGTTCCTCCTGGACTTCTCCGATACCTGCCACCTGCCGGATGGTGCGGTAAAGCTCTCCTATTCGATTCTGAAAGCCGAGGAGCCCTACATCGATGAGATCGTGGCAGCCTCGGTAGGCGGCATCCCGTGGCGGCATGAGTTTCCCAGTCACTGTATGCGTTGCGGCAAACGGGCATCCTGGCGACCGATCTTGAGTCCAAAATCCAGTGCCCCAGTGGAAATTCTGTGGCGTTACCAACGACCCGAGAACGCCATCCCGATCTGTCATCACTGCACGGAGACCCTCAACTTGTTACGTGATCGATCCTTGCAGATCGATCTGGTCTGGGGTTTGTGGGGACCGCGCTTCGAAGCCTTGTGGCAATGGCATCGTGCGATACGAACAAAACGCCTGCCTGCCGATTGGGATCTATATACCCAACCACTCTGGCCGGCAGACTTCGGCGGTGAGAGCTGGGAAACCGGCAGCGGGGCGCTGAAGTTCGCCGAACCGCGACCGCCGCATCAGGTATCCCGCAGTGAACAGCACATGCAGGCCTTGCGGCGTGGGTTGTTCAGCAAAAAGTTTCGCGGACGACAGCCCGGCGAGACCCCCTTGCAGAAGTTATTAGACTTCCGGCTCGATCAACCAAAAGGAGACCTTCGATGACTTTCTTTGCATTCCTGGGCGCATTGAGTGTGAGTGTGCTGGCGTTCGAACTCATGAACGTCTTTCAATCTGCCTTCAGCACCTTTGGCGGCAATCGCCTGAGTAATTTCACCGCGCAACCCCAAGCCAAACGCCGTTCCACTTGGGAGGCGCTGCTTGTGGCGGTATTACCCGGTCGCTTCGATCCAGATGCCGCAAAAAATACCGCAGATGTGATCAGCCTGCTCAGACGGGCTGGCTATCCCTACGATACGCCTGGCGAATTCTATGCCGCCGCGATCCGCGACTTCTCGACTTTCCTCTTCGTAGGCGGGATGCTTGCAGGTGCAATGGCAGCCTTGAACATGCTGATGGCTGCGCCGGTGATCGCCCTGATCTTTATCTTCCTGGGATTGCGCCGTCCCTATGTACGCATGAAGACCCTGGCGAAGAAACGCGCCGAGTCGCTGCGCAATAACATGCTGATCGGATTGTCGGTATTGAGTTCGTTATTGTCATCCGGGGTCGGCGTGCAGGAAGCCCTGCGGCGAGCCTCGACCGTGGGCGGTCCGTTCTGTAATTTATTGGGATTACTTGTAGCGCGCATGGAGGTCGAAGACTTCACCAAAGCCATTGATGTGACCCGTGCCCACCTGCCCGATCCAAAGGATGTCGAAGCCAACCTCTTCCTGCGCGACATCTATGACTTCTTCGCCAACAATCGTCCGGTTCTTTCCAGCGTGCAGGGCTTGCAGGAGTCGGTGCATCGTTCGGTCGTGGAAAGCACCGAGGAACGTGCAGCGCTGGTCCGTCAGCGTGCCGGCTTGTTCGGTGTGATGGCGGTGTTGGGTCTAGTGCTGGCGATCATTGCCCCGTTCATGGGAAGTGGATTAATGTAATGCCAGGCTCGCGCTACCCCAATATATATCACCCCCTCTGGCGTTCACTTGTCTACTGGATCTTCGTCACAGCGGCGGTGCTCGCTGCTTTCTTCATCGTCCGCAAACTGACTCTATGTTGGACTCTGACACACCTGCCAGGCATCCCCCCGGCAGAGTGCTCCATCCAGACCCACCCAACATCCGAACTGCCGGCATCCCTTAATCCAACAGATTCCAATCCTGTATTGATCGAATCCTCTGTCCCGGAAATAGAAATGCCCACATGGGATGGTGCCAGCCGCATCAACATCGTTTTCTTTGGCTTGCGCGGCGGACAGGAGGATGGCTGTGCGACTTGCACCGACACCATCATGATATTGACCGTCGACCCAGTTACAAAGACTGCCGGCATGCTGTCCATCCCGCGTGATATGTGGGTCAACATCCCGGGAGCAGGGTATGGGCGCATCAACACCGCCTGGGCGATTGGCGAGAATGCCAAACTGCCGGGTGGTGGACCGCAATTGGCGATGCAGACCGTCTCGCAATTCATCGGGGTGCCGATTCACTATTATGCGCAGGTGGACTTTGGGACGTTTGTGTCGTTCATCAACCTGATTGGCGGCATTGATGTGTATGTCGAGGAACGCATGGTGCTTGACCCGGAAGGTGAAGGACTGGATCACTTTGTTTTGAAGCCAGGAGATTACCGCCATCTGACCGGACCGCGTGCGCTGGCATATGCGCGCTGCCGGCATGAATCACAAGGTTGTTCAGGCGGGGATGTCGGACGCGCCAAACGCCAGCAGCAAGTCATCCTTGCGATCCGGGACAAGGTGCTTGAACCGGAAACCTTTGCCAGTCTGATCTCCCAAGCCCCGCAGATCTATGCTGAATTTTCCTCGGGGGTTCGCACTAACCTGCCCCTGGAAGATGCGCTCCGTATGGCGGTACTTGCAAAGGACATCCATATGGAGGACATCCAGCAAGGCGTGATCGATACTACAATGGCGATCCCAACCGATACGACCATCAATGGTGTGCCCGCCAATGTGCTGCGCCCGGTTCCCGATTTGATCCGCATCCTGCGCGATGAAATCTTCGTGCCTGGTGGTCCGCTTAGCCCAATAGCGCAGGGCGATGCGGTGACATTGATGCAATCTGATGAAGCAAAGATACGATTAGTCAATAACACCTATGCTACTGACCTTGAACAGCGCACTGCCGCTTTCCTGAACGCCCAGGGCATGCAAGTAGTGGAGTTTGGCGCGCCAACAGGATACGCCAACCGCACCAAGGTAATTCTGTACACGTCCAAGTTATATGCCTTGCGATACTTGAAAGATCTATTTGGATTGGAGAGTCCACAGATCGTGATCCAGCCCGATCCAGCGTCTACGGTGGATATGGAGATACAACTTGGAGAGGATTGGCTGAGTAGACTCCCAGCAGGGTATTAGTCCTCTCATATTCAATAATGGCTCCCAGATACCAGCTATAATTCATTTTAACGGGAAGGAGAAAACATGCAGGACATTACTGGCATAGAAGAAATTACCCCAACATGGCTGACAGAAGCCTTTCAAAAGGCAGGGCATTTGACATCCGGCTCTATTGAAAATGTCGTTTTTCAGAGCGATTCGGATATCCCTGTCGGCACGCCAAAAATTTACAAAGCCGTAATTGCCTATTCAAAAGATGCTGTTTGTGACATTCCTTCAGATATTATTTTCAAATTTGCATTGCAGGAAAAAGAATATTATTTTTATGAAAGCATAGCCAAACTATTGCCTCAACGCTTTGTTCCAAATTGTTACCTTGCTCTTCAAAACGTGGGAAAATCCCAGTCACTGTTGCTGATCGAGAACCTGAGCAAAACACATACCCAAACAGAATGGCCGGTCGTTCCAAATTTCAATGACTGTAAACAGGCTGTTGAAAAACTGGCAACCTTACATGCCTACTGGTGGAATCGTCCGGATCTGGACACCGACCTCCTTCCAATGCTGACTCATGGTAATTACTGGTCGGGTCGGCTTGCAGAAGCAGTGGAAAAATTACCCGCATTTCTGGATTTTATTGGAGATCGCCTTTCCTCAGCAAGAAGAAAAATGTACGAGAAAGTCCTGAATTCATCGAATCTATTTTGGAGACCCGAATGTTTTCGCTTTTCCAGAACGTTTCTGCATGGCGATGCTCATTTTTGGAACTTCCTTTTTCCAAACCATAAATCCCAAGCAGGTATTCAAATCATCGATTGGAATTCATGGGATATTGGAAGAGGGACCAATGATCTGGCGTATATGATTGGGTTACATTGGTACCCTGGTTTGCGACAGCAATCAGAGAAGTCCCTATTAAAGATATATCATGAAACGATCACAAACGCAGGCATTTCATATTCATGGGATGAGTGTTGGCTTGATTATCGTGAATCAAACATCATGAATCTTTTTATACCCATCTGGCAATGGCAACGAAATTCACCTGCAATGGTATGGTGGTCGCATCTTGAACGCAGCCACTTGACTTTTGATGATCTGGATTGCGAGGAGCTTCTTTGATTGTGCGGCTATGTCATCAAAAGGCATCGGCTGATAGTTGAATCATCAACCGATGCTTGATTTGGAAAGCGACTTTCTTACACTGTTGTTACACCAGCTCAAACGTCCCTCTCTGGCGGGTAATTTTCATTCGGTATCCAAACATCAGCCATGCGATGGAGCCGTATATCATTGCTATTAAAAACTCTGTGGCTATGAGGGGCAAAACGCTTGAATATGTAGCTCCATCGATCAATGCACGTATAGCCTGTAAACCGTGTGTAACGGGCAAAATGTTGCTAAAGAACTGGACAGAGGGAGGCAATGCATTGACCGGGACATTAACCCCGCACAATACAATCATGGCATAGGCGAACCAATTACAAATCATAAACCCATAACGAATGGGAAGGGAAAATGCACCAATACTCCAACCAAGGGTGGTTGCCGAGAAAATGACAAGCAGGATTACAGGCACGGAATGCCATAGGTTTGTTATGGAGACTTCGATTTTCAACAACGGAATGAGAGCCGCAAAGGAAATTACAGTTGCCAAAAGGGCATCTCCATAATGTGCCATACTCTTCCCCACCATAGTAGGGAACCAGCTTGATGGGGCGGCAATCAAATACTGAAACGTGTTGTTCCATTTCTCCGACTCGATAACCTCCTCCATTGCAAGCATGACATTGAACACGGCAATCTGGATCGCATTACCGATTAGGGCGAAGCGAGCCAATTCATCCCCGCCAGCAGCCTTTGCCAAAAAGACAAAAAACAGCGACTGCAAAATGATACGGGGGATACGCATCCCCAAAAATACCGTAGGGGTCAAGTCAACCAAATACGTTGCCCATGAGGCTCGTGCACCGCTCAAAAATAATCGGATATTATTTTTCATTACCATCGCTCCAGGGTGCCGGCTTCGAGAGCCAAATATTCCACTTTTTTATAGAGGAAACGAGCAATGATCAGATAGAGGATGGAAAGCCCAATGATGATCAGGTAATTCGGCAGTAAATCTGCGTGGGTGTGAGCAGCCGACTCATTCAAGACAATATTTCCCCAAGTCGGTGTGAGTAGTTGCGAAAGAGGGCGTGTCCAAAGCGGCAGCAAGGTAAGCGGCACGGATAAGCCTGACAACAGATAGACTGGGAAGTTGGCAACCGAGGTAAATTCCCCTGCGTTCCGTGACAGGATAAACAAGGACCCAAACACCAGACCCAAACAGGTAATCGAGATAATGATCAACACCAGACTAATTGCGAAATTGAGCGGATCTGCAATGCCGATCGGCAACCCGTAAGCGATCCGGCCGGTCAGGAAGGTGATACCCATTGCAAATGCCGAAGTGAAAGCATTTGCAAAGCTCTTTCCCAGAAGAATGAGCATAAGTGGTGTGGGTGTTGCCATAATCAAGGAGAGCGTTCCAGTGCGGCGTTCGTTGTTGATAATCTCGCCTGATGTAAAGAGATTACTGTTCCAAATCGAGATCAGACCTGTTCCAGTAATGGCAAACAGCCCAAAATCCGGCTTCTTTCCGTATAGATAGGTTCCAACAGAAATGAGGGTGAAGATCACCGGCTGTAAGAACGCTGTTGCAATAAAGTAAATAGACACAGCGTTACTTTTTATTTGAAGAAAAGCGGAATTTTTTATGATACGAAGAGTGGAAAGAATAGTATTGAGATTCATCCTTTGTTCCTCTTTTCTTCGTCGCCAACCAGCTTGACATATGCATCTTCCAGGGTGGGCTGGCGTGTCACAACTTTGCGGACCTGAATTCCCTCCAAAATCCCCAGGAATTCCTTGACCAATTCCGCCCCGGCAGGTGCCTGGATCTGGATCAACTGACTTTGTTCCAGACGTTCAATATTGACGGCTTGAACAGCTGGGTGTGCCTGAATTTTTTGGAGGGCTTCCTCTGGAGCGCCAAAACATTCAACTTCCACCACCTCCAGATCGGCAACCACTTTTTTGAGGGCAGAGGGCGTATCTGTGACCAAGATATTGCCTTTGTTCATAATTGCCACCCGGTTACACAGGGCGTCAATCTCGAACATGTAATGTGAGGTAAGAAAAATAGTTTTTCCCTGCTGGTTCAAATTACGAATCACATCTCGAAGGCCGCGGGCAGCCAACGGATCCAATCCTATTGTGGGTTCATCCAGGAATAAAAGCTCCGGATCATGAATTAAGCCTCTTGCGATATGAAGGCGTTGCTTCATTCCACGGGAATACCCTTCGATACGTTCATTAGCACGATCTGTAAGCCCGACCAATTCTAGTAATTCAGGGATGCGTTTCCTTGCTACATGAGGCGGAACCCGGTACAGGTCTGCAAAGTATTGCAGGTTATCGTACCCTGACAGACGCCAATAGAGTCCTCGCTCCCCTCCAAAAACCAAGCCAATGCGTGGACGAATGTCCTTGACTGCTTTAACAACATCCAGTCCAAATATTTGTGCTGAGCCTGAGGTAGGCAATAGGACGGTGGAAAGAATACGGGTGATGGTCGTTTTTCCTGCACCATTCTGCCCAAGCAGTCCAAACATTTCCCCACTTGGGATCGAGAGATCCACACCATCCAATGCGGTGATCTCCTTTTTCTTGCGGCGGATCAAGCCTGTTGTTGTTTCATATGTACGACGAAGGTTTTGAGTGGAAATTACAGTCATTTAACATCCTCCAATTTTGACACTAGGTTTTATTATCACACAAAATCTTATTTTGAATTTAATCCAACTTGGGATTTTCTTTCCAATATCCTTGATTTCTAAGTGACGCCTTCAGACCGCCCTTACATGGTTGATCTTGAACAACGCACAGCCACATATTTGAATGCCAAGGGTATGCAGGTGGTGGAGTTTGGTGTGCCGACCGGGCGCGCCAGCCGGACACGGGTCATCCTATACACATCCAAGTTATATGCACTGAAGTATTTGAGGGATCTATTTGGATTGGAGAGTTCGCAAATCGTGATCCAGCCGGACACAGCATCGACGGTGGATATTGAGATACGACTCGAGGGGGATTGGATAGCCATACTACCAGCAGAGTAGTATGGCTATCCAGCAGGAAAAACTTATTGCCAACCCCAATATTCAATTCTGCCATCACCTCTTGTAATGGCAAGCAAGTTGCCATCAGGTGAAAACAAAATTTCACTGGCTCCGCCTGGAATTTCCTTGAGCAGCGCCAGGGTGTCAGTATCACGAATCTCAACCTTACCACTTCCATTGCCACTTTCTTCATAACACAAAACGAGTAGCCTTCCATCCGGACTGAAAGTCATCTTTTGGATATAGGGGTGTATATATATTTGCTTTGATAGATCACCACTTTGCAAATCAAAAAACTGGATGATACCACTTGAATAATCTGCACCAACCAATACCGGTTGGGTGGGGTGAAATGCATATCGATAGAACGGGGCTACCCACTGTCTTACAAGCTTACCTGTACGGGTATCCCATAAATACTTCTGGGATGGTTCATAGGTTTTTGCGTCATCACCAAACAATAAGCTTCCATCTGGGCTAAACTGGAATGTGGAAACAAAAATACGGGGAGCAGAGGAAGGATCTTCCAATTCAATAGATTTCATGGTTTTTAAGTCCCGGATCCTCTTAATTTCATCCGGATCCTGGGACGCCAGTAGGGAGGCGTCTCCAGAAAAAGTCAGTTCCAAATCGCGATCAAATGTAAGTGGCTCTGGAAATTGATAAAGCATTTTCCAATTAAAGTCTTCCGTGTTGGTATTGCCAATCATGATGCCATCAGAAGTGCTATAAGCTAACAATTCTCCATTTGGGCTGATAGCCATATTATGTCCGGGAATTCCCGGAAGATGAACTTGATGGATAGGAGCAGATAGATTTGGAGTGTTGAACGTATAGAATTTGAAGTATTCATCGGTCGCACTAATCAGTTCCCGCCCTTCTGAGGCAAAAGCCACAGCATAGGACCAGCGATTAAAGCCTGCCATCTCCCAAATCAATTGAGGCGTTTTGGATCCAATTGTCCAAATCCGCGCACTATTGTGATCCAGCGTGGCAAGATGTCTGGAATCCGGGGCGAAAAGGATTCTATTTCCATTGGGAAGGGTGTTTACCAGACGTCCGGATTTAACATCCCAGACTTGCGTCGTATCATCTCCACTGGCAGTCGCCAGCCAATGACTGTCCGGGCTAAAGGAAAGACTTTGAAATGAGTCAATGATCATTAATCCCTGATGCCAGGTGCCAGTGGAAAGTTCAGCGCGCAATGTAGGTGGCTGATCTGGAAAAATATTCCATAATTGCAGAATAGTTTTTGAATCCTGCCCAGGATAATAAGCGCCGGTCCGTCCAATCTCATATTGATAATGCCAGACTGCAAGGGTTTCTCCATTCGGACTGAATTTTGTCAGAGAAGGAGCCATACCTGGAATTTCGAATGTTTTGATGATTTCGCCGTTATTTGTATCGATCAACCTGACATTCTTCATTCCAACTTGTAAACTATAGTGGTCGGATAGAGGATCATTCCTTAAGGTCAGAGGGTGTTTATCAATCAGTATTCCATTGGAGACGAGCCATGTATATTGTATATTCCCGCAATTTGCGGACAGATACTGATTATCTTCACTAAATTCCATACTTTGATTCCAACAGCCAATATTTTTCACCTGGTGCAAACTCTCACCAGTTTGAACATCCCAAATCTGGATGGAATCATTGGTGATCTGTCCCGCCAAATACAACCCATCCGGGCTGAATTGCAACATCAATAATTCTCCAGTAGCAGGCAATAGTTTCAATGCCTGGGTCGAACCTGCTTCAAAAAGATAAACACCTGGATATCCACCAGCAGCAAACCAATTGCCATCCGGGGACCAAGCTATGGTGTTTACCCGTCCCATTCCCAATTCTCCGATTTTATGCATCGTCGAAAAATCCCTAGAGATGGGAAAGGATGGCTCAGATGGGGGGGGATTTACGACAGCAAGAGTTGGACCGGGAGTTAGTGTTGGCTGGGATGTTGGAGTAAGCCCCATGTTGGGTGTTGCCGTTTGGAGTGGGGTTATGCTGGCATATTGTCTAGTTTTGGATACATCCCAGAGTTGAACCGTATTCTGATATGAGCCTGATGCAAGATAATATCCATCCGGGCTAAAGACAATTGTTTTTGGGAGAGGATGGAATGCCAGGGAGAAATACTCCATGCCGGAAGTTGGGTCCAACAGACTGATCCGATCATAATTATCCATTGCTAACAACCTTCCGTCCGAACTTAAGGCGATGGTATTGCTGCCTTCTCCCTGTGGAAATTCATATAATCTTTTTCCGGTAATTGGATCAAAAAAATATAAGGGGATATCCCAGTCAGTTGAAATCATGAGATTTGGACTCAGAGCAACATTGGACTGATATTCATCCAGTCGTTTGGTCGAATACAATTGCCGTCCTGTACTTAGATCCCATGCCTGCCTGCCATATCCACTGACATAGATCAGAATTTTTCCATTGGCATCAAAGGAAACTGCGGCTGGCGTTCCCAAATTGTTAGGAAATGACTTAAACAGGTCGCCATTTCTTGCGTCTAGGATCTCAACTGCACAACTGCCTGTAAAAGCCAACATGCTGCCATCCGGTGAATAAGCAACTTTGGCATTTGGAGAATATGACATATCTTCGCCTGTGCAATGAACCTCATGAGCGGAGACTTTTTTGCGCTGTATCAGATCCCATATCTCCACGTATCTTCCGCCATATAAGGCGAGTGCCACCTGAGAATGATTTGGGTTAAATGCCATGTCGACAATTTGGTTCCCATTGACTTCCAAAGTACCAATATATTGTTTGGGCTGGATCTGCCAAAGGTGAACATTCTGGTCCGCAACAGCCAGGAGATTCCATTTGGGACTGATCTCAATTGTATAAATTTCACGAACATATTCAGGCAAGGTATAGGTTCTTTGCCCTGTTTGCAAATCCCAGATTTGAATGATTCCATTAATAAGAAACGCCATCCGCTTTCCATCAGGATCGATTCGGATCACTGTATCGGGAATGTATTGTCCCATCTGTGACTTCAGACGTTCTTCAATTTCCATTTCGAAATCCAATGGAGCGATGGGAAGAAATTTATCGTTCAAGGAATATTCTATGAACCTGCCATCATATTCATTGATCAGCAGCTTTTTATTGTGATCGATCAGCGAAGCGTATTGATGAAACGCATCTAGGGTGCCACGTAAGATATACAGAGTGCTACCATCCTGCAAGTTCCAAAAGCGTACGCTGGCATCTAATCCGGCAGAAATCAGGACGCTGCCATCCGGGCTGAATGAAAGACTTTTTACATCACTTTCATGAGGTAAGGTGTAAAGGAGAGTTCCATTGACCACATCCCATACACGCACCACATCATCCGATCCAGCCGTAGCAACGATGCGACTATCCGGGCTAAAAGTGTAGATATCAATATCCTGCCATTGATCCAAGCCCGTTTCCGGAATTCTACGAATCAATTCACCTGTATCAGCATCATATAAATTTAGAGTTTGCCGGCAATTGTATTCATTCTTTGACATCGTACAAATCGCACTTCCGAATGTCAGCATATTGCCATCTGGGGAAAAAATGGGGGAATCTAGCGCCTCATCCTCTATGGTTTCATATATAAGAGAAAGCTGTTTTGTAACAAGATCATATTGCCAAAAATTCTTTTGATACCCTGCAATAAAGAGTAACCGGCGATGATCCGGAAAAAAGATTATTTGATCAACCCAACCATTCTCCAATAATTGCGTTGGAACCGTGTCCAGTATCTCCCAATTTGAAGTGTCATATATATATCCACCGGCAGTACTTTTGACAACAAGTAGCTTTCCATCACTTGACCATGCCATGTCCTTGGCAGTTCCCATGCCAAATGTGCCCAGGTCAATACTCGATGGCTGTGAAATAGTAGTAGCACTACTTGAAGGTATATCTGGATTACGAGATGGGACACAGGAGATGGGAAATAAAAGAATTATCCAAATCCAAACGATGCTTCGTTTGGTGGCATGATTTATTAAGGTCATATCTTCTACTCCCTCTATCAATTAATGATTTATAAGCGACTTTCAGATTTATATTGTACACAACATAAGAGATTAGTCCCTAAATACAAGGATCTAATTCTACCGATCAGCACGGAGGAAAAATTCTAAACGACACAAAACAAAGTCCCCATCTCAATACTCTGTAATATATCGGCTGACAGTTGAACTGTCAACCGATTTTTTATTTCATAAGGAGACTCCATGTTCAAGTTACTACAACGCTTCATCCGCGAAGAAGACGGTCAGGACTTTGCAGAATACGCCCTGATCCTGGGCGCCATTGGCGTGGTCGCCATCGCCGTGATCGCCCGTTATCGCAACGAACTGATCGCCGCCTTCGAAGCCGGCATCGAAGCCCTGCGCATGGCGCGAGGCGGATAGATATGTTCCGCTGGAAGGAAAAGGGGCAGACCCTTCGACAAAGCTCAGGGCAGGCTATGGCAGAGTTCGCCCTGGTCATGCCGATCCTGATCCTGCTGCTCTTTGGCATGACCTTTGCAGCGTTCTATGCCTTCCGTTCCGCCGCGACGGACTGGGGCGTGTTCATCACCGGTGTTGCTTCCGGTTCATACAACACACCCGCTACTGAACACGCCCGTGACAATGTTCTATGGCCCGACCTGGCAGACCGGATCAATGCTGGGCAGACCGGTCCTCGTCAGGTGCGTTCCCTGATCAGTGTGGAAGACTCGCGCAATTGGATATTTGGTATTCAACTGATCGAAGCACAACGGGCAGAGACCAACTTCCGCCTATGGCGCTTCTATCCCGGTCCGCCTCCGGCAGGAGGGTTTGAATGAAAGCCCGTATTCAAATGGGCGAACACGGACAAGCTCTCGCTGAGACAGCTTTATTCGCCATGCTGGCAGTCATCATGGCATTCGGTTTGCTTGCCTGGATACCGACCCATCGCGCTCGCACCGCTGCGACCGCCGCAGCCTATGCCTGCTCGCAATTCCTGTCGCAATCGCCCGACCCTGCACGCGCCCGAAACAATGCCGTGAATGTCGCCTGGCAGACTCTGAATGCAGATTGGTCCGCCACGGCAGGTGTGCAATATCGGGTGCAGGTCTCGCCGCCCAGTGGACCGGGAGAGCCGGGTCAGTGTCTGGTCTCGTATCAGGCACCGACCTTGTTCGATGGTCTGCTTGGATTGAGTGAAGGTGGCTGGAACAGCGAGTGGTTCATCTCGCGCTCCGAAACTTGGAAGGCAAAGTGGCGATGAAGATCAAACTCAAGGAACGCGGACAATCCGTTGCCTTGTTCGCCATCCTGATGCCCATCATGTCGCTCTTTCTGTTGGGCATCCTCGATTACATGGTAACGAATGCGCGCGTGATGGAAACCGTGGCTGCCGCAGACCTTGCCGCCCATGCCGGCGCGCAGGAGATCACGGTGTTACCGGATGGAACCATCACCGCCACCAGCGCCGGGAATGGAATTGCCGCGAATTACTTCAATTCACAGCGACCGGGTTCCGCGCAACTCACTTCCGTATCATGCGGGCGACATCAAGGTCGTCCGGCCTGCTATGTCACTGCACAAGTTCGATCCGCTGGTTATCTCTTACCTGCCCGCTGGGTGACCGTGCGCGCCATTGGGTATCTGGCGCATGGCGTGACCCGCGAAGATCAATGATTTTTGGAGAAGAATGAAATCCCTTTGGAAAACGATCCTGGATGGATTGACCTATAAAGACCTTGCCGGGAAACGGCAACCCCGCATTTACACCGTTGTCACCGGATTGATCCTGCTCTTGCTTTTGATGGCGGGTGGTATGGCAGGACTCAATCGATACTTATTGATGAGCCGCGTACAAGCCACGCCGGAAGCAGTCATCCTCCCGACGCAGACGAAGGAGCCGGTGGCAACGGAAACCATCGCGACCAGTCCATCGGGAGGAACTGATGTGTTTGGCTGTCCAACCGATTCGTCGGAGTGGTCCTTCACCCCGACCATGATCAGCGAGACCTATCAGGTTATTCAGCCTGCCTGTGTCTATCAAGGCTTGGAGAAAACCATTGCCTGGGCATTGGCAGTGCGCCAAGGCTACAGCCGCGCTGAAGCTTCAGAGTTACTTGGGTTCACAGAAATGCCCATGCGTCAGATGGAAACGGTGACGATCCCGAAGAACACAAATGAACTCATTGATGTGCCGGTCAGTTTTATTCCCACCCATCCTGACTTCAAGGAATGGCGATTGAACGAACGTGGCAAAGCAGCCGTGACCTATGCCTTGCGCGGATGCTTCGAGACCTCCTCAGTGGAAGGCAATCGCGTTGAGATCTGGGGTGGTGAGTATCCGGTGATCTGTCTGGTGGTGGAGGATGCCGAGAACACCCAGATCCTCTATTCGCTGAATGGGCACATGTATACATCGCCTGCCACACCCATGCGTTCATTCCTGCTCTTTGGGTACTTAGGGGATGGGCAGTGGGTTTGGCTGGGAACACAAACCGAACCGAAATTGGAAATCACCAATACTGAGGAAATCGCCAGTGATCGTTTGACCGTGGCGACCTTATACGACTCCCAGCCTTGGGATGCGAAATGGTTGAGCATCACCCATCATCTCGACATGCAGCCCCTGCCGGAAAACTGGCAATCTTTCACGGACGAAAACGAGAAGCAGTACATCCTCTCCGTGCTGTCAGGGACTGCTCCATGAGGCGTGCAATTCTGTTTCTCTCGTTACTGATCCTGATCTCCATCCAACCATCGTCTGTATTGGCGCAGTCTGCCCCTTCCTGTTCCTATCAACCGGATGGCAGCATCATCTGCACCACAGGCGGTGGCAATGAGGGCGGTGGCGGTGAAGAAGGCGGCGGTGGAAATAACAATAACAACAATGGCGGTGGCGTTTGTACGCCTGGCAATCACCTGGCATTCCAGGTGGTCGAACATTATGCGGAAAACAGCACCTGCAAGGTCTTTCCCATCCGGGTGGATAATTGCACCGGACAGGTTTTGCATATCATCGAGCAGCCGGCTGTCATGCCATGTGAAATGCCCAATGCCAATCCGCCACAACATCCCTGTACCTCATTCTCCATAACGGCTGGCGGGATCACCTGCACCAATAGTGGCTGGAAGATCACGGCACGGGTGACCTTTCCCGAGATCTATCTGGATGTGCGCCCCTTTCCAGCAACGCTGGTACGCTGGCCAACCCTGGTTCGAAATGGCGGCATGCCGGAGTCTTCCGGATTAGGTGGCGTGAACTACATTTCCAATGGTGGAGGCTCACCAAACAATCCACAGGTTGGTGACTGGCAGAATTTGAGATTGATCCTGACTCTGCGACCGGCAGGTCCAATGTTTGTAACCCTGCCTCATATTGGCGATATGGTGTTGTCCAATGGGGCATCCCAATCCATTCAATGGGAAGTGCCGTCCCATCCCGCTGTCGGCGCAACCACGCTGGCAGGCAGTGTAAGCGGATTGGATGAACTGCCTGGAGACATGCCATTATTCGTTGGCAATGGGCGCGCTCCGTACAAGTTGTTCTGGGAATTACGGTATCAGGAGTATGAAGCGATTCAGGGCTGTCTTGCCGGTCCGAATGGCAACGGTAATTACAACTGTGGCGGTGGAACCGGACATCGCGGCATCACCGGCTATGAATGGAAAAATCATTCCAGCGGAGGCGAGATTCCTCCATCTGCCGTGGCAAACCTGCCGGCGGCTTTGATGGCAGACGTGAATAACGATGGCACGCCCGACGCCTATTGGGATACCAACCTGACCCTGCGTCGCATGGATGACGCCGGCAGTATCAGCAACCCTCAATATCAACGTTCCTGGAATTGGGGCGGGATCATCTATTGGGCGGTGCGTGAAGGACAGGGACAGATCGGCTGGCCGGGGCAATGAATTGGATGGTTATTTTCAATGTAAGATAAACAATAGTACTCATCTGCTTTATATTCAGTCCCTTGTCAAAAAATAGGGTGCTGAATATAATCCATTAAAAGTAAATTAAAAATTCGGTAAAAATTGGGGGCTTTGAACAACACCCCCATTCCAAAATATTTTAATCAACAAATTGTAAGTAGGAAGGGATTTTTTTATGTTTAAGAAGCATTTTTGGTTATGGGTTCAGACAATGTGCAATGCTGTGGTTATTTTGTCATTGTTGCTTCAATTGATTTTTACCACTAATGTACATGCAGATACAAATAGTGTTCAAAACGCCCAAGACATAAAAACTTCAGGATCTAAAACACCGACTAGCACATCAGTAATATCTTCTAATACTTGTTCCTTGTATCCAATCGCCCTTTCTCAAAACTCCTTATTGAATCGAAATCCAGGGGATAAGATTGAAGACATATTGAACGGAACTCAACCGGGCAACTTTGGTTGGCTAACTTGGACAGGTGGGCAAAGCACAAATGACCTTGTTACAAGTTTAACACCACCAGGAAACAGCCAAACATATGTTAATCCTAATAATTCGAGCGATCACCAAATAACCAATGGTGATCTTGTTATGGGGAAGGTCGGTAATTCAAATAGTCAAAGTATTCGAAATGCATTAAATAATCTTAAGGGTAGGCAGATTATCGTACCTGTCTGGAATTACACTTCTGGACAGGGTGATAATACTTATTATCAAATAGTTTCTTTTGTAAAAGTAGAAATATTGGATTATGAACTTCAAGGTACAGATGAAATTTCAGTTCGTTTTCTTGATTATGCATGCCAAAGTCAGTCTACTCTAACACCGACCAAAACTTCAACCTCGATACCAACAAAGACTTCATCGCCTACTGTCACGCCTACTAAAACACCAGCCCCAAGTAAAACAGTAGCTCCTTCAAAAACTCCTACCCCAAGTAAAACAGTAGCTCCTTCAAAAACTCCTACCCCAAGTAAAACAGTAGTTCCCTCAAAAACTCCTACTCCAAGTAAAACGCCTTCTTCTACCAAAAAACCTACCGCCAGCGAAACACCTTGTTTGAGTAAAACCCCGACCTTAACAAAGACTCCTAGTACTACTGGCGTGCCAACGAATTCATATACTCCATCTCAGCTACCTAGTACGCCAACAGTATCAATTACCCCATCAGTAACTGCAACTGAGACGCCAAGTTTATTTGAAACCAGCACCAATACAGAAACTCCATTTTATACTGAGACTTCTACTGAGGAATTTTCAAGTTCTACACCAACATTCACTGAAACAGCTGCTGAAATATCAACCCCAACAGAAACGCTTATTGAAGCCACTTTGACCGAAACTTTAGTTTCATCTGAAACCCCAGTTCCCACTTCCACATTTACTGAGACTTTAACTGCCATTCCTAGTCCATCAGAAACATTAAAACCTACCCATACATTTACAGAGACGGCTACGGAAACACCTTCTTCTACTAATACATTTACGATTACTCCTTCTTATACCAATACATTTACAATTACACCTTCTGTTACTTATACACCAACTTTTACGGCTACTTCTACACCTACATTTACTTTAACGCCTACACTTCCAGGTGGCGTCCAATGCTTTAATTTACGTGATAATAATCTCCAAGGATGGAATCCGAGTCCATGGATGGATTCCGAAGTTGAAATTCTATCTGACGGAAATGGGATGTATGCTTATATGAACAATGGCATACATGTTGCAGGAGTGTATTTTGCCATGCCCTCCGGATCATATAAATTGTTGTTCAGCGGGCAGGATTTGGGAAATATTGTTGTCGCTCAAGGGGAAACGGCACCAACTTCCGCAGGGCAGTTAAGTGAAACTATTCAACAAAGATCTGATGGTTCTTATCTAATAAATAAGCCTTATGTGGAAGTACACTGGACGGTTAATTCTTCTGACAACCAGGAGAACTCGCCTGTGTTTGAGGCGTTTTGTCTGGCGCCATTTACACCGACTCCAACGCCTACACATACCAATACGCCAACCTCTTCACCTATACCCAATAATGCTCCAGAGATTGTTTCAACCCCTTTGATGAATTATTATCTGCCGATTAGTAGTGGGTCTGTGATTGTGCTGGATGCAGTAATTCGCGATTTCAAAGCATTTCACCCTTCAGATTTTGAGCCAGCTCTTAATATGGGGATCAATGTGGTGCCTGGTTTGGTTGCAAATACTTTAGGTACAGATGGTAAACCTGTTTATATTGGTGCAAACGGACAAGGTTATATAGAGAGCGCGAATACATTTAACCAATGGTATAACGACATTCCTGATGTAAACCAGAAAACTACTGTTCCGCTAATTTTGGCAGAAACTTTTCCGGGTTCTGGTATTTATGCTTATAGCTCAAATGCTTTTTTCCCTATTGATAATATGTTGTTTGGGAATGAAGGTTTTGGTAATAATTTTCACTTTACTTTGGAGACACACTCTACTTTTACTTATCAAGGTGGAGAGGTTTTTACTTTTACTGGCGATGATGATTTATGGGTATTTATTAATGACCAATTGGTAATTGACTTAGGGAGTGCTCATCCCCCTGCTTCTGCCTCAGTTAATCTTGATACTCTTAATTTAACTATTGGCGATACATATACTTTTGATTTGTTTTTTGCAGAACGTCATACATACGGGTCTAATTTCTTAATTCAAACAAGTATCGAATTAGAACCTGGGCAGCAGTATACCTATGATGTAGACGCAACAGACTTGGATAGCGACAATCTTGTCTACTCATTGGTTACAGCGCCAGCAGAAATGACTATTGACACTGAAACTGGAAGCATCAATTGGAATCCGAACTCGAATGACTTAGGCGACCATGAAGTAATTGTTCAAGTTTCAGATGGGCATGGGGGAATTGATTCTCAAACTTTTGTGTTACACGTTCTTCCCCCGGGAACACCCACTCCATTACCTTCTGATACGCCAACTTCTACACCGACTACGACCCCGGATGCGACGCAGACACTTCCTCCTGAAATAATCATTATTCCAAAGGAAGAAAATAATTATAAATACAATATTTTCCCGATAGGCAATGTGCCAAGTGATTTTTGGTCATTTACTTTTGACGATACGTTATTTCCGATTGGTAACGCTCCATTTGGAAGCGGTAGTGGGTGCCCAATTCAGACCACAGTTAATACATTCTGGAATACCAATTCTGATATTGTTTTGCGTAAGTCCTTCGATCTGCCCCTTGGAGCGTCCAATTTGAAGATAACTACTTCAATTGATAATGATATTCAGGTTTATGTCAATGAAGTGGAAATTACCAATGGATTGATAACTCATGATGGATGCGCAAATGTCAATGAGTTCGTTTTCCCGATCCCAGACAGTGCCTTGCTTGTTGGGGAAAACTTGTTGGCGGTCCTTGCCCGCGACCGGGGCATAGAGGGTTTTGTAGATGTGCAAATCACAGGCAATTTACCTGTGACTACTCCAACATTTGTGATATCCACTCCATCCTTAACACCTACAACCATTCCATCACCCACCCCAACACCACCTGACTATTCTGAAGTGTCCGTTCCAGGTTGGATCGCTTCACCCGTGAACGAATCTTCTATTTCAGGCATTGTGCCCATCATATTAGCAGACAACGTAACTTTGCAAAGTGGCACAATCATGTATTGGCCCGCAGATGATCGCACAGCAGTGACCACCTTAGCCAATAATCTGAGCGGAACTGGGGGATCTACATTGGCATCGCTTGATACAACTACACTTGCCAACGGCTCTTATGTTGTGATGTTAAGCGGTACAGATTCGAATAACAATTTCCAAAATAGTGCTGTACTTATCACGGTGATCGGTGAGTACAAGCCTGGACGGGTGCGCTTCACAATTAATGATATGACAGTTCCAGTGTCAGGTCTGCCTATTGTGATTGGGCGTACCTATGATAGTTTGAATCGCAATGTTCCCAGTGATTTTGGGTATGGGTGGGATCTCGCAATTGCCAACCCCAAATTGGAGGTCGATCAGGCGCACAATGTAACCTTAACCATGCCTGATGGAAAACGCACCACCTTCTATTTCACACCTGAGTCATTTGGAGGCTGGTTTGGATTCATGCTTGCGCCCAAATACACGCCCGAGGCGGGTGTTTATGGATCATTAACAGTCCCGAGTGAGTGTGGCGCTGTAGTCGTATCCGGCGGTTCATACTTCTGTTTTCCAGGCAACTTGTACGACCCGCAGGAATATACGTACACCGATCCCTATGGCAGAGAATTTGTAATGAGCAAGGACGGCACGCTCAAGACGATTACAGACTTAAACGGCAATGTTCTGACCTTCACGCCCAACGGTATTACATCCAGTATGGATGGTGTTCATGTAGACTTTGTTCGTGACTCTCTTGGACGAATCACGGAAATTACCGGACCAGATAACACAGATTATTTATACGAATATGACATAGATGGAAATCTAGAGGTCGTTACCCTGCCAAATAATGGACAGCAGGCAGAATTACGGTACGGCTATTATGCAGGTCATTACTTCAAGGAAGCCTTTGACCCGCGTGGGAATCGTCCTGTAATTACCACCTATGATTCTGCCGGGCGTATGGAAAGTGTCACCGATGCAATGGGTAGTAAAACCGTTTATACCTATGATCTTGGTACACGTACGACCACGATTTCATACCTCGGCGACCCGAATAATCCTGCCGATGATTTGGGGGACAGCACCCAGGTCCATGATGAAGCGGGGTATCTGGTGAGTAGCACCAACCCTCTAAATCAGACTACGGTTTATGAATATAACTCCGCTCATAAATTGATCAAGGTCACGGATGATCTAAATCACAGCGTTCAATATACCTATGATGATAAAGGCAACCCAACTTCGATCATCGACCCGTTGATGAATACGGTGGGGAGCATTACATACAATAAGTACGGAGGACCCGTCACTATCACAGTGCCGGGAGTAAGCAATACCACCATTGCCTACGACCCGGTTACTTTCATGCCGCTTTCGGCAGGTGATAATATGGGACCGTTGGGCGGCTACACCTGGGATGAGCATGGAAACCCTGAAACGTTTACCGACCAGAATGGCGAAACGACTGGTTACACATACACGGCACAAGGATATGTAGAAACAGCCACCGACCCACTTGGGCATGTGACCCGTTATCAATATGATCTATTTGGGCGAGTCACCGACGTGACCCAGGCATATGGGACTTCTGAATCTGTAACTACTCATTATGTATATGATGAATTGGGACGCCAAGAGGAAGTTACTTCTGCTTACGGAACCGCTGAAGCTGCCACGACCCGGTACGAGTATGATGCTAATGGAAACATGACCGCGGTGATCGACCCGTTGTTGCGACGCACGGAGTATGAATATGATTCCGCGAACCGTCTGACGGCAGTGATCTATGCTGCGCACGCCCCTGCGGAATCAACGACTACCGAATATGTTTACGACATCTATGGACGCCTGACCGACACCACCATTGCGGCTGGTACAGCAGATGCTTCCACTACTCACTATATTTACGATGCCTTAGGGCATAAGACCGATGTCATTACTGCCTATGGCACAAGCCATGCATCCACGACGCATTATCAATATGATGCCGCCGGGCGCACCACCTTTGTAACGGCTGCTTATGGCACCAGCAGCGCTGCGACTGTGCATTATCAGTACGATGCCGTTGGACGCATGACGGACATGACTATTGCCCACGGCACAGCAAATGCCTCCACTACGCATTACACCTATTACAACACCGGGCGCATGGAGAGCATGACCACTGCTTATGGCACTCCCTTTGCCGCCACCACCCACTACGAGTATGACGCTCGTGGACGCGCCTCGCAAACAACCTATGCCGACGGAACCACCACCACCCAAGACTACGACCCACTGCCGAATACACCGGGCTGGGTTCAATCCACCACCGATCAGGCAGGCATTACAACCGAATATGTGTATGATGCGGCAGGACGGCTTGAGGAATTGATCACCCATGCCACCGATGGGCAGACCCAGACTCAACGTTATGAATATGATGCGGCTAATAGATTGGTCAATTCCTTCGATGCGTTGAACAACCGCACCTCCTTCACTTATTATCTCAACGGGCAAACACATACCACTTCATCCTGGTTGGATGCATCTACAAGCTACACCACCACTTATTTCTACAACCCGGCGGGTGAACAAATCGCTGTGCTGGATGCAAAGAATCACACTACCAGTTATGACTATAACGAACGTGGAATGTTGGAAAAGACGACCTACGAAGGCGGAGTTTTCACATCCCAAACCTACGATGCCGCAAATCGCCTCGTCACTTCGACCGATGAAAATGGGATCACGACCCGATCTGTATACAACGCTGCGAGTCAGTTGTCGAGCGTCACACTGGCAGATGGAACCTCAGATGAAGCGACGGTTCAATATGAGTACAACGCTGCCGGGCAATTGACGCGTATGATCGATGCGATGAACCATGCCACGCAGTTTGAGTACAACGCTGCCGGGCAGCAGGTGAAGAAGATCCTGCCTGATCTTTCCTTTGAAGAATATGGATACAACGCGGCTGGAAATCAAGTGAGCCACCGACTGACAGATGGCAACACAAATACCTTCACCTACGACCTGATGAACCGCCTGACCGAGATTTCTTATTTCGACGGGCAATATGCGAATTTCACCTACACCAATGCTGGACAGCGCGACACCGCCTCCACCCGCGTCAGTTCACCCGCCATTCCACAGGTGTATGACTACTCCTACGATACCTTTGGGCGTCTTGATGGTGTTGAATACCCCGATGGGCGTGACATTACTTATACTTACAATGCCAACAACCAGATCCTGACGATGACCACGCCCGGCGGGACAACCTCTTACGGGTATGATGCATTGAGCCGCCTGACATCGGTCAATGGCACAACCTTTGAGTATGATGCACTTGGCTTATTAACGGATGAACATCTTTCCAACGGTGTGACTACGAGCTATGGGTATGACGATCTAAACCGTCTGACCAATATCACCCAACAACTAGGAAGTACCCTGATTGGCTCCTATGTCTACACTCTTGATGATGCGGGCAACCGCCTAAGCGTAAACGAAATGGGTGGGCAGTCTATACATTGGACATACGATGACTTGTACCGCCTCAAGAGCGAAACGCGTAAGAATGGGGCTACCATCGTAGCGCAAAGTTCCTTCACCTACGACCTGACCGGCAACCGCCTCAGCCAGACCGTGGATGGAGTCATGACCAGCTATACCTATAACGAACTTGACCAGATGCTGACCGCAGGCTCTGTTCAGTATGAATATGATGATCGTGGCAATCTCAAAAAGGAAATAGACGGCTCGCAGATTGCTCAATATAACTACGATGCCGCCAACCGGTTGGCGAACGTTATCACGCCGGATGGAACCACCATCACGAACTCGTATGATGCCGATGGACGCAGGGTAAAGCAGACTGTAAATGCGCAAGTAACAACCTATCTATGGGATGCAACCTCCCTGTATGGCGATGTCGTCCTTGAAACGACAGGCGGAGTCAGTACGAGCTACACCCTCGCAGGGACACAACTCATCTCGCAAACCCGTAATGGGTCAACCAGTTACTACTTGCAAGATGGGCAGGGTAGCACTCGCGCACTAACCAACAGCGCTGGGGCGGTCACGGATACCTATAGTTACACTGCCTTCGGTGAAATTTACAATCAAACTGGGACGACTGCGAATAGTTATTTGTATACGGGTCAGCAGTTTGACCCGTCCACGGGGCTGTACTCCCTGCGGGCAAGATTCTATAATCCCTCCTGGGGTAGGTTCCTTTCGCAGGATACGTGGGCGGTGAATTACAGCAATCCTATTGAGTTGAATCGCTATGGGTATGCGGCAGGGAATCCAATTAAATACATTGATCCAAGTGGGTACACTTTAGCGGAGAGCGGAATTAATTGGGGGGCAGTGTTTCGTAATGCAGTTGTTGTAACGACTGTGTTAGTAGGTGCTTATATTATCTTCCAAGTAGTTGGAGAAGTCCTAGAAGAAAGCGAAACTGCCTCTCAGGCATTCGAAAGAATTGCACAACAACACTATAATAATTCGAATAATCCCACTCCAGGCGCAACCGTATTTCCCCCGCCGATTCCTGGCTGGACGCCCCAACCCTACAATACACCTATTGCTACACAAGAGTCACCAACAGAAGAACCGGAAGAAAGGGTATTGGTTGTCGGCGAGGATGATTTCGGGTATACAATGGCTCTTGCTAGCATTCATCCAGATTGGGATATTACTGGAGCAAGATATGGAAATGGGAGTAACACCCAGTATATTTCTGGCACGTTTAATAACGTAACTTTTGTTGAAGATGTTGATGCTCGAAGGTTAGAAAGTGGCGCCGTGACCGGCAACAACTATTATGATGGAATCATCTTTAACAACCCCCATGTAGCTATAGAGGATGAAGCTGCTAACGCAAGTCTGATACGGCTGTTCATTCAGTCGGCAAGAACTAGGCTGAGTTTTAGTGGAGAGATTCATATTAATATCACAAAAGAATTCCTCACAACTTACCCTATGGCTGCAGCAGAACTAGGCTTATATGATCTTAGTTCAGCATCGCTCAATAACTTGAATAATTTTGGTTCTTCAAAGTATTTCGCTCCTTATGTTCCGCATTATACTGATGGGCGTAGATTTCCGCCTTTTGATGTGAGAAAATTGAAAAACTTTGTGTTCTATAATTAATAAAGATGAGGTCGCCATGTCGATTGCTGATATTGTCGAGAGTTCTCGTGAATTTTCTTGGGCACATATAGATTGTGGACTGCATCAAGGGCGAAAAGCTATATTGACTCATTTACAAGTTCAATTTGAAGATTACAAAGAAGATGAGTATTCTTCAGTTGATCTTTGGGTTTCATGGATGCAGGATGCGCTCTCAGAACTAACAAAACATGTGAGCCCTTACCAAATGCCGAATGATTACAAAGATTTTTTAGAATATTATGGCGGGTTCGCTATAGATGGGATCGACTGTCATTTTTCTGTTTTGGGTGTAGGACCAATGACAGAAAATTGGTACGGAAATATTAATGCTGACAACCATGATTTGTGGAATCTAGGGAAAGCAGGTTGGCTGAAAATTGGCAGACTTGTTTTTCAAAGAAATCATAAATATTATGGGCAACGTGTCCTTTTTTATTTAGATCTTGCAGGGTTTATTCAAAAAAACTGTGTAATTGCTATTGGCCCCTGGAACGGAACAGATCCCAAAGAATTAGTAGTTTTGGAAGATGTTCGTGCTAATCCGTCTCTATGGAAAAAAACGGCTGATTCGTTTGGTGAGTGGCTCATAAACGCAATTAAGACTAGAGGGATGTTTTTGTATATGTAAAGTTGAGTTTAAGCAATTCTGAAAAATGTAAATGTTGTTGCTCTCAACATTGTCTTGGTGAGACCCTTACATTGACCAACAGTGCCGGGGTAATCACTGACACCTATAGTTACACGCCTTTAGCGAAATCTACAATCAAACCGGAACAACTGCGAATAGTTATTTGTATACGGGTCAGCAGTTTGACTCGTCCACAGGGCTATATTCCCTGCGGGCAAGATTCTATAATCCCTCGTGGGGCAGGTTCCTAAGTCAAGATACATGGGCGGTGAATTACAGTAATCCCATTGAGTTGAATCGTTATGGGTATGCGGCGGGGAATCCGGTCAATTTGAGCGACCCGATTGGGTTGTTTGCCATGGGCTATGCCGATACTTATCGTCCCGCCATTGGGTCAATGGCAGCCCTAAAAGGATTGGCTGTATTTGTCACGGCAACATTTGTCATTGGCGCAGTTGTGTTCTTAGTTGCACAAGATATTGTCGATGCGCCGCCTGCTCCAGATAGGTTGAAGCCATTTGAAGATTGGTTTGCCACTAGATATCCAAATGGTCTCCCTGGAGGTTCTCCAGATCCCTCTCCTGGAGGCACCTCATTGTTGGGGAAGATTTTGCGTATTATTGCCATTACTATTTTAGTTGGGCAATTTATTCTAGTAGCAGTTGATACCGGCAGGCAGCCGACGGAAAAGCCGCCATTTATCATCAGACACTTTACAAGCCGCGATGGTCTTAAGGGTATTCGCGCCCAAGGCTATACAATAATACCGACATATCAAGCCTTCCCTGGCGGACGAGATGCAATTTTTTTCACTGACACATCGCCGTTTCGCGGAGGCTTTGATAGATATTTGATTGCCGGAACTCTTGGTATAGACATTGAAAAAACAGAAAGTTTTATTGACATTGACCGAAATAAAGTTGGCGATCCTAAAAATTGGCACAGTCGATTATTAAATGGGCGTATGGAGTATTTTTATCTGACAAATTTACCCTTATCTGTTGCCAGCGGTTACATCCGAGAAGGCGACACGTCTGATCTGCCTTAGAAAAATTGAGGATAACATGAATGATGAATTCGACTTTGATTTGGAATATGCATTTGATCCTTCCGTGCTGTTGGATGATCCACTCGGCTATAGTGCTGTTAACCTCAGAAACCCTCTCAACTCCATTGAGGCATTCTGTCAAATATTACTCCTTCCAGAGTATAAAAATAATAAAGATTATATTGATGAAAGTTTGGATCAAATCCCTCGCATTGTGAGGCGTTTTGTGTCAATGCAAGCGGAAGTAGAAAAACTTGCGCAAGTACGCACTCAAATGCAGAACGAAATCGAAAGGCGGTCTTTTGATATCGAGAAAGTAGAAAAAATTCCTGCCACAATAACAGTTGAAGAAGTGTTGGCTGATCTTGCGAGATATTTTCATTTCAGCACTATTGCTCTTCGCAGTCATGCAAAGAATTTATCCCACAAAGAAGCAGTAACGCAGACTGCCGAGTTGATGAAAGAATTAGTTGTTTCTATGAAAAATGTTCTAGGTAAAATTAAGGACTATTTGAAAGAACGTTCAGAAAAAAATACATGAAGACCTTTCGGTGTGATGGTTTCTCATCTACTATCTCCGAGATGGACAAGACAGCACCCGCGCATTGACCAATAGCGCCGGAGCCGTTACCGACACCTATAGTTACACCGCTTATGGCGAAATCTACAATCAAACGGGGACCACTGCGAATAATTACCTGTATACCGGTCAGCAGTTCGATTCACAAACGAACCTTTACAGCTTACGGGCAAGGTTCTACTCGCCTGTCATGGGCAGATTCTTAAGTCAAGATACCTGGGCGGTGAATTACAGCAATCCCATTGAGTTGAATCATTATGGGTATGCGGCGGGGTAAATTATTTTATAACAAGTACTTCATGGTCAATTGATCTTTACATGGAGTAAATACCGTTTGTATCGCTCGATCCAAAAGCCTGTTATAACGCTCTGTATCCAACTTCCCGGAGTCCAATGCCTCCTCCAATTCCCAGGCATGGACTCCGGAAGCATTGCGTGCAAACAGGAATTCCAGCGACTGGCCAGGAGCAAATTGCCTCCCATGTGCCTGCAACTGCCGTGCAGCGCGTGCCGCTGGAGATGGAGTCCTATGGGCTTCCATTGCTCGGCTCAAACGCTGGCGGACAATCAATTCATCCAATGGAACCTGTCCGGATCGCAGATCCCGTTTTGCATGCTCGACGAATCTCATTACATCCGGAACAAAGTCTGCAAACTCCTGGGGCGAGTCTGCCTGTGCCAGAATTTCCAGCGCCTTCAATTGAATTTTTCTCACCCATAGGGTCGTATCTCTTCGACGCAACTCAATCCCGCGATATTTGAGCGTCCCATCCTGAAACGCACCAAAGTATTGGTTGGGCACAGGTACACTTGCATCCCGCTTCGAAGCTAGGAAAGCAACCCACTTGAAGACTCCCTCCAATGCAATCGGGATACCCGTTTTTTCTTCAATGGCATTCATGAGCGGTGTAAAGTCAGAGGGTCTGTGAAAACCTTCCTGTTGAACGAAGAGGCAATCAACATACATGTGCAGAACCGTAAAGCCCATGTCTTCAGCTACCTCCTTGGCTTGCAGCATTAACTCACGGCTCATGGCAGTTACGGCTTCATGGGATTCGATCTTCCCAAAGCGCGCATTCTTATATCCCAGATAGCCAAAGCACACCACCAATAACCATTTGAGCGCCGAGGCACGTGCCTTGAGGATTTCTACACGGCAATCGCGTGGGTCGAGATCGGAGAGGATGTTCTTGAGCATCAGGCGCTTTTCCAACAGAGGTCGCAGGGTCTTTGGTATCAATCCCTCCGGTGCATTTTCCAGCCCAACGGTTTCCGGCGAGATATTATGTTTCACCATGATCGCCGGGTACATGGAAGAAAAGTCTATCTGTGCTACATTCCCATGCAATCCAATGATGGGCTGATAGATCAACCCGCCATGATCGGCGCGGATCAATTCAGACAGAGTCTTCCTGCCCTCCACCTGTTGTTTTTGTACGGGAACCATGATGTTGTTTCGCTGGGCAGTGAGCATCTGCATGGCAGTGATGCCTGCGCCGGGAGATTTGCGTGCCATCTCCTGCACACCAATGCCCGTGACCCGCGCCTGTTCCATCGCGCCTTCCAATCCATACTCCTCAAACGACAAGGCATTTTTACGGTCGATGTGCCAGCGTCCAAAGAGATGTGCCTGCGCCCCACGATAAGTCACCTGACCATAGGCAAAATAACTGTTTGCCTTTCGGGTCAATACCTTTCTCTCCTGATCCCGATTTAGGTCCAATTCAATCCCGGTTTCTTTCTCCCATTGGCTCAACAGCGGAAACAACCAGGTATCGCCGTAATCGGTCAGGATCAGGTCTGGATCGATACGTTGCAGGTCGGCTTTCAAGCTGATCAGGAATGGTCTTGGTGATTCAAGGGAGAAACTGTATTCCCTTTGGTTGTATTTCACATGTAGTTGTTTGGGGCTCCGAACAGCAGGATTGCATTCCGGGGCAAGAGTTAGAATTCGTAAAGGAATGGGCGTGGGATCGATCTCCCACGGGGAGGATAAAGGCTTAATGGTTCGTACCAATTCCCCTTCCAGCATGACGCGACAACGTCCCAACAGATGTGTATTCGTCTGTGTGATAAAACGCAGAGTAATGGGAATGTCTACATCGTAATAATCCAAGGATGGAAATTGCCGTTGCAGGTCCCCGAATAGTTTTTGGATGTTAGCCGGATCAGGAGTGGTGACTGCCATCACATCCCGTTCACCAAGGAATAGATCGCGGCGGACGGTTCGTTCCAGCTTTACGTTCTTCTCCCTCAAATACTTCCACACCTGCCGCAACAGGGAGAACTCGCCCGCCGCGTAGAATGTGACCCCAAACTCCATGCGTAGGCGCAGGCGTTTGTCATCATCTGTCAATAACCATAGGGTAATGCCATCCTCTTCCGCATATACATCCAACAGCCAACCAATTGCCTCAACCATGTTTCGATACAGCTACGCTAGTCAGCCCGAGTTCTTCTTTATCAGTTCTTCAACCTTTTGTTCAAGAACAGCTATTTCTTTCGATTGTTCCAATAGCATGGCGAGCAGAGCCGACTCAAACGGCAACAGCGACTCCGTCTGCCCGATGGCGGCGATATGCCGCCGCGCAGCAGCAAAGAGGCCATCGAAGATATACTGATCACTGCGGCGCAAGGTGCGCCGAAATGCCGACAGGTTGGCTTCGGTTTCGTTTAGAAGCTGGGTGATGGTGACGAGAGTCCGGCCCATATCATTCAGAATAGCGATGGTTGGGTGGGTTGGCAGACAGGTGTTTCCTTGATCATCACTTCGTCCGCCTGTCTGCAGACCTGTTCAAGCAAAAAGTCGCGCACATCTACCAAAGGCGGGGCAAGAGTCACAACCACGGGTCCGGATAGCACCAGACGTTGGATCTGACCGAGGCAGGATTTCAAGAGTCTGTAGGCCTCATAAGTTGGCACATGATCGTCATAGAAGGTATTCAATAAATCCAAAATCAAATAGGGCTGATTGAGGGATGGAGTGGAACTCAACAAGGTATTCATTTCATAGCAGGTGAAGGCGCGCCGACTGAACAGGCGATTGGCAGTGGTTGAAATATCCACGGTTTTTCTACGCAGTAACGTCGCCACCTGATACGGTCGATAACGGTTGCCGCCATCCAGGATGGTCACTGCTCCACGCAAGCCAAGTTCGGCAATCAGGGTCATGCTTTCGGTGCGTGCAGCGTCCGATGTATAGACTGCAATTAGCTTGCCGGTTTTGAGAACGGGAAGGATATCCATTCTGTGAGATTACAGTTTTTCCGTATTAAACAACAGCCCCCACCTGGGTATCAGATGGGGGGGAGATGGGGGTACTGTATGTAGTGGTGACGAAAGAGATGAGCCCTATTGCTGGCGTTCCCACTCGCCAAAGTCCCAGTGAGACATAAGAACGCGCAGATCATTGCGTTTATTAACTTTGAATTTTCGAAATGCAGTCTCCAGGCGATCCTTGACTGTTTCGCGGGAGATATGCAATCTCGCCCCGATCTCACGGTTGGTATATCCCAGACAGACCAGTGCGGTCACATCCTTTTCGCGTTGAGAGAGAGACTCCCACGTATTCCAGAGTCTTTCATTGGCGGTATATTGTGTCAGACCTGCAGCCAGGATATCGGGGATCAAATCGTGTTCAGGACGGCCTTCGTCAGAAGATAGGGTGGAAAGCGTGGTTTTCAGGCTTTCACTTGCATCGAAATGGTAGGTTCGAGGACCGGGCGTTGGACGCAAGCCTATCAGGTACAGAAGACGATCCCAGATAGACATACTGGAAATGATTATATTAGAACAAATGTTCTTATGTCAAGTTAACATGTTTTATAGTTTAAAAAACCCTAATTTTGACCGGATTGAGTTTGATTATTGTATACTTGCGCAAAGTGTGAAAGGGATATTAATTATGGCATCCACTACCCAGGATTTGACGATCATTGCAACGTTTTATGGAAAACGAGCAGAAGCTGGTAGATCTGGCTTTGATGCCAGACTAATAAAGTCATTGTGTAAACAGTTTGTATTGGCTCCAAATAGCGACAATGATTGGATGGATAAGAAGCAAAAGGTATTTTTACGCCGCTTCCACCCTTCGGCAGCGCAAGACACATCTGTTGTTCAAATTGCGATAGGCGGCGCTGGAAATACAAAGAGCGTTTTTTCGTCTATGTTGAAAAAAGTGGAGGAAGGTCTCTCCAATTATGATTGGAACTCAGTGTGGGGTTATTCCTTAATTTTTCTTGTGCAACCAAGCGGTAAATGGGATAAAAAAAAGACGGAGAAAATATTTCAAGAGACAGCCAAAGTAACGAAAAAATTGGACGGCAGTGCAGGCAATGCAGACCTTACTTATGCTGATTATCCTGGGGGGAAATTGTGGCTTATGGATATTCCATTCAACGGAGATGGTAAAGAAGCTGCTAATGTCTATCTGGCAATTTGCCCTAAAATTGACACGAACAAATTTATCATAAATCACTTATATGGACCAACCGCGTCTTTATTAATACCCGATTTATTAACTCATAAATCTTATTTTGAAATTCGCCAATATAGTATTGATGAATCAAGGTTAGCATTTGAGCAAAGTATCGGTTCTATGGTTGATATTTCTGGAAAAGTCTTAAATAATTCAAATAGTAAAGAAGCAATAATGCTTACAAAGAATTTAGCAAAAAGCTATTCAGCTTTGTTGGCAGCCAGTGCTTACCTAAATCGTCTACATATCTCTCTTGAAAGGCAACTTATAAATTTAGACCAATGGCAAGGACAGTCTGGCCTGAATCCAGTTTTTGTTTTTCATCGCAACCGCATTGAAACGGCAAAAATGGAATTAGATTTAATGATCAAAGAAGTAGACAGCACATTGAAAGCTAGTCAAACAACGGTCAATATCATTCGGACTGAGGTTGAAAGAGATAGAAGTACCCATCAACAACGTTTTGAAAATTTTTTGGCAATCTTTGGCGCAATTCTGGCTTTGGGGCAAATTTTTAGCCGAGACTTAATCATCGAGCTGTTACCTTATTTTATATCAATGCCCAAACTTGGGTATTCCACCTTAATTATAGAATTAATCAGAGCAGTACTTATCATAACCATTTCATTACTTACTGGAAGTATCATTAGCTTAATTCTTAATATAAAGAAATAGAAATTTTATTAAACACTTTTAAGAAAGGAAATAAAGAATGTTTGACTCCTTGTTCCGAAAGTCTCAAGAAACAAAGCTGAAAATGAATGTAAGTATTAAACTTGCAAGTGCAATTAGGTATCAAGGATCAAATGATATTGATGATGCAATCCGCGACTTGTTAAAATTATTAGATTTGTATACAATAGATAAAAGATGGTTCGAATGGGCGGAAATACATAATAATTTGGGGGTGGCATACATGTATAAGTTAAACGGGATAATATCTGAGAATATTGAGAATGGGATTTCTCATTGGCGAGAATCTCTTAAGTTTTTCAGCCGTGAGGATTACCCATTTCAATGGGGGCAAATTCAAACTAATATCGGTGGTGCCTATCTACAAAAAGGAAAATCTGGCGATAGAAGCATAAATCTTGAAAAATGTATAGAACATAGTAATTTAGCTCTTGGTGTATTGAAATACGAATCCTCACCTCGTGATTGGGGTAGAGCTCAAAACAACTTGGCTGTTGCATATTTCTATCGCATAACAGGAAATAAATCAGAGAATATTGAAACTTCGATACTTCACTATGAATTGGCTCTAAAGCCTCGTAGTTTTGAGGCGGGTCCTGTTGAATGGGCAATGTCAAAAAGTAATTTAGGTGGGGCGTACCTTGCTAGGATTAAGGGGGAAGAGGCGCAAAATATTGAAGAAGCCATAAAATTATTAAATGAATCATTACAGGTTCGAACTAGAGATGATTTACCTACTTATTGGGCAGAAACACAAGCTTTATTAGGTACAGCGTATGCAAAAAGAATTTTCGGAGATAGAAAAAATAACCTCCAAGTTGCATTAAAACATTACCAGCAATCTTTGGAAGTATATGACCAAGAAAGGGATCAAACTAGATGGTCTGAAGTACAAGAAAATTTGGCATTAGTCCACAAGGACTTAAGTAGATACAGCTACTCCATAGAAGACCTTGATCTTGCAATTGCTTATCTGGAAAACTCCTTACAAATTTATATGCGTGAAGAAAGTCTTGAAAATTGGGTTTCAGCCAAAATTAATAGCGGAGATATTTATCGATCACGTTTTTCTTATACAAAATCAGAAAGTGATTTATTAAATTCAGAAAAAAACTACCAGCAGGCCATAGAAGTAATTTCACGTGATGAACGCCCAGAAAGCTGGGCTAGGGCACATGGCGGATTAGGTGAAACCTATCTGGCTAAAAAAGACCTGACAAATGCAATATCAAATTACAAAATGGCATTAGAAGTTTTTTCTCCGAATAATTTTCCAAAGGAATCTTTTCAGACATCAGAGCAGTTAGGGAATTTATATTATTTCCAAAATGATTATAGATCTGCTCGTGAATTCTTTACCATTGCACATGAAGCAATCGAGTCAATGCGTAGTGAAATACAGCGAGAAAGTACAAAGCGTGAATTAGCAGGCAAGAATGTAGAGGTTTAT
>JAJTYX010000231.1:0-13525 GCA_021462865.1 Gammaproteobacteria bacterium | reverse complement strand
CAGGCGCGTCATGCTTTTGGGAATATCGCCCGCAAGGTAAGCGAACGCCGCAAGCGAATTCTTCGCCCGAATGCGCTCATCCAGATAATCGAAGCGGAACTGCCGATCCGAAACGCCGGGCGGCGCGTTGCCGTGATCGAACACAGCGACAGCGGCCGCCGCCAGGTCTTTCAGCGGCACGCCGTAATCGGCGAACGTTTTGGCGATGAGCGAAAAGTCAAAATCCTTAAACTCATAACGCGCAAATTGCAGTTCGCCGCCCTCTTCCTCGCTTACGATCTTCACCCCAAGCGCCCGCACCTTGTCCAGTTCATCGTTGAGAGTCGTCGCGGCGGAGGGGGTCATATACACCGGAATCCCCGCGCGGACAAGTTCCTCGACCGCCCAGGATGAGGGACCGCCGCCCATCTGTCGCCCGCAAATCAGGATCGGGTCGCGGCGCGAATCGCGCAACCGGCTCCTGAGACGGCGATTCGCCATCAGCGTCGGCGAAGGCAGGACGAGTTTGAATCCGTTCTCGGGGTCGAGATTCGAATCGTAGAGAAAAATATCCTGCGTGCCCGTGCCGATGTCAACCGCTAAAATTTTCATGGCTGCCCGTAGGACAAACTTAAGTTTGTCCTACACCTCGATGCCAAGCCACATGCGGATGAGGTAGCCGATGCCGAAACTGAACACGGCAACGCTCAGGCTCAAGCCCGCCATCTCGAGGAAACGCTCGCGGAAGGATTCGCCCTTCGCCACCGAGATGTAATAATTGAAGACCGCAATGATAAGCACGGCGGTCAGGAGCGCGATCGCAAGGTCGAGATAATAAGTGGCCGGGCTGATGAGATAGGGAAGCACAAGCAGGCTGACGGTGACGATATAGGCGAAGCCGGTGTAGACCGCCGCGCGCACGGGATGTTTGTTCGTCTTTTCGGAGCGCGTGGAAAGATATTCGCTGGCCGCCATGGACATGGACGCGGCGATGCCCGTGATCAAACCGGAGAGGGCGATCAGGTCGCCGCGTTGCAACGCCAGCGTCAGCCCCGCCAGCGCGCCGGTCAGTTCGACGAGCGCGTCGTTCAGACCCAGCACCACCGAACCGGCGTATTGCAGGCGTTCTTCATCGAGCATATTAATCAGTTCGTGTTCGTGATGGTTTTCCTCCTCCTGATATTTTGCGGCTTCAGGAATCTCCTTTGCAACCGATGCGTAGTTCCTTTGTGCGCCTTCCTCGCCGCGTTCCATTAATTTCACCCCAAAGGTGAACCCGAAAGCCAGGCTTAACGCGGTGTAAAACCAGACGTTCAGCCAGCGCGGGGCGACATTCTCGCCGGTATATTTTTTCCAGCCGTTGTAATGGCGCAGTTCGTCTTCGGCGATACGATCGAGAATTGCCGCATTCTCCGGCGATTTGATGCGCTTCGCCAGCCGTTTGTAGATGTGGTATTCGGTGATCTCCGCTTCCTGAAATTTAACGACCTTGCGGCGAACATCTTCGCTGAGTGGCATGATCCGTCTCCTTTTTATGCATGTCCGAGGCTATTGTACGATATATCCGCAAATAAAAATACGCGCCGGGGCCGCGTATTGCGTTTTGATGATCTTCGTTACCCCTTTTGCAGGACGAAAAACCAGTATCGGCGTCGTTCAAGGTGCGGGGATGAATCAGGGGAGTTCACATCCAGTCCGGCAAAATGATAGAACTGCCGGCGCAAAATGCGGGGAACATGCCTGTTGATCAGTTGAATACGCCGTTCACGATCCAATTCGGTGGCCTGCAATACATTCCCGGTGATGTCCTCTTCGCGGAGGGTGCGCATTCCGGTCGAGGCAATCGCCTCGCGCCATGCCGGGACTTTCTCCTCGTAGCGCAGGTCGGTGTAAAGGAAATATCCCTCCGGGCGAAGCACCCGCCTGACATGCTGAAAGAATTTTGCCAGATTTGGGTAATACAGCGACGCTTCCACGTTGATGACAATGTCAAACGATTCGTCGGGGAATTTCAAATCTTCGGCATTGCCGTGTTGAAACTTCAGTCCTGGAATGCTGTGATGGTCCCGGCAGAATTGAACGGCTTTGGAGGAAAAATCCACGCCGGTATAGGAGCGCGGTTTGAAGTGGCGCATGATAAATTCCGCGCCCCCGCCCCGCCCGGAACTGACCTCCAGCGCATCGGCATTCGTCCAATCTGCATGTTTTGCGACATGGTAGTACATCTGCAACGGATAGCGATGGATCTCGTCCTCCGGCGTAAGCGGAAACGGCTCCTGCCCTTCGTGGTGGGCGGTGTAGCCGAAGTTCATAAACAACAAATCGCGCCTCACGCCCAGCATGGAGATGAATTCGTATTGCAGGCGCGTCAGCAGGCTCTTCAGGGTTGGAAATTGGTGGAACAAGACCTTGTTCAGCATGGCTCTCTCCTGTGCGGTAAAAATTCCGGGGCATCTTTGTAAAAGATGCCGGTTATAACTCTGCGCGTTTTCAGACGATGCGCCGCCTTGAAAGGTGATGCGCGTCATCCGCCCGCGTTGCCCACAGTGGGAATTTCATTCGACGATGATCGTATATTCTTTATCCAGGGTCTGCCCGCTGACCTGGGTTCCAAAACACCAGACGGAGAGGGTGAATGAATACATCCCCGCCTCCGTCGCAGTTCCTCCAATGACGGCGGAATCTTCGCCCTGCATGAAGGTCAGTTCCAGCCCGGCTGGGAGCGACCCGTTCGAAATGTACATATCGCCGACAGGGGTTACGTTCTGGGCGATGCGGATCAGGGCTTCGTACTTTTCGCCAATCTGCGCATTTGGCAGGGACTCCGGCTCGATGATCAGCGGAGCGGCGACCGGCTCGAACTCAGACGCCTCAGTCTGGGTCGCCCGGGCGCCGCCCGTAAACAAGGAACAGGCAAGGGCAGAAACCGAAATCAGCAGGAGCGAAAAGGATGGGGATGTTTTATTTCTCATGGTTCAAACTTCTGAAAATCCAACCGGCATTATAAATCAAACCAAAAAGCCCCGCAGTTTCCCGCGAGGCTTCCTTTCTCACTGATCACCGCTCACTGATCGCTATACCCCTCCGGCAGCCAGCAACATAAGACCAGTTCCCTTGCCGCCTTGACCTCGTCCATGCGTCCGAACCGGGTGGTACTGGGCGCGCCATGGAGCAGTTCCGGCTGGGTTTGAGACTCTTCGGCAATTTTGATCATTGCATCCGCAAAGCGGTCGAGGGTATCCTTGTTCTCGGTCTCGGTCGGTTCGATCATCAACGCTTCGGGGACGATGAGCGGGAAGTAGTTCGTGGGCGGGTGGAAGTTGTAATCCATCAGGCGTTTTGAAATATCCAGGGCGCGGACATCGCTCCCGTCAAAACGTCCCTCGACGACAAACTCGTGCATGCAAATGCGGTCGTAAGGAATACGGTATGTTCCGCGCAATCGCGCCTGCAGGTAGTTCGCGTTCAATACGGCATATTGTGCAATGTCTTTCAAGCCGTCTGCGCCGTGCATGAGGATGTAGGTATAGGCGCGCACCAGCCCGCCGCCAAAGTGTCCGTGAAAGGCCTTCATGCGCCCAATGCTGTGTTTCGGCGCGACAAACCCATACAGCGGGGCGATTTCATCGTCGCCCTCTTCCACGATGTCAACCAGCGGCGAGGGGAGAAAATCTGCCAGTCTTTGGCTGACGCCCACCGGGCCCGAGCCAGGTCCGCCGCCGCCATGCGGGACGGAAAAGGTCTTGTGCAGGTTGAAGTGCATTACGTCAAAACCGAGGTCGCCGGGGCGGACAATGCCGAGCAGGGCGTTCAGGTTTGCGCCGTCGCCGTACATCAGTCCGCCGCAGTCTTTGACCATTTTTATAACGTCTTCGATATGTTCGTCGAACATGCCGAGCGTGTTGGGGTTGGTGAGCATCATGCCAACGACGGTATCGTCGCAGGCGGCTTTGAGGGCTTCCAGGTCCACGTTTCCGCGCGGGTCAGAGGGGATGGTGACGACGGTAAAGCCCAACATACCGACCGAGGCGGGGTTGGTTCCGTGGGCTGCGTCGGGGATGAGCATCTTGACGCGTCTGGTATCGCCGCGCGATTTGTGATAGGCCGCCATCATCAAGACTCCGGCAAATTCGCCGTGCGCTCCGGCCGCAGGTTGAAGCGTGACTCCTGCAAAACCGCTGATCTCCTTCAGCCATTCCTGCATTTCGTACATCAGCGCCAGGTTTCCCTGCGCAGTTTCGGCAGGCTGGAGCGGGTGCGAGAACAGAAAACCGGGCAGGCGGCAGGCATCTTCATTGATTTTTGGGTTGTATTTCATCGTACACGAGCCCAACGGGTAGAATCCGCCGTCCACCGAGTAGTTGAAGGTGGAGAGTTTCATGTAGTGGCGCACCACGTCCACTTCGGCGAGTTCGGGCAGGGGCAGGTCGGAGCGAAGCAAAGATTGGGGGGGCAGATCAGTCGTCGGCACGTCGGAGGCGGGCATGGTCACGCCGCGTCGCCCGGGAGAGGAGAGTTCAAAGATGGTCGGTTCAACGATGTTTGCCATGTCTACATCTCCTTTAACAAAGCGACGAGCGTGTCAATCTCGTCCTTGCTGTTCATCTCGGTTACAGCGACGAGAAGTTGATTCTTCATGCCGGGTCCGAGGTCGTAGCCGCCAAGAACGCCGTGATCAAGCAGGTAGCGGTTGATCTCGCCGGCTGGTTTTGGCGTGTTTAATACAAATTCATGGAAGAAGGGCGCGGAACGGTTCAGGCTGAAACCTTTCAGTTTTTCGAGTTCAGCGGCGGCGTAGTGCGCTTTTTGGTAACAAAGGTTGGCCACTTCCCGCAGGCCCTGCCGTCCCAGTACGGAGACATAGACCGCGGCCGCCAACGCCAGCAGCCCCTGGTTGGTGCAAATGTTCGATGTGGCGCGCTCGCGTTTAATATGTTGTTCGCGGGCGGTAAGCGTCAGCACGTAGGAGCGGTTGCCGCGCGCGTCCATCGTTTCGCCGACGAGGCGCCCGGCCATTTTATGCACGTAGGATTTCTTTGTGGTGAAGAAGCCGAGGTACGGTCCGCCATACCAGAGCGGGATGCCGAAGGGTTGGGCTTCGCCCACGACGATATCCGCGCCTATTTCGCCGGGGGGCTTCAGCATGGCCAGCGCGGTGGGGTTGGCCACGACGCATACCAGCGCGCCCTTTTCGTGCGCCGTTTTAATCAGGTCGGCGTAATCGTAGATGCGTCCGAAGAAGTCGGGGTATTGTACTGTGACCAGCATGGTCGCTTCGTCAATGTGCGGGATTACTGCCTCGGGTCCGCTCTCGCTATTTTCGATATCGTCCCCGACGGTTTCCAGCCCCATGCCTTGCGAATAGGTGCGAATGACTTCGCGATATTGCGGGTGAACCGCGGGCGATAAGACGATTTTTTTTCGCTTTCCGCGAAATTGGGCGTACGCCAGGTTGGCCGCCTCAGCCGCGGCGGTGGCGCCGTCGTAATGCGATGCGTTGGAAACTTCCATGCCGGTCAGGTTGGCCATCAGCGATTGGTATTCAAAGATGGCTTGCAGTGTGCCTTGCGAAATTTCCGGCTGGTAGGGCGTGTACGCGGTATAGAATTCGCCGCGCCGCAGGATGTGGTCCACCACGCTGGGGATGTAGTGGTTGTACGCGCCGGCGCCGAGGAATGAGATTAAATCCTGCCGTACGTTCTCGTTGCTAGACGCCATATCCGCAAGGTGCGCGGCGGCTTCCATTTCTGTTAATGCGGGGGGAAGGTCGAGTTGGGGGAAGCGGTGTGTCTTCGGAATTGCGTCGAAGAGGTCGTCAAGCGTTTTTACGCCGACGGTCTGCAACATCGCATCCCGTTCTGCGGAAGAGATGGGGATATAGGTCATTTTAGTATCCTGGTTGTGCGGTCGGGGGTGGTCGGGTAGTCGGGTGGTCGGGGTGGTCGGGTAGTCGGATGGTCGGGTGGTCGGGGTGGTCGGGGTGGTCGGGTGGTCGGGGTGGTCTGGCTACTCGACTACTTGACTAATTGGCTACTCGACTATTTGACGAATTGGCTGCTCGCCTACTCAACTGATTCGACCCAAACTAATGCGCCCTTCCTTCGCAATAGGTCTCGTAGCCTCCCGCGTCCATCAGGTCTCCGGCCGCGCCGCCTTCAAGTTTGATCATCCAGCCTTCGCCATAGGGGTCGGAATTGAGCGTTTCAGGCTTCTCGGAGAGTCCCTTATTCACGGCGCTGACCCTGCCCGAAGCGGGTGCGTAAATTTCCGACGAGGCTTTGACCGATTCAACCGAGGCGATGGGTTTGCCGACGGTCAACTCCTCGCCCTCCTCCACAAGAATTTCGACAAAGACGATATCGGAAAGTTGGTTCTGGGCATAATCGGAAATGCCCACCGCGCCAGTGGCCGGGTCGAACCATTCGTCGGACTTGGCATACTTGAGGTTTTCAGGGGCGTTCATGTTTATCTCCTGTGGGTGTGGCGCCGTAGCGCGGATGTTGGCGAATAAAAAGAGGACGCGCAATACAAAGAGTGCGCGTCCTCTGTAACGGAACCTGAGAGATTGGTTTAGTCTTGTAGTCTTTTAGTCTCGTAGTCGCTTAGTCGGCTGGCTTTTGACCATTTGACCAACAGGCTATTTGACTATTGGACTACCCCACTAAATTTACACCGTCGGTATCCCTCGCGGGAATTTTCCAGAGTGGTTTCGGTTGCAGGGTCCTTTTGCCTGAGAGATTCATCCGGTTTCGCCTCGCCCAGATTTGCACCTTCGGCGTCCCGCCAGAGCGGGAACTCTTCCCTGCATTCCGTTCGATTGTTAAACGAATTCTAAGTTCGAGGAACGCCAAAGTCAAGGGAAAAAAGTAACCTTTCAAGGGGACAAGGCGCCCTCCGGGCGTTCCGCGTCCAGATATTGCTTGAGTTTGGAGATCACATCCCGGTATTGCGGGTCGTTGACGGCGTTCTCCATCTGAAAGGGGTCGCGCGTCAGATCGTAGAACTCGGTAAGATCGTCCACCGTCTCGATGTAGATCGAGTCGCCGGTATGGATCGCCGCCCAGGCGCCGCGGTCGGGCCAGGCTTCGAGCAGGATGTGATCGCGCCAATCGTCCGCGCCGCCCAACAAAGCGACCAGCGAACGTCCGTCCACATTGCCGGGGGCGGCCGTTTCGGAGAGTTCGTAGATGGTCGGGGCAATGTCTATGTTGGCGACGATGCGGTCTTCAACATAGGGAGACGGGATCAACGGCGGATAACGGATGGCAAACGGCACTTTGACCGATTCTTCATAGGCCGTGCTTTTCGAGTCCAGTCGGTGTTCGCCCCAGTGTTTGCCGTTGTCGGAGATGAAGATAATGACGGTACTATCCAGTTCGCCGATCTCGCTCAATTTGTTGATGATGTCCGGGATCGTGCGGTCGAGCGCAACGAGAGTCAGAATCTGCCGTCTGCGGGTGTTGTCAATCGCGGCAATGTCTTCAGCGGACAACTCCGCCATGTTCGATATGGATTCCGGCTTATCCGAAACGTCCGCCTCGTTGAAACTGAGCGGGCGGTACGGAGGCAGGTCCGTGTAAAGCGCTGTATCCTCTTTGGCGGGCGTAAACGGGGCATGGGGCGCATTGGGAGTGTAGAGCAGGAAGAACGGTCTGGACTGCCGCGCGGCTTCGTCCAGGAATTCAAGTCCATAATCGCGGAATAAATAAGTGGAATAACCGGCGTGCTTCGACCAGGTTCCATTGACGTTCAAATCCGGGTCGTAATAATGCTTCATCGTCCCACCCCAAAACGACACCCAGTAATCGAATTCGGGACGCATGTCCCCGTTCCACGAATTCAGATATTTGCCGACCAACCCGGTGAAGTAGCCGTTCCGGTAAAGCGCCTCAGCCACCGTTCCGATCTCGAGCGGAATCTCGTTGACGTAAACTCCATGGTTGTGCGCGTACATCCCGGTCAGGATGCTGGCGCGGCTCGGACAGCAAAACGGAGTGGTGACATACCCGCGCGAAAAGGTCGCGCCTTGATCGAAGATCAAGCGTTGGGTGTTGGGCATGTACTCCATCGTGTCGTAACGCTGGTCGTCGGTGACGATGATCAAAAAGTTCGGGCGCGTATCGTTGATGCGCGGCAATCCCCGGCAGGCGGTCGCAACGATCGCCGTAAGAGCAAGAAGCAAAATGCGTTGTATCGTTTTCATTTATCCTTGAGTACAAGTATTATCTTCGCGTAAATTCGCCCGCTTCGCGCCTTTCGCGTTGAAAAAAAAAGACGCCAACAGGGATTGCCCGGTTAATTTGAAATACGTCTCAACATCATCAAGTCCGCCGCGAAACCCGCTTTGGGCGCGGTTTCCTTTCGAGCGTCGCGGCTGCGCCCCCTTTCAATTCCCTCACCTCATCCTCAGTGAGATACCGCCACTGACGGGGCTTGAGGTCGCCCAGTTTCAGCGTCCCAATCCGCGTGCGGATGATGCGCACGACCGGCAAGCCGAGCAGTTTTCCCACTTCGCGGATCTGGCGCTTCTTGCCCTCGCCCATCACGACTCGAATCCACGCGCCCTTGCCGCTCGTTGAAAGAAAATTAACATGCGCGGGTTGTGTTTTATCGCCGTCGGACAAGACCACGCCTCTCCGCCACGCATCGAGTTGCTCGTTGTCGGGACGACGCGCCAGCAAAACCCGGTATTCCTTCTCATGCCCGTAACGCGGATGAGTCAATTTATTCGTCAACTCCCCGTCGTTGGTCATCAGAATCAAACCCTCAGAGTCGAAATCGAGCCGCCCCACCGGGTAGAGATGCCCCGGCGCGGGAATCAAATCGCGGACGACCCGGCGGTCATCCTGCCCCTCCGCGGCGGATAATACGTTGCGCGGTTTGTGTAATGCGATGTAGATCAGCGCCTCGCGCCTCGCCAAAGCCTTGCCATCCAAAGTGACCGTATCAGACGCCGGGTCCGCTTTCTGCCCGAGAGCCGCCACCTTCCCATTGACCGAGACTCGCCCGGCAACGATGAATTCCTCGCACGCCCGCCGCGACCCGTAACCGGCTTGCGCCAATATCTTCTGTAATCGTTCCTGCATGGCATGGTTTATACCAGAGATGGATAAGGATGCAAAGACTTAAGGCTGAAAGGATTGCGCTTCATCCTGCTCCGGCTTTCTCAGGACCGGTTTGATCTTCAAAAACTTCCTGAACAGCAAAACGATCAACCCGGCAAACCAGCCGCCAACGCCGCCAGCCGCCATCATCACCTGGGAAGTTCCGGCCATCATCCGCGACAATCGTACAACCTGTTGCGCGGGCGTGGATGCGACCGATTCAGACATGACCAGATGTGGAATGTTTTCGATGGCGATCAAAACGATTACCAGCGAGTACGCCGTGACGCTCATAAATACCTGCGTCCCGCCCAGGATGCCCTGCGTCAAAACATACCCGAGCCAGTCGTAAAAATTATATTTCGCGTCTGTGTGCGGCGTGGAGTCCGACAACGCTCCCGCGAAGATTCCAACGGCCAGCGAAGCGATGACGGCAAACCACAAGACCGTCAGCGGGAAGAAGCCAAAAACGTCAAAGATCATCCCCGTCGCGGCGTAACGGATAAAATTGTATAGAACCCACCCTGCTGCAAACACAGAAACTGCGAGCCAGACTCCATAAAACAACTTCCATAACCCGGCGGTTTTCCATGCGCGGAGAGTCCAGCCCCACGTCAAGCCCACAGCCGGCAAGATCATTGTGTACCCCGCCAGGTAGGCGACAGCGGAAATAAAAAACGGCGGCGAGGTCAATTCGGTCAAATTTTCGGTTATCACGCCTTTGGTCACGACATCCTGTAGGACGACGAATACCGCCATAATCACGATCATCACGCCAACTCCGGTCAGGGACAACGTATAAGCAGGCAGGCGAAACAACCAGCGATGTGGGTCGCGCGGCGGTTTGCCCCACACATCCTTCACGTCCATCGCAGAGGCGAGCCCGCCCAGCGCGCCGAGAAAAACGCAGGCGAATACGACAACAATGAAATTTAAATAAATGAGATTGGCGGTTGCAGAGATCGAATCATAAAGAAGGATCAACCCCTGCCTTTCCCCCACTTCCTTGTAAAACGCTTTCAGAATATCCGCCTGCCCAGCCAGCCCGAAGTGAAACGCCCCCATAAGATCGAAAACGATACAACCCGCGATCAACCCGCTCCCCGCGCCGTCCAGCAGGCTGCTGCGCCAGGTGTCCGCCCAATTCCATCTCGCCGCCACCCAGCCGAAGGCGAAAACCGTCAACGCGCAAAAAACGAAAACGGTTATCAACAGCCAGGGCGGGAAGTTCGCCGCCTCGTATTGATACGTCCAATCACGGACGATGCCCGCCGGTTCCACCATGTACCAGGGAAACCACAACGCCGTTACGCAGAACACCCCCGCCACGATCCCCGAACCGACGACACGGATGCGCATTTATCCTCCTATCAAAAAAGGAAGGGACTAGCATGAAGTACGGAACACGGGCGCTACGCTGAGGTCACGCAGAAAAACAAACGTAAAGGGTTTCCTCCTTTGTGTTTAGAAAGGAAGTTCCCTGCTATCCCTTCAACAACTCCGCCGGTTCATCTTCAACAGGCGCGGCAAGCGGAGGAAGTTCCAGGATCGAATTCAAACCGAAATGTTGCAGGAACTCCGGCGCGGTCGAGTACAAGATCGGGCGTCCGGGCCCGTCTGTGCGCCCCGACTCCAGGATCAACCCCTTGCTCAACAAACTCTTCAACATCCCATCGCTGTTCACACCGCGGATCGAATCGATCTGCGGGCGCGTCACCGGCTGTTGATAGGCAATGATCGCCAGCGTCTCCAACGCCGCGCGGCTGAGATGCGTAACCGCCTCCAGACCGAGGAAAGTCTCCACCAGCGAGGCCAGTTCCGGCGCGGTCGTCAATTGAACGCGCCCGGCGTTCCTTTGCAGGCGCAACCCGCGCGCCTGAAGCGACTCTTCGAGCTCCTTCAAACCGCGCTCCACGACCGAAGCCGTCACATCCAGCGCCTGCGCCAACTGCGCCGTCGCCACCGGCTCCGCCGAAACGAACAACATCGCCTCGATCTTCGCCGCCAGGCTCAACTCACCTTTTGAAATGGATTGCGATTCGCCCATGCTATAATTGCTCCATTAGAATAATCGGCGTTCTCCAACGCCGGGTTCGCGCAAGAGAGCGCGAACTACTCGTAACTTGTCAAGATTGCGCGTCAATTCCCGGTCGAACACAGGATCATGAAATCAAAAACTTGCTTCTATTTTTCCACTTTAATTTTAATCGCCGCGTCGCTGGCCTGTTCCATCAACGTCGGCGGCCCCGACTCCCCCGCCGAGACCATCCCCGCCTCGCCCGAAGCCGCCCTCTCCATGCAGGAGATGATCCAACAGGCAATCGTCACCGGCGCCGAGACGGGCGTCATCGCATTACAGATCACCGAAAGCCAACTCACCGGCTTCATGGCGCAAAAACTTTCCCAGCAGGCAGACCCGCCCTTCACCGACCCGCAAATTTTCCTTCGCGACGGTCAAATGAAGTTGTACGGAAAGATTACACAGGGATGGTTCACCGCCAACATGCTGATCGTCATGAATGTCATCCTCGATCCCGTCACCGGTCAGCCCGCAATTCAGATCGCCTCCGCCGACTTCGGTCCCTTCCCCGCCCCCGAAGGTTTGAACACAGCCGTCAGCGCCGTCATTGACGAAGCCTTCACCGGTTCCTTCGGGCCCGTCGCCAGCGGATTTCGCCTGGAATCCATCGCCATTGCAAATGGAGTCATGACCGTAACCGGGCGGATCAAATAGCGGTCGGATTATACAACACATGCCCCGGTTCAGACTCCGCCCCGGCTTGATCCTGACCATCCTGCTTTTAACCTCGCTGACAGCGTCCTGCCGCTCCCCGCAGTTGAACGACAAGATCACCGTCCGCATCACCGCCGACGGCGCGACCACAGACACAAGCGTGGGGGCGGGTGTCACCGTATCGCAAGCGCTGGCAGAAGCCGGATACGAAGTGGGAAAACTCGACAAAACCGACCCCCCGCTCTACACCGTCATCGGCGACGGCGACAGCATCGTCGTGATTCGAGTCGAAGAACTCTTCGAAACCGAAGAGATAATCATCCCTTTTGAGCGGCAGATTGCCAGAAACGAAACCCTGCCCGAGGGCGAGACGCGCCTCGTCCAAGCCGGGGTAAACGGACTGGAGGAAGTCACCTATCGCAGAATCCTCGAAGACGGCGCAGAGATCAGCAAAACCATCGTGAAATCCGTGCTGATAAAAGAAGCCCTGCCCGAGATCGTCATGGTCGGCGCGCAGGCGTCCTTCGCCCCGTTAAACATCCCCGGCACACTGGCATATCTGGCGGGCGGCAACGCCTGGATCATGGAAGGCTCGACCGCCAACCGGCGCATCATCGTCAGCACAGGCGACCTGGACGGGCGCATCTTCACGCTCTCGCCCAACGGCGAATACCTCGTCTTCACGCGCAAATCAAGCAAACCCGCCGACGAAGAGATCAACACGCTTTGGGCGGTGCGCACGAAAAACATCGAGCCGAAATTGATCTCGCTTCAAGCGAAAAACATCGTCCATTTCGCGGCGTGGATTCCCGGAACGAATTCTGTGGCATATTCCACCGTCGAGCCGCGCAGAGCCGCCCCCGGCTGGCAGGCGAACAACGACTTATATCGCGTCAGCCTCACCAACAGCGGAAGTCCGCGCCGGTTGCTTTACGCCAACAGCGGCGGAGTCTACGGCTGGTGGGGCATGACCTTCGCCTTCGCTCCGGACGGGCGTCTTGCCTACTCCCGCCCCGACGGCATCGGCATGGTGGACCAGGACGGCGGTTATATAAAGCCGACCCTCGAGATCACCCCGCTGAACACCCACAGCGACTGGGCGTGGATTCCGCCCATCGTCTGGGGCGCGGATGGAAACAGTTTATACTTCGTCAGCCATGCCCCCGCGCCGGCGCCCATTTCCGGCGAAGAGTCGCCCTATTTCGACCTCTCCGCCCTCTCGTTCAGCAATGAGGCGGCGGCGACCCTCGCCGATTCGACCGGGATGTTCGCCTATCCGTCCGCGTCGCCGATCCAGTACATCGGAAGGGAAGCGTCGTTTCAGATCGCCTACCTGCAATCCATTTTCAACGACCAGAGCGACCCCAGCCGCTACCGCCTCGTCGTGATGGACCGCGACGGTTCGAACAGCCGCACACTCTTCCCGCCGCCGGACAAGAATGGACTCGAACCGCAGACGCCCGCATGGGCGCCCGCCGAAGTGGACGGCCAAACGGGTCATTTTCTCGCCGTGACCTACCAGGGCAATCTCTGGCTGGTGGACAGCGGCAACGGCAAATCTTATCAAGTTACCGGGGACGGATTGATCGCCCGGCTGGATTGGAAGTAACCATAGCGCGGCCGTGCCGCAAACTTCAGTTTGCGCTTTGCGCGGGGACAAACTGAAGTTTGTCGTACTGCGCAAAATCTTCGCGACTGGCGCAGGTTT
>JAJTYX010000230.1:0-1616 GCA_021462865.1 Gammaproteobacteria bacterium | reverse complement strand
TTGAACTAAAAAATTGACATGATCTTTATCTGCTCCTATTTCTATAAACTCTATCTCATATCTATTAACCTGAGTTCGACGAAAAAAAATTTTAAAAGTTAGTAAGGAAGCTCTTTTTAAGTTTAAAATGTATTTTAAGAAAAAATTTTAGAACAAAAAAAGAGCAATAAATATGATAACAGAAATATTTTATGAATTAGATAATTTTTGCCAAGAATTTATAAATGAATGGAATAAATTTCTTTTGACAGATGAGACTAAAAAGGTTGAAGGAAGCAGAATGATAATGAGTGAAATTATGACTATAGTTATATTTTTTCACTTATCCAATTATAAAAATTTTAAATACTTTTATTTAGAGAAAATATGCAAAGATTATGTAGATTGTTTTCCAAATATAGTAAGTTACAACAGATTTATTGAACTTATGCCAAAAGTTTTTGTTCCTTTAGGTGTTTATTTAAGGAACTGTAGAATGTCAAAGGCAACAGGAATATCTTTTATAGATTCAACAAAAATAGCAGTTTGTAACAATAAAAGAATACCTTCAAATAAAGTATTTAATGGAATAGCAGAAAGAGGAAAAGGCTCAATGGGTTGGTTTTATGGTTTTAAAGTACACTTAATAGTTAGTGATAAAGGAGATTTAATCTCATTTTCGATAAGCAAAGGCAATAAATCAGATAAAAATCAGGGTTTAATGAAGGATATAACACGAAAGTTATTTGGAAAGCTATTTGGAGATAAAGGTTACATATCATCTCCTGTTTCAGACGAATTAAGTAGTAGAGGGATTCAGTTAGTAACAAATTTAACTAAGAATATGAAAAATAAATTAACACCAATAATGTACAAAATTTTATTACGAAAGAGAGCTATCATTGAAACTATAAATGACCAATTAAAGAATATATGTCAAATTGAACATTCAAGACATCGAAGTTGTCAGAATTTTTTTGTAAATTTACTTTCTGGATTAATCGCTTATACTTTTTTACCAAATAAGCCTTCAATAAGATTAAATGCTAAAGATTATGAAATTTTAAATTTGGATTTTCCAGTTGCCATCTAATTTTCAAGGGTAATAACTGTCGAACTCAGGTTAATATTTATATCCCTGAAACTATTGAAAATGTTACTTCCATCGGATTTATTCATGTATAATTATGTCTATGGTATTGATGAATTATAATTTTAACAAAACCCTGTGAGCTTGCTCATAAGTTTTTTCAAAGAATTTGATGTCGAAGTATGTTACTGAGCTTGTCGAATATAACCCATTGTAAAAATGCAAACTATAAAATTTTAAGTATAATTCTTATTTTCTTTAATTAATGATTTTCATATTTTTATCATACAAGGGACCCCTGTAAGTTTTAACTTCGAGGCAAGCCTCGACCTCAAATTCTTTGAGGAAAACCAGGAGCAAGCTCACATGGTTTTGTTAAAATTATAACTTGAATATCTCACTCCACGACACATTTTCTAAAAGCTAGTAATTGTCTTGAAAAAAGGCGAATACATTTATAAAGTATTTTTTGTTTTGTAAATGGATTAAATAAAGCGTTTCTAATAGTTTCAAGTCCTAATTTAAAAATACTTTTTGAATAACAATT
>JAJTYX010000023.1:0-198618 GCA_021462865.1 Gammaproteobacteria bacterium | reverse complement strand
GGGCTGGCGGGCATCAATCTACCTCGCAGGCTCGCAGCCTAAGGAGCGACTCGATGTCCCGCCTGCCCAAAATCAAGATACAAGGAGGGACTTCAGTCCCGACCCGGCACTCCTCCCCGCCACTGCTGCGCTCCAGGTGCTCGCGCTGATCCGCACTCTTCGCCGCAGAGTCCGCACCGCTCGATGTCGATGTGGAACACGCGCTCGAGCCGCTGCGCCCACCTAGGCTGTCTTATGGCAAATTCTGTGTTGCCAAATCCGTCAACAGCGGGCAGCCTGCGTCCATACTGCGGCCACGCCGCTCAGAAGTTACCAGAGCGGCGCATAAAGTATGAGAAAAACGCCCGGGATGCGGCAATCAGGCGATTGCCCGCAAGCCTGGAAAAAAACCGGAACCTGACCTGGGGGACATTCAGTGAAGAAGTATCTATTTGCCACGGTGGCAACTCTCGTGCTCGCGGGCACCGCTCAGGCTGCCACGGTCTATACGCTGTCCAATGCCACGTACGCGAATACCTACGGTACCAATCCCGTGGTCTGTACGGGTTGCGGCACCGGCACGGCAACCGATGACGGCCTGGGGAATATCACCCTGGCAGGCGTCTCCTGGTACTTCAATGGCGGTGGCAACGAGTACAGTGCCACGATCAGCGGTACCACCACGCTGGCCCCGACCTACACGCCCATCACCAGCCCGCCCAATGCCCTGCCGGCCGGCAGCGTCATCACCGGCAACACCGTCACCTGCACGACAATCAGTTTTAGCAGCACGGATCCCTGCTCACTCACCGGCTACCGCTCCAGCTGGGCTGTTCCCGTGTTTCGCACCGGCCTGCGCAGCGACACGGACCCCGGCACCAGCTGCGGCATGCCGGCCAATCCTGCCAACATCGGCGCGATCGACCGCTGCCGGGTGGACCTCTCGGTCGCTGGCAACGATCTGACCCTGAAGATCAAGCGCGCACTGTCGGAGTCGGCCGGGACCACCGGCTGGCAGGAAATGACCTTCACCTTCACCGCCGTCCCGGTGCCCGGCGCAGTGTGGCTGCTCGGCTCGGCACTGGGCCTGCTGGGTCTCGCCCGCCGCAAGGTGGCCTGATCAGCACCCGCCAACGAGGGTATGAACATGAAGCTCATCCGATCGGTGGCCGTCGTTGCCACACTCGTCATGTCCGCCAACTCCGCGAACGCCGACCTGCTGGGCCGTGACCTCAATGGCAGCGCCGGCAGCTTCGAGGCCTATTACGACACGGTGCTCGACATCACCTGGCTGGCAGACGCGAACCTGGCGCAGTCGAACCAGTTCGGCGTCACGGGTATCAATCTCAGCAACGGCCGCATGGAGTGGGGTACGGCCAACAACTGGATCGCCGCGATGAACGCGGCTAACTACCTGGGCATCAACGACTGGCGCCTGCCCGCCATGTACGACATCGACAACGATGGCTGTGTGGTGGACTCCTACAGCTCGTATGACGGCGGCGACTGCGGCTACAACGTCGTGAGCACCGGGCCGCAGGCTTCCGAGCTGTCATCGCTCTTCTATGACACGCTCGCGAATCTTGCCGCCTTCACGACGAGCGGAGCGCTGTGCACGACCTACGCCGCCCCCTGCCCGCGCTGGCAGAACACGGCACCGTTCGCGAACCTTGGCGAAGGCAATTTCTACTGGTACGGCCAGGAGACCACCACCGACAGCTCCGGCAACGACTGGGGCCTGCCGGCCTACTACGCCTGGTACTTCGGCCCTTCGGGTACACAGCGCCCGCAGGACAAGGAAGGCAGCTTCTACAATGCCTGGGCGGTCGTGGACGGCGACCTGCAAGTGGTGCCAGTGCCGGGCGCCGTATGGCTGTTCGGCTCCGCGCTCGGTCTGCTCGGCGCAGCGCGACGTCGGGCCAGGGGCTGAAGTTCGACGTCCACGTGAACTACGGCTGAGTTCGCTCGGCCACGGTTCGGGAAAAGCCCCGCCAGCCGGTGGGGCTTTTTTGGTGTGCGCCCGGCACGGGCGCACACCTGCGGGGGCAAGTCCCGCCACGAGTTGATCACAGCGAGTGAAGCGAAGCGCAACTGCATGAGGGTGACCGAGTGTGGGGAGGAAGCGTGGAGCGCAGCTGCGAGCCGATGAACAAGAACCGGATAGAAGGCGTTGCCGGGCAGGGCGAGCGGGCAAAAGGCCGCGAAGCTCTCGTGATCGAGGCGAGGCGGCGTAGATCCGGCGGTTGTGCAGTGAAGGAGTGCCGCGCTTACCCGGGGAGATCTCGCCTTGCGTCTGAAAGGGTGACGGTGAGCAGGTGCAAAGATCCTGGACGCGGGTATCAAGAACGTATCAAGGCCGGCGTGGGCCGAATCACGCATGGGCTCTCGGTGGCTGGCGCGGGACCCACGGCGGGTGCCCATGGATCCGGCGCTGACGCGCGAGATGTTTTTCCAGGCCTTCCCGATGAAGTCGGATCCAATGCGCAGCCAATTGGATGGTGCGCTGCGCCAGCCGGGATTTCGCCAGAGCGGGCCCGTGGGTCCGCTCGAGCGTCCCGGTGGCGTAGTGGCGTCTTTCTCGTCGAGGCGAGGCTGAACGAAAGGATCGAGACTTCTACGTAAACGCTGGTCCGTGGATCCATGCGACCAGCGTATGGCGCATACCATGCGTCACCGGGTCGACCTTGTGGAGCAGGTAGGACGGGAAGATCGCGGTCGTGCCCTGCTGCGGCCTCAATGGCGGTCCTCGGTCGGCGAAATGCAGATCGCCTCCTGCGTAGGCGTCCGGCGGTGTCAGCGCCGTCACCAGCGTGAGCTTGCGAGTGGAGTACAGGCCCCCGCCGATGTCCACGTGCCAGTCGAAGAAGCCTTCGACGCCGTATTCGAGTACGTCCAGGCTCATGTCATCGCTCAACTGAAAGTGGTAGGCCTCGCGGTTGACCTGTTCGGCCAGCCGGCGCAGCCGCTGAAAGATCCAGATATTCGCCGGATCCGGCGGGATCGGCTTGATCCGCGTGCGGCGGTAGCCATAGTCGAGCTTGCCGGCTTCCGGTTCTGGCGCGACGTCGCGCGTGCTGATGAGTGCCTCGGATGCAGGCAGGGGCAGATTGATCAGTCGGGCACACTCTTCCGGTGAGAGTACTTTGGGGAACTGCCCGACCGTAGTCAGGTACTCGTTGAACATCTCGGGCGTGACTCCACCCGGTATCTGGTATGCGGTCGTCATTCGAGGGATCCCGTGAAGCCCACCGGCACGTAGTGGCTGAAACAGACAACCACCCGGCGCCCGGGGGGCAGCGCGTCGCGCCAGTGCCAGACCCTGGAGCCGGCGAAGAAGACGCCGTCGCCGACCTGCAGCAGCGCCGGCACGGGTTTGCCGTCGAGTTCGAGGTAGATCGGCCAGGGCTCGGGTTCGCGTTCCTGGTCGAGGTACTGCATGTCCAGCACGAAGCAGACGTTGTACCGGCACTGCGGCCGGTCGAGGTGTCGTTCGAGGACGGCGTGCTCCTCGTAGCAACTCAGGAAGGAGTACGACGGCAAGATCGGCTCGACACCGATGCTGTTGACGATTGCCGCGAAGCCATTGTGCAGCGACGCAATCGTCGGCTCGTTGTGGATGCTCGCGCGCAGCGCCACCTGGCCATCGCCGAGTTCCGGGAAGTAACCCCGTGACTTGAGTTGGCGCACGTAGCGGCGCAGGGCTTCCCGTTGCACTGGCGGGAACAAATTTCGAAAAATCGCATACCCGCGGGTGCGAAACGACTCCCGGGCCTCCTCGCGCTGCCGGTTCCATTCGTCACTCCGCCGTGCGGCATCCGCACCGACAAATGCCGCGAGAGCTGGCTGCTTCTCGTTGCCAGTGCGCCATACGGTCGGATAGACCAGGCCCGTGCCCGCGTCCTGGCCCCAGACAATGTCGGTTTCCGGTGGCAGCGCCGGGGTATGGCGACCAAGCACCTGGCGCACTTCCGCGGGGATCGGCTGGCCGGCGGGTTGCGGAAAAATGCGGGACATGGGCGCGAGCGCGGCCCCGAGTTCGGCAGTGGCGCCCGGATCCGGAAACCAGGCGTCTTCCGGCGGCGGCTCGCTGACCAGGATGCCGTAGCGGCGCATGCTGTCGAGCAAGGATTCGCTGAGCGGGGCCGGGCCGGCCCCGCTCGTTCCGGTCATGCATCGGGTCAGGAGCCATCGCGTCAGTTCCGGATCGTCCGCCAGCGGCAGCTGGACGTTGCACGCCGGCTGGCCACGCCGGCGCGTGTTGATCTCGAGACGCAGGTCGAACTGCGGATTCAGTGTCAGCGAGAGGCCGCCATCCTCGCGTCGGTGGGCGAGAATGACGCGACTGTCGATCAGGCGTTCCCGGCTCCTGCCGTCCGGGGGCTCGGCAATGCGTTTCTCGGTCGCCACGCGCCCCTGTTTCCAGAGAATGAAGTCGAGGATTGTCAGCAGCCAGCCCGCGATGTCGGGAAAGTCGCTGAGACGCAGGCGTGTGCGCCGTCCGTCCTCACCATCAGGCACCAGGAAGAATGCCACGATGGAAAGCGTGGGGTTCAGGGCCTCCGTGCCGGTGGCGACCGTCGCCTTCGGTATGTTCATCGGCAGATCTCGCGTATGGCGGGCGGGCGGGTGGCGCAGGCGGATACACTCGCTCAACCGACCATCGCCTTCAGTATGGATTCACCATACGCTGCGAACTGTTATCCCGTCAGAGCGGACGCGTAAGTAAATGTACCTAACGCGTCAGTACGGGTTCGCAGGTCCGCACATATGTCGCATTGATGGTCCCGACGCCCCCGGATCGATCAGAATCGGTAACCGCAACTCTGGCACAACCCGGTTGGAGGGCGATGCCGAGTCGAAGATCTCGACCTTGGCTTGCGAGCGGACCGAGCGGTGCCGGAGATGGCGCCGCGGGATCCCGGTCATGTATCTGTTATGTCATGTTGTGATCGATCGTTCGACAATCCGCCTGTACACTCCGTGGGAAGCTTGGCGGTCCGAAACCCAGGCAAAAAGAACAACAATCGGGAGCCATCGATCATGAATAGGGAAGTCTCGGTCCAGCCCATCGGCCGCGGCAGGCTGCTTGCTCTGGCAGTGCTCGGATTCGCAAGCACCCTGGCGCAGGGCGGAACCATTCTCGGGCCTGCAGCCGCGTCCACTGATATGGGCAGCTACAGCGCCAACTACCTGCCGACGTTCGCCATCAACCAGTCGGCGCTCACCCCCGGCTATACCTCCGGCGTGACTGATTTCGCGACATTTACCGCGACGGCCAATACCTTCCTGGCTGGAGGCGGCGGCAACAATATCTGGTACTCGTCGCAGGGCGTGGTGACCGGCAATTTCGATTTCGACCTCGGCGGGACCTACACGATCGACGCACTGGCGCTGTGGAACGATCCGCAGAACGCGAAACAGGGCGTCAAACAGTTCCGGCTCTACGCGGCAAGCAATCCGTCGTTTACGTCACCGACGCTGCTCGGCACCTACTCGGCCGTGGAGGGCCTGGGCAACACCAACCTGGCCCAGGTCTTCAATTTCTCGTCGACGACGGCGGCCTATGTGAGGATGGAAATCCTGTCCAACCACGGCAGCACCTTCTTCACCGGCATCTCCGAGGCAGCCTTCGACGTGGCTGCGGTTCCGGTTCCGGCTGCGTTCTGGCTGTTCGGCTCTGCACTGGGCATCGGCGGAATCCTCAAACGCCGCATCCGAAGCTGACCGGCCTCGCATCAGGGGCTTGGGGTTCCGCTGCGTGCATGACGCAGGTTGTGCGGGCGTTCCCCGACTCGACCGATGCATCAGACTGCACGGGTCAGGGTACGGAGACGACCGGGCAGCAACGGGCATCACGACCTCGTCCAACCACCGTGCTCGGTGGATAACGCCGTCAATGGCTGTGTCGAGGTCAGTGTAGTCGCCCGGCACCCGGAGCGACGGGGGCGCATGGTGCGCGATCTGGAGAACACCCACCTCAGCGCCGGGCTGAGTGATGAGGATGGTCTGGCCGCGCTGGTGCCCAACTCCCCAGTGCGCCTGACGAGGTATCACGGAGCCTTCGCCTCGCACAGTGCGCCGTGCTTCCGGCAACGCGAGACTCCCGCCTTTCACCAGCCAATTCCCGTAGCGTAACTGCCCGCTGCATCGCTCGGCTGCTGCAGCCGGGCTTCGCCGGCTTCGCGGCGATCATGCGCACCATGGGCAGGTTGCCATCCTCGGGCGCGCGGCGCGTGCCTTCGTTGATCAGGGTCGGCGCTGCGGCGACAGCGCGCCGCCCGCACAGCGGAGCAGAACGCCAGCGGGCGTGCAGGCCCGGTTGCGCCGTGACACGCTGGGCGTCTGCGTCGTGAGCGTGGCCATGACCACGACAGGACGAATCAACCGCGGGGACCGGCAGGGTCGTTCCGGGCCCCGGCGTTTACTCAACCACAGGAGGTCACAGAGCATCATGTATATCAACTTCTGGTATCCGATCGTCCGCAGCGAGGATCTCAGTTACGACCAGCCGGTGAAGGTCAGGGCGCTGGGTGTGGACCTCGTCGCCTTCCGCGGCAAGGACGGCGATGCGGCCGTGTTGAGCGATACCTGTACGCACCGGGGTGCGTCGCTCGGCGGCGCCTGGTCGCAGGGCAGCCGGCCGCGCATCATCGACGGCTGCATCGTATGCCCGTATCACGGCTGGGAGTTCGACAAGGATGGTCGTTGCGTCAACATCCCGTCCATCGGTTATGGCAAGAAGACGGCACCGCGCGCCAAGGTCGATTCCTATCCGGTGCAGGAGAAGTACGGCATCGTGTTCGCGTTCCTGGGTGACGAGCCCGAGGAAACCCGCATTCCACTCCTGAACGTGGAGGAGTACGGCCAGGAAGGCTGGATGGCCAACGAGGTGCTCGTCCTCGACGTGCCGTATTACTACGAGCGTTCCATCGAGAATGGCATCGATCCGGCGCACAACGAATTCGTCCACCCGACCCATGGCCATTCATCCATCAATCGCGAAACCTACCGGGTTCGCGATTACGGGACGGAAGACCATCGCCAGGGCTGGGGCTTCTGGTTCTGGCACCTGTTCGATACGCCGCCGCTGCCGCAGAAGGACCATGAGACCGCGGGCGGCAAGGAGACGCCGTGGGGGAATATACGCACGCAGGACAACCTGCAGATGAAAGTCGGCGGTGGTACCTATGGCCCGAACATGATGCCGACCTACATCAACATCACGCATACCCAGATGTTCCGGCAATACTTCTTCGAACTGCCGGTCGACGAGAACAAGACGAAGATCTTTTTCCTCAACATGCGCAACTTCCTGCTCGATCCCAGGCACAACGGGCCGATCCACGCGCGCAATAAGGTCATCGCCGGCCAGGACATCCAGATCCTGGCGACCATGTGCCCGGAGACCACCCCGCTGAGCCCGACCAAGGAAGTCCTGACGCCATCCGACGCCGCCGTTGCCGCCTATCGCGGTTGGCTCGAAAAGTTCGACGACAAGGGCTGGCGCATCGATACCCGCAAGTTCAATGCGCGCCACGGCAAGGACAGGGCCTACGCGATCCCGAGTCCGTCGCGACGGACCTCGGGTAACTGGGTGCTGGATGCGATACCACTGCTCAAGGATCGCGCCGAGCGCCGGCGGCTGGACGAGGCCGGCTGACGCCGGTCGCGATCCCGCAACGCCCCAGCAACGACGAAAGCTCCGCTTCATTGGCTATCCCGGTACGGCCATGGCGGAGGGATCGGACAACGCCCCCTTGCGGGGCGTTGTTTTTTTCCGGCGAGCATAAAGGCGCCGGGACATTTGATTTTTGCTTAAGTCGTGATCAGTGAGCGCTGCGTTCGTATGCCCGGTTGATGACTGCGATATCCCGCGCCGCTCCGCCGCCAGTGCTGCAACTCGCGCGCCGTATCCCTATTCCGACGTCGTCCGGTCGATGACGGCACGCACCTGCGAAATGCGGTTGGCGGGGAATCCACCCTGCTTCGCGTGCTCGCGCGCGATGTCGGCGTTCGGTGCGATGTAGACGCAGTAGACCTTGTCGTCCGTGACAAAGCTCTGCACCCACTGGATCTTTGGACCGAGGGAGTTCAACACACCGCAGGACTTCTGTGAGATGGCCTGAAGATCCGCAGCGGTGAGTTGGCCCGCGCCCGGAATCTCCCGTTCGATGACGAACTTGGCATATTCAGCAACGAATCGATGGCCTTGTGCGACGGTCGGGTTCGCGGCATGGATGTTGTGCTTTCCGGGTTCTTCAGCAGCACCGGCATCATCCTCGTCACGCATGACCTCGCCAGTGTGACCCCGGAGGTCGACCGTGTGTTGCTGATGTCCCGCGGACGCATCGTTGCCGATGGCGCGAAGGAGGAAATACTGCAACCCGCTTACCTGGTCGGCGTGTTCGGTATCGAGGCCGACATCGCGTGGCACGAGGGCTACTACCACCTCCGGTGATGCGCGTTACCGCCATGGCCGTACGGCTGCGCGACCGCCGCAGTGCGTCGGGCCACCCGTGAGAACTGTCGCCGAAGCTGCCAACATGTCGCCTTGCAGCCGCACCATGGGACGGCACATGACACCCGCCAGGAATCGCGTTGCCAGGAATCTGACCGCCGCCGTCTTCGCGGCGCTGGCGGTCAGTCTTTTCCTGCTCGGCGTCGACGGCCTGCTCGGCGCCATGCAACGGCTCACGCGGCTGATGGGTTCGGCGCCTCCGCCGGCGGTGGCGCCTGCGGCAGAAGTTGCCACGACACCCGACGTCGTTCCGGCGTTCATCGTGCCCGTCGAAGAACCCAGGCCGGGCGAACCGGCCGCCAGCGAGCACAAGTAGGCCAGGCGCTCGACTGCCGACTCGCGCCCGCACTCGTCCCGGGAATGCGGGCGCCCCGGTAGTCTGCGCCGCATGGGCGATGCAATCTGCAGCGGCGGCATCGGCGCTGCCTATAATCGACTGCAGGTAACGGAACGACCGATAGCGAGGTCTTTTGCCGTGGGCACGCAGCCTGTCCCCGGTGGCGCGACGCCAGCGCCACCGGGCACCACCCCGGACGATGTCGTTGCCCAGGCACTGGAGTGGGCCGCAGAGCGCGCCGGTGACGCCCGCGGGCGCAGTGGCGAGCGCTATGTCGATCACGCCCGCGCCACGATCGGGATCCTGCGCGAGCTCGGCGTCGATGAGGCGGTGCTGGTGGCCGCTGCGCTGATTTCGCCAGGCGAGCGCCTGCCACCACGGGAGATCGAAACGCGGTTCGGTGGTGAAGTCGCTGCGCTGGTCGGCAGCATGCGCCAGATTCAGCGGCTGCGTGAGCTGCACTCGATGCCGGGAGCGGAGGCCGGCGCACAGGTCGAGACCTTGCGCCGCATGTTGCTGGCGATGGCGGCCGACATCCGCGTGGTGCTGCTGCGCCTCGCGTCGCGGCTGCACACGCTGCGCTGTCACGCCGCACAGCGGCGCCCGCCCGATGCGGCGGTTGCCCGTGAGACCCTGGAGGTGCTGGCGCCGCTCGCCAACCGGCTCGGGCTCTGGCAACTGAAGTGGGCACTCGAGGACCTCGCCTTCCGCTTCCTCGAGCCGGACACCTACCGTGACCTCGCCCGCCAGATCGAGGAGCGCCGTGTCGAGCGCGACGCCTTCATTGCCACCACTGCGCAACGACTGCGCGCGGGGCTTGCTGCAGCCGGTCTGAGTGCGGAGGTGAGCGGGCGGCCGAAGCATCTTTACAGCATCTACAGCAAGATGCGCAGCAAGCAGCGTCCGATCGAGGAGATCAGCGACCTGCGCGGCCTGCGCGTGATCGTCGAAACGGTCGCGCAGTGCTACGCCGCACTCAGCGTGGTGCACACGACCTGGGCGCAGGTGCCGCAGGAGTTCGACGACTACATTGCCCGTCCGAAGGCCAACGGCTACCGCTCGCTGCACACCGTAGTGCTGGCCGATGACGGCCGCCCGCTCGAGGTCCAGATCCGCACGCGCGAGATGCACCGCTTCGCGGAGTACGGCCTGGCCTCGCACTGGCGCTACAAGGAGCAGCGCGGCGCGCGCAGTGCCACGGCCGACCACGATCACAAGATCGCGTGGCTGCGCCAGTTGCTGGCCTGGCAGCTCGAGGTCGGGCAGGCGCTCGGCAGCGCGCAGCCGGCAGCCGACGCCGGCCAGCCGTCACCGCGGCCCGGGGGCGAGGAGCGCATCTACGTGCTGACGCCGCAGGCCCGTGTGGTTGAACTGCCGGTGGGCGCGACACCAGTGGACTTCGCCTACTACCTGCACACCAACCTGGGCCATCGCTGCCGCGGGGCGCGCGTCGACGGGCGCATGGTGCCGCTGAACACGCCATTGCAGAGCGGGCAGACGGTCGAGATCGTGGCCGCGCGGGAAACCGGCCAGGAGGGACCATCACGAGACTGGCTCAATCCGCAGCTGGGTTATGCGCGCAGCCCGCGCACGCGCAGCAAGGTGCGGCAGTGGTTCAACGCACACGAACTCGAGCGTGACCCCTCTGCCGGACGCGAGCGGGTCGAGCGGGTACTGCAGCGGGAAGGACGCACCGCGCTCGGGTTCGGCGAACTCGCCCGCCGGCTCGGGTTCGATGCGCCGGCACCGATGTTCGTTGCCGTGGCGCGCGAGGAAATCGGTGCACGCCAGATCGAGGAAGCGGTCCGAGCCACAGCGGCAGCCGCCGGCGGTAACTCCACTGCCGTGACGAGCGCCGGCGTTGTGCCGGCCTTGTCACAGCCAGTGCCGCGCCGACCGGAGTCGAGCGCACATGGCGGCAGCGTCCTGGTCGTCGGCATCGATTCGTTGATGACCCAGCTCGCCCGCTGCTGCCGGCCCGTGCCGCCCGACGCCATAGTCGGCTTCGTGACCAGGGGGCGTGGCGTGTCGGTGCATCGCGACGGTTGTGCCGCGTTCGTCAGGATGGCCGACCAGGCGCCAGAGCGGGTGATCGAAACGGCCTGGGACGATGGAGCATTGCGCCGCGGCGATGTGCCGGCACGCCGGTACCCCGCCGATGTCGAGGTGCGTGCGACTGACCGGCCGGGTTTGTTGCGTGACGTCACCGAGGTGTTTGCCCGTGATCGTCTGAACGTGACCGCGGTGCAGACCCTGTCGCGCCAGGAGATGGCCCGTATGTGCTTCACGGTCGAGGTGGCGGATGCTGCGCAGCTGGCACGCGCGTTGGCTGCCATACGGGACGTCGCCGGTGTGCTCCATGCGAGGCGACGCTGATCCGGTGGTACGGGTTGCGGTTGCAGTCGCGCCGGACTGGCACCCGGCGGGGTAGGAGGCCTGCATGCACTGCGCGGGTCCGGCAACTCACCCCCATGCGCGTGGCGAACACGAACAGGGCGCTGGCAGAGCGCGGGGCGGCGGACGGAACCGCGTCAGCGCAGATGGGTTCGGGGCACCGCTCAGCGCCGGAGGATCAACAGATTCCCGGCGAGCGTCAATGCGACCCCGACCACCATCACCGGAGTGGGTCGCAGGTTTTCGAGTAGCGCCGAGACGATGAGCGCGACGACGGGGACCATCACGACGGTATATCCCGCCCGCTCGGCGCCGATCCGGCCGAGCAGGGTGAGGTATGCGCCGAAGGCGAGCACGGTACCGAACAGCGTGAGATACACCAGGGAAACAATGTAGGCAGCGTTCGGCTCGAACCTGAAAGACTCGCCGCGCGCGAATGCGATGAGTGCGTTCAGCAGACCTCCGTAGAGCATGCTCCAGGCGTTGCCCTGCACGACCGGCAGTCCACGCCGCTGGGCGAGCGCGGAGGCAAGATTCCCAAACGAGGCAAAAAGCGCGCCGACGATCGAGAATGCAGCACCGACGAGGACGTCGTCCGAGGCGTCGATCGTCTGCACTTCGGGCCAGAAGATCACGATCGTGCCGATCATGCCCGCAAGTGCGCCCAGCAGCGTACGCCGGCTGATGCGGGTGCCGAGCACGATGCGGGCATTGAGGATGTTGAACCAGAGGATGGCGGTGAAGGCCAGCGCGTTGAGAGCCGATGCGATGTAGAGCTGCGCGGAGTAGGCGCAGAGGTAATTCAGGCCAAAGAGGAAAATGCCCATGCCGAAGAAATGGGCGTGACCGGCCAGATCGAACCGCAGCGGCAGCGCCCTCAGCCGGCACCAGGCGAAGAGCAGGGCGGAGGAGGCGAGGAACCGGTACGCGAGCGAAACATCCGAGCCGACGACGCCGAGCTGGAAGTTGATGGCGAACCACGTTGTGCCCCAGATGAGAACCGCGGCGGCGTAGAGGGCCCAGTTGGTCATGCGGCGCTCAGTCTAGCGCCAACGTAGAACGAGTCTCGAACCTGCTGCGTGGACGTGGCCCGCGGTCGGGCGGTGTCCCAAGGCCGCCCAGACTGGTGCGTTTGCTCCGGTTTCCGGGCTTTTTCTCCACCAACGGCTGACGCCCGCCCGCAACGCTCCAGGACAGGTTCTGGACATAATGCAGTATGTGGTGGTTCGGCGATTGACGAAGCGCCTGAGCGGGGCGTAGCGTCTGATTCAATGGCAGTAATAGGCCGTCCATGTTCGGCAACCGGGAGTAAGACAAGCGAATACGCCTGAGCAAGGAGAAGAACAATGAAACGAATCATTGGGGGAATCACGGTATTCGTGCTTGCGGCAGGATCCGCGAACGCCGCATTGATGAGCCGCGCGGGCGGCCAGGCCTATTACGACACCGATCTCGATGTGACCTGGCTGGCGGATGCGAACTACGCGCAGACCTCGGGTTACGACAGCGATGGCAAGATGACCTGGAGCGAGGCGCACACCTGGATCGCCACGCTGAATACAGCCAATCACTTGGGAGTTAACCAGTGGCGGCTGCCGGTGACGGTGCAGCCCGATGCCAGTTGCCTGTACCAGGGCTCCGGGCAGGGCTCCGGACCGTACTGCACCGCCAGTGACATGGGGCATCTGTTCAACGTAGAGGGGATCGCCTCTTTCAGCCCGGGTTCATTCATTCATGTCCTGGGCAACTATTACTGGTCAGAGACGACCTACGCACCCACTCCCAGTTGGGCGTGGATGTTTTACTTTCTCGGCGGCACCCAGGATGCTGGCGATAAGGACGTCAGCCACTACGCGTGGGCAGTGCACTCCGGCGATATCAGTGTAGTGCCGGTGCCGGCTGCGCTATGGCTGTTCGGCTCGGGCGTGGCGGCGCTGGGCGCGATCCGGAAGAGAAGTAAGAACAGCAACGCTGCTGCGTGACAGGGGCGCGGCGCCAGTGTCACGGTGTCAGTAACCGGCACGCACTGCGCTGCGCAAGAAGGGTACGGGAGAAACCGGGGCCAGAGCCAACCCGCACTGGCCCCGGGTCGTTTGTGACGCCGTCTTTCCGCAGTGGTGAGCTGGAAGTCTGACGCTGACCGCCTGAAGATGGCCCGGGCCGTCGAAGTGGCGAAGCGGGCAGTGCACCATCGGCAAAGCGGGACGCACATAGCGTCCGGCTCCCAGTCTTTCGCATTGGAGCCGCTGGCATTATCCTCGCGCAGACCGTTCTGATAGCGGGCCTGGCGGTAAAAAAAACAGGATGGCGCGTATTCTGACCGAACGCCTTTTCAACGCCTTGTGTGCGTTCGCGACGATCGAGTGAGCGTGACTGCCGATCAGGTTGAGCCAGCCGATGACGAGCGCTTCATGCGCGAGGCGCTGACATTGGCGCGCCTGGCCCAGGATGACGGCGAGGTGCCGGTCGGTGCCGTCGTGGTACAGGCCGGAAAGGTCATCGCCTCGGGCCACAATGAGCCGATCGGCCGCTGCGATCCGAGCGCGCACGCCGAGATCCAGGCTCTGCGCGCCGCTGGCGCGATCCTCGGCAACTACCGCCTGGCCGGATGCGTTCTGTACGTGACGCTCGAGCCATGTGTCATGTGCGCTGGCGCCATGGTGCATGCGCGCATCGCCCGGCTGGTTTATGGTGCGCCGGATCCGCGCGTGGGTGCGGCCGGGAGCGTTTTCGATCTCGCGCGCGCTCCGCAGCTCAATCACCGCATGGAGGTCACCAGCGGGGTGCTGGCGGAGGACAGTCGCGCCCTGCTGCAGGGCTTTTTCCGGGAACGTCGCTGAAAGAAACCGGTAGCGATTTCAGGCGGGATTGTCGGCCACGGGAGCTGGCCGGATCTTGTCGCGCTCGCTGTTGTCGGCCTGGATCGCCGGCGCCACGCCGGACGGCTGCATCCAGCCCGGCGCACTGCCCTGGTCCTTGTTCATCCAGATCAGGACATTGAAATAGGTGCGGACGTTCTCGACGAAATGCACCGTTTCGCCGCCGCGTGCATACCCATGGCGGGTACGCTCGTAGTATTCGGGCACCGCGAGAAGTTTGATGTTGGGTCGCACATCGGCCCACTGGTCCGGATTCCCGCCGCGACTGCGGGTCAGCCGCCGGGCATCGAGCAGGTGGCCGTAGCCGATGTTATAGGCAGCCAATGCGAACCACGTGCGATCGGGCCCGGTGATCTGGGGCGGCAACTTGTCGAGCAGGTAGGCCAGGTAACGCGCCCCGCCACGAATGCTCTGGCGCGGGTCAGTCCGGTCTTCGATGCCGAAAGTCTGGGCGGTCTGTTCGGTGAGCATCATCAGTCCGCGCACGCCGGTGGGCGACACGGCCTCGGGATCCCACTTCGACTCCTGGTAGCCGATCGCCGCCAGCAGGCGCCAGTCGATCTCGTATCGTTCCGCGGCGGCCTGGAAATGGCCTTTGTAATTCGGCAGATACGCCATCACGTCGCGGGTGAACTGACGGGTGCCGACATAGTTCACGCGCGGCATGTGCCCGTAGTAGTGATCGAGAATCGCATCGAGACGACCGTTGGCGCGAATATTATCGAAGAACTGCGCGACCTCGTTCTTCAGGCTGGTGTCGTTGCGTTTGGCGAGCGCCCAGGCGAGTGACTCGCCTTCGGCCAGGTTGAAGGCGACCCGGATCTCCGGGATAAAACTGCGGTAAATCGCGAATGCGTTGGATTTCACGACCGTGAAATCAAGCGTGCCGTCGGCGACGCGGGTCAACAGTTCGATCTGGCTGGTATGGGGGTTCTCGGTCCAGACCAGGTCCGGATGCAACGCCTGGGTCCGGGCCAACGTTTTGACATAACTCGTGCCTGAGGCCACCTCAAGCCGTTTACCCCGGAGCTGCCGCACGCTTTGCGGACGGCGGCGCCCATCCCGATACACCAGGTGCTCGGTGACCTGCTGGTACACGGGGCCAAAATCGACCAGCCGTGCGTTCTCGGCGTTGACCGTCAGGCCTGCCGCGGCGAGATGGGCCTTGCCGCTGATCACCATCGGCAGTACATCGGCGGCCCGATCGACGACGATCAGGCGCAGCGGCACCTGGAGGTGGTCGGCAAATTCCTGCAGCAGCTCGTATTCCGGGCCGGAAGGCCCGCCGCCGGAGTCGAAGTAGGTGTTCGGCCCATCGCGGGTAACCACGCGCAGCTCACCGACGGCATGGATTTCGTCGAGCATCGTCGGCGCACGGGCGCAGGTACCGAGCACCGCTGCGGTGCACAGGAGTAATCCGGCCCTCCATCGATGCGCTGACAACCTCATAATCCTCCTTCAATTTCTGGCCATCCGCGCCTGCTTTGGCGGATGCGGGGCGAACGTTACCATGCGGTCGGCGCTACGGCCATCGCCAAAGATCACCGTTCTGCCGATGTCAATTATGTATATATCGTGAAAAAACAATGCGATACAGAAACGCCTTAATTGTTTTCGTTATAAAGACCTGTGATTTGACGGGGTCCGGACATGGCTGAAGACCCGGTTTCCGCCTGGATTCGTAGCTGCCGGGATGAGGGCCTGGACCCTGCCGAAGTACGGCTGGTCATGGGTCGATACCTGGCCTACAGGGACTTTTACCAGCGCGACTCCCGTGGGTCGCCACTGCCACTGGCCAGGTGGTTCGAGTGGTACCGGATCGAGACCGCGAGCGAGGCAACGGGTGGTTCGCCGGCGGCCGACGGTTGCTCGGTGGACAGCGGGGCGCAGAACCGTGGTGCCATCGCCAGGCCGGACGCCTTTCTGCGGGCGCTGGCGAGCCTTGCATCCGTCACATCCGGATCGTGATGCACCGCTCATGATCGGCTGAAATCGGTCTGGCCGGCCGGGCGGATCTGCCTATAATCTGCGCCCGCCACCCGGAGGGATGCCGGAGAGGCTAAACGGCCCTGACTCGAAATCAGTGGGACGGAAACGTCACGGGGGTTCGAATCCCTCTCCCTCCGCCAGTAAACAAAAAAGGACCCCCTCGCGGGGTCTTTTTTGTTTACCAGTGGGGAAGAGCCAGGTAAGAGCCCCGCGGTTCGACAAAATTGCGGAGCGATTTTGGACGCCGCAGGCGCCCCGCAGGGGCGAGGGGCGGTACCCAGCCCCGAGTCAATCCCTCTCCCTCCGCCAGATACCCGTCCTGAGGGATCCCAACAGAAACCCCGCTAAAACGCGGGGTTTTTGTATCCTGTGCTCTCAGGGCTTCCGAAAATGCCCCCGTGATTCCAGCGCAAGACGGGGGCATTTTCCGGTCCTTTGTAACGCATTTTTTCAGGGTGCAATGATGGCCGCCACGACCACGATCCGTCTGCCGCCCGAGCTACGGGCGCGCCTGAGTGTCCTTGCCCGGCAGACCGGCCGCTCGGCCCACAGCCTGATCATCGAAGCGGTGGAGCGGCACGCTGATTACGAAGAGCAGCTCCAGGCGCTGGTTCGCGAAGCCATCGCGGCCGATGCCCGCATCGAGGAAACAGGCGAGGTCTACCGCGCCGAGGACGTGCATGCCTGGATGGAGCGGCTTGCGAGCAAGCCGGGCGCGGCGCGGCCCAAGCCGTGGCGACGGTAGTCTATTCGGCGCGAGCGCTCGATCACCTGGAGCACGCATTCGAGTTCCTGCGGCGCGAGAACCCGGATGCCGCGCGGGATGCTGTACACGCCATCCGCTCTGCCGCGACTCTGCTCGGCGACCATCCTCTCGTCGGCCGGCGCCTGCATGGCGACATCCGCGAACTCGTCATCTCATATGGACAGACCGGATACGTCGCGTTGTATCGCTTCGTGCCCGCACTTCAGCAGATGCGTGTCCTCGCGCTCCGGCACCAGCGGGAGTTGCGCTATCGACCTTGAGGGGGGCGCTGTCAAGCAGCCCCGATCTCAGTCCAGCCCCGCCTCGCTCTGTTACGGCTTACGGCGGTAGAACTTGAGCAGTGTTTCCTTGGGAGGGCTGGCTGCTGAATCGCAGCCGCTGCACGCGGCACCGGTGCGCCGACGTTTGTGCCGGCGGTACCAGATGGTGACCACGACGACGAGCGCGACGAGTCCCAGCGCGAGCAGGTCCTGCCAGTCTCCCATGTGCGGTCTCGGATGGTGACCTGATCGCAGGGTCTCACGAACCCAGCTGGAAGGCGAGCATGGCGCCCAGATAGCCGGCGCCGGTCATGTACACCCAGGCGAAGCCGGCCCAGGCCCAGCTACCTGCCTCGCGCCGGATCATGACGATCGTGGCGGCGCACTGCAGGCAGAACGCATAGAAGATCAGCATGCCGACCGCCATCGGCACGGTGAAGACGGGGCGGCCGTCCGGCCAGGTCGCGTTGCGCAGGCGTTCGACGAGCGCGTCGTCGCCGGAATCGACTTCGCTTCCGACTGCGTAGATCGTGCCGAGCCCCGCCACGACCACTTCGCGCGCCGGGAACCCGGCGACGACCGCGGCAGATACCTTCCAGTCCCAGCCGAGGGGAGCGAAAACCGGCGCGACGAACTTGCCGATCCGGCCCAGGTAGCTGCCTTCGATGTTGGCCGCCACCTCCGTGTTCCCGATCTGGCGCAACCGCTCCTCGAGCGCTTCCCCCTGCAGTTCGGTTCTCGCCGCGGTGCGTTGCGCTTCGAACGCCCCGGCGCTGGCCTCGGGACGCGGGAAGTACGCGAGCGCCCAGATGACGACAGCAACCGAAAAGATGACAGTTCCCGCGCGGATGAGGAACACACGGCCGCGCTCGAGCAGGCGCAGCAGCACCGAGCGCAGGTTCGGCAGCCGGTACGGCGGCAGCTCGATGAGGAAGGTGGGCGTCGGGCCGCGCAACAGCGTGCGCTTCATCAGAAAAGCGGTGAGGACGCCCCCGGCGATACCGAGCAGGTACAGCCCGAGCAGCACGAGCCCCTTCAGGTTGACGAAACCGCCGAGAAAGTGGCGGTCGGGTATGAACGCCCCGATCAGCAGCGCGTACACGGGCAGTCGCGCCGAGCAGGTCATGAACGGTGCGGCAAGGATGGTGGCCAGCCGGTCGCGACGCTCGGGAATCACCCGGGTCGCCATGATGCCGGGCACGGCGCAGGCAAAGCTCGACAGCATCGGGATGAACGACTGCCCGGAGAGGCCGCACATGCGCATCAGCCTGTCGATCATGAACGCGACCCGCGGCATGTAGCCCGTGTCCTCGAGCACGATGATGAAGGCGAAAAGGATCAGGATCTGCGGCAGGAAGATCACGACGCTGCCGACGCCCGCGATGGCGCCATCGACCAGCAGGCTCGCGATCGCGCCGGCCGGCAACGCGGCGCGGACTGCATCCGCCAGCCAGACCGTAGCGGCGTCGATCAGGTCCATGAGCGGCGTGGCCCACGAAAACACAGCCTGGAAGACCGTGGCCATGACGAGGATGAAGAGAGCGGAGCCGATCACGGGATGGTTCGTGATCCGGTCGAGACGCTCGCTCACGGTCGGTTTCGGCGGCGCGCGGGTTTCGGATTCGTTGACGATGTCGTTGATCAGGTCGTAGCGCGCCTTTGCCTCCATGGCCGCGAGCGAGCTGCCGGTGGACAGCCGCATGCGCAGCTCCATGAGTTCATTGACGAACTCCGGGCTGGTTGCGTATTCGAAGCGCCGTTCGGCAACGCCTCGGGCGTCGATCAGAGCCCGTTCGACTTCGTAAGCGGAAAGATTGTGGCCCGCGCTGGTCAGTCGCGCGCAGAGTTCCGTTGCCGCGCGGTGCACATCGGGAAGAGTGACGAGGCGATCGCGACGGGGCTTCTTCAGGGCTTCTGCCAGGGCTTTTTTCAGCTCACGCAGCCCGGAGCCTGTGGTTGCGACCATGGGCACCACGGCGGCGTCCATGCGCCGGGCCAGACGTTCGACATCGATCGTGACGCCGTTGCTGGTCGCCACGTCCAGCATGTTGACGGCGAGCACCAGCGGCAGGCCGAGCTCGGCGAGCTGCGTGGAGAGAAAGAGATTGCGGCGCAAATTGGTGGCGTCGACCACCACGAGCACGGCCCGCGGCGGGGCGAGGTCCTCGACGTGGCCGAGGAGAACGTCGATCGCGACCATCTCGTCCGGCGACTGCGCCGCCAGCGAATAAGTGCCCGGCAGGTCGACGAGCGTGACCTGGAGGCCATCGATGTCGAGTGTCCCGGTGTGACGTTCGACCGTCACCCCGGGGTAGTTGGCCGTTTTCTGCTTCAGGCCCGTGAGGGCATTGAACAGCGTGCTCTTGCCGGTGTTGGGATTGCCGATGACCGCCACCACCGGCGTCGAATGGGGCGATCTGGCAAGGTCCTGGGGCGGGTGGGGGCCGAGTGGAGCAGTGGTGCTCATTTCAGCAGGTCGATTTCGACCCGGCGCGCTTCTTCGCGTCGCAACGACAGGGCGTAGCCCATGACCTGAACTTCCAGCGGATCGCCGCCGATGGCCCGGCGCGTCATCGCGATTTCCGAGCCCTCCAGGAGCCCAAGCGCCATGAGGCGCTGAACGAGCGGTCCGTCCCCGTCGATCCTGAGGATCCTGCCGCGCTGGCCCGGTTTCAATTCATCAAGCGTCATCGTTCGGCTTCCCGCCGCGTGGGAATTGCACGCTTGACTATTCTATAGGGAGAAACTGGGTGCTGCCTGCGCAGACTGCACGACGTCGCGCCCGCTCGCAGGGCGGGTTCGCTGGCCGTCGCCTCGGATTCAGTTCGCCTGCGCGGGGTGCGGCAGGATGGGTCGGGTGGCGCCCTGCTGGAGCGTCTCGAGTTCCTGCTCGTAGACCCGGGTCAGCTCCTCGATCACAACCCGGGGCATTGGCTCGCCTTCCTCGGCGTGGGTGATCGTATGGTAGCTTTCTTCGTACAGCTCCCAGTACTTCAGCTTGTTGCTGCTGGCGAGCAGCGGTGAGCGTTTCAGGCCGCGATCAAAGCGGCTGCGCAGCTCGTCCGGGTCGAGCCTTTCGGCAAAGTCGCGCACGGCATGGATCATTGCCTTCAGAAGCGCGTTCTGGTGGTTTCTCACGTCATCGAATGCGGAGCGCACGGCCTGGTCGGGCGGCAGGTAGGACTCGCCCGGCTCGCCGAGCAGGTAGCGGAGCGCGTCCTGGACGTTGGCGGAGAACTTCAGCGGGTTGTTGCGGTTCGCCCGAATGATGGTTTGCGAGAGGCGCAAGGCGTCTTTCATGCGGGCGCGGTTCTGCAACAGTTCGGCAAGGCCCGTCAGCAGTTCGCGGGTGAGCCGGCCGGCAGCCTGCAGAACTTCGTCCGGGTTAGAGCCGCGCAGGTCCGAGGGCTTCAGGCCGGCAGCCTTGCAGAAGGTTTCGAGTGCCTGTGCGCTGTTGGCCTGCGGCGGTGCTGCTGGTGCCGGCTTCGCCGGCGCCGGCACGGCCACCGGTTTGCGCGCCGCGCTGCTCGCGTCCGCATCGGCCGGCTTGAGATGGCGCTCGAGGGCGTTGTAGTCGAAGGCCCGCAACTTGCTTTCATCGACCAGTTTCAGCTCGACGGACTCATCCACGGGCACGAGCTGGGCGCGCACCACGGAGTCCCGCATGCCGTCATCGGCCGGCTGTTCGCTGGCTGCATCGAGTTCGACGGTGACTTCATATTCGCCAAGCCGCAGGCGGTCGCCGTTGAACAGGCGCTGCGGATGGCCGCGGCCGACGGCGGTATCCGCGCCGTTCACGTACACGCCATTGCGACTCGTATCAACCAGGTAGTAGGCCCCCGCCTGGTAGTCGATGAGGGCGTGGCGGCTGGAGATGAAGCGTTTGTCGTCAGGCAATACCCAGTCGTTGTCTGCGGCACGGCCGATCGTGCCGCCGCAGGCACGAAACTCGCGCAGACCGCCGTTTTCCAGCTGGTCCTTCTGGTGACTGATGATGCGAAGGCGCAAAGCCATGTCGACAATTCCTGCGCCCGTGCGCCGGGCCACCCACCGTGGTGGGGGAAACGACGGCCGGGGAAACCGATTTCCGCCGCGCCATCATGGCGGTCTGCGGCGTTGCTCGCAGTAGTCTGGTTCACAGTTTGCCGAGTCCGGGCAGCGGGTCTTGGCCGCAGGTTTGCTGCGCTATAATGCGCGCCCGGTCCGACGATGATGCACGGCTGCCCCGGACTGCCACAGGTTCACGCACCCCCGCGATGTCGGCCCGACGACTTTACAAAATCTCATTTCTGAGTCAGGGCAAGGTCTATGAGATCTACGCCCGCTCGGTGGCCCAGGGCAGCCTGTTCGGCTTCATCGAGGTGGAAAAGCTGGTGTTCGGCGAGCGCAGCAGCGTGGTGCTCGACCCCTCCGAGGAGCGCATCAAGTCGGAGTTCCAGGGCGTGCGCCGCACCTACCTGCCGATGCACGCCGTGCTGCGGATCGATGAAGTCGAAAAAGAGGGCGTCTGCAAGATCAGCAAGGCGGAAGGCGGCAACGTGGCGCAGTTTCCCATGCCGGTATTCGCTCCCGGCAGTCGCAATGACGGCGGTGAGTGAGACTCGCGGCCGGCCGCCGCCATACTGACGATGCTTGAGATTGCCGGATCACCGGCCCTGACCGCATCGCGGCTCGCGCGACTGCTAAAGGCCATCCACGCGACGCACCCGCACATCCGCTCGGTCGAGGCGCGCTTCATTCACTATCTCGACGTGACGCGGCCGCTGCAGCCTGCGGAGCGCCTCACGCTCGACGAACTGCTGCGTTACGGGCCGGCTGCGCCGGCCGGTTCACCGGCGCCCGCGGTCCTGTGGGTCGTCCCACGGCTCGGAACCATCTCGCCGTGGTCCAGCAAGGCGACCGACATCCTGCGCAACAGCGGGCTCGATGCTGTGCGTCGCTGCGAGCGTGGCATTGCCTACGGCTTCGTCGCCGGGCAGCCGTTGTCCCAGGCCGACGTGCGCGCGCTTGCTCCGTTGCTGCATGACCGGATGACGGAAACGGCGCTGACCCGGCCGGCCACCACTGCGGAGCTCTTCGCCGAAGCCAGGCCCGCCCCTTTGCGGCGGGTGCCGTTGGCCCGTCTTGGCCGCGGCGCGCTGGACGAGGCAAACCGCGCCTGGGGACTGGCGCTGTCGGACGAGGAGGTGGACTACCTCGAGGCGCGTTTCCGGGAACTCGCGCGCGATCCCACCGACGCCGAGTTGATGATGTTTGCGCAGGCCAACTCCGAGCACTGCCGCCACAAGATATTCAATGCAAGCTGGACCATTGACGATGCCCGGCAGCCGCACAGCCTGTTCGACCTGATCCGCAGCACTCACGCGGCCAGCCCGCAGGGCGTGCTCAGTGCCTACAGCGACAATGCGGCGGTGATCGAAGGAGCGATGGCGGCGCGCCTGCTCGCCGATCCGCTGACCGGCGAATACCGGTTGCAGCGCGAGTGCACGCACACCCTGCTGAAGGTGGAGACGCACAATCACCCCACCGCCATCTCGCCATTTCCGGGGGCGGCGACGGGTGCCGGTGGCGAGATCCGTGACGAAGGTGCCACGGGTCGCGGCGCACGGCCCAAGGCCGGCATGGCCGGGTTCACCGTGTCACACCTGCGGTTGCCGGCATTCCCGCAGCCCTGGGAGGCGGACGATGTCGGCCGGCCCCGGCGGCTGGCGTCGGCGCTGCAGATCATGCTCGAGGGACCGATTGGTGCGGCGGCTTTCAACAATGAATTCGGACGGCCGAACATCGCCGGCTACTTCCGCAGCTTCGAGCAGGCGGTGCCGGGTGAACCCGGCCGTGCCTGGGGTTACCACAAGCCGATCATGATTGCGGGCGGGCTCGGCAACATTCGCGGCGACGACGTGCACAAGACCGGGGTGCCAGAGGGCTCGCTCCTGATCGTGATCGGCGGTCCGGCCATGCTGATCGGGCTCGGCGGCGGTGCGGCGTCTTCCATGACCAGCGGGCAGAGCACCGAGGACCTGGATTTCGCCTCGGTGCAGAGGGGCAACCCGGAGATGCAACGTCGCGCCCAGGAGGTGATCGAGGCCTGCTGGGCCGCCGGTGCCCGGGCGTCCGGGCACAATCCCATCCTGATGATTCATGACGTCGGTGCCGGTGGCCTGTCGAACGCACTCCCGGAACTGGTCCATGGCAGCGGACGGGGCGGTCGCATCGAACTGCGTGAGGTTCCGAACGCGGAGCCGGGAATGGCACCGGCACAGATCTGGTGCAACGAGGCGCAGGAGCGCTACGTGCTCGCGATTGCGCCGGATGACCTCGAGTGGTTTCGGGCCATCTGCCAGCGCGAGCGCTGCCCGTTCGCGGTCCTTGGCAGCGCGGATGCTTCCGGACGATTGCTGGTGAGCGACCGGCTGCTCGGCGAACCGGTGGTCGACATGCCGCTCGATGTGCTGCTCGGCAAGCCGCCAGCAACCCGCATGCGAGTGAAACGCCAGCCGCGCCCGGTCGGCCAGGCGGAGTTCGCCGGCATCGATCTGGCGGAGGCTTGCCGGCGGGTATTGCGCTTTCCCGCGGTGGCCGACAAGTCGTTCCTGATCCACATTGGTGATCGAACGGTGGGCGGGTTGGTGCACCGTGACCAGCTCGTCGGTCCCTGGCAGGTCGCGGTGAGGGACGTTGCAGTTACTGCGCTCGGGTTTGACGGCGAGGCGGGTGAAGCCATGGCGATCGGGGAGCGTCCGCCGCTGGCGATCATGGATCCGGCTGCCGCCGGCAGAATGGCGGTCGGTGAGGCACTGACCAATATCCTGAGCGCGGACGTAGGCAGTTTGCGACGCGTGCGCTTGTCGGCCAACTGGATGGCGGCGAGCGGCGTGAGCGGCGAGGACGAGGCGCTGTTCGATGCGGTGACTGCCGTCTCCGCGCTGTGCTGCGAGTTGGGCGTGGCCATTCCGGTGGGCAAGGATTCGCTGTCGATGCGATCGGCCTGGCAGGATCACGGCGCGCCCCGGGCGGTGGTCGCGCCGGTCTCGCTCGTGGTGACCGCTTTTGCACAGTTGGCCGATATTCGCCGAACGCTTACGCCTCAGCTCAGGCAGGAAGAGGGGAGCTGCCTGTACCTGCTCGAACTCGTCCCCGGTGGGCAGCATCGGCTCGGCGGATCCTGTCTCGCGCAGGCATTTGGCGTGATGGGCGGCCCGGTGCCGGATCTCGACGATGCGCAGCGGTTCATGCAACTGGTCGGCTGCGTACTGGCCCTGCACGAGCGCGACCTGATGCTCGCCTACCACGACCGCTCCGACGGCGGACTATTCGCGGCATTGTGCGAGATGGCGTTTGCAGGACGCGCGGGCCTCAGCGTCGAGTTGTCGTCCGGTAACTCCGCTCAGGTACTCGGCGCACTGTTCAGCGAGGAACTGGGCGTTCTCATCCAGGTGCGGCAGGGGGACGTGGCTGCGGTCGAGGCGGTGGCCGCCGAACACGGGGTTGGTGAGTATCTGCGCCGCATCGCCGTCGTGACCCGCGACGACCGCCTGCTGTTCCGGCAGCGCGGTACGGTGTTGCTGGATTTCGATCGCAATGAACTGTACGCGCTCTGGTCGGAGCTCAGTTACCACATGCAGGCCCTGCGGGATAATCCCGAGAGCGCCGCGCAGGCCTACGACGCCGGGCTCGATGCGGACGATCCGGGACTCTCGCCGCGACTGACCTTCGATCCGGCGGCGGCGCCGCGAGTGGTTACAGGCGCGGCGCCGCGGGTTGCGATCCTGCGCGAGCAGGGCATCAATGGCCAGGTCGAAATGGCTGCCGCATTCCTGCGTGCCGGGTTTGCGCCGGTGGACGTGCACATGTCGGACTTGCTCGCCGGCCGGCGCAGCCTCGGGGAATTTCGCGGCCTGGTGGCCTGCGGTGGATTCTCCTACGGCGACGTGCTGGGTGCAGGCGGCGGCTGGGCCAAGTCGATCCTGTTCAACGCCGCCATGCGCGAGCAGTTCCAGACATTTTTTGCGCGCCCCGACACCTTTGCCCTCGGTGTCTGCAACGGCTGCCAGATGCTGTCGGCCCTGCAGCCGCTCATTCCCGGCGCCGGGCACTGGCCGCGCTTCGTGCAAAACCTCTCGGAGCAGTTCGAGGCGCGCCTGAGCCTGGTGGAGATCCTGCCCGGCACGTCCATTTTTACGCAGGGCATGGCCGGCAGTCGATTGCTGATCGCCACCTCGCACGGCGAGGGTCGCGCGGAGTTCGCGGCCTTGTCCGATCTCGCGGCGTGCTTCGCGGGCGGGCAGGTCGCCCTGCGCTACGTGGACAACCACGGACGTCCTGCCACACGTTATCCGGCGAATCCGAATGGTTCGCCGGATGGCGTGGCCGGCTTCAGTGCCGCAGACGGCAGGGTGTTGATCATGATGCCGCATCCCGAGCGCGTGCACCTCAGCTTCCAGCACTCCTGGCACCCGGACGGATGGGGCGAGGAGGGGCCGTGGATGCGCATGTTCCACAACGCCCGCGCCTGGGTTGGCTGAGCGGAGCGCCGCGTCGCTCAGCCTTCGGCCGAACGTGCTCCGGGTCTCGCGGTTGCCGGGCGCGAAGCCACGGCGGACTCGGCGGGAAAGTGGCGCAGTCGCAGGGCCTGCAGGAATTTCGCCCGCCGGACGTAGGTCTGGTAAAGCAGATCCTTCATGGTCTCGAGGAGCACGGCCGACTGCGCACGGTTCAACGGCTGCGGTGAGGTGCCGGCGGCCGGTTCGCCCTCGAACAGCACTCGCCGGATGGCATCGAAGGTGGCGTCGTCGATCTCCGCCATCATGCGCACCTCTGCAACCTGATCGAAGATGCGCAGGCGGCTGCGTTCGCCAAGGTCCTCGAGCATTGCCTGGGTCGTCGCCCGGCACATTGCGGCAAAGGCTTGCAGCAGACCGGCGCGGTAGCACGCGAGGGTCTCGCGAAAAACTCCGGCCACCGGTTCCGGCAGGTACGCGTAATTAAAGCGTTCCGGCGCCGGCTCCAGTTCCTCCGGCGCGGGGTGAAACTCCACGCGATCCGCGTGCCAGGCACGGACGCGGTAGCGGAAGAACAGCGGAGTGCGGCAGGAATCGCACTGGAGCACGATCCCGATTTTTGCAGGCCTGTCGGCCCGCACGCGTGCGAACGACGGGCAGGCCAGCAGCGAAAGGTGCGACACGGTGCCGCAATGCGGACACTCACCGCTGACGGCCTCACGGTGCAGCCGGTTCTGGTTGTCCAGCCAGGCAACTGTCGCCATGCGGTTCCCTCCCTTTGTTACCAGCCCCCTGCCGGTCAATGCTGCAGCGGTTTGTAACGGATTCGGTGCGGCCGATCGGCCTCGTCGCCGAGTCGACGGTGCAGGTCCTGCTGATACTCGGCATAGTTTCCCGCAAACAAAGTCACCTGGCTATCGCCCTCGAAAGCCAGGATGTGCGTTGCGATCCGGTCGAGGAACCAGCGGTCGTGGGAGATCACGATGGCGCAGCCGGGAAAGTCGAGCAGACCCTCCTCGAGGGCGCGCAGTGTCTCCACGTCCAGATCGTTCGTTGGCTCGTCGAGCAGCAGCACGTTGGCGCCGGAGCGCAGCACCTTGGCGAGGTGCACGCGGTTGCGTTCACCGCCCGACAACAGGCCGATCTTCTGCTGCTGTTGCGCGCCCTTGAAATTGAACCGGCCGACGTAGCTCCGCGACGAAGTCTCGTACCTGCCGATGCGGATCAGTTCTTCGCCGCCGGATAGTTCCTCCCATACGGTTTTCGAGTCGTCCAGGCTCTGGCGCGACTGGTCCACGTAGGCCATCTGCACCGTCGGGCCGATGCGGATCTCGCCGCCGTCCGGTTTCTCCTGGCCGGTCAGCATCCGGAACAGCGTGGTCTTGCCGGCGCCGTTGGGGCCGATGATTCCGACGATGGCTCCGGGCGGAATCTGGCCGCTGAAGTCCTCGATGAGCAATCGCTCGCCAAAGGCCTTGCGCAGGTGACTGATTTCGATCACCAGGTCGCCAAGGCGCTCGCCGGGCGGAATGTAGATCTCGTTGGTTTCCTGTCGCCGCTGGAAATCCTGGGAACACAGCTCCTCGAAACGCTGCAGGCGGGCCTTGCTCTTCGCCTGGCGCGCCTTCGGGTTGGCCCGGACCCATTCCAGTTCGGCCTTGATGGTGCGCTGGCGCGCTGCTTCCTGTTTCTCTTCGATGGCAAGGCGTGCTTCCTTCTGCTCGAGCCACGAGGAGTAATTGCCCTTCCAGGGGATGCCGTGCCCGCGGTCGAGCTCCAGGATCCAGCCGGCCACGTTGTCGAGGAAATAGCGGTCGTGAGTCACGGCGATGACGGTGCCCGGGTACTGCTCGAGAAAGGTCTCCAGCCAGGCGACCGACTGCGCATCGAGATGATTGGTCGGCTCGTCGAGCAGCAGCATGTCCGGTTTCGACAGCAGCAGGCGGCACAGGGCAACCCGGCGCCGCTCGCCACCGGAAAGCTTGCCCACCTGCGCCTGCCAGTCGGGCAGGCGCAAGGCGTCGGCGGCGATCTCGAGCTGGCGATCGATTTCCCAGCCGTTGCTGGCGTCGATCTGGTCCTGCAGGCGCGCCTGCTCATCGAGCAGGCGGTTCATCTCCGCGTCATCGAGAGGTTCGGCAAACCGTTCGGCGATCCGGTTGAACGCGTGCACCAGCCCGAGAGTGTCGGCGACACCCTCTTCGACGATCTGGCGGACCGTGCTCGCAGGGTCCAGTTCAGGCTCCTGCGGCAGGTAGCCGATGCGTATCCCGGACTGCGGGCGCGCCTCGCCCTCGAAGTCCTGGTCGACGCCGGCCATGATGCGCAACAGGGTGGACTTGCCGGCGCCGTTCAGGCCGAGCACGCCGATCTTCGCGCCGGGAAAGAAGCTGAGGGAGATGTCCCTCAGGATGAAACGCTTCGGGGGGACGACCTTCGCCACCCGGTTCATGGTGTAGACGTATTGGCTCATGCTGGAGACTTGGTTTGCGCAACGCAGCCGCGATTATTCCCGATGCGGCCCTTGATTGGCCAGCAAGCCGGCGTTGGGGCAGCGATCCCGCCGGTGGTCCGGGTGACCGCGCCATGCGCACCGAACAGGCGCCGGCATCACGATCACGGGGCCCGGCTTCGCCTGCCTGAAGACCGGTGCGGCGCTCGGGTACAATTGCGCCCTTTCTCGCGCGGAGGCGGGCATGTATACAAAAAACCTCAGGATCGCCGATTTTGATTCCGCCCTGGCGGCAGCGATCGCCGGCGAGGAACGACGCCAGGAAGAGCACATCGAGCTGATCGCCTCCGAGAATTATGCGAGCCCGCGCGTGCTGGAGGCGCAAGGCAGCGTGCTGACCAACAAGTACGCGGAGGGCTATCCCGGCCGGCGGTATTACGGCGGCTGCGAGTTCGTCGACCAGGCGGAGGATCTCGCGATCGAGCGCGCGAAGAAGCTGTTCGGCGCGGCCTATGCCAACGTCCAGCCGCATTCCGGATCGCAGGCCAATGCCGCCGTCTACATGGCCTTGCTGAACCCGGGCGACACGGTGCTCGGCATGAGCCTCGCGCACGGCGGCCACCTCACCCATGGATCACCGGTCAACTTTTCCGGTCGGCTGTACCGGATCCTGTCATACGGCCTCGACCCGCAGACCGGGGAGATCGACTACGCGGCCGCAGAGGCCCTCGCACGCGAGCATCGTCCCCGGATGATCATTGCCGGGTTCTCGGCTTACTCCCGCGTCGTGGACTGGCAACGATTCCGGAAGATCGCCGACGACGTAGGCGCGTACTTTTTCGTCGACATGGCGCACGTGGCTGGCCTGGTCGCAGCCGGTGAGTACCCGAATCCCGTGCCGATCGCCGATGTGACGACCACCACCACTCACAAGACACTGCGCGGGCCGCGCGGGGGGCTCATTCTTGCCCGCGAGAACGACGAGATCACGAAGAAACTCAGTTCGCTGGTGTTTCCCGGCACGCAGGGCGGTCCGCTGATGCACGTGATTGCCGCCAAGGCGGTGGCGCTCCTGGAAGCCATGCAGCCCGAGTTCCGGACCTACCAGGTACAGGTCAAGGCCAATGCCCGCCAGCTGGCGGCCGGTCTCGCCGGCCGTGGTTACCGGATCGTGTCCGGCGGCACCGACAATCACATGTTCCTCGTGGACCTCATCGACAAGAACATCACCGGCAAGGACGCGGATGCGGCGCTCGGGCGGGCCAATATCACCGTTAACAAGAATGCGGTGCCGAACGATCCGCGCTCGCCGTTCGTCACCAGCGGGCTGCGCATGGGCACGCCGGCGATCACGACACGCGGTTTCGGGTCGGCCGAGGTCGAACTCCTCGGCGGCTGGATTGCTGAAGTGCTTGCCGACCTCGGCGACGAGGCGCGGCTGGCGCGGGTGCGATCCGCTGTCGTCGAGTTGTGCCGGGGATTTCCGGTGTACGGCTGACCGGCGCGCCCGTCCGGCATTGCAGCCATGCACTGCCCCTTCTGCAGCCACGAAGAGACCAAGGTGATCGACTCGCGCCTCAGCGGCGAGGGCCGCCAGGTGCGCAGGCGTCGCGAGTGCCAGCAGTGCGGTGAGCGCTTTACCACGTTCGAAACGGCCGAGCTCGTTCTGCCACGCCTCATCAAGCGTGACCAGTCGCGCGAACCCTTCGACGAGGCGAAACTGCGCAATGGCATGGTGCGGGCGCTGGAGAAACGGCCGGTGAGCATGGAAGCGGTGGAGGCCGCCATTGCGCGAATCATCCATGCCTTGCAGACGGTGGGCGAGCGCGAGATCGCCTCGCGCCAGGTGGGTGAAATGGTGATGGAGGAATTGCGTAATCTGGACGAGGTCGCTTACGTGCGTTTTGCCTCCGTGTACCGCAGCTTCCAGGACATCACCGAGTTCCAGGATGAGATCCGGCGCCTGCGCGAGAGCCGCGACGCCGACGGGCGGCGCAACCAGATGTCGCTGCTTCCGGACGAGCCATGAGCGGTGACGCCGACGATTTTCGCTGGATGGCGCAGGCGCTGCGGCTGGCCGCGCGTGGACTGTTCAGCGCTCATCCGAATCCCCGGGTCGGCTGCGTCGTCGTTGCCGGTGGACGGGTGGTGGGCGAGGGCTGGCACCGGCGCACCGGCGGGCCGCATGCGGAGATCGTCGCGCTGCAGGAGGCTGGCGGGGCCGCTGCCGGTGCAACTGCCTATGTCACCCTGGAACCCTGTTGCCACCACGGGCGTACGCCACCGTGCACCGAGGCGCTGGTCGCCGCCGGCGTGCGTCGCGTCGTCTTTGCCGCAGCAGACCCGAATCCGCAGGTTGCCGGCGGCGGTGTCCGCAGCCTGACGGCCGCGGGTGTGGCGGTGACCGCTGGGGTCATGGAGGCGGAGGCGCGGGCACTGAATATCGGATTCTTCTCGCGGATGCAACGCCAGCGTCCGTACGTGCGGGCCAAGCTTGCCACCAGCCTCGATGGGCGCACGGCGCTCGCGAACGGCGCGAGCCGCTGGATCTCCAGCGACGCATCGCGCAACGATGCGCAGGCGCTGCGCGCGCGCAGCTCCGCGATCCTGACCGGAGTGGGCACGGTCCTGGCCGATGATCCCGCGCTGACCGTGCGACGGCGCGATCTCGGTGACATGGTGGCGCCCGCATGCGTGGTGCTCGACTCGGCATTGCGCACGCCGCCGGCCGCGCAGCTGATCGGGCATTCGAGACGCACGCATGTATTCTGCACCCGGCCAGAGGCCGCGCGGCAGCGCGCGCTCGAGACGGCCGGCGTCAGCGTCGAGGTGGTGGTCGAGACCGGCGGTCGGCCGGACCCCACGGCCGTGCTGCGGCGGCTGGCAGAACTCGGCATGAACGAGGTGTTGCTGGAGGCCGGCCCCGGTGTCAGCGGCGCAATGCTGGACGCGGGTCTGATCGACGAGATCGTGGTATACGTCGCGCCACATGTCCTCGGTGCTGATGGCTTCGACATGTTCGCCACGAAAACGTTGTCGGAAATGTCTGCGCGGCCGGAATTCGACCTGGCGGACGTGCGCCGCATCGGGCCGGATTGCCGCCTGACTTTTCTCAAGCGAGGCCGATGATGTTTACCGGAATTGTCCAGGCGGTCGGCACGGTTGCCGCACTTGTGCACCGCGGTGGCGACGTGAGCCTGCTGATCGACACGGATCGCCTGCCCCCGGAGCGACTCGTGCCGGGGGCGAGTGTCGCGGTCAACGGGGTCTGCCTCACGGTAACGCATCACGAGGCGGGCCGCGCGGGCTTCGATGTGTCGGGCGAGACACTGGCCCTGACGACACTCGGGCAACTCGCCGCAGGCACGCGCGTCAATCTCGAGCCTGCGCTGACCTTGAGCGAGCCACTGGGCGGGCACCTGGTGTCCGGGCATGTGGATGGTGTGGGGGAGGTGGCTGCGATCGAGCCGGATGCCCGCTCGACCCGGGTCGTGTTCCGGTTGCCGGTGGCGCTGTCGCGCTACGTCGCGAAAAAGGGTTCGATCTGCGTGGACGGCGTCAGCCTGACCAGCAACGAGGTGTGGGAGAACGAAGTCGGCGTCAACCTGGTCCCGCATACGTTGCAGAGCACCATCATGGATGGTTACCGGGCCGGCACCCGGGTCAATATCGAAGTCGATCTCATAGCCCGTTATCTGGAGCGCCTGCTCGGGGAGCAGGCCTGAGCGGCCTGCGCTCGCCTGGCTGAGGAACTCGAAATCATGTCCGACACTGCGAGAGACACCAGCGTTGCATTCAGCGATACCCGCGAGATCATCGCCGACATCCGCGATGGGCGCATGGTCATCATCGTCGATGACGAGGATCGCGAGAACGAGGGCGACCTGGTCATGGCAGCGGCCAAGGTTCGGCCGGAGGACATCAATTACATGGCCCGCTTCGGGCGTGGCCTGATCTGTCTTACGTTGGCCCGCAGCCGCTGCCAGCAGTTGCGCCTGCCCCTGATGGTCAGCGGTACGGACGAAGATCAGGCGACAAATTTCACCGTGTCCATCGAGGCGGCCGAGGGAGTGACCACCGGGATCTCGGCGCACGACCGCGCGCGCACCATTCGTGTCGCAGTGGCTCCCGAGGCGAGGCCCGAGGATCTGCGACAACCGGGGCATGTCTTTCCCCTGATGGCCCAGCCCGGCGGCGTTCTCACCCGTGCCGGTCATACGGAGGCGGGTTGCGACCTTGCGCGTCTCGCGGGGCTGGAGCCCGCGGCCGTGATCGTCGAGATCCTCAACGAGGACGGCACGATGGCCCGCAGGCCGCAGCTGGAGTCCTTTGCCCGCCAGCACGGCCTGAAGATCGGCAGCATCGCCGATCTCATCCGCTTTCGTCTGCAGCACGAGGTGTCGGTGGAGCGGATTTCCGAGCAGACGGTCGAGACCGGGCTTGGCCCCTTCCGGCTGTTTTGCTTCGAGGACCACGTCAACCGCAATGTCCACCTGGCGCTGGTTCACGGGGACCTCACGAACACGGTGCCGCCGCTGGTGCGCGTGCACGTACAGGACACTCTCGGTGACGTAATCGGCGTGCAAAGTGCCCGCCTCGGCTGGCCGCTGCGCTCGGCAATGCGCCGGATCGCCGCAGCGGGAGCAGGAGTGGTCGTCCTGCTGCGTTATCCGGAGAGCCCGCGCCAGCTGGTGGCGGCGGTGCGCTCGCTCGGCGCCTCGACGCCGGAGGAGGGTGGACGCAGGGAGCATGTGGCGGTGCTGCGAACCTTCGGCACCGGGGCGCAGATACTGCGCGATCTCGGCGTCACCCGCATGCGCGTGCTCAGCGCGCCGAAACAGATGCACGCGATTTCCGGCTTCGGTCTGGAAGTAGTAGAGTACGTCGACGATCCGGATTGACGACGCCTGCCCGAACTCATCATGCGCATTCTCGAAGGACAGCTCAACGTGAGAGACGCGAGGTTCTGCGTCCTTGCTGCGCGTTTCAATGACCGGATTGTCGAGGATCTCGTGCGCGGGGCGCTCGACGCGCTGAAGCGACACGGAGTCGAGGAGTCCGCGGTCGACCTGGTCCGCGTGCCTGGTGCGTTCGAGTTGCCGCTGGCAGCAAAGCGCGCCGCCCTCACCAGGCAGTACGATGGCCTGGTCGCCCTCGGTGTGGTGATCCGGGGCGCGACGCCTCATTTCGACTACGTCTGCGGCGAATGCGCCGCCGGTCTCAGGCAGGTCAGCCTCGACCTGGAGATACCCGTCGGTTTCGGCGTGCTGACCTGCGACACCGTGGACCAGGCGGTGGAGCGCTCCGGGGTCAAGCACGGCAACAAAGGCGCTGATGCTGCGCTGGCCACCATGGAAATGGTGAGCCTGCTGCGGCAGATCGCGCCGTAGGGGAGTTCCCGCCTCATGGCTCGCGGACGGCACGGTGCGCGCCGCCTGCTGGTGCAGGCGCTGTATCAGCGTCAGCTCGGAGGGCATAGCGGCGTCGAACTGGTCGAGCAGTTTTCGGCCAGCCGCGAGTTTCGCGGCATCGACGCCGGCTATTTCCGCACCCTGATCGGTGAGATCACCGCGTCCGAGAGGAGTCTCGATGAATTGATCGAGGCGGCGACCGACCGGCCGGTTGCGCATCTCGACCCGGTGGAGCGGGGAGTGTTGTGGGTCGGCCTGATCGAACTGCGTGACCACCCGGATGTGCCGGTGCGGGTGGTCATCGACGAGGCGGTGCAGCTCACCAAGGAGTTTGGTGCCCAGGACGGTTTCCGGTATGTGAATGCCGTGCTGGATTCCGCTGCGTCGCGATTGAGGCCCGCTGAGACCGGCAGCGACGTACGCTGACGACCCGTGCCCGCCAAGCGCAGCCACCGTCGCACGCAGACCGATCCGCGGCCTGCCATTTCTGCTGAGGCAAAGTTGATCGAGCGGTATTTCGCGCGGCCCGGACGCGCGGGGCGCTTCGTCTCGCTCGGTATCGGCGACGATGCGGCCGTGACGCGCATGCCGGCGGGTTACGAGCTTGTGACCGCGACGGATACCCTCGCGGAGAGCGTGCACTTTCCGCGCGGCACGCCGGCTGACGCACTGGGCTACCGCTGTCTCGCGGTAAACCTCAGCGACCTGGCCGCGATGGGGGCCGAACCGCTCTGGGCGACGCTGGCCCTCAGCATGCCGAAAGCAGCCCCTGACTGGTTGCAGCGGTTTTCGCGCGGATTATTTTCACTCGCGGATCTTCACGGCGTGGCACTGGTCGGCGGGGACACCATACGTGGTCCGCTGGTCGTCTCGGTCACCGTCCTCGGACGCGTGAAACGCGGCGCCTTCGTCGGCCGTGCGGGTGCGCGGCCCGGTGACGGACTGTATGTCAGCGGGCATCCGGGCGATGCAGTGGACGGACGCCTGGCACTGGCCGGCCGCCTGCGGGGACGGGGCGTCACGCGGCTGCGCCGGCGCTTTTTGTTTCCCGAGCCGCGGGTGCGGGAGGGGCGACGCCTCGCGCGCATCGCTTCCGCAATGATCGATGTCTCGGACGGCCTGCACGACGATGCCGGCAAGTTGCTGCGCGCAAGCAGGTGTGGCGCCGTGCTGGATCCGCGGCGCATCCCGTTGTCCCGTGATCTGCTTCGACTCGTCGGGCCGCGGGCCGGACTCGAACTCGCGCTGACCGGTGGCGATGACTATGAACTGCTGTTCGCGGTGCCGCCGTCGAGAGAGAAGCAACTGGAGCGCGTTGCCGGCGGCGTTGACTGTGCGCTCACCCGCATCGGAACCGTGACAGCCGGGCGTCGGGTGCGCTGGATGCAGGACGGAAAACCGTTTGAGTTTCGCGACCGCAGCTTTCGCCACTTCGGCTGAACAGGTGATGCGATGAGCGGCCGCTCGAACGGATTGCCACGCACCGTTCTGGGCAGCCCGGTCCACCTGCTCGCGTTCGGATTCGGAGCGGGCCTGCTGCCGGTTGCGCCCGGTACCTGGGGCTCGTTGCTGGCGGCCGTCCTGTTCTGGCTCACCCCGGCGCCAGCGCCGGCGCTGCAGTGGGCGGCCATTGCGGCCGCATTCGCTGCGGGTGTATGGATCTGCGGTGCGAGCGCCAGGCGCCTGGGCGTGCACGACCATCCTGGAATCGTCTTCGACGAAATGGTTGCGATGTGGGCCACGCTGGCACTGTTGCCGCGCCACGTCGCTTGGAGCGCAGCGGCTTTCATCGCGTTCCGGATCATGGACATCTGGAAGCCCTGGCCGATTCGCGAGGCGGATCACAGATTCCGGGGAGGCTTCGGAATTATGCTCGACGATGTGTTGGCGGCCGCTTATGCGGCCGCGCTGTTGTCGAGCCTGCGGATACTTGCCGCGTTCCTGATCTGAAGGGTGCACATAACGTGTCCGTGGCGCAGCCTGCCCCTGACGCACGCCAGGCCATGCCGGTTCCCGAGAGGATCGGCAAGTACCTCATCATCAATGAGATCGGCAAGGGCACCACCGGCACGATCTACCTGTCCCACGACCAGTATTTCAAGCGCGATGTCGCCATCAAGGTCTACAACGTCGTAACGGACGAGGACCCGGATCGGGCCAGGATCGCCCGCAAGATGTTTTTCAACGAGGCACGGATCGTCGGCAAGCTGCAGCACCCGAACATCCTGCCGATTTACGACGCGGGCGAAGAAAACGGGCAGTACTACGTCGTCATGGAGCACGTGCAGGGCGCCCGCACACTCGCGGCGTACTGCCGGCCCGACAACCTGCTGCGGGTGGACGACGTCGTCAAGATCATTTACCAGTGCGCCCGCGCGCTGCATTACGCGCACCGGCGCGGCGTGATACACCGCGACATCAAGCCCAGCAATATCATGCTGACGCGGGATAACGAGGTGCGCATCATCGACTTCGGCATCGCCATCCTGCGCGATGCTGACGTGTCCAGGATCGAGGGTATTGCAGGTTCGCCGAGTTACATGTCGCCGGAGCAGGTCGAGTCGGCCGAGATCACGCCAGCCTCCGACATCTACTCGCTGGGTGCAGTGATGTACGAGCTCCTGACCGGCTTCAGGCCGTTTCGGGCCAGCACCCTGTCGCGGCTTCTCAACCAGATCGTGTACGCGACGCCGCCGCCACTGCACACGCTTCGCGACGGCATCCCGGACGAACTCGAGCAGGTCGTGATGACCGCGCTCGCCAAGACTCCTGCGGCACGGTTCGGTGACGGGGCCGAGTTTCCCGCCCGCCTCACGCGCGTCTATCAGCAGCTGCGAAACCAGTACGCCAAGGCCGACAATCAGGAGCACTTCGATCGCCTGCGGCGATTGCGGTTCTTCCACGACTTCTCCGGCGCGGAGATCTGGGAACTTCTGCGCGCCAGCGAGTGGCGCGAATACAGCGGCGGCGATGAGATCGTTCGCGAGGGAGAAATCGACGACCGCTTCTACGTTATCGTCGACGGCAGCGTCAGTGTCGAGATGAACGGCCGTGCGGTCGGCGTCCTCGCGGGCGGCGATTGCTTTGGCGAAAGCAGCTATGTGACCGGCGTCAAGCGCAATTCGACCATTCGCGCCGACGAGCCCGTCACGATCCTCAGTGTCAGCGCAACGCTGCTGGAACAGGTGTCAACGGACTGCCAGCTGCGTTTCAACAAGGTGTTCCTCCGTGCGCTGATACGCCGTCTGCAGGGGTCGAACGGCGCGCGGACCTGAGGGCGTTTCGCTCAGACGTCTCCGTCCTGCGGATCTTCGTCCGTCTCGGCAAGGGATTCCGGATCCAGAGTCTTCAGTTCGGAGCCCATCAGTGCCTGCACGCGCTGTTCGGCGTCCTGCAATGCCGACTGGCAGTCACGGCTCAGGCGGATGCCGCGCTCGAATTGCTTCAGTGACTTCTCGAGAGGCAGATCACCGGCCTCGATCTGGGTCACGATTTCCTCGAGCTCCGACAGAGCTTTCTCGAGGTCGATGCGCTGGCGCCTGGGTTCGGTCATGAGTGCTCTTGCGCGGTGCGTTCGCAGCTAAATTGGCACACAGGCCTGTGCCGGTCAATCGTGCTGCAGCCGCGTGTATAGTGCGCGGTGTTCGTTGACACGGGCAACCCGTGCTGACATATTTTGGAATTAGTCTAACAAGCGTGCCGGATCAACCGGCGCGACCGTCGAGGAGAAGAACGTGAAGCTGAAAGGCACCAAGACCGAGAAGAATCTCAAGGACGCGTTCGCAGGTGAATCACAGGCTAATCGCCGGTACCTGTATTTCGCGGCCAAGGCCGACGTCGAGGGTTTCAACGACGTTGCCGCCGTGTTTCGTTCCACTGCCGAAGGCGAAACGGGGCACGCGCACGGACATCTCGAGTATCTCGAGGCGGTGGGTGACCCTGCAACCGGCCTGCCGATCGGCGCGACGGCGGCTAATCTCAAGGCGGCCATCGCCGGCGAGACTCACGAGTACACCGACATGTATCCCGGCATGGCGAAGGCCGCCCGGGACGAGGGTCTTGGCGAGATCGCCGACTGGTTCGAGACGCTCGCCAAGGCCGAGCGTTCCCATGCCAACCGTTTCCAGAAGGCGCTCGACACCCTCGGGCACTAAGCTGAATCGTGCGGTGGCGTCGAGTGGGTGAGGCAGCGCTGGCCCCGGCGGCCCGCGTGATCGCCCGTGTGCGCCCCGGGGACTGGTGTCAGGGGCGATGACAGACAGCAGGCATCGCGAAGGAAGTCTCGAGGCGCCACGCCGGCATCCGCTGGCGTGGCGTTCCGACGAGTTCTACGACGAGGCGCTCCTGATGAAGGAGCTCGAGCGCGTATTCGACATCTGCCACGGGTGTCGGCGCTGTTTCAGTCTCTGCAACGCGTTTCCGACACTGTTCGATGCCATCGACGCCAGCGAGACCGGTGAGCTGGATGGCGTGTCGCGCAAGGTGTTCTGGGAGGTGGTAGATCACTGCTACCTCTGCGACATCTGCTTCATGACCAAGTGTCCCTACGTGCCGCCGCATCCCTGGAATGTCGACTTTCCCCACCTGATGCTCCGCGCGAAAGCGAAGCGTTTTCGCGACCAGGGTGCACCACTGCGTGATCGGCTACTCGCGGCCACCGACACGGTCGGGGCCATAGCGGGCATCCCGGTCGTTGCCGAAGTGGTCAACGCGGTGAACCGCACGGGGACAGGGCGGGCGCTGCTCGAGCGTGTGCTCGGTGTCGCGCGTGATGCGCCGGTGCCCCGCTATTACTCGCGTTCGGCCCGCAGCCGGATCGGGGCCGGACGTCCTGCGTCGCAGCCGCATGACGCACAGGCGGGTGGTACTTGCGGCCGGGTCGTCCTGTTCACGACCTGCTATGGCAATCGCAATCTGCCCGCGATGTGCGAGGACCTGGTGGCGGTGTTCGCGCACAACGCGATCGAAGTCCGGCTGGCCGCAACGGAACGCTGCTGTGGCATGCCGAAGCTCGAACTCGGTGACCTGCAGTCGGTGGACGAGGCGCGGTCGGTCAACGTGCCGGAACTCGCGCGCTGGGTCCGCGACGGCTGGGACATCGTCGCGCCGGTTCCATCCTGCACCCTGATGTTCAAGCAGGAGTTGCCGCTCATGTTCCCGGACGATGCGGACGTGAAGCTGGTAGCCGATGCGTTCTACGATCCCTTCGAGTACCTCGCGCTGCGTCACAAGGCCGGCCGGCTGCGCACCGATTTTCGTACCAGCCTCGGCAGCGTGGCCTACCACGTGCCTTGCCATCTGCGTGTGCAGAACATTGGCCTGAAAACCAAGGAGGTGCTGGAGTTGGTGCCGGACACGAAAGTGCAGGCCATCGAACGCTGCTCTGGCCATGACGGCACCTACGGGGTCAAGAGCCGGTTCCGCCAGCCCTCGCTGAAAATAGCCGGGCCCGTGGTCACGCGGGTGCGCGATTCGGGTGCCACTCACTTCAGCAGCGATTGCCCGATGGCCGGCGCCCAGGTGGCCGGCGTGCTCGGGCAGGACAACTACCAGCACCCGCTGGCGCTCATGCGGCGTGCCTACGGCATCTGAGCGCGTGATGAAGGACGACGGCCGATGCATGCGTTGAGCCCCGGCGATCTCTACAGCCTCGAGGAGTACGCGCGCCATCGGAACGAGATGCGGGCCCGGGTGATGGAGCACAAGGCGCACCGGCGCCTGCACGTCGGCGCGCACCTCACGCTGTATTTCGAAGATCGGCTGACGATTCTCTACCAGGTTCAGGAGATGCTGCGCGCCGAGCGGATCTTCGAGCCCGACGGCATCCGCGGCGAGCTCGAGGCTTACAACCCCCTGATTCCGGACGGCCGCAACTGGAAGGCAACCCTGATGATCGAGTATGCCGACCCGGCAGAGCGCGCCCGCGAGCTGCGCCGGCTGGTCGGCATCGAGCACCGGGTATGGATGCAGGTGGAGGGCCATGCGCCGGTGACTGCCGTCGCCGACGAGGATCTCGAGCGCAGCAACGCTGATAAGACTTCGGCAGTCCATTTCCTGCGGTTCGAACTCGCGCCCGGGATGATCGCGGCGCTGAAAGGCGGCGCGCCATTGCGCGCGGGCGTCGATCACCCTGAGTACAGCATCCGGCTGGATGCAGTGCCGGAGTTGTTGCGGGAGTCGCTGGTCGCGGACCTCGATTAGCCGCCGTTCCGCGCGGCGCCAGTCCGGCACGCGGCGGATGCCGGGCCGGGATTGCATAATCGCGCAGGCGCACTAACATGCTCACCGGTTGTGCGCGTTCCATCGTTGCCTGAGCGGTTCCGGCCATCCGCGGTTCCGTCGTGTCGTGGCCAATGCCCGTCGGCAGGCGAGGGCGCAGCCCCATTCATCCCAGTGCCAGCCGGTCATGCACACATGAGCGCGAAGTACGACGCATCTGCGATCGAGGTCCTGAGCGGGCTGGATCCCGTCCGGCGCCGCCCCGGGATGTACACCGACACATCCAGGCCGAATCACCTCGCGCACGAGGTGATCGACAACAGTGTCGATGAGGCGTTGGCAGGCCACTGCAGCAAGATCGAGGTCACGCTGTGGCGTGACGGTTCCCTGCAGGTCGCCGACGACGGCCGTGGCATGCCGGTCGACGTACACCCGCAGGAGAAAATTCCAGGGGTGGAGCTGATTCTCACGCGCCTGCACTCGGGCGCGAAGTTTTCCGGCAAGAGCTATCGCTTTTCGGGTGGCCTGCACGGTGTCGGCGTTTCCGTGGTGAACGCCCTGTCGCGGAACCTCGAAGTGTGGGTGCGGCGCGACGGTTGCGAGTTCAACATGAGCTTTCGTGGCGGCAACCGTGCCAGCAAGCTCGAGTCCGTCGGCAAAGTCGGCCGCGGTAATACCGGCACCACGATCCGGTTCTGGCCTGATCCCAAGTATTTCGATTCCGACAAATTCTCTGTACCGCAGCTGCGGCACACCCTGCAGGCGAAGGCGGTCCTGTGCCCCGGCCTGAAGGTCAGGTTCGAGATCGAGCATCCGCAGCAGCTGCTGGAGTGGGAGTATCGCGGCGGGCTCGGCCAGTACCTTGCCGAGTCGATCGGCGACGCAGGCACGCTTCCTGCCCAACCGTTTACCGGCGAAGCGAAGGGCCAGCACGAGGAAGTGCAATGGGCGCTGGCGTGGGTGACCGGCGAAGCCACGCCGCTCGCCGAATCCTATGTCAACCTCATTCCCACGCCTCAGGGAGGCACGCATGTCAGTGGCCTGCGTGCCGGCCTGACGGACGCCTTGCGCGAGTACTGCGAGTTCCGCAGCCTGCTGCCCCGCGGGGTAAGGCTCGCGCCGGAGGATGTCTGGGACGGTGTCGCCTTCGTGCTCTCCGTCAAACTCGAGGACCCGCAGTTCTCCGGCCAGACGAAAGAGCGCCTGTCGTCGCGGGAGTCCACGGCGTTCGTGTCGGGCATCGTCAAGGATGCCTTCGCACTGTGGCTGAACCAGCATCCCGAAACCGGCGACCAGATTGCGCTGCGGGCGATCACTGCCGCGCAGAATCGGCTCAAGGCGGGCAAAGCAGTGGTTCGCAAGAAGGTGGTCTCCGGCCCGGCACTGCCGGGCAAGCTTGCGGATTGCACGGGGGAGGATCCGCAGCGCTGCGAGCTGTTCCTGGTGGAGGGCGATTCGGCCGGAGGTTCGGCGAAACAGGCGCGCGACCGGGAGTTCCAGGCGATCCTGCCCCTGCGCGGCAAGATCCTGAATGCCTGGGAAGTCGAACAGGCCGAACTACTGGCCTCCCAGGAGGTGCACAACATCAGCCTCGCGATCGGTGTGGATCCCGGTGGTGAGGACCTGGCGGGTCTTCGCTATTTCAAGGTGTGCATTCTTGCCGACGCGGATTCCGACGGGCAGCACATCGCGACCCTGATCTGCGCGTTGTTCGTCCGGCATTTTCCGCGGCTGGTGCAGGCCGGGCATGTCTACGTGGCGATGCCGCCCCTGTACCGGATCGACGTCGGCCGCGAAGTCTTCTACGCGCTGGACGATGCAGAACGGCAGGGCGTGCTCGACCGGGTCGAGGCGGAGGGGCTGAAGGGCAAGGTCTCGATCACCCGCTTCAAGGGGCTCGGCGAAATGAGTCCGGGACAGCTGCGGGAGACGACCATGGCGCCGGACACCCGGCGTCTGGTGCAGCTCACGGTTGACGCTCATGAGCAAACCGAGCAGTTGCTCGACATGCTGCTCGCCAAGAAACGCGCCGCCGACCGGCGCAACTGGATCGAGACCAAGGGCAATCTGGCCCGCATTCAGGTCTGAGTCCGGCGGTACGGGACGAAATCCATGGCGAAGCAGAATCAGCTGGACTTCGAGGGCATCGAGCAGTTGCCGCTGCGCGAGTATGCCGAACGCGCCTACCTGGACTACTCGATGTACGTCATTCTGGACCGGGCCCTGCCGCACCTGGCGGACGGCCTCAAGCCGGTCCAGCGTCGCATCATCTATGCGATGAGCGAACTCGGGCTGGCGGCCGGCGCGAAGCACAAGAAGTCGGCGCGCACGGTCGGAGACGTGATCGGCAAGTTTCACCCGCACGGCGACGGCGCCTGTTACGAAGCCATGGTGCACATGGCGCAGGATTTCTCCTACCGCTACCCGATCATCGACGGCCAGGGCAACTGGGGCTCCGCGGACGACCCCCGGTCGTTTGCCGCCATGCGCTACACGGAGTCGCGGCTGCGACCCTACGCCGCCGTACTGCTCGCTGAACTCGACCAGGGTACGGTGGCATGGTTGCCGAATTTCGACGGCACATTGCGCGAGCCCGCACTGTTGCCGGCGCAGCTGCCGAACCTGCTGCTGAACGGCGCAAGCGGCATCGCGGTGGGCATGTCGACCGACGTTCCGCCGCACAACCTGCGTGAGATCGCCGCCGGGCTCGTGAAGCTGATCGAGGAGCCCGACATCTCGCTGAAGCAGCTGACACGAATCATCCGCGGGCCGGATTTCCCGACCGGCGGGGAAATCGTATCGACGCGCGAAGAGATCGTCGCCATCTATGCTGCCGGGAGCGGCACGCTGCGCGTCCGCGCCACCTATTCCGTGGACGATGCCACGATCATCATCGAGAGCCTGCCCTACCAGGTCTCGGGGGCGCGCGTCCTGGAGCAGATCGCCAATCAGATGCGGGCGAAGAAGCTGCCCATGGTGGAGGATCTTCGGGACGAGTCCGACGAAGAAGAGCCGACCCGCCTCGTCATCACGCTGCGCTCCGGCCGGGTAGACGCCGAGGCGCTGATGCTGCATCTGTTCGCAACCACGGATCTCGAGAAGACGCTCAGGGTCAACCTGAATGTCATCGGTACGGACGGCAAGCCGGCGGTCCGGGACCTGCGCACGCTGCTCAAGGACTGGCTCGACTTCCGCCTGGAAACCGTACGGCGGCGACTGCAGTTCCGGCTCGACCGGGTGGCCGAGCGGATTCACATCCTCGACGGACTCCTGATTGCGTACCTCAACATCGACGAGGTGATCCGCATCATCCGGCGCGAAGACGAGCCGAAGCCGGTGCTGATGAAGAAGTTCAAGCTGACCGATGTCCAGGCGGAGGCCATTCTCAATTTGCGGTTGCGGCATCTCGCCAGACTCGAGGAGATGAAGATCCGTGGCGAGCAGGAGGAACTTGCGGCCGAGCGCGAGCGTCTGGAGAAATTGCTGCGCAGCCCGGCGCGGCTGCGCACGCTGATCAAGGACGAAATCAACGCGCTGGCCGGAGAATTCGGCGATGAGCGGCGCAGCCGACTGGTGGAGCGCGCGGCAGCGCAGGCCATGGCCGAGGAGGACCTGGTCGCCTCCGAGCCGGTGACCGTGGTGCTCTCGCAGCGAGGCTGGGTCCGCGCGGCCAAGGGGCACGACATCGAACCCGGCTCGCTGAGCTTCAAGACCGGCGATGGCTACCTCTGTGCCGCGCGCGGGCGCAGCACGGAGCTTGCGGTCTTTCTGGACTCGACCGGCCGGGCCTACACGCTGGCCGCACATTCGCTGCCATCGGCGCGTGGTCAGGGCGAGCCGCTGTCCGGGCGCCTGAATCCCCCCGACGGTGCCCATTTTCGTGGCGTGATGCTCGGCGAAGCGCAGCCCCCCTGGCTGGTCGCGAACACCGGCGGCTATGGATTCTTCGTGCGACTGGGTGAATTGCACACCCGCAACCGGGCGGGAAAAAGCGCCTTGCGACTCAAGCCCGGCTGGGACGTGGTCATTCCCGCCGCATGTCCCGCCACGGATTTCCCGGGCGAGGTGCGGGTGGCGGCCGTCAGTTCGGGCGGACACCTGCTCGTGTTCGCCGCGGCGGAACTCCCCGAACTACCCCGCGGCAAGGGCAACAGGATCCTCGGCATTCCGCCGGGCAAGCTCAAGGCAGGCGAGGAGCGCCTCGTCGCGGTGGCGGTGCTGGGACCTGGCGACGACCTCGTCGTACGCAGCGGTCAGCGGCACATGACGATCCGGTCGGCCGATCTCGGGCACTACGCGGGCGAGCGGGGGCGGCGCGGGCTGGTGTTGCCACGCGGCTGGCGTAGCGTCGACGCACTGGACGTCGTGCGTAACGCGGGATGAACGCTCCTCAGCGTCGGGGAAACTGGTCGGTACCCGTGCGCACCAGCGTGTCTTCCTCGTCCGCATCGTCGAGGATCGACCCGAGCTTCGCGCGATCGACCACCTGGCTGGCGGTCAGATCCTGCTCGTAGTCGCTCTCGAGCAGATCGAGCGCTTCCTTCAGCGTATTGGAAACCTGCTCGTCGTCGATCGCTTTCTGCGACATCGCGTGCAGATCGGTCTGTTCGACCGTATCGCCGCCTGAGCCGCGCAGCGACCCGGCCTGATCGGTCGGGGTCAGTGCCGTTTCGTCGAGGTCATTGAGCCAGCCGATGTCCTGGTCAACGGCCACATCACCGGCCGCGGCCGACAGGTCGAGGTCGAGGTCCGGATCCCCGGGGGCGAAACCCGAGGCGTCGGGCAAGGCCAGATCGGGCTCATCGCCGAACAGGCTCGTGAGATCATCCGGCGTGCTGCCAATGTTGAAATCCTGGGCCGGAGCGGCGTAGACCGCGGGCTGACGGTCGGTTGGCGCCGAATCGGTCGAACTCTCGTCGTCGTGCTCGTGGCGCGGACCCTCCACCACGACCATCGTGGGCTCGGCCGGTTTGCCGAGGGTCGGAGGTGCTGCGACGGCAACCGCCGTGGCGGTTCCGGCACGCTCCGGCATGCTGTCCTGGGAGGTTCGCCGGGCGCCCCGGAGCGCTTCGGCGAGGCGCTCGCGAAGCAGTACGAGGCTGGCCGCGGCGCCAATGAGCACACCGACCACGGCCGCCAGCCATGCCGGTGCACCTTCGCTGGCATGGCGCTCGACGGTGACGGCCGGCACTGCGACCGGTTCGGCCACGGCAATGTCCTGCGGAGGTTGCTCGTCCTGGAACACCGCTTCAGGTACAGGAGCGGTTTGCGGTGGCTCGACGAGGGGCAACGGTGGCGCCGTACCGCCGAGGTCAGTCGGGGTCGCGGCTGTTACCGTTTCGGTCCCGGCCGGGGCCTGCGCTGCTGCGCCCGCCAGGGCGCGCGTGTCGTCTGGCTGCGGTGATGCGGTGGCCGCACCGGCTTCGGCCGCTGCGTCGGAGCTGCCGGCGGCCAGCGGAGCGGGCAGCACGATGACGGCGCCGCTTCGGATCAGGTCCGGATTGGCCCGTATGAAGGCATCCGGGTTTGCAGCAAAAATCGCATCGGCGATTTCCCAGATGCTGCGCCCCCCGCGATCGGTGGTGCGTGCAGCGATGGTGGACAGCGTGTCGCCCGCCTGCACGCGATAGCTGGTTCCGGAGGGCAGCGGGCTGCGATCAGTCGCTGGCCCATGCGACGGCGCCGCAGCGGCTGCCGGCTGTCGCGTGACCGGGGTCGGTGCCGGCCGCTGCGTGTCGCCAGCCGTACTCGCGGCAGCGCCCGTCATGGCGGGAGTTGCGGCGGCCGCCGGCCGCGTTCCGGGCAGATCGAGCATCAGCACATACTGGCGCACCAACTGCGTGCTTCCCGGGCAGCGTAGCTCCAGGCGCAGTTCGTACATGGGCTCGTAGAGCGGGCGAGCAGTGCTGACGTGCAGGTCGTAACGGCCTGCAGCACTCACCTGCGGCACGCTGACGATTGCGTGGGGTACGGCGCTGAGTTCTCCCGCGGAGGGTGCAACGGCGCTGACACAGCCCGCGACCAGGATCTCTCCGGCACTGAGTTCCACCGGCACTCTTGCGCTCAGCGGTTGGCCGAGCGGCGAGTCCACCAGGATGTCGCCCAGGGTCAATGCCTGCGCGGGGCCGAGCGCCGCAACAGCGGCGCCGGTGCATACCAGCTTGCCGAGCGTGAGGCGCCGGACCGAAAGTTCGGGCGTAGCGCCAGCGATGACCGTGAACTCCCGCCGTGCCTTTCCGTTTGGTGTTTTCCGGCTTGTATCCAGCCGGCGATCGCCGCGGCCCATAGCTCTATGCTCCGAATTCGTCAGTGCCAGATGTGCTGATACGTTTTCCCGCCGCGAAGGAAATCATTTGTCAATAAGTCCGTAAACGATTCGCGTCTCGTTTCGGCCGCATTGCTGCCCACAACGTGGCTGCATTCGGTGAAATGTGAACGACGTCACGCGTGCCGGCTTGCGCCTCACCCCGTAGCGCGGTTCTCCAGCGGTTGCGCGCTCTCCAGGACGACGCCCTGCGTCTGCACGAAATTGCCCTGGAAGTAGGATACGCCGAGCTGCCAGAGCACGGCCATGGTCTTGGCATCCTCCACGCGCTCGGCGATGGAGCGGATCTTGAGCTTGTGTGCGACCTGCACCAGGCCGGCGACTTTCCGCTGCTGATCGCTGTCACTATGCAGGCCCTGCATCAGGCTGCCGTCGATTTTCATGAACTGCATCGGGATGTGATGCAACAGCTGGGTGGAGTCGCGCCCGGTTCCGAGATGGTCGACCGCAAACAGGAAGCCCGCCGCCGCCAGCCGCTCGGCGAGTTCCTTGGTCGGTTTGAGCTGCGTCGCTGCGGTTTCTTCGCTGACCTGGAAGCAAAGGCGCTGGGGCGGCACCTTCAGGCTCGCCAGGCGCGTGCCGAGCCACGCCGGGAGCGTGTCGTCGAGAACCGAGTCGCGGGACAGTCGGACGAAGACCAGTGTCGGCTGCTTGGCGGTGCAATACGACAGCGAGGCGCCGATGACCCATCGGTCCACGTTCTTGATCATCCTGGCGCGTTCCGCGGGAGGGATGAACTCGCTGGGGAGAATCAGGCTGCCGTCATCATCGACCATCCGCACCAGGGTATCGAACATGCCCTGGACTTCCTCGGTCAGGCTGGCGATTGGCTGGTGCACCAGCCGGAAGCGGTTCTGCATGAGGGCGTTACGGATCTTCGGCACCCACATCGCGTCGGCAACGCGGACCTTCTGCGTCGCGGTCGTTGTGTCGCAGAGCTCGACCTTGTTGCCGCCGGCATCGCGACCGGCACGGCAGGCCTTTTCTGCCGCCGACAGCAGTTCGGCTATCGACTGCGATTCGCTGCCGATTTCTGTGACGCCGATGGTGCAGGTCAGGGTCGTCGACTGCTGATCGACCTCGAGTACCCGGCCGGCGACGGCTTTGCGGACCTGGTCGGCCCAGCTGACCACGTCATTCATGGTGCCGCGCTCGATGATCGCCGTGAAAATCGTGCCGCCAAATCGCCCGCAGACGTCGCTCGGCTGCAGCAGTTCGCGCAGCAGGTCCGCCAGTCGCATGATCAGCGCTTCGGTGCCGAGCAGGCCGACGTCGCGATGCACGCGCGAGAAATGATCCGGCCTGATGTAGGCGATTGCGCGCACGCCGCCCTGCAACGCAGAGCCGAGCCGCGCCGTGGCCTGCTCCAGAAAATGGTGCCGCATCAGGAAGCCGGTCGACGGGTCCTTCCAGAGCGCCTGTTCGACCAGGTCCTCCGGTGGGGTGTCGCTGCTGCGCTCACCCGGCACGACAACACGCACCGCCGGCTCGCCGTCCACCGTGACCCGCTCGAGCTTGAGTTCCAGCCCGAGGTGGGATTGGTCGCGTCGTTGCACGGTGACCTGCAGGCCGGTGTCCGTCCATTTGCCCTTCAGGCAGGCCTGCAACGCACCCTTCAGGCTGGGCTGGTCGCGGTCACTGAAGAAGTCCATGAAGGGCTGGCCCAGCAGGTCGCTTTCCTGCTCGGCGCCGAGCATGGCGAGCCAGGCGGGGTTCGCGGCGATGACGATGCCTTCCTGCACATCGGCGATGGCCTCGGTTGCGCCGATCATCAGGCTGCGCAGTTCCTGCTTGTACTGCGTAGCGGACGACAGCACGCTGTCCAGCGCAGCCTGCAGGCGGCGGGTTCTCAGTTCGCGTTCGACCACCGCCTGGAGGCGTTCGCGATGGCCGAGCGAAACCACGTCGCGGGCACCAGCGGCAATTGCATCGGAGATGATCCGCTCGGTGACGTTCTGGCGGACGATGATCACGGGGATCGGCGGATTTCTGCGGAATATGGAGCCGGACAGCCCTGTCAGGTCCACGTCGGGCTCGTCGGCGAAGATCATGACCAGTTCGGGTGGCTGCTCTGCAATCGCGTCCTCGAGCGCGGTGGGATCTGCCACACGCCTGCAATGCACCGCGTGGCCCGCCTCACGCAGCATGGAATTGATTGCGGCCATGTTGTCGTCGTGCTGGCTGACGACGATCAGCGGCACACCATGGGTCTCAGGCAATTTCAGGATCCCGGCGAAAACTCGACAACGCATTTCCGGCTCACGCCAGCCGGATTGGCGGGGATTCTGCCGTCTGCAGCGCGCAGATTATGTGACCCGCGTCTGTTTATGTGACCTGTTGCGGGTTATGTAGTACCGGGGCCAGAATTTCCTTGGCTGGCATGCCCGGGCGTTCGCGAACGAGCCGCGGGACGAGGTAGCCCGGCAATCGAGCGGCCAGCTCGCCGAGAAGACGGCGGGCGCGACGGTCTCCAACGCGGAAATGCGCGGTTCCGCGCACCGTATCGAGCTGGTGGATGTAATACGGCAGCACGCCGATCTCGAAAAGCCGCTGGCTCAGTTCGGCCAGGCAATTCGCATCATCGTTGATTCCGCGCAGAAGAACCGACTGGTTGAGCACCGTGGCGCACACGTCACGCAGGCGGGCGACAGCCGTTGCGACGGTCGCATCGAGTTCATTGGCGTGGTTGCTGTGCAGGACCATGACAATTGGCCGCGTGCAATTGCCGAGGCTGGCGACCAGTCCGGCATCGATACGCTCGGGCAGTACCACCGGCGTGCGGCTATGAATGCGAATGCGTCGTACATGGTCGATCTGCTCTAGGCCGCGCAACAGAGCCTGGAGGCGCGTGTTGCTCAGGCTCAGGGGATCGCCGCCGCTGAGTATCACCTCCCGGATCGACGGATCGCGAGCCACCTGCGCGAGTGCGAGCGCGTGCGTGCCGGGCACAGCGCCTGCTTCCACATAGGGAAACTCACGCCGGAAACAATAGCGGCAATGCACCGCACAGGCTCCGGTGACCATCAGCAGCGCGCGTCCCTGGTATTTCTGCAACAGTCCGGGCTGGCGTAGCCGCGTCAGTTCGTCGAGCGGGTCGGCAACGAATCCGGGGTGAGCGACGAGTTCCCGCGCAGTCGGGATGATCTGCAACAGCAATGGGTCGCGGGGATCGCCGCGATGCATGCGGCGGACGAAGCCGCGTGGAACGCGAAGCGGGAACTGCAAACTTGCGGCGTGGCTGCCACCGAGCAGGCTGGCCGGCAGGTCGAGTTCGCCGGCGAGTTCTTCGACGGAGTCGATTCCCGCGGCGAGTTCCTGTTGCCAGCCAGGTGTTGCGGTGTCGATGGCGGAGCGGGATGAACGTAGCACGGTGGTTCTCGGGCAGCCTTTCGGGAAAGTCTATAGAATGTCGCGGCCCCGGCGGGAGCGATGTCCATGTGACGCGTCGACGCGACCAGCGCAGGCTCGGCCGACCGGGGGTTGGCAATCGCTCTTGCAGGTAGTCATGGCTAGTTTCAGCACAAGCGAGTTCAAGTCGGGCATCAAGATCCTTCTCGATGGCGATCCATACGTCGTCCTCGAGAACGAGTTCGTCAAGCCCGGCAAGGGCCAGGCGTTCAACCGGGTGCGGGTACGCAACCTGAAGACCGGCCGCACCGTCGAGCGGACGTTCAAGTCCGGTGACACGGCCGAGGCGGCGGACGTTCTTACGACACCGATGCAGTATTTGTACAACGACGGCGACATCTGGTACTTCATGCAGCCGGAAAGTTTCGAGCAGTTTGGAGCGGATGCTGCACGAGTCGGCGACACGCGGCTCTGGCTCAAGGAGCAGATGCTCTGCAATATCACCCTCTGGAACGGCCAGCCGCTGCTCGTCGAGCCTCCGCCCCATGCGGAGCTGAAGATCGTGGAAACCGATCCCGGCATTCGGGGCGATACCGCGACGGGCGGCATGAAGCCGGCGCGGCTGGAGACCGGCGCGGTGGTCAAGGTGCCGCTGTTCGTGGAAGAGGGTGAGGTCATCAAGGTCGATACGCGCAGCGGCGAGTATATTTCCCGCGTGAAGTAGCGCGCGCCCTCAGTCGTCCGATGGGATGGTGAAGCTCACCACCCGGCCAATTCGCTCTATTCCCAGGCAGGCCATCAGCAGGCGGTCAAACCCCAGCGCAGTGCCGCAGCAGTCGGGCAGCCCGGATTCCAGGGCGGAGAGCAACGCCATGTCAGGCTCCACGTCGGGCAATCCAAGGCTCCGGCGCCGGATTCTGTCGGCGTCGAATCGCGCCCGTTGTTCCCGGGCATCGGCCAGTTCGTGGTAGCCGTTGGCCAGCTCGAGTCCGTCGAGGTAAATCTCGAATCGGGCCGCCAGCGCAGGGTTCTCCGGATCACGACGGGCGAGGGCTGCCTGCTCCGCGGGGTAGCGTTCGATGACCGTGAGGCCGGATGGTCGCAGCGCCGGCTCGATGCATCGGACCATGAGCAGGTCAAGCCAGGCCGAACGGTCGTCCTGCAGGCTGTGGGCGAGATCCTTCCCGTCCTCTGCAGGCAACAGTTGCAGTGCCCGGTCGCGCACGGCCGGGGTGTCAGCCGCCAGCGGGTCGATTCCGGCGAACCGGATGAAAAGCTCGCGATAGTCGTGCCGGTTCGGGGCCCCGATGTGCCTGCCGAGTCGAAGTCCAATGGTCCTGACCAGATCGCAGGCCTCCCCGATCATGTCGTCCAGCGTGACGTTGCGCCGATACCATTCCACGAGCGTGAACTCCGGCAGATGCCTCGGCCCGAGCTCTCCGTCACGGAACACCTTGCTGATCTGGTAGATATCGGGCGCTCCAGCCGCCAGGAGCCTCTTCATGTGGTATTCGGGAGACGTGTGCAGGTAGTAGCGGCGCTCGGGCCGCACTGCGAGCGAGCAACGGACGTTGGCAAGTTGCGGTTCGCTGACGGGGTGCTCGACAAGGTGCGGCGTTTCCGTCTCGATGACGTTGCGTGTGGCAAAGAACTCGCGGGCTGCGGCCAGCGCCGCCGCACGCTGCCGCAACACCTGGATCTCGGCGGTCGGTTGCCATCGCCCGGCGTCTGCGTTCATTTCCGGCCGGCGTGCTGTGCGAGAAGCCCGATGCTTGCGCAGGCGCGTACCGGAGAACCGGCGACGAGTCCCGCCTGCCAGCTGACGCGCCCGGCGGGCAGCAGGACGATTACCGTCGATCCCAGGTTGAACTGGCCCAGTAATTCGCCGCGGGCGAGCCGAGGTTCATTGCCGGCGATGTCGTAGTCCCAGTCCGTGACCGCCGGACCGCGCCGTGGCAGCACTTCGCCTGCCCAGGCAGTGGAGATGCTGCCGACGTTGAATGCGCCGACCAGCACGACCACGAAGGACCCCCAGTCGGCCTCACAGTGACAAACAAGGCGCTCGTTGCGCGCAAACAGCCCCGGTACTCGGGCGGCGGTCGTCGCATTGACCGACCAGAGTTGTCCCGCAACATGGCGCATGCGGCGGACCCGGCCGCCGGCCGGCATGTGTACCCGATGGTAGTTCCACGGCGCCAGGTAAATGGTGGCGAAAGAGCCGCCGCGATAGCGGTCGGCGTCGCTGTCCCCACCCAACAACCGCGACACGTCGTAATCGATGCCCTTTACCTGCAGAATCTGACTGTCACGCAAGCTGCCGATCTGCTGAATGAGTCCGTCGGCAGGGCAGAGCAGCGCCGCCGGGTCGGGGTCGGGCGGGCGCGCGCCGGGCCTGAGTCCCCGGGTGAAAAATGCATTGAAGCTGTCGTAGCCACCCGGAACCGCGGCATCCGCCTCACCGACGTCCACGGGATAGATGCGCACGAAGGTGTTGATCAGCGCATTCTTGAGCAGCCGGTTGCGGCTGCGCGCGATCGCGTAGACCAGGCGGCCGATGAGACGCGCCGGCAGCAGGCGTTGCAGCACAATGAAGAAACCTGCAAGCATCCGTACTCTGCGATCGGGAGTCAGCGAGTGGGTGTCGTTCAGTCCGGCGGCGCATTGTACACAGGGCACATCGGGTTCGGCCGGCATGGCAGGCTCGACCGGGCCCGCACATGAATTCGAGGCCAGTCACCGTTGCCGATCTTGTCGGCTGGGCTGAGAGTGCCCTGGCCGCGGCGGGCGTCGTCTGCGCGCATGGCACCGCGACCTGGGGCGATGAGGCTGCGGCTGTCGTTTTTCACATACTGGAACTCGATCATGCGGATGCGGCTGCCTATGGCCGGCCGGTGAGCGATGCCGAAAGGCAGCGTTGCGAGGCCATGATCGAGCGGCGCATCGGCGAGCGCGCGCCAGCGCCCTACCTGCTGGGTGAGGCATGGTTCGCGGGCCGGCGCTACCACGTCGATCAACGGGTCCTCATTCCACGCTCGCCCTTTGCCGAACTGATTGCGGAGCGGTTCGAGCCGTGGCTGCCGCGGCTGGCGCAGCCACGCATCCTGGAGATCGGCACCGGCAGCGGCTGCATCGCCATTGCGTGCGCGCTGGCGTTTCCGGGCAGCCGTGTCGTGGCAAGCGACCTGTCGTTCGCTGCGCTCCAGGTCGCGCGCCGCAATGCCGCCCGGCACGCGGTAAACGACCGCGTGAGTTTCGTCGCTGCCGACCTGCTGCGCGGACTGCGTGGACGCTTCGACCTGCTGGTTTCCAATCCGCCGTATGTGCCGGACGCCGAACTGCAGGATCCGCCGCCCGAGTTTCGCTGGGAGCCGCGCGCGGCACTGGCGGGTGGGCCGGACGGTCTCGGCCTGGTGCGCCCGATCGTTCGAGGTGCTGCGCGCCTGCTCGAGCCGTGGGGTTGGCTCGCCATCGAGGGGGGAGCCGGGATGGCGGCGCTCGAGCAGGCGTTTCCCCGGGTGCCGTTCATCTGGCCCGAACTCGCATCAGGGGACGGAATCGCGCTGGTGGCGGCCGGCGACCTGCCTGTGGACAATGAGGCCAGCGGCCACGACCGGCCGGGCAATTGAGAGCAGATCCGTGGCAGGAAACACCATCGGCACGCTATTTACCGTGACGACCTTTGGCGAGAGTCACGGGCCGGGTCTCGGCTGTGTCGTCGATGGGTGCCCGCCGGGTCTCGCGCTGTGTGAAGAAGACATACAACGCGACCTGGAACGGCGGCGACCCGGCCGGTCGCGCCATACCACCCAACGCAAGGAACCGGATGCCGTGCGCATCATGTCCGGGGTCTTCGAGGGATTGACTACCGGAACGCCCATCGGCCTCCTCGTCGAGAACGTCGATCAGCGCAGCCGCGACTACACGGGCATCAAGGACAAGTTTCGCCCCGGGCACGCCGACTACACCTACCAGCAGAAGTACGGCATTCGGGACTACCGCGGAGGCGGGCGCTCGTCCGCGCGTGAAACCGTCATGCGCGTGGCGGCCGGTGCGATCGCGCGCAAATACCTGGCAGAACGTCTCGGCGTGAGAATCGTCGCCTATCTCGCACAGCTTGGGCCGATTCGCCTCGGTGCGAAGGACCTGGGGGCCGTGGACGACAATCCGTTTTTCTGCGCCGACCCCGACCGTGTGCCGGAACTTGACGCCTACATGGATGCACTGCGTCGGGAAGGTGATTCGATCGGTGCGCGCATCAATGTCATAGCGACCGGAGTTCCGGCGGGCCTCGGTGAACCCGTGTTCGACAAACTCGATGCGGCGATCGCGCACTCGATGATGGGTATCAACGCAGTGAAGGGCGTCGAACTGGGAGACGGATTCGCGGTGGTGGAGCAGATGGGATCTCAGCACCGGGATGAGATCACGCCGGCGGGTTTCCTGAAAAATTCATCCGGTGGAACCTTGGGCGGGATTTCCTCCGGCCAGGACATCCTGGTCAGCATTGCAATGAAGCCGACCTCCAGCATCCGGCTGCCGGGCGACACCGTCAGCGGGGGAGGTGATGCCACGCAAATCGTCACGACCGGGCGCCACGATCCCTGCGTCGGGTTGCGCGCGGCGCCGATCGCCGAGGCGATGCTGGCCCTGGTGCTGATGGATCATTACCTGCGCCACCGCGGGCAGAACGCGGATGTCCGTCCGGGGCTTGCACCCATTCCTGCCCGGGCCGGCCAAACCTGAGATCATTGGCGCCATCGGGAAACGCGGGCTTGAATTGCTCCGGCGAACGCCTATTCTTCGCGGGCGTTTGAGCCCGCGGTCGTGTGACGGCGGGGCGTAGACAGAGAACAAGGCTGGATACATATGAGCAAGGGTTACAGTGTCGCCATTCTGGGCGCCACCGGTTTGGTCGGCGAGACGCTGCTCCGCGTCCTCGAGGAGCGGGATTTTCCGGTTTCCCGCCTGGTCCCGCTGGCGAGCGAACGCTCGGTGGGGAAGGTCGTGCGGTTCCGCGGTGAGGAGCTGGCCGTTCAGGACGTCACCCGCTTCGATTTCACCGGGGTGCAGATCGGGCTGTTCTCGGCCGGCGCCAGTGTTTCCGCTGTTCATGCGCCACGTGCCGGCGCCACCGGTTGCGTGGTCATCGACAATACGTCGCGGTTCCGTTACGAGCCCGATATCCCGCTGGTGGTACCGGAGGTCAATCCCCAGGCGATAGCGGAGTATCCGCCAAAGAACATCATTGCTAACCCGAACTGCTCGACCATCCAGATGGTGGTTGCGCTCAAGCCGATCTACGACGCGGTCGGCATCACGCGGGTCAACGTGGCCACTTATCAGTCGGTATCGGGAGCGGGCCGGCGCTCCATGCAGGTGCTGCGTGAACAGGCGGGCGAAGCACTCGCCGGCCGGGCGGTTCGGCCCGACGGCGCGGCCAGGCCGATTGCCTTCAACGTCGTCCCGCACATCGACGAGTTCCAGGCCAATGGTTATACGAAGGAAGAGATGAAAATGGTCTGGGAGACGCGCAAGATTCTCGGCGACGAGCAGATCCGCGTGAACCCCACGGCGGTGCGGGTCCCGGTCTTTATCGGGCATTCGGAGGCCGTGCACATCGAGACGCGGGAGAAGATCTCGGCCGCTGCGGTGCGTGACCTGCTGTCACGCGCGCCTGGCATTACTGTGCTCGATGAGGCCCGGCTCGGCGGCTATCCGACCGCTGTGACGGAGGCCGCGGAGCGCGATAATGTCTTCGTGGGGCGCATCCGTGAGGATATATCCTGTGACCGCGGCATCAGCATGTGGGTGGTTGCGGACAATATCCGCAAGGGCGCGGCCCTCAATAGCGTGCAGATCGCGGAGCGTTTGGTACGGGATTGCTTTTAGGCTATAGTGAATTGGATTTTCAGGGGTTTGCGACCGTTTTGTGCGCTGTCTGTTGCGCCTCTTCTTCGTGGGGCTGAACGACTTCTCATTCGGGGACCGGTGATGTCACGAATTCCCGCATCCACGACCATTGCGCTGGCGGTGATGCTGCCGACCTGCGCGGCGGCCCTTGGCCTCGGCGAGATCCAGGCCCGCTCGTACCTCAACCAGCCGTTGGCAGCGGAGATACCCGTAACCGCGGACGTGGCCGATGAGCTGGCCGGGCTGACGGTTACCCTGGCATCGCCCGAGACTTTTTCGCAGTACGGCCTGCCAAGGCCCGCGTTCCTGGGCGACCTGCGGTTTACGGTGACGGAAGGTTCGGGTGGCGGTGTGATCCGGGTCACCTCGACCCGTCCGGTCGCCGAGCCGTTCGTATCCCTGCTGCTGGATGTGCGCTGGGGGCAGGGCCGCCTGCTGCGCGAGTTCACTGTTCTGCTCGATCCGCCCGATTTCGCGGGTGCGGCCGCCGTCGAGCAATCCGTGGAGACGCCGGTTGCTGCACCTGCCGAACCGGCCCGGGCGGTACCGGCAGTCAGCCCGCCACCCGCCTCCCGGGAGAGCGCTCCAGTACCGCCGCCGGACCAGGCAGCGGCTCCTCGGCCGGGCCCGGCGGGCACGCACCTCGTGACCCGCAATGAAACACTGTGGGGCATCGCCGAGCAGTATCGACCGGATGGTGCCGACATCAATCAGATGATGGTGTCGATCTATCGCGCCAACCCGGAGGCCTTCGCGGGCAATATCAATCGATTACGCGCGGGAGCTGTCCTGCGCATCCCGGAAGGGTCGAGCGTTCAGGGCCTGGGACGCGCTGATGCGGCCACTGAGGTCGGCCGCCAGAACCGTGAGTGGCGGGGAGCGGCTGGCACACCGGCCGAGGCTCCGGCGCGGCTGGAACTCGTGCCGCCACCCGAAACCGCCCCGGCTGCGCCCCCTGGCGAGACTGCTGCCCGCAAAGACGAAGCGCTGCAGGCGGAGCTCGAGGAAAGCCGGCGCCAGATCCAGGTCAGGGACGCGGAACTGAAGGCGCTGCGCGACCGCGTTGCCGCCCTGGAGGGCGAGGTTGCGGTCGAGGCCGAGCCGGCACCAGCGGCGCCCCCTGTCGCACCGCCGGCGGACGAAGGCGTTACCACCGCGGAGACCCCGGCAGAGACCCCTGCAGAAACACCCATCGAGCGGCCCGCGGAGACCGCCCCGCCCGCAGCGGTGACCCAACCCGCGCCGGCGCGGCCGACGCCCGAGAAGGGTCCCGGCTTGTTCAGCCGGATTGGCGACCTCCTGCTGTCGCCGTGGCTGTGGATTCCCGCCGCCCTGGTTCTCGTCGGCACCCTGTTCGTCGCCAGGCGACGGTCTGGAGCCGAAGAGCCGGGGACATGGACTCCCCCGGCCACGCGAACCGGTGCGTCCCGGGAAGCTGCTGAAGCAGGTTCGGCAACCAGCACCATGATCGTGCACGAAGAACCTGCCCGCGCGAGCGGGCGCTTCGAGCGACGCGCATTGGCGCGCGGTGACGACGAGTTGCCGCTGGAGCGCACGATCAGTACCGATGCTCCGGTCAATCTCGATCAGGCCGACCCGCTTGCCGAAGCGGACTTCCACATGGCCTACGGGCTGTACGACCAGGCGGCCGATCTGCTCACGGCCGCGGTCGGACGCGAGCCCGGGCGACGTGATCTGCGCCTGAAGCTTCTCGACGTGTTTTTCGTCTGGGAGAACCGCGACGGATTCCTGAAAGAGGCGCGCGCCCTGCGGGAGCGCATTGGCAATGATGCGGACCCGGACTGGAAACGGGTGCTGATCATGGGCAAGCAGCTGTGCCCGAACGAGGCGCTGTTTGCCGGGGCGGCTGCCCAGGAGGCCGCCGAAATGGACCTCGACCTGTCCGGTGACAGCGGTGGGGACGTGGACCTGGAACTCGGTGGTGATACCGGGGCTCTTGATTTCGATCTCGGCGGGGACTTCGCGAGCGATGCAGACACGGGTGCAGCCACCCGGATCGCAGAGCCGACCTGGCGCGGGTCGACGGCCCAGACGCAGGAAATCCCTACCATAGAAGTCCCTGCTTTCGACACGGCTGCGACGCGTGAGTCGCCTACCGTGCAGAACGCGGCGTTGACCTCGACGATCGAGACGCCAACGATCGAGACCCGGACGGGCGACAGCACGATGGAAACGCCGACCATGGAGGTCAGTCATGCGTCTGCCGGGACCAGCGCTACGGCACGCTTGCATATTCCGGGCACCGACGAGCGCGCGGATCAGACCGCTGAAATCGATCTGGAAGATCTCGGTCTCGACCTGACCGGGCTGGACGATGCTGCACGCGACATGGCCACGGGTCTGCAGGAGGCATTGCCTGAGGACGCGGCCAGCCTGGATTTTGACCTCAGTGCGGGAAGCGCCAGCGCTGAGGGCGAGGAATCCACTGCAGAGATGGAGAAAGGCCCGCCCCTCACCCATCTCACCAATGCGATCAGCAAGAGTGGGGTCTTCAAGGGCGTTGCAGACAGCCCGGAGGACACGGTCGAGCAACCGCGTACCGGCGGTTCGCCGCTCAGTGCCGAGCTGAGCGCGACCAACGATGACCTGGAGGCGCTGAACCTCGATATCGACTTCAGTGTGGATCCGGGCGCGCAGTCGGACCTGACGGCCACCAGCCTGCGAGCGATCGGCGCCAAGGGTCCGGACGACGCGACGATGACCGAGGTCGGAACGAAGCTGGACCTGGCCCGGGCCTATCTGGATATGGGTGACCCCGACGGTGCGCGGAGCATTCTCAACGAGGTCATCGACGAAGGCGATCCCGACCAGCGCCAGGCGGCGCGCCAGCTGCTCGACGGGCTCGACAGCTAGCTACCTCCGCGTGGCCTGGTAACCGACGGCGCGCCCGCAGCGCGAGCCTGTGGCGACAAGCACGAATCTACGCAGATGCCACGTGTCGCGATCGGAATCGAATATCTCGGCACGGACTTCTGCGGCTGGCAGCGCCAGAACCACGCGGCATCCATTCAGGCTGCGGTGGAGTTGGCAGCTTCACGGGTGGCCGATGAGTCCGTGACGGTGGTCGCGGCCGGACGTACCGATGCCGGTGTGCATGCGACCGGACAGGTGGGACACTTCGATTCGACCGCCCAACGCACCTTGCGATCATGGCTGCGCGGGCTGAACAGCAATCTGCCGGCCCAGATCAGCATTTCGTGGGTGCATCTCGTGACCGAGGCATTCCATGCCCGGTACGCGGCACTTGCGCGAACCTATCACTATCTGATTTTCACCCGCACGGAGCGCTCGGCCCTGTACCACAACCGCGCCTGGTGGGTGCATTCCGAGCTCGATCTTCCGGCCATGCAGGCAGCCGCCCGAATCCTGGTCGGAGAGCACGATTTCAGTGCTTTTCGTGCGGCACAATGCCAGGCGGGTTCGCCGGTTCGCGAGATCCACACCCTTACATTGCGTCGTTGCGGCCCGTTCATTGTCGTAAAGTGTCGCGCCAATGCGTTCCTTCACCACATGGTGAGAAATATTGTCGGATCACTCGTCCGGATCGGGCGCCGGGAGGCATCCCCGGACTGGCTCCGTCACGTCCTGGAAAGCCGTGACCGTCGGGAAGGCGGCGTCACTGCCGAGGCCGCCGGGCTTTATCTCACGCGTGTCAGATACCCTGAGGCGCACGGCATACCGCAGCCGGCGCAGTTTCGCTACGGTGATCCGTGAGACTCTCTTGATTATCATGCACAGCCAATGACCTGGTTCGAAAAGCTGATGCCGTCCCGGATCAAGACGGAGCGCAAGACGCGCTCCGTGCCGGAGGGTATCTGGATCAAGTGTCCCGAATGCGGCGCCCAGCTCTACCGGGCCGAGCTGGAGCGCAATCTCTATGTCTGCCCCAAGTGTGATCACCATATGCGGCTGTCGGCACGCAGCCGGCTGGAAGTGTTCCTTGATCCGGACTCGGGACGGGAGATCGCGGAGCGCCTGATGCCGCAGGATCCGCTGCGTTTTCGCGACAGCAAACGCTACCGCGATCGCATTGCTCAGGCCCAGAAGGATACCGGGGAGAACGATGCGCTGGTGGCCATGACCGGGCTCCTCAAGGGGCAGCCGGTGGTGGCGTGCGCCTTCGAGTTTCGATTCATGGGTGGCTCGATGGGGTCGGTCGTGGGTGAGAAGTTCGCGCGCGCCGCGACCTACAGCCGGGACAACAAAATGCCGCTGATCAGTTTTTCTGCGAGTGGTGGGGCTCGCATGCAGGAAGCGCTGTTTTCGCTGATGCAGATGGCCAAGACGAGTGCTGTACTTGCAGCATTGTCGGAGGCGCGAATTCCGTTCGTTTCCGTGCTGACCGATCCAACGACCGGCGGAGTTTCTGCCAGCCTCGGGATGCTCGGCGACCTGAACATTGCCGAGCCGAAAGCGCTCATCGGGTTCGCCGGGCCACGCGTCATACAGCAGACCGTTCGCGAGACACTGCCGGAAGGGTTCCAGCGCAGCGAGTTCCTGCTCGAACACGGCGCCATCGACCGGATCGTCGACCGCCGCGCTATGCGTGACGAAATCGCGATTCTCCTGGCAAAGCTGACCAAGCGGCCGCCACCCGAAAGCTGAAGCCGCGATGACCGGGCGATCCCTTGAGCAGTGGCTCCGATGGCAGGAGTCGCTGCACCCGCGATCGATTGATCTCGGCCTGGACCGGGTCAGGGCGGTGGCTGGCCGGCTCGCCAGCCCTCGACCGCAAGGTCCGGTTTTCACGGTGGCCGGTACGAACGGCAAGGGTTCGACGGTCGGTCTGCTGGAGCAGTTCCTGCTCGCCGCCGGCCGGAATACGGGGGTTTATACGTCACCGCACCTGTTGACGTACAACGAACGCATGCGCATCCGGGGGCAGGCGGTCGCGGACGGGACGCTGCAGCGCGCATTCGAGCGGGTGGAGGCGGCGCGCGGGGACACACGGCTGACCTTCTTCGAGTTCGGCACGCTCGCGGCTTTCGAGGTGTTCCGGGAGCACGGCTGCGACGCCTGGGTGCTCGAGGTGGGCATGGGTGGACGCCTGGATGCCGTGAACATCATCGATGCGGACTACGCGCTGATCACGACGATCAGTCTGGATCACCAGCAGTATCTCGGAGACACAGTGGAAGCGATCGCTGCCGAGAAGGCAGGCATCCTGCGCCCCGCTCGCGACGGGTTCTACGGAGACTGGCCGGTGCCCGACGCGATCCGTCGCACGGCCCGGGAGCGTGGCGCCATATTGCGCTGTCTTGGCGAGCGGTTCGACTTCACGCCGTCGCGGCCCTGCTGGGAATGGCGGGGCGAGCGAGCGACGTTCGCCGGGATGGCGTACCCGGCGGGCGCGACCGTGGCCCAGTTGCGCAACATCAGCATAGCCCTGGCCGCCATGGAGCAATTCGACGCCTCTGTGATTGCAGATCCCGTTCGTGTCAACGCGGCGGTCGCCGGTGCCGCGCAGCCCGGACGCTTTCAGCGCGTGGAGGGTGACCGCCAGTGGGTGCTCGACGTTGCCCATAATCCCCAGGCCGTTGCGACGTTGCGTGCGCAACTCGAGACGCTCGATCCGGTCGCAGACACCACGATCGTACTGGGGCTGCTCGGCGACAAGTGTCTCGAGGCATTTCCCGAGCAGTTGGGGCAATTTGCGCGCCGCTGGGTCGTCTGCACGGTCGAGGACACACGGGCGCAGGCTGCCGCAGCGATCGCTGCGCGACTGCGTGCTCTCGGTGCAGGCGACGTCACAGCGATCGAGCCGGTTGAAGGAGCGCTGGCGAAGGCCCGTGAGTTGACGGTTCCCGGCGGGCGGATCGTGGTCTGTGGTTCGTTCCGGATCGTCGGGCCCGCGCTGCGCTGGCTTGGCATATACTGAAGCGCCACGCGCGAGACGCAGTCAGGCATGGATCGCAGGTTGCAGGAACGGATGATCGGAGCCGGCGTCCTGATCGTTGCGCTGGTCGTGGTCGGTCCGATGATTCTCGATGGCGGGCCATCGCCGCCCGCAGAAGAGCCGCCACTCCCTGCCCAGCGCGGCGACGACATTCGCACGCATACCTTCCATCTCGGCGAGTCGGTGCCGGGCAAGCCCGCCGTGGCTGCATCATCCGTGCCCGGGCCGGCCAGTGCTCCGGCTACGCCCTCGGCGCCGGCGGAGCCGGCGCCGCGACGGACCGATGCGGCGCCGGTGGACCGGCACATGGCTGCAGCCCCGGAAGTTGCGGTACCCGTTGCACCTGAGCCTCCTGCACGCCCAAAGCCAGTTCCCGCGCTTTCACCGCCGGAATCCGCGGTGGCGCCGGCGAGTACGACGCCGAAAAGCGCCGGGCTATGGGTGGTTCAGGTTGGCACATTCGGGCAGAAGGGTAATGCAGACCGATTGTCCACCCGGCTTCGCGATCAAGGCTTCGAAGCATTCGTCAGCGCAACGAGCAAAGAAGGGCGGACCATGCACCGGGTGCGGGTTGGGCCGTCGGCCTCTCGCGATGAAGCGAACAGCCTGGCGAAGCGCCTGGCGGCAGCGGGTCACCAGGGACAGGTCGTTTCGCAGTAAGCAGGCACGGGCGCAGGCATGTGACGGGACCGGCCTTGATCGATTTCGCACTCATCGGCATCGTGGCCCTGTCGTGTCTCATCGGCGTCATGCGCGGTTTTTTCCGGGAGGCCATGTCGTTACTGGTCTGGGTTGCCGCGATCTGGATCTCCTCCCGCTATGGCTACATGCTCACGCCGTACATGGCGGGTTTTGTGGCGAGCGAGCCGCTGCGTCCCTGGCTGGCCCGACTCATCCTGCTCGGCCTCGTATTACTCGCAGGAGGGCTGTCAGCCTGGTTTCTCGGGATGCTCCTGCACAGTACCCGGCTTGCTGGCGCCGATCGCGTGATCGGGATGGTGTTTGGACTGGCTCGCGGCATACTCGTCGCGGTTCTGGCAGTCGTTGTTCTCGAAGCCGCAGGGTTCGATGAGGCGCCTTGGTGGCGGCGTTCGAAACTGATACCGTATGCCGCGCCTGCCGCCGATGCGTTGCGCGAGGCGGCGCAGCAGGGCATGCGGCATTCGAGCCTGATCTCGCGCCTCGATGTTCCCGATCGGCGCGGCCGGTACACCAGCGCCAGGAGTTGAGCCAAACGTGTGTGGCATCGTCGGCATCGTCGCCCAGGGCCCGGTGAACCAGGCGATCTATGATGCGCTTACCGTCCTCCAGCATCGTGGCCAGGATGCCGCAGGCATCAGCACCGAGGACGGCGGAACCCTCTACAGCCGGAAGTCGCTCGGGCTGGTGCGTGACGTCTTCCAGGAACGTCACATGTTGCGCCTCAAGGGTAACGTGGGCATTGGCCACACACGCTACCCCACCGCCGGCTGTTCGAGCTCGCTCGAGGCTCAACCGTTCTATGTGAATTCTCCGTACGGCATTTGTCTTGCGCACAATGGCAACCTCACGAATGCGACGGAACTCAAGACGCTTCTTGTCAATCACGACCGACGGCACCTCAATACCGGCTCCGACACCGAAGCGCTGTTGAACGTTTTCGCCGACGAACTGCAGCGCCAGGGCAGTCGCCGGCTTACGGCCAGGGCTGTGTTTGCAGCAGTCTCGGGGGTCCACCGGCGTTGCCGCGGTGGCTATGCGGTCGTCGCCATGATCATCGGGCACGGGATCGTCGCGTTCCGGGATCCCAACGGCATTCGACCGGTTTGCCTGGGCAAGCGGGAAAGTCCGGGCGGAACGGAATACATGGTCGCCTCGGAAAGCGTGGCGATGGATGCGCTCGACTTCGAGTTCGTCCGCGATGTCATGCCAGGTGAGGCCGTGTATATCGAACGCAGCGGCAAGCTGCACAGCCAACAGTGTGGGTCATCCCGCAGCTATTCACCGTGCATATTCGAGTTTGTCTATTTTGCCCGGCCGGACTCCATCATCGATCGGATCTCGGTCTACAAGTCGCGGATGCGCATGGGCGAGCAGCTGGCTGAGAAGATTCTGCGCGAACGCCCTGACCACGACATAGATGTCGTCATTCCGATCCCCGATTCGAGCCGGACCAGTGCGCTGGAGGTTGCGCACCGGCTGGGTGTCAAGTATCGCGAAGGGTTCATCAAGAATCGGTATATCGGCCGCACATTCATCATGCCTGGACAGGAGATCCGCAGGCAGTCGGTGCGGCGAAAGCTCAACGCGATTGATCTCGAGTTCCGCGACAAGAAGGTGCTCCTGGTAGACGATTCGATCGTCCGGGGTACCACTTCCCGCCAGATCATCGAAATGGCACGGGAGGCGGGGGCGCAGCGTGTTTATTTCGCCTCGGCTTCGCCGCCCGTGCGGTATCCGAACGTCTACGGGATCGATATGCCCGCGGCGCGGGAACTGGTGGCCGCGGGGCGCACGGACGCCGAAGTGGCCCGGTTCATCGGTGCCGACTGGCTCGTGTACCAGGACCTCGACGATCTCGAGCGTGCAGTGCGCTACGACAACGGCGACATCGCGGAATTCGATACGTCGTGTTTTTCCGGGCGCTACGTCACCGGTGACGTTACTCCGGAGTACCTGGCCCGCCTCGAAGAGGAGCGTTCCGATCACGCACGGAACCGTCGGGACATCGAGGCAGGGGATATGCACGAGGACGACGTGGAGGGGGTCGAGGCCATACCATCCCGACCGCGATCCGGTACGGCCTGATGGCTGTGCGATGCCACGGCGTCCGAATTGGCGGCACGACAATTCGTCCCGTTGGTCGACAGTGACACCATTACGTGTCTTCGTCGTCGATGATCACGCCGATTTCCGGCGCCTGCTGGGGCACCACGTTTCGGCCAGGTGGCCCGATGCCGTGTTGCAATACTACGATCCGATAGCCTCGGGCCCGCTTCCCGCTTCGTTCTCCGGCGTAAGCAGCGACATCGTTCTGCTGGGGCATCCGGCGGGAAAAGGCGATGCGGTTGCCTGGGTCCGGCGAATGCGCAGTGCTGCCAGGTTTCCGCCGATCATCTTTCTCGGCACCGGGGAAGAGCGCCAGGTGGTTGCGGCAATCAAGGCTGGAGCCGAGAACTACCTGACCAGGTCCACGCTGACTCACGCGCGGTTGATCGAGGTGATCGAAGAGGCGCTGGCCGCTGATTCGGCCGGTAGTGCCCAGTCCAGGGGCCGGGGTCGCGATGGGTCGTCCGGTGGGTTGCCCGGGCTGCCAGCATACGAACTGGTTCGGACGATCAGTGAAGGCGAGATTTCCTGCGTGTACCTGACCCGGGAGCGGGCGTCAGGGCGTATGGCGGTTCTGAAGGTGTTACGCCAGGTCCCGGATTCGGGCGGCGAAAAGCATTTCGACCGTTTTCTGCAGGAGTATGAACTGATCGCGCGGGTCGACCATCCGAATGTGGTGCGGATCTACAACCTCGGGATCGCCGACGACCACGCCTACATCGCCATGGAGCACTGCGGGCGGGGCAGTCTGAAGCGACGCATCTCCACCGGCATCGCGGTGGAGCAGGCGTACGGATGGCTACGCACGATTGCCGAAGCGCTCGGGGCATTGCATGCGATCGGTATCTTTCATCGTGACCTGAAGCCGACGAATGTGATGTTCCGGGACGACGACAGTCCGGTACTGATCGATTTCGGGCTCGCCAAGCAGGCTCAGTTTCAGGCTGGCATCACGGGTACCGGCGCCATCTTTGGAACCCCTTACTACATGAGCCCGGAGCAGGGCCAGGGCAATCCGGTCGATCAGCGCAGCGACATCTACAGCCTGGGCATCGTTTTCTACGAGATGTTGACTGCACGAAAGCCATTTGAGGGACCTTCGGCGATGTCGGTCATCATCCAGCATCGGGAGGCGCCTTTGCCCGTTCTGGAGGGCGATCTGGCGCGATTCAACCCATTGCTCCACCGGATGCTGGCGAAGCGGCCCGAGGAGCGTTTTCAGGCCATCGAAGAGTTACTGGAATCAATGCCTGACCCGGCGCCCGGGAGATCCGGCTGAGTCAATCCAGGGCGATGGTCTTTAGTTCGTATCCGGTGGGCGACCAGGTCAGGACGCTGCCATGGTCATACCAGGCGCCAAGCACGATCCGTGTCGCAGATGTGCTGCCCATCTCGATACGGTGTATGCCGGGCCGGTGAGTGTGGCCATGCAGGATCACACTGGCTCCTGACGCGGCGATGGCGGCGCAGACGGCGTCCTGGTTGACATCCATGATCTGCGGGTGGGTGCGGGCTGCATGATTGCGGCTGCGTCGACGTCCTTCCGTCCCGATCCGGCGACGCACGAAACGCGGCAATGCCAGAAACACGCGCTGAATATACGGGTTTCGGACCACGCGCCGGTAACGCAGGTAAGCATGGTCGTCGGTGCAGAGCAGGTCGCCATGCATGATGAGCACGCGCGCCCCGAAGATCTCCCGGACCTCCGGCTCTTCGAGCAGGCCAGCGCCCGTTCGCCGGGTAAACCGTGCGCCCAGCAGGAAGTCACGGTTGCCGCGCATGACCAGGCACTGGCGGCCGGTGCCCGTGTACTCGCGGATCGCCCCTAGCACGTCCACGGAGTGCTGGTCGTCGCTGTCGTCACCGATCCAGAATTCGAACAGGTCCCCGAGAATGAACAACGTGCCTGCATGGCGTGCATCGCCGCGCAGGTACCGCAGGAACGCCGCAGTTGCGGCGGGCCGCGTCGCGTCAAGATGCAGATCGGAGATGAATTGGATGGCGGTCACGGAGCCTTTGCGGCTACAGGCACCACCTTGCGGATTACGACGGGTTCTGCGGGGACGTCCTGCATCTCATTTCGTGCGATCGTGGCGCGATGCCCGATATCGTCGATGACATCCATGCCTTCAACGATCCTGCCGAATACAGCGTAGCCCCAGCGGGTAGGCTTCGGATCGAGCGTCAGGTTGTCGGCGAGGTTGATATAGAACTGCGCGTCAGCCGAATGCGGGTCGGCAGTACGCGCCATCGCAATGGTGCCGCGGTGGTTGCCCAGGCCATTGCCGGATTCGTTAGGAATGCTCGCCTGAACCGGTTTCAGAGCCATCTCTGCAGTGTATCCGCCGCCCTGCACAACGAAGCCGTTGACGACCCGGTGAAAGATCGTCCCCTCATAAAAGCCACTGCGGGCGTAGCGCAGAAAATTCGCGACGGTGAGAGGCGCGCGTTCCGCATCGAGTTCGGCAACGAACGACCCGGCGCTGGTTTCGAACCGCACGAGCACCTTTTCGGCATTGGCGGTCGCTGTGGCGACCAGCAAGAGCGTCGACAGCAATAGAGTCAGGCGTCTCATCATGGCGCATCCGGTGTTGTAGCCATTGTTCCTGGAAACTCAGACGACACCGGCGCGACCCTCGTCCCGGATATCCAGCAGGCCGGCGCCGGTAATGGCTGCGGACAGGGTATTCTGCAGCAGAATGGCGACGGTCATTGGTCCGACTCCGCCGGGTACGGGTGTGATCCAGCCTGCGCGGGCGCTGGCGGCATCGAAATCGATATCTCCGGCGAGTTTCCCGTCAGGCAACCGCGTGATGCCAATGTCGAAGACCACGGCACCCGGCCGGATCCAGTCGCCGGGAATGAGCCCTGGTTTGCCGACTGCCACGGCAAGGATCTCGGCGGCCTCCACGCAGGCGCGCAGGTCTCTCGTAAAACGATGAGCGATGGTGGTGGTCGCTCCCGCCAGCAGTAACTCCAGCGCGAGCGGTCGTCCGACATGGTTCGATGCACCTACGACGACCGCATGCTTGCCTTTCGGGTCAACTCCGATTCGGCGAAGAAGGGTCATCACGCCGTATGGTGTACATGGGCGTAACATGGGTATGCGCTGCGCCAGGCGGCCTACCGTGTAGGGATGAAAGCCGTCGACATCCTTTACCGGGCTGACGTGTTCGATGATTACCGCCTCGTTGATATGTGGGGGCAGCGGCAGTTGCACCAGGATCCCATCAATGCTGGCATCGTTATTGAGCCGGCCGATGAGCTCCAGGAGTTGCTCCTCCGTGGTGTTCTGCGGGAGGTTGTGGTCCGTGGCAACGATTCCGACTTCCGCGCAGGCCGTCCGCTTGTTGCGCACGTAGATCTGCGAGGCCTGGTCCGACCCCAGGAGAACCACGGCGAGGCCGGGTGGGCGATGCCCCTGCGCGCGGCGAGCGGCAATCCGGGTCCGCACCTCATCCCGGATCGCCCGCGCGGCAATCCGTCCATCGATCAGCATTGCAGTCATGTCGCCGCACAACATACCAGAGCCGTGTCACCTCACAAGCCCGTGGCTGCAATCCGACGGCCTGTTTGACGGGGATTTCGCCGGTCTTTATCATCCTGCCGCGCGGTTGGCGGCGCATCTATAATGGGCACGTTTGTGGTCCGGCCGGCGCAGGCGTCGGGGCATAGCGCAGTCTGGTAGCGCATCTGCTTTGGGAGCAGAGGGTCGGCGGTTCGAATCCGTCTGCCCCGACCACTTCCGGCCGGTTTGCACCGGCAGTCTGGGATGGGTCGCGGGCTGGAGCACGGCGCCTGTAGCTCAACGGATAGAGCACCGACCTTCTAAGTCGGGGGTTGCAGGTTCGATTCCTGCCAGGCGCGCCAATATCGGATGAGGTTGATCGAAAGCGATTTCTCGGCGGTGGACGTAGCTCAGTTGGTAGAGCCCCGGATTGTGATTCCGGCCGTCGTGGGTTCGAGTCCCATCGTCCACCCCAGTTTCGCCCTCGGTGGGTGACGGTTGACCGAGGGCGACAGCGCCCGGGTGTTTTTCAGGTGCTTTCTGGCTCGATGCCGTCAGGCGTTTGCCCGGAAGCAGTCGGCAGCAGAGACCGATCGTGGGTCGTTAGCTCAATTGGTAGAGCAGCGGACTCTTAATCCGTTGGTTGAAGGTTCAAGTCCTTCACGACCCACCACGATCTCCGCTGATGTCGGGCTCTCCTGGAGACCGGTACGAGCGGGCCGGGTGCCGACCTGCCGGCCAACGCGGTACGCCCTGTGGACCCTGCCGGCAGGGCACCGCTCGAAGCCCTTCCGTTCACGTTCCCGTCAACCGATGCTCGCTCGTGCTCCGGCCGGCACGGAATCATCGTGATAACGTCAGGGCCCACTGATCCCGGGCTCTGTATCGCGAAGTCAGCAGTCCTCCGCGAAACAGGCCCGTATCACCCTTGTCACCTGCCGGGGCCGCTGGTTGAAATATTGTCGGTGGCGCGGTTGTCCATCATCGCGCCGATTTTCCAGCCCTTCGGCGTGTGAATGAGCAAATAAACCTCGGTGAATGTGTTGGCGTTGGTTTTGTCCGACTTCGGCATGCGCATTTCCGTGGTTATCTCTGCCCAGACGGTGGCCATCTCAGCGGTGGCCTTGCTGTCGATGACCTTGACCTTGCGCAGGTAGCTCTCCGTGCCGGCGAAAAGAATCGGCGTAACGCCGTACCATCGCGCGATCAGCTCCTGGGTCAGGCCCTGCGAAGCACCCTGATCGGCGTGCGCCGGCTGCAGATCAAACTGCACGCCGCCTTCAATGAGGTTTGCCACGAGCCCTTCGACGTCTTTGCGGCTGAAAGCGTCGTTGAAGGCCTGTACGACGGCAATGGCGTCTTTCGTTGCGTCGGCCGGCGTCGCTGCCATGCCATGCGTCGCGAAGCCGAACGCCAGGATGGCCCCGGTAACCGAATACATTGCGGCCCTGCTCATGCTACGTATGCTCCTCTGGTCAATCGATTGAAAAACGAAAAATGGATTCAGGTCGTTTCGCGGGATTGCTCCCGCACCGCTCGCATGAACTGGGCGTCGATCAGTGACCGGTTATGCTGACGGGCTTCTCCGATCAACTTCTGCATTGCTCCGGACAGAAATGGTCGCGGAATTTTCGCAAGCTCCACGCAGGCATCATCGGTGAACCGGATTGTATCGTCGAGACGCGAAGCAAGATACTTGGCTGCCTGGACAGATCCGTCCGAGGGCGCCGGCGCCGCGACCGGAAAGGGCGGTGCATGTCCGGCAAACCAGAACTGGCCGCCGGCACGAAAGCCATAGAAGATCGGCATGTTGGGAAACAAGCTGCCGTCAATACACCCTCGGGAGAATTCCTCGCGAAGCAGGATATGGTCGATCTGGAGCACGAAACGGCTCGGCCCGGGCTCCATCTCGTGCTGGGTTTCGTCACCCAGTTTCACGGAGGTATCCCAGGTGCATTCGATGACCTGAAAGGCTTCCGCGATGATCCTGGGCCGCAGATCACTCTGGGCGCCGGTCGGAGATGGGATCAACGTGAATGGGTTGCTGTTGCGCTTCACCTCCGCCGCCTGGCCCGGATACCCCAGCTTCGCGATTGACTCGAGTGCGTCCTGGTCGAACTCGATGTAATTCAGGGCGCATTGACCGCTTCGGCGCAGATTCGTGGCCGTGCCGCTGTTGCCGCGGCTGATCAGCAGCATCGAATACGGAGCACTCACGCTGAAAGGGAAGCAAAGGGCGTGTGGGCCGATTCCCGTCTCGCCGTTCTCACTCACGGTCGTCACCAACGCAAACGACATGGGTATGAATGCAGCGGACTGGTAGAAGTTGTCGCGTGCTCCCAGCCGGATGAAGGCCGAGGCGTGATCTGTGCGTTCCCGTCTGGAGTTGAGCACGTCGGAATTCCGTTCTGAGAATCGTTGAACGAATACCACGACCTGCCTCCCCGACGGTTGACTCAGGTCAACGGGCGTCGATATGCCGCCGTCCAGCCGCGGCGAATCAATCCATAAAAGCCCTGTAATTCCATGTTTATAAAGTAGTAATATGCAACGACCAACGGGTTGTTTCGGGACGCTGATTCGCGTGTCGGCAGCGCAGCGACTCACCGCAGCCGCGGCAACGACTGCTGGCAGCAGCCCGCCGGGCAACAGCCGGGCCTTGGCTATAATGCGATTGCGGCGCCAGGTCTTTGTCTGTTTGGCGCCGTGCGGCGAAAGTGGCGGAATTGGTAGACGCGCAGGATTTAGGTTCCTGTGGGGCAACCCGTGAGAGTTCGAGTCTCTCCTTTCGCACCAGAACGTAGTTCGTGATTTCCACCTTCCTGAATGGCATGAGGGCTCGGTCTTGAGCGAGGTTCGTGTTTCGTTGGAGTCCGGCGCGGGGCTGGAGCGGCGACTGCGGGTTCAGATTCCGGCAGAACGCATCGAGCGGGAGTTTGAAGCGCGCATCCGTGATGCGGGACGGAGTGCGGATCTGCGAGGATTCCGGCGCGGAAAGGCTCCTGACAGGTTGATCCGCAGCCGCTTCGGCGACCGGATCCGGCAGGAGGTTCTCCAGGACGTCGTTCAGAGCAGCTTCTCAGAGGCGATCGTTCAGAAAAACCTGCGCCCGGCCGGCGGCCCCGCCATCGAGGCCGGTCCGCTGCAGGACGGCCAGGATTATTCGTTCACGGCGGTTTTCGAGGTCTATCCGGACTTCACGGTCGGGGGGCTCGAGCGCCTGAGCGTGCAAAAGCCCGACGTGGCTGTGCACGAGACCGACGTCGACAACATGCTCGAACGCCTTCGGCAGCAGCGATGCCGCTGGAACGAAACGCAGCGGCCCGCAGCTGCTGGTGACCGGCTAACGATTGATTTCGAGGGCCGGCTGGATGGCGAGCCGTTGGAGGGCGGAAGGGCGGAGCAACTCGAGGTCGTTATCGGCAGCGGCAGAATGCTGCCGGATTTCGAGACCGCGCTCATCGGCATGACGCCCGGGACGTCGAAAAGCTTCCCCGTGCGTTTCCCGAATGATTATCACGAGGAGAAACTGCGCGATGCGACGGTGGTTTTCGAGGCCTCGGCCAGTATCGTAGCGGAGCCGGAACTGCCGGCTCTCGACGATCGGTTCGCCAGGGAATGCGGGGCCGCGAGTGGCGACATTTCGGAGCTCCGGCGTCTGATACGCGAAAGTCTCGAGCGTGAAGTGGCTTCGCGGGTACATGCGGAGGTACGCCGCCAGATCATGGAGCACCTGCTCACCGAGAATCCGGTGGAGCTGCCGATGGTTCTGGTCAGAGAGGAGGCCGCCGATCTGCAGTCGGAGGCAGCCCGGCGCCTCGGCGCAGGAGGCGGGGAGGGGGGTCCGCCGCCTGACGCCTATTTTGGCGTTGCCGAGCGCCGTGTGCGCCTGGGTCTGATCATGGGTACGCTGATTCGCGAGCACGGCCTAAAGGTCGAGCAGGTGATGGTCGATAACAGGCTCGATGAACTATGCCGTCACTACGACCGGCCGGACGAGATCAGGGCGCTTTATCGGCAGAACCCGAGGCTGATGTCGGGTATCGAGAACTCCGTCATGGAAGAGCAGGCCATGACATGGCTTGTAGAGCGCGCACAGGTGACGCCCAAGGGGGTTACGCTGGCGGAGCTTCTGGCCCGCTGAATCATAGCCGCAGACGAAAAGGACAGGCCCGAAAATGGAAACAAAAGCTCTCAATCTCGTGCCGATGGTTGTCGAGCAGACGGCGCGGGGTGAACGCGCCTATGACATCTACTCGCGCCTCTTGAAGGAACGAGTCGTCTTTATAGTTGGTCCCGTCGAGGACCAGATGGCGAATCTGGTTGTAGCCCAGTTGCTGTTTCTCGAGTCGGAAAACCCGGACAAGGACATCCACCTTTACATCAATTCTCCGGGTGGATCGGTGAGCGCCGGGCTTTCCATCTACGACACGATGCAGTTCATCAAGCCGGAGGTCAGCACCATCTGTGTCGGCCAGGCAGCGAGTATGGGCGCCGTCTTGCTTGCCGGCGGTGCCAAGGGAAAACGTTTTTGCCTGCCGCATTCACGGATCATGATTCATCAGCCGCTCGGTGGCTTTCAGGGTCAGGCGGTGGATTTCGATCGATACGCGAAAGAGATCCTCCAGACGCGAGCCCGACTGAACGAAATCCTCGTGAAACACACCGGGCAGCCGCTTGATCGCATCGAGCGCGATACTGACCGTGACTACTTCATGAGCGGACAGGAGGCGGCCGAGTACGGGCTCATCGATACGGTCCTGGCTCGCCGCGTGCCCCTGTCGCCAGACGCGGAAACGGCTGGTTGACGGGTTGCCGCATTCCGAATCGAGGCGCAATTTTTGCGTGTTTTGCGGCTTGCGTGCTATATACGGTTGCGGGCCTCCTCGATGACGTCAGGGATCCTGAGTCACCGGTAACGTAACAGAGGGCAATATGTCGAACGAGACCCGGGGACGGAACGACGACGGAAAGCTGCTGTATTGCTCTTTCTGCGGCAAGAGCCAGCATGAGGTCCGAAAACTGATTGCGGGCCCGTCCGTGTTCATCTGCGACGAATGTGTCGAGCTATGCAACGACATCATTCGCGAGGAGCTCGAGGACCGCACCGAGCAGCGCGGCACCAAGCTTCCCAAGCCGCACGAGATCAAGTCGGTACTCGATGAGTACGTGATCGGGCAGGATCGTGCGAAGAAGGTCCTGTCGGTAGCGGTCTACAATCATTACAAGCGTCTCGAGAACCGGGCGGGCGACTCCGGCAAGAAAGAGGTCGAGATCGCCAAGAGCAACATCCTCCTGATCGGCCCGACGGGTTGCGGGAAAACGCTGCTGGCCGAGACGCTGGCGCGGTTGCTCAATGTGCCGTTTACCATCGCGGACGCTACCACCCTGACGGAAGCCGGGTATGTCGGCGAGGACGTCGAGAACATCATCCAGAAACTGCTGCAGAAGTGCGACTACGACGTCGAGAAAGCGCAGACTGGCATCGTCTACATTGATGAAATCGACAAGATTTCGCGAAAGTCGGACAACCCGTCCATAACCCGCGACGTATCCGGTGAGGGTGTTCAGCAAGCACTCCTCAAGCTCATAGAGGGCACCGTTGCCTCGGTGCCACCCCAGGGTGGGCGCAAGCATCCCCAGCAGGAGTTCCTGCAGGTCGACACCACGAATATCCTGTTTGTTGTCGGTGGCGCGTTTGCCGGACTCGAGAAGATCATCAGGAATCGGTCGCAGCGGGGCGGCATTGGATTCGTGGCCGAGGTGCGTGGCAGCGCTGAGGAGCCGAATATCGGGCAGCTGCTTACGGACGTGGAGCCTGAGGATCTGATCAAATACGGATTGATTCCGGAATTCGTCGGACGCCTGCCGGTAGTGGCGACGCTCGACGAACTCGACGAAACCGCGCTTGTCAGCATTCTTATTGATCCCCGCAATGCGCTGACCAAGCAGTACCGGAAGCTGTTCGAGATGGAGGGCTGTGATCTCGAGTTCCGCGAGGATGCGCTTCGAGCGGTTGCCCAGAAGGCAATGCAGCGCAAGACCGGAGCCCGGGGGCTGCGCACGATCCTGGAAACCGTGCTCCTCGACACGATGTATGAATTGCCGTCCATGACCGGCGCAAGGAAAGTGGTGGTCGATGAGGCAGTGATCGTCGGGGAAACCAAGCCGTACGTGATTTACGAGTCCGACGAGGCGCCACCCAGGAGGCCGGTGGACGAGGAGCGGCTGCGAGCCGGGTCCGGCCGATCCTGATCTCGTTCCTTTCTGTCCCGAGTTTTCCCGCCGGCGTTTTACCAGTCGCCGGTTCGCTTTGATGAGCAGCAGCGATGACGGAGACCACGATGGCTGACGATAGCCAGCAATTGCGCAAGAGCATTCCCATTCTCCCGCTGCGTGATGTCGTGGTCTATCCACACATGGTGATACCGCTTTTTGTCGGGCGCCAGAAGTCGATTCTCGCCCTGGATGTCGCCATGAATGCGGGAAAGCAGATTTTGCTGGTAGCGCAGAAACAGGCGGATGTCGATGAACCAACGCTGAACGACATTTACGCTGTTGGCACTCTCGCCACGATACTGCAGCTGCTGAAGCTGCCCGACGGCACCGTAAAGGTGCTGGTCGAAGGTGGCAGCCGGGCGCGACTAATCGAGTGCCAGCAGGGCGAACATTTCTCCGCGGATATCGAACTCATCACGGAAGACGAGGCGGCCGAAACGCGAGAACTCGACGTGCTCAAGCGGTCGATCGTTTCGCAGTTCGAGAGCTACGTGAAGCTCAACAAGAAGGTGCCGCCGGAGATCATGACCTCCCTCGCGGGCATCGATCAGCCAGGTCGGCTTGCGGACACCGTGGTCGCGCACATGTCGCTCAAGCTCGAAGCCAAGCAGAAGGTGCTCGAGATAACAGGGGTGCGGGAGCGCCTGGAGCATGTGCTTGGACTGGTCGATACCGAGATCGACATGCTCCAGATAGAGAAGCGGATTCGTGGACGCGTCAAGCAGCAGATGGAGAAGAGCCAGCGCGAGTACTACCTGAATGAGCAGATGAAGGCCATTCAGAAGGAACTGGGCGAGATGGAGGATGCGCCGAACGAGATTGCCGATCTCGAGCAGAAAATTGCACGGGCAGGCATGTCGCAGGAAGCGCGAGACAAGGCTGCGTCGGAACTGAACAAGCTCAAGATGATGTCGCCAATGTCGGCGGAGGCGACTGTCGTCCGCAATTACATCGACTGGCTGTTGAAGTCACCATGGCGGAGCCGTACCAAGATCAACCGGGATCTGCGGCACGCGGAGGAGGTGCTGGAGCGCGACCATTACGGGCTCGAGAAGGTGAAGGAACGCATTCTCGAATACCTGGCCGTCCAGCAGCGTGTGAAGAAGACGAAAGGACCGATTCTCTGCCTGGTCGGGCCTCCCGGGGTCGGCAAGACGTCGCTGGGGCAGAGCATTGCGAAGGCGACCAACAGAAAATTCATCCGCATGTCGCTCGGCGGTGTGCGCGACGAAGCTGAAATCCGGGGGCATCGCCGAACCTACATCGGTTCGATGCCCGGCAAGATCATCCAGAACCTGGCGAAGACGACGGTGAGGAATCCGCTCTTCCTGCTGGACGAGGTCGACAAGATGTCGACGGATTTCAGGGGCGACCCCTCATCGGCATTGCTGGAGGTGCTCGATCCCGAGCAGAACTCGGCGTTCAACGACCATTATCTGGAGGTCGATTTCGATCTCTCTGACGTGATGTTCGTGTGCACCGCCAACACGCTCAACATTCCGCCGCCGCTTCTGGACCGCATGGAAGTCATCCGGATTCCCGGGTATACGGAAGACGAAAAGATCAATATCGCGCGCAGTTATCTCATTCCAAAACAGAAGAAGGCGAACGGACTGAAAGACCAGGAACTCGTCATCGGCGACGCGACCGTTCGCGATATCGTTCGTTACCACACCCGCGAGTCCGGAGTGCGCAATCTGGAGCGCGAAATCGCCAAGATCTGCCGTAAGGTGGTAAAGGGCCTGCTATTGCGACCGCGCGAGCAGCAGATTCAGGTCGTGCCGCGCGGCCTCGAGAAGTATCTCGGAGTGCGTCGATTCCGCTATGGGCGGGCCGAGGAAAACGATCAGGTTGGCCAGGTGACGGGCCTGGCCTGGACGGAGGTCGGCGGAGAACTGCTGACCATTGAAGCGGCAGTGGTCCCCGGAAAGGGCAAGCTGATCCACACCGGGCAGTTGGGCGACGTCATGCAGGAGTCGATTCAGGCGGCGACCACGGTGGTACGCAGTCGTGCGGCAATCCTGGGTATCGAGGAAGACTTTCACCAGCGTTTTGACCTACACATTCATGTTCCGGAGGGGGCAACACCGAAGGACGGCCCGAGCGCGGGTGTCGGCATGTGCACGGCGCTCGTGTCGGCGTTGACAGGGATCCCGGTGCGTTCTGATGTGGCCATGACGGGCGAGATCACGCTGCGGGGCGAGGTGTTGCCGATTGGCGGCCTGAAAGAGAAATTGCTTGCGGCGCATCGCGGCGGAATCACGACAGCGCTCATTCCCAAGGAGAACGAGAAGGATCTCGTCGAAATACCGCGAAACATCAAGGACAAGCTGAGAATTATTCCGGTCAGATGGATAGATGAGGTGTTGCAGTTGTCGCTCCAGAGGATGCCGGTTCCGAAAGCTTCCGGCGCTCCAGCGGCCGAAGATGATGCGCGCAAGGCCGCGGATGCAGGCAAGAGTGAAGTCCGTGCTCACTAGGACGCTTGATCCCGGCTGTCCCGCGGCGTGTTGACAGCACTTTTTTCTGCTTGGTATAACGCAGGCACTTCATTCCGACGGCTGAGTCCGACGTAGTTTTGTCGGGCGTTTCGTTGCGTGTTGCGGTGGAAGCTTCGGTAGTCGCTTGAGCAGTTCGGGGCGGCTTCGTTGGGGGCGCGTCATGGCGTTGTGCGATGACGCGGGGTTCGGATTTTCGCGATAGGATGCGGCTGATGAATAAGGGCGATTTGATCGATGTGGTTTCGGGTGACGCCGGTTTGTCGAAAGCGGACGCGACCCGCGCGGTGGAGTCCGTGATTTCGGCCATCACCAATGCGCTGAAGAGTGGCACCCAGGTGTCGCTGGTCGGCTTCGGTACCTTTACCGTAAAAAAGCGCGCGGCCAGGACCGGGCGTAATCCGCGGACGGGTGAGGCGATCGAGATTCGCGCCAGCAAAGTGCCGGGGTTTCGTGCTGGCAAGGCATTGAAGGATGCCGTAAACTAGCGCGCTTTCCGGGTGGGTCAGGTAGCTGGCTGACCGATTCTCCGGATCCAGGTGTGCGGCTGCCGTGACTCGGTCGGTAGCCCGCTCCGGCGGCGGCATACCATTACAGGGTCACGCGGTCCTGTCGCGGGTGCTTAGCTCAGCTGGAAGAGCGTCGCCCTTACAAGGCGAAGGTCGGGGGTTCGAGACCCTCAGCACCCACCAATACCGCGGAGTGGTAGTTCAGCTGGTTAGAATACCGGCCTGTCACGCCGGGGGTCGCGGGTTCGAGTCCCGTCCACTCCGCCACCAGAGACGAAACGGGCGCTACGGCAATGTGGCGCCCGTTTTTTTCATCGGCTGATAAAATAGCCCGGACTGATGAATCGCCACCGGGCATCGACCAGGCGACGGATGCAGCCAAAGGCTGCCAGCCGGGAGTATTTATGCTGCAAAACATTCGTGATCGCTTCACCGGTGTAGTGGCCGGTTTCGCCATTGCCGCGATCGGCATCATGTTGACCATCTCGTTCGTGGATACGGGAAATTTCACCGGGACCACGAACTTTGCCGCGCGTGTCAACGGTGAAGATATTCCACTGGCTGACTTTCGGCAGATCGCCCAGCAGCAACTGCTGCAACAGGAGGAAGCGACCCGGGCGAGTCTCCCCGAGGAGGCACGAATGCAGCTCGAACGAAATGTACTCGAGGGCATGGTGCGAAATCGGGTCGTCGCCCAGTATGTGCAGCAGATGGGTTACCGGGTTGGTGATCAGCAGGTCGCCGAGCACATTCGCAGTCTCCCCGTGTTCCAGGTTGCCGGTCAGTTTTCCAGCGATGGCTACATGGCTGCACTTGCGGGTCAAGGTATGACGCCGACGGCGTTCGAGGAGGAGCGTCGGGCGGCCTTGCAGATCGAGGAACTGCAGGCGGGTATTCTCGAGAGTTCGTTCCTGACCCCTGCGGAGTATCGTCGATTCATACTCCTGGAGGGCGAGCAGCGTCAGGCGGCATTCGCCATACTTGGAACTGATGCGGTCTCTGCCGGCATCAAGGTCACCGAAGAAGATGTCCGACAGTTCTACGATGCGAATCCGGACAAATTCGAGTCCGAGGAAAGCGTGGCCATCGATTTTGTCGAGGCAACACTGCAGAACGTCGAGCCGGGTTCGGCTGTGACCGAGGAAGAGTTGCGTGCTGCATATGAAGCCAATCCGGACCGCTTCAAAACCGAAGAACAGAGACACGCACGCCACATTCTGATCGCCATAGACCAGGATACCGACGACGCTGCTGCCCGTGAGCTCGCGGGCAAAGTTCGCTCACGTCTCGTGGCAGGCGAGGATTTTTCTGCGCTGGCGCGCGAGTATTCGGATGATCCCGGTTCTGCCTCCGGCGGTGGCGATCTTGGCTGGGCCGGACGGGGTACCTACGTAGGCGCCTTCGAGGACGCGTTGTTTGGCCTGAAGGCGGGTGACATGTCCGAGCCGGTGAAGACGGAATTCGGTTACCACATCATCCAATTGCTGGAAGTCAGGCCGGGCGCCGAGAGATCGTTCGCCGAAGTGCGAGGTGAGCTGGAGCAGGAATTGAAGGCCAGTGCCGGGCACGACCGCTTCTTTGCGTTGACGGAGAAGATGGACGATGCGGCATTGGAGAATCCGGGTAGTCTGGATGCAGTTGCCAGCGTGACTGGATTGCCGATCCGTCATTTGGATCGATTTACCCGGGCAGGCGGCGAGCCGTTCGGTGCCAATCGTGCTGTCATCGACGCGGTATTCAGTCCGGCAGTGCTGGAGGGCGGGGAGAACAGTCCGATAGTCGAACTCGACGAGAACCGGGTCGCGGTCCTGCGAGTTACCGAGCATCGCCCGGCCAAGCTGCGTCCGCTGGACGAGGTCCATGCCGAGGCTGAAGCGGCGGTACGGGCTGAGAGGGCGCATCAGCTGGTAACCGAGCAGGGGCAGGCGCTTCTTGCCGCTGCCAGATCGGGAAGCGATTTCGCCGCTTTGGTGGCGGAGCGGAACGCAAAACTTCAGGGCCCACAGACACTGTCCAGGCGAACCCCGGATCTCCCGCCGGAGCTCCTGTCGGGCATCTTCCGCGCCCCAAATCCCCGTGGAGGGCAACCGGTGTTTGGTGGTTTGAGCCTGGCGGATGGCAGTTTCGCCGTGTTTCGCGTGGATGCTGTTACACCCGGCAAACCGGAGGATATTCCTCAGGATCAACGTGACGCCCGCAAGAGCATTCTGGCCAGGCAGGCCGGGGTGGCCGACATTACCGCGCTGGCGGTTGATCTCCGTAATGATGCAAAGGTCGTGGTAGCGCCGGGCCTGTTCGAGCAGTCAGAAAACTTCTGACGGCGCTGGCCACCCGTCGCATTGGTCGTCGGCTAACGGGGGGTGCGAATCCGTGCAGTTACGGGTCGTGACGCCGATGCCGCTTCATCGGTTACTCCGGGCTCATGCCGATGACGTGATACCCGCCATCGACATATAGTGTTTCTCCCGTCACACCTGCTGCAAGATCTGAGCAGAGGAACGCCGCGGCGTCGCCGACCTCCGTGATCGTTACCCCGCGGCGCAGTGGCGCTGTTTTCTCCATGTAGTGCAGCATGATCCGCATGCCACCGATTCCGGCTGCCGCAAGGGTCTTGATCGGCCCGGCGGAAATGCAATTCACGCGAATTCCGGAAGGCCCGAGATCCGATGCCATGAATCGGACGTTGGCCTCCAGGCTGGCCTTGGCCGGGCCCATCACGTTGTAGTTGGGTATCGTGCGTACTGCGGCAAGATAGCTCACGGTGATCAGCGCGCTGCCCGGCCGCAACAAAGGTCGTGCGGCCTTGGCGAGGGCGACAAAGCTGTAGCTGCTGATGTCCTGAGCGGCACGAAATCCGTCCCGCGTTACGGTGTCGACATAGCTGCCGGACAGTTGCTCCCGGGGCGCAAACGCGACCGAGTGAGCAATGATATCGACGTGCCCCCACTCCTTCCTGAGGGCGGCGAATACTGCGTCAATCTCGCGGTCCTCGGCGACATCGAGCGGGAGCACGATGCGCGAGTTTGTCTGCGCTGCAAGCTCTTCGACCCTTTGCCGGAGCTTGTCATTCTGATAGGTGAAGGCCAGTTCGGCCCCCTGGCGGGACATCGCTTCGGCAATGCCCCACGCAATCGACCTGTCACTCGCCACTCCGACGATGAGTGCGCGTTTTCCGGCGAGGAAACTCATTGGAGCCTGATTCCCCAAGTTTGACGAGCGAATTGTATGCTGCACCATGTGCGCTCGTCACCGCAACGCAATGTGAAAGCGGGCGGCTCGGGCCTTCGGTATGATATGTCGGGCCGCCGGCCGAGGGATTCCCGGCGGGGGTGCGTTGCGGACGGCAGGCTGACGACGGATGACACAGAGTCCCGCGTGGTTGAACACACTTACCGGTCGCAACCTGCTGCGCGAAGAGGTTCGCCAGGTTCGTCGGGCCCTCGATAACGTCTTTGGGGACCAGCTGGTGCAGATCGGCGGGTGGGGCGATCCGGGCCTTTTCCGGAGGCTCGCCCGGACGCGCCGGACGGCGGTGGTTACGGAAACCCCTGTTCCGGGTGCGGATATGGTGGCATTGCCAGATTCGCTGGCCATCGCCAGTGACTGCGTGGATGCGGTGCTCCTGCCGCATACCCTGGAGCTTGCCCGGGACCCCCACGCGGTTCTTCGTGAGGTCGATCGGATACTGCGTCCGGACGGCAACCTGGTGGTACTGGGGTTCAATCCGTGGGGTTGGTGGGGGCTTCGGCACGCCACTTCGCGGCGAGGCTTTCCCCCCGGCTCGCAGCGGATGATCTCCGATGGTCGCTTGCACGATTGGTTGAGGCTGCTCGATTTCAAGGTCTATGGGTCGGCCTTTTATTTTTTCGTGCCGCCGATTATGCGCAGGGCCACGCCCCGCAGCACTCGTGGCCGCGCAGGGCGAGCGGGCGTCGAGCGCACGCCTGACGACGCGTCGCGGGTGACCGGCTGGCAAACCGTGGCGACGACTGGCGGGCTTGCTTCGGAGCGCTCGGTTCGGAGACTGGGCGTCTTGCGCCGCGGCCCGGTCTTCGCAGGGTGCTACGCGCTCTGTGCCCGTAAGCAGATCTTCGCCATTACGCCAGTCAGACCGTCCTGGCATCGGCGGCCAACGCTTGTGACGGGCCTGGTTAACCCCACGACGCGGAGTGCTGCGTGAAGGCAGTCGAAATCCATACAGACGGCGCTTGCCGCGGCAATCCCGGCCCGGGTGGGTGGGGAGCAATACTCCGCGCGGCTGGCGTCGAGCGTGAAATCTGGGGTGGCGAACTCCTGACCACCAACAACCGGATGGAGTTGATGGCAGCGATTCAGGCGCTCGAGGCCCTGAAACAGCCATGTCGGATTCAGGCATTTACGGATTCGGAATACCTCCGGCGCGGCATCAGCGAATGGCTGGCGTCCTGGAAGCGTCGCGGCTGGAAGACAGCGGATCGCAAGCCTGTCAAAAACCAGGATCTATGGCAGCGCCTTGACGGTCTGGTCGCCCGGCATGAGGTGCGGTGGTGCTGGGTGAAGGGTCATGCCGGCGATCCGGACAATGAGAGGGCGGACGCGCTTGCGAACAAGGGCCTGGAAGAGGTTCTGATTCGCGCGCAATGCGGGCGGGAGGACGGTGCGGAAGACGCGGCGGCGGGGCTTTCATAATGAGGCAGCTTGTCCTCGATACCGAAACCACAGGCCTGGAGGTCGAGCAGGGGCATCGCGTAATTGAAATCGGTTGCGTGGAGTTGCTGCATCGACGTCGCACGAGCCGAACGTATCATCGCTACCTTTTTCCCGAACGCGAAATCGACAGCGCGGCAGAACAGGTGCACGGCATCACCCGTGAGATGTTGGCTGACAAGCCGCGGTTTCGCGAAATTGCCGGTGATTTTCTTGATTTCATCAGCGGCGCCGAGCTCGTGATTCACAATGCGGATTTCGATATTGGATTCCTGGATAACGAGTTTCGGCTGGCGGGATATGCCGGGTCGATCGTCCGGGAGCGATGCAGCGTGATCGACACTCTTGCGCTCGCCAGGCAAAAGCACCCTGGCCAGCGAAACAGCCTGGACGCGCTCTGCAAGCGATACGGCGTAGACCTGTCGGTACGTGACTATCACGGGGCCTTGCTGGACGCCCACCTGCTCGCGTCGGTTTTCCTCGGGATGACCGGTGGGCAGGCCAGTCTCACCCTGGAAGAGGCTGCCATACAGGAAACGGCGGGACCGCGTCGCCAGTTCGAGCGGGGGGGTCGACGGCTGAAGGTTCCGCCAGCAACCGCGGAGGAACTCGAGGCCCATGAGCGGCAGCTGGATGTGCTGCAGGAAGCCTGTCCGCAGGGCGCGCTATGGCGGATGGCACGGCCCTGAGGGGGCTGGTTAACATATGCCGGAGAGCAGCCGGTGCACGTTGGGCGGATGTGCCCGGACTGTGAGCAGAGCGGTAGCGGACTGCGCTGGCGGTCACGCAGGATTCACATTTTTAACCGTGGTCGTCGGCTTGCGTGGGGCGGGCAGGATCGACCTGTTTTCGGATGAAAGTCAGAACAATGCCAGGGCCTGAAAATCTGAGGGATACGCGAGTCGCGGTCGTTGGTCTCGGCTACGTCGGGCTGCCGCTCGCCGTGGAATTCGGGCGCGTCTACGACACCGTGGGATTCGACATCAATACCGCTCGCGTGACGGAGCTGCAAGCGGGCAAGGATTCCACGCTCGAAACAACTGCCGAAGAGCTCGCAGCAGCCACCCGGCTTCGTTTTACGACGGATCTCGAGAAGCTCCGCGATCGCGATGTATTCATCGTAACGGTGCCGACGCCAATCGATGATGCGAAGCGCCCCGACCTTGGTGCGCTGCTCAGTGCCAGCCGTGCCGTCGGAAAGGTGCTCCGAAAAGGCGGCGTGGTGGTTTTCGAATCGACCGTGTATCCCGGCGCAACGGAGGAGGACTGCGCTCCCCTCATCGAACAGGCGTCGGGCTTGGTGCTGAATCGGGATTTCTTCGTCGGCTACAGCCCGGAGAGGATCAATCCAGGCGACAAGGAACACCGTCTGACGACCATCCGCAAAATCACCGCCGGGTCAACGGCCGAGGCGACGCAGTTCATCGACCGACTTTATGCGAGCGTCATCAAAGCGGGCACCTATCCGGTGTCAAGTATTCGCGTCGCCGAAGCAGCAAAGGTCATAGAGAACACCCAGCGCGACGTGAATATTGCCCTGATCAACGAACTGGCTTTGATTTTCAACCGGATGGGGCTCGACACGCTCGAGGTGCTCGAAGCCGCGGGTACCAAATGGAATTTCCTGCCGTTCCGGCCAGGCCTGGTCGGTGGCCACTGTATCGGCGTTGACCCGTATTATCTGACCCACAAGTCGCAGCAGATCGGCTATCACCCGGAGATGATCCTGGCCGGACGGCGAATCAACGACAACATGGGTCTTTACGTTGCCTCCGAGGTCATCAAACTGATGGTCCGCAAGGGCAAGAGTCTGCCAAGTTCGCGCATTCTCGTCCTCGGTTTCACCTTCAAGGAGAATTGTCCGGACGTCCGGAACACCCGGGTTGTGGACCTGATCCGTGAACTGAATGGGTATGGCGCGACTGTCGATGTTTTCGATCCATGGGCCGAGCCGCATGCGGTTCATGAGGAGTACCAGATCGACCTGCTGCCCGGTGCGCCGGGCCCGGGTTCCTACGATGCGATCGTGATTGCGGTTGCGCACGAGCAGTTTCGCAAGATGGGCCACGGTGCGATCCGCGCATTCGGGCGGGGTGATTTCGTGGTCTATGACATCAAGAGCATGTTGCCTGCCGAGCAGGTCGACGCGCGACTGTAACCCGACCTGTCGGAGGGATCCTCACTTGAAAATTCTGGTTTCCGGCGCCGCCGGCTTCATTGGCATGCACGTGTCCCAGATTCTGCTGGGGCGTGGCGACGAGGTCGTGGGCCTGGATAATCTGAATGAGTACTACGACGTCAATCTGAAGAAAAGTCGCCTGGCCCTGTTGCAGCAGCGGCCGGGCTTTCGCTTCGTCCGGCTCGACCTGGCCGACCGGGAGGGAATGGAACGGCTGTTCCGGGAGCACCAGTTCCAACGTGTGGTGCACCTGGCAGCCCAGGCGGGCGTGCGCTATTCACTCGTGAACCCGCACGCGTACATCGATAGCAACCTGGTCGGGACGTTCCATCTTCTCGAGGGGTGCAGGGCTACCTCGGTCGAACATGTTGTGTACGCTTCGACCAGCTCGGTTTACGGCGCCAACACGAAGATGCCGTTTTCGACGCACCAGCCGGCGGATCACCCGATCTCGCTCTATGCAGCGACGAAAAAAGCCAACGAAATGATGGCGCACAGCTATTCGATGCTGCATGGATTGCCGACAACAGGCCTTCGGTTTTTTACCGTGTATGGCCCGTTTGGTCGTCCTGACATGGCGTTATTCCAGTTCACTCAGAATATCCTCGATGGACGACCTATCGATGTGTTCAATTTCGGTCGTCACCGGCGGGGCTTCACCTACGTGGACGATATCGCTGAAGGGGTGGTTCGGGCGCTGGACAGTGTTGCAGCCCCGGATCCCGGGTGGAGTTCGACAGAGCCCGATCCTTCATCGAGCAGCGCTCCGTTCCGCCTCTACAACATTGGAAACAGCCAGCCGGTGGAGTTGATGCGCTATATCGAGGTGCTGGAGCAGTACCTGGGCCGGAAAGCCGAAAAGAATTTTCTGCCGATGCAGCCTGGCGATGTGCCTGCCACGTTTGCCGATGTGGACGACCTGGTTGCGGCGGTGGGTTACCGTCCGAGCACTCCGGTCGAGGTGGGCGTGCCGAGATTCGTCGAGTGGTATCTCGAATACTACAAGGTGCCTTTTACCCGAGACTGAGGACGCACCATCACGCAGGACCGTGTGTCATTGGCGAGAGGTTGTAGCCGCCTGCGCGTTTTGCCAGCGAGCGCGATCCAGTCGGAAATGACCTACGATGTCCTCGCGGGCTACTGTTTGGTGGAATGGCGCGTGATACCGGGCCGCTTACGGCGGCGGAGCGGCGCCTGTCACAGTAAAGAACAGCTGGATCTGGGGATCTCATGCGAATTACAGTTCATGGCACTGGGTATGTAGGGCTGGTCACGGGCGCGTGCCTCGCCGAGGTCGGCAACCAGGTGACCTGTGTGGATATAGACGCCAGCAAGGTAAAGGCGCTCGAGCAGGGCCACGTGCCATTCTATGAGCCGGGGCTCGACAAGATGGTGCGCCGCAACGCCAGTGCGGGCCGCCTGCGGTTCACCACGGATGTCGCAGCCGGGATCCGGCACGGTCCTTTTCAGTTTATCGCCGTCGGCACGCCCAAGGATGAAGATGGCTCTGCGGATCTTGCGCACGTGCTGACGGTGGCGCGCGCGATCGGCAGCGAAATGACCGAGTACAGGGTGATCGTCACGAAGTCGACAGTGCCGGTCGGTACGGCTGACAAGGTTCGTGAAACGGTCGCAGAAGCCCTGCAGCGTCGTGGCGTATCGATCGATTTCGACGTCGTGTCCAATCCGGAGTTTCTCAAGGAGGGGGCCGCGGTCGGAGACTTCATGAAGCCCGATCGGATAATCGTAGGATCGAGTTCCGATCGCGCAACGGAGATGCTGCGGGACCTGTATGAGCCGTTCAGCCGTAATCACGACAAGATCATCGTCATGGACGTGCGTTCGGCGGAGTTGACGAAGTACGCCGCCAACGCGATGTTGGCGACAAAGATCAGTTTCATGAACGAACTCGCCAACATGGCGGAGGTCTGTGGGGCGGATGTCGAGCGGGTGCGTGTAGGAATCGGCTCCGATCCGCGAATCGGATTCGAGTTCATTTACCCGGGTTGCGGATACGGCGGGTCGTGTTTTCCCAAGGACGTGAGCGCGCTGATCCGCTCGGCGGAAGAGCACGGTTATCGGATGGAACTGGTGCAGGCAGTCGAGAATGTCAACGACCGGCAGAAGGGTCTGCTGTTCGAGAAGATCCGGGACTTTTTCGGCGGACAGATGAAAGGGCGGACGATTGCGCTTTGGGGGCTTGCCTTTAAGCCGAACACGGACGACATGCGTGAAGCATCGAGTTGCGTCCTGATGCGGCAGGCCTGGGCAGCGGGCGCGCGCATCCGTGCCTACGATCCCAAGGCGCAACTGGAGGCAAGACGCATTTTTGGCGAGCGTTCGGATCTCGTGTACTGCGCTACTGCGGCCGAGGCGCTCGAGGGGGCCGATGTGCTGGCCGTGGTCACGGAGTGGCAGGAATTTCGCAGCCCGGATTTCGAGCTCATACGCGAACGACTTTCGGGAAAAGCCATCTTCGATGGCCGAAACATCTACGATCCAGCCATGGTGACACGCATGGGCCTGAGGTATTTCGGGGTGGGTCGCGGCGAGCGGACCCGAGCGCGCTCCTGATGCAGACGTCATGAGCATGGCATACCGGCACGTAATCCTGTCATGAGAATCGTTCCCGTCATTCTGTGTGGAGGTGCGGGTACACGCCTGTGGCCGCTGTCGCGGGCACAGATGCCGAAGCAACTCCTGACGGTTTTTGGGGAGCACTCGCTGCTGCAGGATACGTGGTTGCGTACCCGGAAGGCGCGGCCGGAGGTGCTCGGGCCCCAGGTCATCTGTAACGAGGCTCATCGGTTTCTCGTCGACGCACAGTTGCTCGCAATCGGCATCGAGCCGACGCTGGTGCTGGAGCCGGCCGGGCGCAATACGGCGCCGGCCGTGGCGCTCGCCGCGTTGCTGGCTGGCGGTGACAGGGGCGGCGACGGAGCGATGCTGCTGGTATTGCCGTCAGATCATGTCATCCGCGACGTCGGCGCATTTGCCCGGGCCCTGGATGCCGGACTCACCGCTGCGGCTGATGGCGAGCTGGTCACGTTCGGCATCGTTCCTGAGAGGCCCGAGACCGGCTACGGGTATATCCGGGCCAGGGCCGGCGCGGCACCGCATCGCATCGCAGAGTTCGTAGAGAAGCCGGACCTTGCTACAGCGCAGGAGTATGTGGCGTCAGGCAGCTATTTCTGGAACAGCGGTATGTTCCTGTTCAGGGCGGAGAGCTACCTGAAGGAGCTTCGTGAGCACGCACCAGACGTCTATTCAGCCTGCCACCGAGCGGTTGCGGAGGCGCGTATCGACCAGCGTGTCGTCCTTCCCGCGCGTGAGGCATTTCTCAGTTCGCCGTCGGTTTCCATTGACTATGCCGTCATGGAAAACACGAGTCGCGGTTCGGTGGTGCCCATGGATGCGGGCTGGAGCGATGTCGGGACCTGGGGGGCATTGCTCGACGCTTCCGCGGTCGATTCGAACGGTAATTCAATGCACGGTGACGTGGTTGCCGTTGGCTGTACGAACTCACTGATCCGCGCGGAAAGCCGGCTTATTGGCGCTGTCGGACTCGATGAATGTATCGTCGTCGAGACCAAGGACGCAATATTGGTGGCGCCCAGGGAGCGGGCGCAGGACGTCAAGGCACTGGTCGAGGAGTTGTCGAGCCGGAATCGGCAAGAGACCGTTCATGGCCGGGAGGTCTTCCGTCCCTGGGGCAGCTATGACAGTCTCGAGTCCCGCCCGGGCTTCCAGGTCAAACGACTCGCGGTTCTTCCCGGCGCCATACTGTCCCTGCAACTCCATCACCGGCGTGCCGAGCACTGGGTGGTGGTGTCAGGGCGCGCCCGTATCACCCTCGACGACCGTGTTTTTGACCTGAAACGAAACGAGCATACGTTCATCCCGGTCGGCGCCCGTCATCGGATCGAGAACCCGGGTACGGAGTTGCTGGAAATCATCGAGGTTCAGGTTGGCGACTATCTCGGTGAAGACGATATCGTTCGCCTGGAGGACAAGTATGGCCGGCAGGGACGCACCGACTGAATCTGAGCATGCGGCGGCGCGAGGTCGTCGTGCGGCTGGTGCGGCATGACCGCAGCGCTGGCCTGCTTCAAGGCCTACGATATCCGTGGGCGAGTCCCGGATGAACTGAACCCGGAGCTTGCCTATCGCATTGGCCGGGCGTACGGGCGCTTCATACAGCCAGGTTCCGTAGTCGTAGGTCGTGACGTGCGGCTCACCGGACCCGGAATCTGCCAGGCGCTGATCAAGGGGCTGACCGACGAGCGGGTGAATGTTCTGGACATTGGCCTCTGCGGCACGGAGGAGGTGTACTTTGCCACGTGGAACCTTCGCGCCGGCGGCGGAATCATGGTTACCGCGAGCCACAATCCCGCCGACTACAACGGCATGAAGCTGGTTCGGCACGAGGCGCGGCCAATAAGCGGCGACACCGGTCTTGATGAGATCCGCCGCCTTGTCCAGGGGCCCATGGACGAGGTCAGTTCCCAGGTAGATGTCCGTGGTCGCCGGCAGTCGGTGGACAATCGCGACGCGTACATTCGACACCTGTTGCAATACGTCGATCAGTCGTCACTCAAGCCGCTCAAGCTGGTCGTCAACGCAGGAAATGGTTGCGCGGGACCGATCATCGATCGGCTCGAGCCGCACCTTCCGTTCCGCATGGTGAAGGTCAATCACGAACCGGATGGCACATTTCCGCACGGAGTGCCAAACCCTCTCGTCGAGGAGAACAGGGCGGCAACCCGGGACGCGGTACGCAGCGCGGGAGCGGATTTCGGCATCGCATGGGATGGTGATTTCGACCGGTGCTTTCTGTTCGATGAGAAAGGCGAATTCATCGAGGGGTATTACATCGTCGGGTTGCTCGCCGAGGCAATGCTGCAGCGGGATCGTGGCGGCCGGATCGTCCATGACCCCCGGCTGGTCTGGAATACCCGCGATGTGGTGCAAGGCAATGGCGGCACCCCCATTCAATGCAAAACGGGCCACGCATTCATCAAGGAGCGAATGCGCCAGGAAGACGCGATTTATGGCGGTGAGATGAGCGCCCACCACTATTTTCGCGATTTTGCCTACTGCGATAGCGGCATGATTCCCTGGTTACTGGTGGCGGGGCTCGTCAGCGCCAGCGACCGACCGCTGTCTGAGCTGGTCGCTGAGCGCATTGCGAAGTTTCCCTGCAGCGGCGAAATCAATCGCAAACTGGCGGATCCGGCTGCTGCGCTCGCGCGCGTTCGTGATCAGTTCGCTTCGGTGGCGGTTTCGACCGACACGACTGATGGCCTGAGTCTCGAGTTCGACTGCTGGCGATTCAATCTGCGCCTGTCCAATACCGAGCCGGTACTCCGGCTGAACGTTGAAACCCGTCAGGACATGGCGCTCCTGGCCGAACGTACCCGAACGATACTTGCGTTGATCGACAAACGCTGACCCCTGGCGTCCGCGTGGTTGGCGTGTGGCCGACACGGTTGCGGGACGGATTCATCTCAGCGGGCGTTGATCGCGCAGGCCGCGCCTTCATGTGTGATGGGAATCCGGGCTTCCAGGCGGCGCGGTGCCTACAATTCGATGCACTTGGCGGTATGAGCGAGTGTCCAGCCGTCTGGGGACACGCTGCCGCGCTTCGGAGCGGGAGTCGTCCCGGCCGGCGCTCAGGCGCATGTTGGCAACCGGGCTGAAACCGCTATGACTCCGGGGGCCGCGGACTCAAGGAGCGAGTGTCGGCGATGAGCGCGGGCCCACGAGCGGAGGTCGGAAATGGTGGATGTGAGTGAACTGAAAAACAGGGATGACTTTCCAGCCTGGGACCAGTTCGTCACCGGGCACCCGGAGGGTACGTTCTTTCATCTGGCCGGATGGAAGGACGTCATCGAACAATCCTTCGGGCACCGGACCTTTTTTCTTTTCACGCGTTCCGGAAGCCAGATGACCGGGGTGTTGCCTCTGGCCGAGATACGCAGTCGGTTGTTTGGCAACAAGCTCATCTCACTTCCATTCTGTGTGTACGGTGGCCCGGTAGCCGCGAATCCGGATATCCGGCAGGCCCTGGTCGGTCATGCTTCGGCGCTTGCCGGCCGCCTGGAAGTTGACTATCTCGAGCTGCGCAACCAGCAGGCCGTGCCGGACCTGCAGGCTACTGACCGTTACGTGACATTCCGCAGGGAGCTCGACCAGGACCCGGAGCGCAACATGAGTGCGATCCCCCGCAAGCAGCGGGCGATGATACGCAAGGGGACTGCCAAGGGTCTTGCGCCGCGGTTCGAAGTTGGTGTGGAAGAGTTTTTCAGCGCTTATGCCGAGAGCCTGCGAAATCTCGGTACGCCGGTGTTACCACTGCGTTATTTCGCGATTCTGAAAGAAGTCTTCGGCGACAAATGCGAGATCATGGCGGTTCGTCGAGAGCAAGCCGGGCCGGCATTGGCCGCGGTGATGAGTTTTTATTTCCGCGACGAGGTGTTGCCGTACTACGGCGGTGGCACAAGGCTCGCGCGTGAGTATCACGCTTACGACTTCATGTACTGGGAACTACTCGTACATGCCCTGAGTCGCGGTGTCCGTATTTTCGATTTTGGCCGTAGTCGCCAGGGAAGCGGCTCTTACCGGTTCAAGACCCACTGGGGGTTCGAGCCCCGGACTCTGCCGTATCAGTACGATCTGGTCCGCGCCAGTTCGCTGCCGAACGTGACCCCTGACAATCCCCGCTACCAGGGCCTCATCCGTCTCTGGCAAAGGCTGCCCTTGCCGGTGACGACAATGGTGGGGCCGCTGCTGGCAAAAAACCTCGGATAATCGGGGTGCTGCTCACTGTTTCGGCATCGATTGCTCACCCAGGCAACCGCCTGGTCTGCGCGGACACGAAGGGCAGGGCCAAAGACGATTCTGCCGCCCTCCTGGCATGAACTCTTATGTGAACTGCCAGGTCCGAGGCGTTGTGGGACGTGTTCGCTGGTGGCGATCCCTGGTGCGGCCTATAATTTCGGTTCAGGCTTCGCGAATCGCTGATGCAGGCCGGATGCGCTCTTTTGAGACGGCGCAAAGGACGCTGCTTACTTAATACGGCTAAGAGCTAATGTTCAGCAGATTGTCGAATCCCCTGCTTATCCTGGTTCCTGCGGAGTTCGCGGTCGCTTTCGGCTCGTTGTACGCGGGTACCTGGATCCGGTTCGGGCTGAACCTGCAGGCCGGTGAGCTGCTGGTCGGGCCTGTGTTGCCGCGTGCCACCTCATTTGCAGTCTGCATGGTGCTCGGGCTGGTCACGATGGGCCTGTATCGCGCCCGGCAGCGTCCGACTTTCCGGGAAGGGGTCGCACGGGTACTCGTCGGCGTTGGCCTTGGCGGACTCGCCTTCGTGCTTTTTTTCTATTTGTTCCCTGTTTACAACACCGGCCGTCTGACTGTCGGATTCGCGATGATCGGCTCCTTCCTCGGTGTAACAGCGGTTCGCTCGGCAATGCTGCGCCTGCTCGACCACAACCCCGTCAAGCGTCGGGTCCTCGTCATTGGTTCAGGCCGGGTTGCTGCGAAACTGGGCATGCTGAGGCGCCGTTCTGATCGTCGCAGGTTTGACATAGTGGGCTTCCTGCCAGGCAGCGAGGCCGAGCGTGCGCTTGCGCAGGAACATGGAATCGGCCCGCTGTTCGAATCCGAGGACGATCTGCAACACCTGCAGTTCGATGAAATAGTGGTTGGCCTTGACGACAGGCGAGGGACGTTTCCGACCGCCCAGCTGCTGCGACTGCGCTATGACGGAGTGGCTGTCCGTGACATCGTGGACTTTCTGGAGCAGGAAACCGGCAAGATCGACCTCGATGTTCTTCACCCCGGCTGGCTGATTTTTGCATCCAGCGGGCATACCCGCTGGGGATTTCGTACGGCGAAGCGAATTCTCGATCTTCTTGCCGGCAGTGCGCTTTTGTGCCTGTCGGCACCGATATTTCTGCTGGTGGCAGTTGGCGTCTGGATCGAAGAGGGGTGGAATGCGCCGCTACTGTATCGTCAGCGCAGGGTAGGCCAGGGCGGGCGCGTTTTCGAATTGCTGAAATTCCGCAGTATGGGTGTGGATGCGGAGGCGTCTACCGGCCCGTTGTGGGCGGCGCGCCGGAGCGATGATCGCGTGACCCGGACGGGGCGTGTCATCCGTCGTTTTCGTGTCGACGAGCTTCCGCAGCTCGTCAATGTCATTCGGGGCGAAATGAGTATTGTCGGGCCGAGACCCGAGAGGCCCGAGTTTGTGGAAAAGCTGGTAGCCGGTTTGCCGCTGTACGATTTCCGGCACTCCATGCAGCCAGGGCTCACCGGATGGGCCCAGTTGAACTTCCCCTACGGCGCTTCCGTAGAGGACGCCGGCGAAAAACTCAAATACGATCTTTTTTACATCAAGAACGCCGGCATCGTGTTTGATCTGTTCATCCTGATTCAGACGCTGGAGGTTGTCGTCTGGGGCCGGAGCATGAGCATGGCCGGGACGCGGAATCAGGACGCCACGAAAGAAGGCGAACCCGAAATTGCGAAGATTCCCGCGGCCGTGCAGCGAAAGAGAGACGTCGCCTAGCTACAACGCACCTGCTGCCTGAGCAGGATCAGGGGATAACCCGATTACGGTCTGGCCCGGAGGACCGTAACTGCCGTCAGGAAAGCTCCACCACGCCTTTTGTCTTGCGTCTTGCGGTCTGCTCGATTTCTTCGGCCAGATCACCCGAGGAACCGTTGCTGCCCGGCAGGGAGTCATTGCTCGCGGATTGAACTGCCGCATGAGTGATGTCCTTCATGGCAGTTCTGTCCGTATAGAACACGACGTCGATCTGACCGAACGTGATGATATCGCCGGAGCGCAGCAGCGCGCGCGGGCGGCGTTTGTGATTGACCAGAATGCCGTTCTTGCTGTTGAGGTCCTCGACGACGTAAATGCCGCCGATGCAGTCGATCAGCGCGTGTCGACGGCTCACCTCTTTGTCGATGATGACCAGGTCGTTGGCATTGCTGCGTCCGATTACGAACGGAAACTGGGACGCCTGTGCCTGTTCGACGAACTGGCCGGCCTTGTAGACCATGAGCATCACGCGGGAGGCGCGGGGTTTTCCCGATGCCGTGGCTGATCCGGGGGCGCTGTGCTCTGCAGTCGGATGCCGGTCGCGCTCCTCGAACCACTGCCATCGCAACTCGTGGACGACCTCGTCGATGACCTCGAGAGTGACGGTCGGGATGTTCTCAACCATGCAGGCGGTGAGAGCAGTATCGCATAACGTATTGATAAGTCGAGGAATACCCTGGGTCAGCCGATGTACGTCCTTGACTGCGTCCGGGGTGAAGATCTTCTCAACATCGCCGCCGGCGATCGCCAGGCGGTGCTGCAGGTAGTGAATGGTATCGTCCTCGCTCAGCGCATCCAGACGTTGACGCAAGCGCGCACGTTGGCGCAGTTGTGTCAGCCCGGGTGCATCGATCAGATCGTCAAGGTTCGGCTGGCCGGTCAGCACGATACTGATGATCTTCCGATCGGCAGTATCTATGCACGACAGAAGGCGGAGTTCCTCGAGGGCCGGACCGGTCAGGTTCTGAGCCTCGTCCACGATGATCACCACGTGTTTGCCTTCTTCGTGCTTTTTCAGGAAGAAGGAGCGGAGGGTGTCCAGGAGGAGCACCTTCTTTTTCTTGTAGATCGGCATGCCGAACTCGGACAGCAGCGCCTGGAGAAGCTCGATATGGGAGAGGGTCGTATGAGTCAGCTTCGCAGTCACGAAATCAGGGCCAAGCTCCTCGAGTACCGTATTCAGGATGGTTGTCTTGCCGATGCCGATTTCGCCGGTGATGATGACGAAACTGTCCCTGTTCATCAGGGCAAACTTGATGTTGGCCACAGCACGTGAATGCTGAGCAGTCATGTAGATGAATCGTGGGTCCGGCGCAAGGTCGAACGGCCGACAGGTCAGTCCGAAATAGTTCTCATACATGGGGCCAGATCCCGGGTTCAGGCTTACGTCGAAAGACCATGCATATGGTATTACACCGGGCTGCCTTCCGGCGCGCGAGCGGTTGGCTTATTATGTGCGCCGGTTCGCATCTGTGCGTTTTCTGTAAGGGCCCGTCCGGGGGCCCAGGCAGGCCGACATCGGGCGATTAGCTCAGCGGGAGAGCGCTCCCTTCACACGGGAGAGGTCGAAGGTTCGATCCCTTCATCGCCCACCAGATTGCATCGACTCACCGGAAAGCCGAGGCCTGAGACCGTGCACGGTCGCCAATAGCTGCTGCGCGAGTCCGACGGCTGCAGTATTTTTACCAGACAAGCCCTTCGTAGCTCGATTTGCCATCGGCAAGATCGAGACGGACCAGATCAATGATGTGTTGGCGGTCCGAGAGCATCGGGGCAATTCGCGTGAACTCATGGTCGGCATTACCGACCAGTATGATTTCGGCGAATTCGGCGAGCTCCTCCAGCGTACCGACCAAGAGCCTGGCGATATGCGGGATGTGGACGAGAATGTAGTCCCGGTTCGCTCCGATCAGGTGCGACAGGCTGACGTTTCGGTCATACAGGCGCACGTCGTAGCCCTTTCCGATCAGCCGTTCCGCAACTTCGACCATGGGGCTGTGGCGCAGATCATCTGTTCCGGCCTTGAAGCTCAGCCCGAGGATCCCGATTCGTTTCCGTCCATGTGCCAGCACCATCTCGAGTGTCCGCTCGATATGGAGCTTGTTGCTTTCCATGATGGACTCCAGAAGTGGCAGCTGCAGGTCCAGCCGGCCGGCTTTGTACGTCAACGCCGAGACGTCCTTGGGAAGACAGGAACCCCCGAAGGCGAAGCCCGGCTTGAGGTAGTAGGGAGAGATATTCAGCTTCCTGTCCTGGCAGAAAATGTCCATGACCAGGTGGCTGTCTATGCTCAGGCGCTTGCAGATGGAGCCGACCTCGTTGGCGAAGGCGACTTTGAGCGCATGCCACACGTTGTCTACATACTTGACCATCTCGGCGACCTCGATGGCCGTTTGTATCATGGGCGCCGGCAGATGCTCGTAAAGGCTCCTGGCTGTCGCGCCGCTGCGTTCGTCGATCATTCCGATGACCGTCTTTGGCGGATGGTCATAATCGTGAATCGCGGTGCTCTCGCGGAGAAACTCCGGGTTGTTGCAGATGCCGAAGCCCTGTCCGGCAGTCAGGCCGGATGCTGACTCGAGCGTGGGGATGACCAGGTTGCGCATGGTGCCTGGAAGAATGGTGCTGCGCATGATCACGGTGTGGTAGCGCTCTTTCGAACGCAGGCAGGCGCCGATCTCCTCACACACCGCCTTGACGAAACGCAAGTTCAGGCTGCCATTGGTCTCGCTCGGCGTGCCGACGCAAACGATCGTCAGGTCGGAGTTCGCTATCGCGACGGAGGCCTCTGTCACGGCACGTAGCCGCCCGGCCTTAACCGCGCTGGCAATGAGATCCTCGAGCCCGTTCTCGATTATCGGCGAGCGACCCGAGTTTATGAGATCGACCTTGGTCGCGTTCGGGTCAACGCCGATGACATGATGACCATCGCGGGCGAGGCAGGCAGCCGAAACTGCGCCAACATAGCCGAGGCCAAAGACACTGATATTCATGGGCATGCGAAAAGCGGCTCCGCTGTTTGAATGGACGAGAATTGCCTGGGGTCCGGTACGCGACTCGGGCTGTGGTTAACGGATCGGCAAGCCGACGTACTGGAAGCCAAGGCCAAAAATGTGATTGCGCGAATCGACTGATTGATTGCCGACGCCGATCGGCGTAACGACGCTCTGGTCGTCGAAGTAGTAGGTGTATTTGCCGCTGATGCTCCAGTTCCGGGACAGCTGCCAGGATGTACCGAGTTCGAGCCGGTAGTAGTCGCGGTCGAATCGCTGCCGCAGCAGCTCGATGTCGCTGGCGCCTATCGCTTCCTGTTTCGTATAGCTGACGCCTGCGGTGGCTGACAGGCGCGGGCTGAAGCTTCGTTGAATAAAAGCGGTCGCATAATCGACCGTGGTTTTCGCGCCGTCCGAGTTTGGCTGAATGCTCCGGCTTATGCCGACCTGGGCGGTAATCGCCTCATCGAGTTGTTGTCGCAGAAAGAGTTCGCCGACGAAGTTGCTGTCCTCGCCCTTGGTTTCGCACAACACGAACTGATTGGTGTTCGGATCGTAGCAAGGCATCCCGCCGACTGTTACGCGCCCATCGATGGAAAAGTCGCTGACGGATGCGCCACCAGAGACCGTGAGGCTGGTGGCCGGTGACAGTGCGTACTCATAGCCCAGGCTGACGCCCATGGTGTCGGTGGTGTTCTTCACCGATCCGATGTCCTGGTCTGCCTCGAAGCGGTCCGCATTGAACGAGACGCTGAGCCGATGTTGCTCGGTCAGCAATCGCGTGAAAGACAGGCTGCCATTGATGTAGTCGTAATCATAGCGGCCGGTGATCTCTGCTTCGTCATACCGAATCGTCGTAAAGCCGCCGTTGACATCGACCACGGACCGCGGCGACACGTTGAATGTGTACCCGGGATTGATATACCAGCGGGTCTGGGTTTCATCGACTTTGCAACGTCCCCTGGCATCGACTGCACAACCGACGCCACCGGGCGGCAGCGGGGCATTCGGATTTACCACCTGGTAATCGGCTTCGCGACTGGGGATTTGCGAGTAGCCGAGGCCGACGTTGGCCTCCGAGCGCAGGCCCCGATAGCGCGCGGAAGCCGGTAACAGCACATCCGTGCCATCCAGTTGGTAGTTGCTGTCGTTACCGTAGTCGTCGCGAAACCGCAGTTGCGGGTTGAAATTGAGGCTGCTTTTCGGTGATCGCCAGGCAATTTTCGCCGCAGGCACCACCATCAGGATGACTACGTCGTCTTCGTCGGAGCGCCTTGAGGTGTTGGACGGGTTGGTCTCATAGGACAACTCGGTGCCGAACCTCGGGGTGAGTTCCCAGGCCGTGGCGCCCATGGCCCAGGCCGGGAGCAGCAGCATCACGGCCACTGCCCACAACCGCCAGATTTCGCCGTGGCGGGTCGGAGTGCTCGGTCTGGTGTGCTCTCTCACGCAGATTGCCGGGTTGCTGTTCACGGGAAATGCGTCCGGTGACCGGCCGACGCGGGGACTCAGGGCACCACCACCGTGTCGCCAGCCCGCAGGATGATGTTCTGATCCAGCTTCTGTCCTTTCTGGACGTCGCCGTACCTGAACGGGATCGCGACCTGAGAACCTTGCTCTCCGCGTCGCAGGATCACGATGTCATCGAGTCCGGCAAAGGTGGTGGGGCCGCCGGCAATGCTGATGGCCTGCATGACGTCGGTCGCCCGGTTCATGACGAATTCACCCGGCCGGTTGACCTGGCCGATGACATAAACCTTGTTGCCGTTGAGCTGGACCGCGGCCACCGTGACCACCACCTCGGGTATGAAGCGGCTGAGTTTCTCCGTCAGCTCCTGGCGGATTTCTTCGACCGTCTTGCCTTCAGCAAGCATGTCGCCGGCCAGCGGGAAGGCAAAGTGCCCATCCGGATTCACCAGCATCTCGCGCTGCAGGTCTTCTTCCTTCCAGACCGAGATCTGCAGCACGTCACCGGGGCTGACGCGGTAGGGGTCCCGGGACGGAGGGGCGTCTGCTGCAATCGATGCTTGTGCCGTAAGGAGCAGCGCGATGGCCAGCGGCAACTGAACTATGCGGAAAACCACGTTTCTCTTGATCATTACAACCGACTCCGGATGTTGGGATCCCGTAAGGGACGCTCGCTCCATCGACAGGACATTGTGACGGCACGGCCGCGGTTCGAACCTGGCCGGGGCCGCGTCGTGCCTCTGGTTCTCGTCTTAAGCCTGTTTTAAGGCAGTCATATCAGCTTGAATACCGTTAGAATTCTGCGGCTGCTGCCCCTGTGAATCGTCGGGAGTCCGTCGCAGAACCCGTACTGCGACGCAAGCTCGCGACATATTCTCGGCCAGCCGGACTTTTCCGGCCGTGCTGCAGATCGCAGAAAACGCCATATTATCAACCGATAATTCAACGTCATATAGGCAATTTTCCGGCGTTGAACCGAAGCTGAGAACACCGCCCCGATACGGCTTCGCCAATGACCCCGGTTTTGCCAATTGTCCTCGCTTTCGCCCTGACAGCCGCGCTGATCGTCATTATGCGGCCGTTGGCGCTCGTCGTCGGGCTCGTCGATGTGCCCAATGCCAGGAAGGTGCATCAGGGCCCGATTCCGCTGGTTGGCGGCCTGGCGATCTTCGCCGCGGTCGCGGTCGCATCTGCGATCCCGGCCTGGTCGGGATTATCGGCAGCGGCACCGGAGATCCTCAGTTTTCTGCTTGCCGGGCTGTTGCTGGTCGCGGTTGGGGTAGTGGACGACTTCCTCGAATTGTCGCCGCGCATCCGGTTCATGGCGCAGACCGCCGCTGCGCTTGCGATGATTTTCAGCGGCGGCATTCTGCTCTCCGATCTGGGGAGCATGACCGTGTCCGGCGCGGTGCTTCATCTCGGAGTCCTGGCCATTCCGTTTACGATCTTTACGACCATCGGAGTCATCAATGCGCTGAATATGTGTGATGGGCTGGACGGCTTGAGCGGCAGCCAGGCGCTGATCTCGCTGCTTGGCTTCTGGATCGCCGAAACAGTCTGGGGAGGCGGGGAGAGCGCCGCGCTGCTTGCGGTACTGGGCGGCGGCATCATCGGGTTCCTGCTGTTCAACCTGCGACTCCCGGGACGAAACCGGGCGTCTATTTTTCTCGGGGATGCCGGCAGCATGTTCCTGGGATTCGCTGTCACCTGGTTCGCAATTTCCCTGTCACAGGTACCCGACCGCGTGATCAAGCCTGCGGCAGCGCTCTGGTTCGTCATGGTGCCCATCATCGACGCCGTTGCCATGATGTTGCGGCGCATGGCGCGGGGCCGTTCCCCGTTTTCTCCTGACCGCGAACATCTCCATCATATTTTCCTGCTGGCCGGCTACAGCGTGAATCAGACCGTGGCAATCATGGCTGCGCTGGGGAGCATGGGCGTCGCAGTCGGCCTCGCCAGCACCTGGTGGGACTGGTCCGATCTCGGGATCGCTGTTGCCTTTCTCGGTGTCGGCATCGTGTATTTCGTGCTGATCATGCACTCATGGCGAGTCATGAGGTTCTTCCGCCGGTCGATTTGCCGGCGTCGAAGCACGGTAGCGGATCGGCGTACGCAGGAGGACCGCCGTAAGACGCACGGCACGGCTTATGCCGGGCCGGAACGTCGTTGTGGCACCGATCGTCGGCAGGGTTTGCCGCGGCGGGCAGCGGATATCACCCGGTGCCGCGTGCCTGTGCGCGCCCCGGAGCCTGGCGCGTCCCAGTCGCCCACTCATGCGTCGGCGGGGCCCGGCGCGACGAGGTCGCGGCGACGTTCGGCTTAGCCCACCGGGCCCGTCCGGCTCAGCGTCGGATGGCAACGCCGGTTGCGATCAAGCCTCCGGTTTCAAGAAACCGGCCATCCATCCTGGCGGCAACATCGGCGGTGAACGCGTCCCCGTGGGAAGAAACCACAAACCTTCGGGTGTCGGGATCGAAACGCACCGCCAGATCGTGAAAATCCAGAAAACGGCGTGTCACAGGCCAGAGCGCCTTGTAGGCAGCCTCCTTTGCCGAAAACAGCAGCCGAACGCCCAGCCCTGGTGAACCCGGGAGGGTTCGCAATTGGTCCAGTTCCTCCCGGCGGCAGATGCGTGGCCACAGGTTCTCTTCCAGTTCCAGCGCTGGCTCCAGGTCGAGACCGAGCGCGATGAGTCCGCCGTCGTCGCTCACCGCTGCCGCCGCCGTTTCGCCCGCATGACTGATGCTGCCGATGATGCCTGCGGGCCAGAGCGGTGCCCGATTATTCCCGGCAAGGATTGCGGCCGGCAGCACTGCCAGTCGCAGCAACGCAGCGCGCGCACAGGCGCGGCCATGGCGAAACTCTGCCAACCGGCCCGGGCTGAACGCTTTGGCGAACTCGGTCTCCGCTGGCCAGAGCGGATCTGCCGCTGCGCGGGAATGCGACATTACGGTGCACACTCCTGCCGGGAACAGCGCATCAAGCTCGGTCAGAAGTCGTTCGCCACCGGTGTTATGCGTCATACAGGTGGAAAGTCTGACAAGGGTGGGTCGCTCTGCCAATCGGAAATGCAACGACGGGCGCTGAGCTGGCGCCCCGCAGCGATGCCGCTCATGAGCGCACGGTACAATCTGCGCCCCGGTTCCTGGAAAAAAGCATCGCTGTCATGACCGTAAGGACACGTTTTGCGCCGAGCCCGAGCGGCTACCTGCACATTGGCGGGGTACGAACCGCGCTGTTTTCATGGCTCTTTGCGCGTCACCACCACGGTTGCTTCCTGTTGAGGATCGAGGACACCGATCGCGAGCGCTCGACTGAGGAATCGATCAACGCGATCATCGAGGGCCTCGCATGGGTCGGGATCGACTACGACGAAGGTCCTTTTCGGCAGACCGATCGCCTGCAGCGCTACCAGCAGGTAGCCGAGTCGATGCTGGAAGCGGGCAGCGCCTATCGCTGCTATTGCTCGCGCGAGGAACTCGACGCCATGCGGGCAGATCAGCTCGCGCGCGGCGAGACGCCGCGTTACGACGGGCGCTGCCGCAGCCGGCGCGATGCGCCGCCCGGCATCCGTCCGGTGATCCGGTTCCGTAATCCCGACGAGGGCATCGTGACGGTGGAGGATCTCGTCCGGGGCGAGGTGGCATTCGACAACCGCACGCTGGACGACCTCATCCTGCTTCGCTCCGACGGCATTCCGACTTTTCATTTTGGCGTGGTTGTTGATGACGCCGACATGGGCATCACCCATGTCATTCGCGGTGACGATCATTTAACCAATACGCCGAGACACATCAATATTCTGCGCGCTCTCGGCCAGCCTGTTCCGGCCTATGCGCATCTGCCGATGATTCTCGGCCCTGACGGTGCAAGGCTCTCAAAGCGCCATGGTGCAGAAAACGTGCTGGAGTACCGCGAGCAGGGTTATTTGCCCGAGGCGATGTTGAATTATCTGGTCCGCCTCGGCTGGGCGCACGGCGATCAGGAAATTTTCAGCCGGGAAGAGATGATTCGACTCTTCGACCTCAATTCGATCAATGCAGCGGCCTCGCGCTTTGATCCGGCGAAACTTGCATGGCTCAATCAGCAATACATCATGACCGCCGATGAGACGCGCCTCGTGCAACTGCTGCAGGCGCACATGGAGCGGCGGGGGCTGGATTGGCGTGACGGAGCTTCACTCGAGAGGCTGGTTGCGGCCTACCGGGAACGGGCAGTGACGCTGGAGGACATCGTCGTTGCCAGCGCCTACGCGTTCGGTGACCTCCAGCAGATTGACGAAAAGGCGGCGCGCAAGCACCTCGTGCCCGGCGCCGCCGAGCCCCTGGCTAAAGTGCGCGCCGGTCTGCAGGAGTTGAACGACTGGCGCCGGGAGCGCCTGCACGCAGTAATCGCGGCGGTGGCCGACGAGACGGGGCTGGGATTCGGAAAAATCGGACAACCCTTGCGCGTTGCGATTACCGGCGGGACCGTTTCGCCGCCGATTGACGTTACCCTGGAACTGGTTGGGCGGACACGGGTCCTTGCACGCCTCGATGCGGCCATAGCGCGCTGTCTGTCTCACGATCGGTGAACACGGCTCGCTTGATTTCGTGCTGACGTGAAGCGGTGTGTCGATTTCTTGACAGTCCGGAGGCGCGTGCGTAAAGTCCGCCCCCGCGTGGGGCTATAGCTCAGCTGGGAGAGCGCTTGCATGGCATGCAAGAGGTCGTCGGTTCGATCCCGACTAGCTCCACCAGTCGCTCCTGCTGCCGGTCGCCGTCTCGTCCCCATCGTCTAGAGGCCTAGGACATCGCCCTTTCACGGCGGTAACCGGGGTTCGAATCCCCGTGGGGACGCCAATTCTTTCGCCGGCCGGGTCACTGTCTGTTCCGGTCGGGCACGTGCGTTCTGCGGCCGTGGGCTGGCGACGGCAGCGGCAGCATCTCGCTGGGATGGCCACCCCCATCGCAGCAGGCAACCTGCGATGCCGCCGGCATAAGTGTTAACCGCAATTGTCCGGCTTTCCGTGGCAGGAAATCCTCGCGCGGTCCGGCAGGGAGGTCGCCATGGTCTTTTCTCGAGCGGAGATCGAGCTGTTCCAGCAGCGGGGATTTCTCGTCAAGCCCGCTTTTTTCCCGACGGATACCGTTCGCCGGGTCGGCGAGTGGCTGGATGAGATGTCCCGGACGACTGAGCCACAAGGATCCGAGGCTCGTTACTACGAGAAGAGCCCGGTCAGCCAGCGCAATCTGCTGGTGCGCATGGAGCACTTCCTCGGACCGGATAATCCCGGGATTACGGAACTGTTGATGACGCCAGCTACCTTGGCAGGCGCGAGCGAACTGCTCGGCGAACCCGCATGTCTTTTCAAGGAGAAGGTCAATTTCAAGTTGCCCGGCTGCCGGGCCGACAAGCTGCACCAGGACCAGTCGGCGGGCTGGAACGCCTACTGTGATTTTTTTCTCACCATGGCCATCGCGGTAGATGACAATCGCCATGACAACGCCGCCCTGACATTTCTGCAGTCCGGCAACTACCAGCGCAGCCTGATGGTTCCCGAGTGGAAGCCACTGACCGAGAGTGATCCGCCCTACAGCCCGCCGGAGGAGTATTGCCTGATCGAAGCGAATGCGGGCGACGCCATCTTCTTCGATTCCTATGTGCCGCATGGTTCACCGCCGAATACCAGTCAGCGAGCGCGGCGCAATATCTACATCACCTTCAATCGCCGCTCGGCCGGCGACCTGCGACAACGGTATTACCAGGACAAGTGGGCCAGCTATCCGCCTAACCGGCCCGCTGATGCCCGCTCCGACAGCGCCTATCGCGTCTGACGGTATTGCGACCGGACTGACGGCTGGCGGTTCAGGCGGTGCGCCGGCGCTTGGGGCGACCACTGAAACCCTTTATGATCTGAAGGGTTGTTGTGGCATGGTGCGCGGGTTCGCCTGTTCAGGGCGAACGAGGGACAGGTGTCGTTCTCGCTCCTGAGTCCGTGGTCTTGGTATCTGGTTGCAGCCGCCGGGCACGCTGTGCTGGCGTGCTATGCCCTCATTGCCGGGGGGCGCGGACTGTTGCGCAGCCAGATACTGCTGGTTGCCGCCGGGGGCATTCTCTGGGGCGGCCTTCTTGCCGGAGCGGATGGTTCATTTTTCGCGCCGACCACGCCACCCGGGTTCGCCCTGGACCTGGCGTACACAGCGACCTGGTACCTGTTATTGCACCGCATGCTGCGAGGGCCGTATCGACAGTCGATGCCGGAGCTGGTGCGTCGCTGCCTGATGGTCTTCTGGTCGGTGGCCGTGGCGATGGGGCTCGTGGTCGGTTGGCTTTGGCTGGATCGCGGGCCCACGCCCTGGTTCTCCGCCGCTCTCGATGGCATCGGGCTGGCGGCCGCGTTGTCGTGCCTGTCCCTTGCCGCGCAGCTCGGTCGGGATGCGCCAATCGAGGGGCGTCGTGGTCTGAAGGCGCTGGTAGCTGCGGCTGCGTTGGCCGCAGGGGGGCAGGCGTTGGTGATGTCGGTCGGTTTGCTGAGTGGTTTTGCCCCGCCGGCGGTGCTTGCCGGCCGCGCCATGCTCACGCTGGGCGCGGTGGCGTCGCTGGGGTACGCGGTACGACTCAAGCCACAGTGGTCCCTGGCAATCTTCGTCTCTCCGCAGGCACGCTCGTATCTGCCGCGGCTCATGGCGATGGCCGTCGTTCTGCTGGTGCTGGTTGCGGCGGTTCCGCTCTGCCGGGCGCTGCCCGCGGAAAGCATCTATCCGGCGGCAGTGCTGGTCATCGGTCTGACCGGATCGCCCGTCGCGGCGCTCCTGTTCTCCGAGCGGCTGAGCGCTCGGGTTCGCGTGTTCCTGAGCAAACGGTTCCTGCCGTTTCGCTACGATTATCGTGAGGAATGGCTGCGCCTCATCGATACCCTGTCGTCGCCCGATCAGCGCCTGCCGTTGCCCGAGCGGTCGATCAAGGCGGTGGCACAGATTGTTTCGAGTCCTGCAGGCCTTCTGTGGATGCGAAGCGAGCCTGAAGGGCCGCTTGCCTGCGTGGCCGGATGGAATACGAAAATGTGGTCGGACGCACGCGTTCCCGCCGACGATCCGGTTATCGCCTTCATGTTCGAGCGTCAGTGGATTCTCGATACGGCGGAACTGGCGCGGAATCCGGATTTGTATGACAGATTGCCCCGCCCCCCATGGCTGGAGCAGTTTCCCGACGCCCTGCTGCTGGTTCCGTTGATCAGCAACGAGGCGTTGATCGGGTTCATGTTGCTCATGCAGTCGAGTTCGGCATTTCGCCTTACCTTCGAGGAGATCGATCTGCTGCGAACCTCCGGTCGACAGGTGGCGGCGCATCTGGCGCAGTACGATGCGGACCAGCGGCTGGGGGAGATCAAGCAGTTTGAGGCGTTCAACAGGCTTACGGCCTTTCTCATGCACGATCTGAAAAACCTGATTGCACAACAGTCGCTCGTGGTGAGAAACGCCGCGCGGCACAAAGGCAATCCCGCATTTTTCGAGGATGCGATCGCCACGATCGACAATTCCGTTGCGCGCATGAGTCGCCTGCTGCAGCAACTCCAGAGTGGCGAAACAAGCGGCAAGTGCGGCCGTGTACGACTGTCTGCGACGCTCCATGACGCGGTGGAGCGTTGCCGTGGTGGTGCTCCGGAGCCGAAACTGCACGACGTCGATGAAGAGATGTGTGCGAATATCGACCGGGATCGCTTCGCGATGGTGATGACGCATCTGATTCGCAATGCACAGGAGGCCACCGGGAGCGATGGTAAGGTGGAGATCCGGGCGGGCCGTGACGATCGCGGCGCGGTGATCACCATCGAGGACGACGGCTGCGGAATGGATCCGGACTTCGTTCGCACCAGGCTCTTCCGGCCTTTCGACACGACCAAGGGCAGCAAGGGCATGGGTATCGGGGCCTATCAGGCGCGAACCTTCGTGGTGGATTCGGGTGGCACCCTGGAGGTTGCCTCCAAACCCGGCCAGGGCACGCGCATTACCATTCGCCTGCCTTTGGCGGAAGTTGCCGAGGCGACTGCATGAGACATTCGGGGAGCGCAGCGTGACCGAGCAACGCCGACGCCTGCTGGTGGTCGAAGACGACAAGGGTCTCCAGAGCCAGCTTCGCTGGTGCTTCGAGGACTACGAGGTCCTCGTCGCCGAGGATCGCAATTCCGCCCTGGCCGCTTTGCGTCGGCATGAGCCGCCAGTCGTCCTGCAGGATCTCGGCCTGCCACCGGATGCCGAGGGCGTATCGGAGGGGTTCGCAACACTCGAGCAGATCATCGGGCTCGCACCCGGCATCAAGGTGATCGTGGTTACGGGGCACGGCGACCAGGCGAACGCCGTCAAGGCGGTGGGTCTCGGCGCTTATGACTTCTACCAGAAGCCCGTGGATACCGACGTGCTGCAGCTCATCGTGAACCGCGCGTACCAGATATACGAACTCGAGCAGGAGAATCAGCGGTTGCTGCGCGAGAAGAGCGCGTCTCCGCTCGACGGAATCGTCGCAGCCAGCGAGAAGATGCTGCAGGTATGCCGCATCATCGAGAAGGTGGCGCCGACCAATGCGACGACGTTGTTGCTGGGTGAAAGCGGTACCGGCAAGGAATTGCTGGCCCGCGCAATCCACACGCTGAGTCCGCGGTCGGGCAAGGCCTTCGTGGCGATCAATTGCGCCGCCATACCGGAGACGTTGCTCGAGAGTGAGTTGTTTGGTTACGAGAAGGGTGCATTCACCGGTGCGGTGAAGCAAACCCCAGGCAAGATCGAGACGGCTGATGGCGGCACGCTGTTCCTGGATGAGATCGGGGACATGCCCCTGCCGTTACAGGCGAAGCTACTGCGCTTTCTCCAGGAGAGGGTCGTCGAGCGCATCGGGGGGCGCGAAGAGGTGCCGGTCGACGTCCGCGTGGTATGTGCCACCAACCAGGATCTCGACGCCGGGATTCGCGATGGCCAGTTTCGCCAGGATCTCTTTTACCGCATCAGCGAGATCACCATCCGGATTCCGCCGCTGAGGGAACGCGATGGGGGCCGGTTGGTGCTTGCGCGGGTGTTACTGGAAAAAGCAACCGCGCAACATGCACGACGTATTGCGGGCTTCAGTCCTGACGCGCAGAACGCGATCGAGAATTATCGCTGGCCCGGCAATGTCCGTGAACTGGAGAACAAGATTCGGGCGGCCGTCATCATGGCGGAGGGAAAGCAGGTCACGGCGGCAGATCTGGGTCTCGCCGATACCGATGTCACCCCGCCCGTGCTCAATCTGCGCGAGGTGCGACGTGAAGCGGAAACGCGCGCCATTCGCCGGGCACTTGCTGCAGCTGGCGACAATGTTTCGCAGGCCGCCAAGGTGCTCGGTGTGACGCGACCGACGCTCTACGACCTGATGCAGAAATACGATATTCAGTCGCGTGATTCGGGCTGAGGCGCGAGGCGGCTACGTCGCTGGCGCCACCAGCAACCGGCGTTCCCAGTTCAGGGAGCTGCCGACGATTTTCTCCAGGTCGTCATAGCAGGGTGTCCACGCCAGCACTGTCCGAATCCGGTCCGCGACCGCGACCAGTTCGGGCGGATCGCCGGGCCGGCGGGGTTCTTCATGTGTCGTCAGCGCAACGCCGCTTGCGTGCTCCACGGCGGCCAGGATCTCCCGGACGCTGTATCCATGCCCGTAGCCGCAGTTCAGCGTGGCAGAACCGCCGCCGGAGCGAAGGTAGTCGAGCGCCTTGACGTGGGCCGTAGCCAGGTCCTCCACGTGGATATAGTCGCGCACGCCGGTACCGTCCGGCGTGTCGTAATCAGTGCCGAAAATGGCCACGTGGCTGCGCTTGCCGACGGCTGCCTCGCAGGCAACCTTGGTCAGCAGCGTGGCGTTGCGCGTGGACTGGCCAATGCGGCCACCCGGGTCGGACCCGGCGACGTTGAAGTAACGCAAGGTGACGTGTCGTAAAGGCGTGGCCCGCGACAGGTCGCGCAGCATCCACTCGGTCATCAGCTTCGACGTACCATATGGATTGATCGGGCTCACGGGGTCGTCCTCGTGGGCGCGGCCCCGCGGTGGAATACCGTAGACGGCGGCTGTCGACGAAAACACAAAGTGCTTCACGCCGAAGCGTTGGGCGCAGGCCAGCAGTTCCCGGCTGGCGCAGGTGTTGTTGCCGTAGTACTTGAGGGGATCGGAGACGGATTCCGGAACTACCGTGTGTGCAGCGAAATGCATGATCGTGTCGACTTCGAACGCACGCAGCGCACCCTCGACGGTGGCTCGGTCGGCGGTGTTTGCAACCACCAGGGTGCCATGCGTGACCGCCGAGCGGAAACCAGTGCTCAGGTCGTCGATGATGACAAGCCGTTCGCCGGCCTCGCCGAGCTGGCGGACCACGTGGCTGCCGATGTAGCCAGCGCCGCCGGTGATGAGAATTCCTTTTCGTTGCATGGAGTCGGTTCCCTCGGCTTAGCCCGGAGTTGCGCGATTATAGATTCTTCCATTGGCCGACGCCGGACAGGGTCGAGCAGGCTTGACCGCCATCGTGGCGTCAGGTGAACATCCGCCGGATTCGTCCCCGGTGGAGCTGCAGGCCACGAGACCGGGCAGGCCGCCGGCAGCTCAGATGCAAACAAACCTGATACGAAGTCCGATGGCTGCAGCAAACCCGCAACCACATATTTCCGTTGCGCCGATGATGAAGGTCACGGACCGGCATTGCCGTTATTTCCTGCGGATGCTCGCGCCTGACGTGCGGCTGTACACGGAGATGCTGACCGCGCAGGCCGTGCTACGCGGCGACCGGGCCAGATTGTTGCGGTTCGATGCGACGGAGCACCCGCTGGCGGTGCAGCTGGCCGGTCGGAACCCGGGGGAACTGGCCGAGGCGGCACGAGTTGCCGAGGACATGGGTTACGACGAGGTGAACCTGAACGTCGGCTGCCCCAGCGGCCGCGTGCGCGACGGCGGTTTCGGTGTCTGCCTGATGCTCGAGCCCGAAGTGGTGGCGCGCTGCGTTGCTGCTGTCCGCCACCGGGTACAGGTGCCGGTGACCGTAAAGATCCGCACCGGGATCGACGAACACGACAGCTTCGATTTTCTCGCGCGATTTGTCGAGATGGTTGCTGCGGCCGGCTGCAATTTGTTCGTCGTTCATGCCCGCAAGGCTCTGTCTCGTGGCCTGTCGCCGCGAGAGAACCTGAAGGTTCCCGCCCTGCGCTACGACTTCGTTTATCGCCTCAAGGCCAGCTACCCGCATCTGCAGATCGTGATCAACGGCGGCGTCAGGACGATCAAGGAGATTGCGGCTCACCTGGAGCATGTCGATGGTGTCATGCTGGGGCGCAAAGCAGCCGACGAGCCGTATTTTCTTACGGAGATTCAGCGGACCTTCTACTCCAGGCCGGGCCACGCGGGGCCGCCGGAGCGGGGCGAGGTTGTGGCGGAAATGGTCGATTACGCACGTCGGGAGATGGCGAGGGGCACGCGCCTGGGGCACATCACCCGGCCCATGCTGGGCCTGTTTCACGGGGTGCCGGGTGCGCGCGACTGGCGGCGGTACGTTTCGCTCTACGCCAGTCGGCAGGTGGCCCGACCTGAGGTGCTGCTGGATTCCCTGGCGTGCCTGCGAGGCGGCGGACGATCACAGGCTGGGCAGGCGTAGTTGAGCGTGGCCTGGGTGTTACGTTCGGGTAGTGATCTGACAAAGGGAGGTGGTGTGGGCACGAAGATCGGGACGGCTGGCCGCAGGCGCCGGCCGCGTATGGCGGATCGCTCGGACAAATTCGAACTCTACGAAGAGGCGGTTCATGACGCCAGGGCAGAGCTGAGGTTCATTCGACGCGCCTTCAAGGCCGTACGCGGTCGTCCGCCATTGACGTTTCGTGAAGACTTTTCGGGCCCGGGGAGCGCTGCCTGCGAGTGGGTGCGCACCGAGTCGCGAGGTCGGGCGGTTGCGGTCGATATCGAGCAGGAAGTGCTCGACTGGGGTCTCAGCAATAGGGTCGCGCGCCTGCGCCCGGAAGCGCGTCGGCGAATCCAATTGATGAACGCCAATGCCCTGACCGTTCGCACGAAGCCCGTCGATGTGATCGCGGCGTTGAACTTCAGTTACTGGGTGTTCAAGACGCGCTCGATGCTGCTGCGTTATTTCCGCAACGCCTGGCGGGGCCTGGGCCGGGACGGACTGCTGGTGCTCGATGCTTTCGGCGGCTACGAGGCAGGCCGCGAGATGCAGGAAGTCACCCGCTGTCGCGGTTTTACCTACGTCTGGGAGCAGGCTTGCTTTCGCCCGGTGACCGGTGACATTGAATGCCATATCCATTTCCGTTTCCCGGACGGATCGCGAATCGACAAAGCGTTCGTGTACAAATGGCGGTTATGGACGCTGCCGGAGTTGCAGGAGCTGCTGGCTGAGGCGGGATTCAGCCGGGTCACGGTGTTCTGGGAAGGCGATGACGGCGAGGGCGGCGGGAACGGTGAGTTTGCGCCAGAGACGCTGGGAGACGCGGACGCGACGTGGATTGCCTACCTCGTCGCCGAGAAGTGATTTTCGATATTGGCCGTCGGTAATACTGTGCTAATTCATGCAGGTCCATCGAATTTCTGTAGTCGCTCCTTGGCGTATATAATGCCGACGGCGTTTTACATATTCTGCTGACGAGAGCGCTGTGACAGACGGTGAAGGCAAAGCGGTCGCCATCCTTTTTGCAGACGTCGTGGGCAGCACCCATTTATACGAAGCACTGGGTGACGAGCGCGCGCGCGATACCGTCCAGCATTGCCTGAAGATCATGCGCGAGGCGACCGAGCAGTTTGGCGGCACGGTCATCAAGACGATGGGCGACGAGGTGATGGCAACGTTTCCCTCGGCGGATGACGCCATGAACGCCGGCAGCCAGATGCAGAAGCGCATCAGCACGAATAGCCAGTTGGGAACGTCCGGAACGCACGTCGCCATTCGTATCGGTTGCCACTTCGGGCCGGTTGTCGCCGAAGACCGGGATATATTCGGTGCGGCCGTACATACCGCCAACCGAATGACGTCCCAGGCCAAAGCCGGGCAGATTCTTACCACCGCCGTGACAGTCCAGCAGTTGAGTGGCGAATGGCGGGCGCTCGCGCGCCAGATCGACGTAGCGACGGTAAAAGGTCAGACGGGCGAGATGGCGCTGTTCGAGGTGCTTTGGCAGCCGGAGGAAGCGACCAGCATGCTCCCGTCGATCAGTTGGCGGGCGCAGGAACAGTCCGTTGGGGCCAGGTTGCGCCTGCGGTTCCGCGGGCAGGAACTCGTCCTCGGCGAAGACAGCCGGACGGCAGCCAGCATGGGGCGGGCGGACGAGAATGACGTCGTGATCAAGGGCAACCTGATCTCCAGGGTGCACGCCCGTATCGACCTGCGCAAGAACCGCTTTGTGCTCATCGACGAGAGCACCAACGGCACGTTCATCCAGCGTGACGACGGCGAGGAGGTTTACGTGCGTCGCGACAGCGCGGAACTCACCGGAAGCGGCGTCATTGGCATGGGGAGGGTGGCGGCGCGCGGTACGCCGCTCGCCATAGAGTACAGCTTCGAGGACTAGGCTCGTTCCGGGCAGGCCGTCCGTCAGCGCAGGGAGCCGAGGACCCGGCGATGCTCGTCGAGCAGTTCCGCAGGAACCCGTTCCCCGAACTTGCCGAAGTACTCCGCAATCCCGGCCATTTCCCGACGCCAGCTGGCCTCATCGACGCCAAGCAGCGAATCGACGACGCCGGAATCGATATCCAGACCCTGCAGGTGCAGATCATCCGCTCGGGGCAAAAATCCGATGGCCGTTTCGCGCGCGCCGGCACGCCCCGCGCAGCGGTCGATGATCCAGCGAAGAACGCGGATGTTTTCTCCGAACCCGGGCCAGAGGAAATTCCCCCGGTCATCCTGGCGAAACCAGTTCACATGGAAGATCTGCGGCAGTTTCGCTGACCGATCGCCGAAGCTCAGCCAGTGCTTCCAGTAGTCGGCGAAGTTGTAACCGCAGAAAGGCTGCATGGCCATCGGGTCACGCCGGGTGACGCCCACGGCGCCGACCGCCGCTGCCGTGGTTTCCGACGCTACCGAAGCCCCAATGAGTACGCCATGGCGCCAGCTCGTGGCCTGGTAAACCAGGGGCGCCAGTTCGCGCCGCCGTCCGCCGAAAATGATCGCGCTGATCGGCACTCCGGCCGCGTCGTCGGCCAGCGGGGAGTAACCGGGATTCTGGCGGGCCGTAACCGTGAACCTCGAGTTTGGATGCGCGGCAGCGCCGTTGGCCTTTTTGTACGGACGTCCCTGCCAGTCGATTGCAGGTACCTCCTTGTCTTTGCCTTCCCACCACGGTTCGTTCGTCGCGGTGAGGGCGACGTTCGTGAAGATCGTGTCGTGCCGGATCATCTCGAAGGCGTTGCGGTTCGTTTTCGGGTTCGTGCCCGGTACGACGCCGAAGTAACCTGATTCCGGGTTGATGGCCCGCAACTGTCCATTGTTGTCCAGATGCAGCCAGGCAATATCGTCACCCAGCGTGCGCACCTTCCAGCCTGGCTGCGAGGCCGGGGGGATGAGCATCGCGAGGTTGGTCTTGCCGCATGCCGACGGAAAGGCCGCCGCAAGGTAATGACGCTCGCCCTCGGGGCTCTCGATTTCCACGATGAGCATATGTTCGGCGAGCCATCCTTCCTGGCGCGCCTGCCAGCTCGCGATGCGCAGCGCATGGCATTTCTTGCCGAGCAGTGCATTGCCGCCGTATCCGGAGCCGATGCTCTGGATGAGCAATTCATGCGGGAAATGCATGATGAAGCGCCTGTCCGGGTTCAGGTCGCCGGTGGAGTGAAGTCCGCGTACGAAGGCGCCCTCGCGCTCGATCCGCCGGAGAGCCGGCGTCCCCATGCGGGTCATCAGGTTCATGTTGACGACGACATAGGGACTGTCCGTGATCTCGACGCCGCAGCGTGCATACGGCGAATCGATCGGCCCCATGCAATATGGAATCACGTAGAGCGTGCGACCACGCATGCAGCCCTCGAAGAGCGCATCCATCTTGCGATGAGCCTCGGCCGGCGCCATCCAGTGGTTGTTCGGGCCGGCGTCCTCCTTGTCAGGCGGGCAGACAAACGTCAGGTGTTCCACCCGGGCAACGTCGGTCGGGTCTGATCGATGCAGGTAGCAGTTCGGGTAGGTGGTCGAATTCAGCTGCAGCAGGTCGCCCCGCTGGAGCATCAACTCGACGAGGGAGGTGTACTCGCGCTGGCTGCCGTCGCACCAATGGATCTGGTCCGGCTTGGTCAAGGCAGCGGTGTCCTCAACCCACTTTCGAAGGGTCTGGTTCGTCGTGCTCATGCGAAGTCCTTGGGCGATCGGGGGCGTGGTACGGTCCGGTCTGTTGCCGGCTCGTGTCTGCCGAAACCAATAATATACGGACACGCCGGCCGACGACAGTCCTGCGGCCCGAGCGTCGTCCTGTTACGGTCTGTCAGGCTGATGTCGGATTTGCTGGAACATATCGAAGAGTTTTTCGACACGGGCGGTCCGCTCGACGGTGAGTTGCGCGCGTTTTCTCCCCGGCCTGCGCAGATGACGATGGCCAGGGTGGTTGCGGATGCGATGGCGGGTGGCAGGCATCTTGCGGTCGAGGCGGGCGCCGGTACCGGCAAGACGCTGGCGTATCTTGTCCCCGCGCTTCTTTCCGGCCGGAAAGTGATCATTGCAACCGCGACCAGGACACTGCAGGACCAGTTGTTCCATCGCGATCTGCCACTGCTCGATCGGGCCATCGGTCGGCCGGCGAAGGTCGCCCAACTGAAGGGCCGGTCGAACTATCTGTGTGTCCAGCGCCTGGCGCGCGCCTGCGAGCAACCGAGCCAGCGCCGCTTCGACCTGCGGCGTGACCTCGAGCGGGTGACGGAATGGTCCCGTAGCACCCACTACGGCGACATCGGCGAGGTGCAGGGTGTGGAGGAGGGATCCGATGCCTGGCCGCTGGTTACGTCGACCGCCGAGAACTGCCTTGGATACCGGTGCCCGGACGTCGAGCGTTGCCACGTGCTCGCAGCACGCAAGCGCGCTCTGGAGTCTGATCTTGCCGTTGTGAATCACCATCTGCTGTTGGCGGATCTGGCGCTCCAGGACGACGGGTTCGGGCGTCTGCTGCCAGGCGCCGAGGTGGTCATCGTGGATGAGGCGCACCGTTTCCCGGAAACAGCCCATGCTCTTTTCGATGTGACCCTCAGCGCACGCCAGGCCGATGAGCTTGCCGCGGACTCCGTGCTCGAGGCCCAGCTGGTGGGCGCTGCAGACGAGCGGATGCGGCTGATCACCGGCAACCTGGCCACGGCTCTGCGCGGTATGGCGCCGGCCGTGCGGGGGGGCGGCGACGCCGTCGAACTGCGCGAAGCGCCGGAACAGTTTGTCGCCGCGTTCGATGCTGCTCGCACTGCCGTCGATGAACTGCGTGAATGGCTGGCGGAGCACGCTGAGTTGAGCGCGGGTCTGGCCCGGTGTCGCGAGCGTGCAGAACTGATGTCGGCGACTGCCGCGCGCGTGGCTGCATCCGAGGACGGATCGGATCTGTGCTGGGTCCAGGCGGTTCGCGGCCACATTGCGATCCACCTGACGCCGATCGATGCCTCAGCGCAACTTCGCGGCCTGATGCAGACTCAGGCATTCACCTGGATCTTCACCTCGGCGACGCTCGCCATCAGCGATGACTTTTCTTTTTTCACCAGCCGGGTCGGAGTCTCGCCGCTGGACACCTGCCGCATCGACAGCCCCTTCGACTACCGCGACTGCGCGCGACTCTTTCTGCCCCGGGGCCTCCCGGCGCCTGATTCCCCGGGTTTCATCGAGGAGGTCGTCGGTACGCTCGATCCCTTGTTGCAGGAGAGTGAAGGGCGCGCCTTCCTGCTGTTCACCAGTCGCCGCGCACTGGAGCAGGCGGCAGCGCAGTTCGCGGAACGGGACCACGGGTACACGCTGCTTGTGCAGGGTCGGGCGTCGCGCTCCCGGTTGCTTGACGAGTTCGTCACGGCGCCGAAGGCCGTTCTGCTCGGGACGGCCACGTTCTGGGAGGGCGTCGATATCCGTGGGCCGGCCCTGGTCGTGGTGGCCATAGATCGCCTGCCGTTCGCGTCGCCGGGTGATCCCTTCATGCAGGCACGTCTCGAGTTGGTGCGGCGCAGGGGTGGGGATCCGTTTCGTGATTTTCAGCTGCCGCAGGCCGTGCTTGCCTTGCGCCAGGGGGTTGGCCGCCTGATTCGCGGCCATGATGACTATGGTGTCGTAGTCATATGCGATCCGCGCCTGAGGACGCGCGGCTATGGTCGCGTCTTCCTGTCGAGCCTGCCACCCATTCCGGTGGTCGAGAGCATCGAAGAGGCCGGCGCGTTCCTGGCGAGCCGTGAGGGCCGGGGATGAGACCTCCCTGTGCAATTGCGCTCGAGGCGTCGACAGAGCGGCTGAGCATTGCAGCGCGCGCTGCGGCCGGAGTCGTCTGCTGGGAAACCGAGCCTGCCCGCGACGAGTCGCCACGAATCTTTCAACATTGCGAGCGCTTGCTGGCGGAAGTCGGCGGGAGTATTGAGACGCTGGATTTCGTCGCGTTCGGTTGCGGCCCAGGCAGTTTTACCGGCGTGCGGATCGCTGCGGCCGCGGCGCAGGCGCTGGCGTTTGCCAGGGAGATTCCGGTCTGCCGCATGTCCAGTTTCCGGGTGCTGGCGGGCGGCGCCATGCGGCGCCTCGGGCCGGGCTGCTTCGGCATCAGCTTCGATGCGCGGCGGCAGCGCGCCTACGTCGGTCTGTATCAGGTCGACGCCAGCGGTTCCATCACGATCGGTTTGGCTGATGCGCTGATTGACCCTGACTCATTCGAACTGCCGGGCGACGCACCATTTGTAGCTGTCGGTGAAGGATGGCAGGCTTATCCGCAGTTGCTTGCACGACATCGCGCGAGGGTCCTGAGCATCGAGGCAGGCCTCAAGCCCTCCGCCAGGGATCTCATTGGTCTCGCCGAGTCGGACTTTTTCGCCGGGCGAACCGTTGCGGCCGCGCAGGCATTGCCGGAGTATCTGGGACAGCGACCGGCAGAACAGCTCTGACCTGTCTTCGAAACAGTGGAAGCAAGCATCGATGTACATGCATCCGCGTCTGGGTAATCTGCTGGGGTTCCTGGCGTGCCTCGCCCTCATGGGCTACGCGCTGTATGCGCAGCACGTCCTCGGGCTCGATCCCTGCCCGCTGTGTATCTTCCAGCGTATCGCTGTAATCGGCATGGGCCTGGCATTCGGTCTGGCGGCATTGCAGGGGCCCGGGCCTGGCGGGCGGCGGGTCTATGCGCTCCTGATCACGGTGGTGGCATTGGCCGGGGCGGGGGTATCCGCGCGGCACCTGTGGTTGCAGAGTCTGCCGCCGGAGCGGGTACCTGCCTGTGGACCCGGGCTCGACTACATGCTCGAGACCTTTCCGTTCACGGACATGCTCCAGACGGTGCTGTCGGGTTCCGGCGAGTGCGCGAAAGTCGACTGGTACCTGCTCGGGATTGCGATGCCCGGGTGGGTGTTGATCAGTGTGGTCGCGCTTGGACTCTGGAGCATCTGGAACAACTGGCGGCGAGGGTAGCGAATCGCCTGCAGGCGCCGGATGCCGGGTTCAGCCGGTGAGCATCATGCGTTCGAGGATGGCCAGGTAAACCTGCTTCAACCGGTCGATGTCCGTGACCACGACGTGTTCGTTCACTTTGTGAATCGAAGCGTTGATGGCCCCGAATTCGACGACGTGTGCGCCGTGCGGTGCAATGAAACGTCCGTCGGAGGTACCGCCTCCGGTCGACCACTCGGGTGTCAGGCCGGTGATCGACCTGACGGCATCGGTAACGCCTTTCACCAGTGTTCCGACCGGCGTCAGGAACGGTTCGCCGGAGAGGTGCCAGCGCAGGTCGTATTTCAGGCCGTGGTGGCGCAGGACGGACTCGACGTGTTCCTGGAGCTGCTGATACGTCCACACGGTCGAGTAGCGGAAATTGAAGCGGGCCTCGAGCTTGCCCGGGATGACGTTGGGCGCGCCTTCCCCCGCGGCGATTTTCACAATCTGGAAACTCGACGGTGGAAAAAAATCGTTGCCGGCGTCGAGCGGCTTGTACAGCTCTGATATCAGCGGTGCAAAGACCTGGATCGGGTTACAGGCGAGTTGGGGGTAGGCCACGTGACCTTCGATGCCGTGTACCGTCAGGAAGCCGGTGAGCGAACCGCGACGGCCGATGCGGATCGTGTCGCCGAGCTGGTTGTTGCACGATGGCTCGCCGATGACGCACCAGTCGATCTGTTCGCCACGTTCCTCCAGCGCCCGGAGCACGCGCATTGTGCCGTCACGGGCCTGGCCTTCCTCGTCACTGGTGATGAGGAAGGCGATAGAGCCCGGGTGGTCCGGGTGCCGGCGGACGAACTCCACGGTGGCATCGGCCATGGCCGCCAGGCTTGCTTTCATGTCCGCAGCGCCGCGGCCGAAGAGCACGCCGTCGCGAATCACCGGCGTGAACGGCTCGCTGTGCCACTGGCTGATGTCGCCCGGTGGCACGACATCGGTATGCCCCGCAAAGCAGAAGAGTGGGCTTGCCAGCCCGCGCCGTGCCCACAGGTTGCGCACATCGCCAAACGGCATGTCGTGAAGTTCGAAGCCGGCTGGCGCAAGCCGGTCGGCCAGCAATTGCTGGCAGCCCTGGTCGTCGGGCGTGATGGATCGTCGCGCGACCAGGGCTTTGGTGAACTCCAGCGTATCGCTCATCGTGCCTGCCTGCGTCATTCCGAGCGGAGCAGGTCGTTGATCGCGACCTTGGCGCGTGTGCGGGCATCCACCCGCTTGACGATCACGGCGCAGTACAGGCTGCAGCGTCCGCTGGCCGACGGAAGCGTTCCGGACACGACGACTGACCCGGCGGGAACCCGCCCATAGAGCACCTCGTCGCGTTCGCGGTCATAGATCCGGGTGCTGCTGCCGATAAAGACGCCCATGGAAATGACCGAACCTCTCTCGACGACGACCCCTTCGACGATTTCGGAGCGTGCTCCGATGAAGCAGTCGTCCTCGATGATGGTCGGGCTCGCCTGTACCGGTTCGAGCACCCCGCCGATTCCCACTCCGCCGGACAGATGCACGTTCCTGCCGATCTGGGCGCAGCTCCCGACGGTGGCCCATGTGTCTACCATCGTGCCACTGTCCACGTATGCGCCGATATTCACGTACGAGGGCATCAGCACCACGCCCCGCGCGACGTGGGCTCCGCGTCGCACGACGGCCGGTGGCACCACGCGCACACCCGTGCCGGCCAGTTCCTGTTCGTCCATGCCGGCAAACTTCAACGGCACCTTGTCGAAAAAGTTCGTGTAGCCGCCATCGATGCGCTGGTTCGGGTGGATCCCGAAGAAAAGCAGGACGGCCTTCTTCAGCCACTGGTGCACCACCCAGCCGTCGGCGGTCGGTTCCGCAACGCGCGCCTTGCCGGCATCCAGCAGGGCAATGGCGGTCTCGACCGCCTCGCGCAGTTCCGGGTCCGGGCGGCTCAGGTCGAGTTCGGCCCGCCGCGCGTACGCCGTTTCAATGATTGCTGCAAGTTCCTTCATGCCATCCTCCCCGGGCCCCGCTCCATGTCGGCGGCCGCAGTGTCATCGTGAGATCCCAGCGTATCAGGCCACCTGGTCCAGGGCGGCGGTGAGTGCCTTGCCGAGGTTGTCGCAGACTTCCGCCTGCAATGGCCGCCCCGAGTGGTCGGTGAGGTAAAAAACGTCCTCGGCGCGTTCTCCGAGGGTGACGATCTTGGCGGTATGGACCAACACGCCGCGATCCTTCAGGACCTTGCCGACCTCGGACAGCAGTCCGGGCCGGTCACCCGCCACGAGTTCCATCACCGTGCGGTTCGTCCGCTGGTCCGTCGCGAAGCTGACCAGTGTCGGGATCGAGAACATCCGGACCTGCCGCGGCGCCCGCCGGGTCACCCGCGTCGCCGTACCGTCGGGAAGGGACAGTGCCCGCTGCATGTGGCGCCTGATCTGTTCGTGGCGGGCGGGTTCCGTGATCCGCTCCCCGGTCTGCTCGAGGACGACGTAGTTCGAGAGGCTGTGGCCGTTTTCCAGCGGCAGGATGCGCGCATCCGCAATCGTCAGGCCGAGTTCATCGAGCACGCTGGTAGCCAGGGCAAACGTGTGCTTCGCCTGTGGCGTATACAGGAAGATCTCGGTGCCGCCACTGCCGGAGTCGCTGTGCACATCCACGAGCGCATCCCCCTTGGCCGGATCGAATGCCGCAAGAATGCGCGTGTGCCATGCGATCGACTCCGGGCGGCAGCGCAGAAAGTAATCTTCCGTCAGGAGTGACCAGACGCGTCCGATCGAGCCCTGGTCCATGCCGCCCTGTTCCAGCAGGGCGCGTGCTGCCGCCTGCCGTTCCGTCAGCAGCTCGTCCTTGTCGATCGGGGTCTCCAGGCCGCGGCGCAGCGCGTGCTTGGTCGCCGAATAGAGTTCGTCGAACAATTGCGCTTTCCACGAATTCCACAGCTTCGGGTTCGTGGCACGGACATCGGCCACCGTCAGGATGTACAGATAGTCGAGGTGCGTTTCGTCACCCACGTGCGCCGCGAACTCGCCGATTACCGTCGGGTCCGCAATGTCGCGTCGCTGTGCCGTCATGGAGAGCGACAGATGATGCCGCACGAGCCAGGCAACGAGGCGCGCTTCGTACCGGCTGAGCCCGTGCTCGAGACAGAAGGCTTCTGCGTCAACGGCGCCTAGTTCGGAGTGATCGCCGCCGCGGCCCTTGGCGATGTCGTGAAACAGGCCGGCGAGGTACGCGATCTCTGGTGCCGGCACGCCCTGCATGATCTGCGAGCAGCGGGGAAACTCGTGGTCGTACCGCGACAGGGCAAAGCGACGCAGATTGCTGACGACGAACAAGGTGTGCGCATCGACGGTATAGGCGTGAAACAGGTCGTATTGCATGCGTCCGACGATCCGGCCAAAAGCGGGCACGTAACGGCCGAGGACGCCGTACAGATTCATGCGGCGCAATTCGTGGGTTACGCCCGCGGATGCACGCAGGATCTGCAGGAATAGCCGGTGAATACGCGGATCCTGGCGGAACTCGTCATCGATCAGGTACAGGTTTCGCTGCAGCAGGTCGATGGTGGGGGCGCTGACCCCCTTCAGTTGCGGATGCTGCTGGAGGAGAAGGAATAGTTCGAGGATCGCCGACGGCTGCCGCTCGAACACGTCGTCCGCGACGACCTGCAGGAAGCCGTTCTTTACCTGGAATCTCTCGTTCAGTGGCGTTGCCTCGACCTCTGGATTCATCAGGATCGCTTCCTGAAAGAGTTGCAGCAGCATCTCGTTCAGGCGACTGAGATCCATGACCGTGCGGTAGTAACGCTGCATCAACTGCTCGACGGCGAGCATGTAGGTGGCGTCCTGGTACCCGAACAGCCTGGCGATGCGGGACTGGTAGTCGAAGAGGAGGCGGTCTTCCTTGCGTCCGGTCAGCACATGCAGCGCAAAGCGGATACGCCAGAGGAAATCCCGGCCCTGGCGCAGTACCCGCATTTGCCCGGGGGTGAGAAAGCGGTGGGAGAGCAGTGCATCGAGGTCGCCGGTCCCGAAATGGCGCCTTGCCACCCAGACGATCATCTGGAAATCGCGCAGCCCGCCGGGGCTGCCCTTGATGTTCGGTTCGAGGTTGTAGGCCGTATCGTCGTAACGGCTGTGCCGGGCCTGCTGCTCCTTGAGCTTGGCCTCGAAGAAGCTGCGCGCCGGCCAGATGTCCGGCGGTGCGCATGCGGCCTCCATGCGGTGAAACAGGTCCTCCGGCCCAAGCAGGCAGCGCGCCTCCATCAGGGTCGTCGCGGTACTCAGATCGCGGCGGCACTCATCGCGGCACTCCTCGACAGTGCGGGTGCTGTGGCCGACCTGCAGGCCGATGTCCCAGAGCAATGCGAGGAATGCGGAGACAGGCTCGCGGGCCTCACGCTTGCCCTTGCCGGGCAGCAACACCAGCAGGTCCACATCCGAATAGGGGTGAAGTTCACCGCGGCCGTAGCCGCCCACGGCAGCAAGCACGGCGCCGGGCAATTGCGGTCCGCAGGTACGCTCCCACACCGCGCGGATGACCCGGTCCGTGATCGAACACTGGTTACGAACCAGATCCGTTGCCGCTTCTCCGGCCAGGAACCTGAGCGTCATGGCATTGCCCGCGCATTCCATGACGTCGCGGAGCTTTTGCACCGACGTGCCGGCATCCGCCAGCGCCGCGTCGATGCCGGCCCAGTCGAGCACGTTTCCGGAGAGGAAGCGTTGGCCGGATTGCGCTGCTGCTGCGAGTTGTGCGCCGGCACTGTCCGCCTGTGCCGCCGTTGAGTCCGCGTGCGCCGGGCTCATGGACGTTCAGCCGCTCCGAGGCTGAGCACTTCGTAGCCGTCCGCGGTGACGAGTACGGTGTGTTCCCACTGCGCGGACAGGGAATGGTCGCGGGTGACGACAGTCCAGCCGTCCGGCAGCAGCCGGACGTGGCGACTGCCGGCATTGATCATGGGCTCAATCGTGAATGTCATGCCCTCGCGAAGCTCGACACCAGTCCCCTGCCGTCCGTAGTGGAGCACCTGTGGGTCTTCATGGAATACGAGGCCGATACCATGTCCGCAGTACTCGCGGACCACGGAACAACCCTGCTCCTCCGTGAAGGACTGAACCGCGTAGCCAATATCGCCGAGCCGTGCGCCAGGGGCGACGACCCTGATTCCGCGCCACATCGCATCGTGTGCGATCTGCATCAGGCGGCTTCCCTGCACGGTCGGTTTGCCGACTGCGAACATGCGACTGCTGTCGCCGTGGTACCCGTCCTTGATCACGGTCACGTCGACGTTGACGATGTCTCCCGCCTTGAGGCCTCGCTGGCCGGGGATTCCATGGCATACGACATGGTTCACCGACGTGCAGATCGACTTCGGGAAACCGCGGTAATTGAGCGGGGCCGGAACCGCGTTCTGGACATTCACGATGAAGTCGTGACAGATCTGGTCCAGGTCGCCCGTCGAGACACCCGGCCGGACGTGCTCGCCGATCATGTCGAGCACGTCGGCGGCGAGGCGTCCTGCGACGCGCATTTTCTGCTGCTCTTCCGGGCTCTTGATGCTGATGTTCATGGCTGTCGCGCGTAGGGCCGGCCCGGCGGGCGGTCGTATTCCCGCAGGCCCGGACTGGCGGGGAAATTCGGGATGTTTCATCAGTGGGAACCTGATCGGTTGCTGGCCACGGGGCGCGGACGGTTGCCACTGCTTGCGGCACCGGACCCGTCCCCCGGCGCGTTGTCGCAGGTGAGTGGTTATGGTATAAAGCGCGCGCCTTACAGGCAATGAAATCCACACATGTGCCGGCACGTACGGCCGGGTGCCCGATCCGAATGTGACCGGGTTGCCGTTACGGGGCACATGGAGGCCAAACCCGAAAGGAGATCACGTGGCAGACGTCAGCATGCGCCAGATGCTGGAGGCGGGTGTTCATTTCGGACACCAGACCCGGTACTGGAACCCGAAAATGGCGCCGTTTATTTTCGGCGCCCGCAACAACATCCACATCATCAACCTGGAACACACGGTCCCGTTGTTCCAGAAAGCCGCTGCTTTCATCCGGAACATTGCCGCCGACGGCGGCGTCATCCTGTTCGTCGGCACGAAGCGCTCGGCAAGGGATTCCGTCCGGGTCCACGCCGAACGCTGTGGCATGCCGTACGTCAGCTACCGATGGCTCGGCGGCATGTTGACCAACTTCAAGACGATCAAGCAATCCATCAAGCGGCTCGAAGAGCTGCAGGCGATGGAGGCCGACGGCTCGGCCGAGCGCCTGACCAAGAAGGAAATCCTGACCCTCAGGCGCGAGCAGGCGAAACTCGAGCGCAGCCTGGGCGGCATCAAGAGCCTGGCCGCACTCCCTGATGCGGTTTTCGTGATCGACGTCGGTCACGAGAAGATCGCAGTCCACGAGGCACGAATACTCGGTGTTCCCGTGGTTGGGGTGGTAGACACCAACTGTTCGCCGGATGAAGTCGATTACGTCATTCCCGGTAACGACGACGCAATGAAGGCGGCCGAGTTGTACATGGCGGGGGTTGCCGACGCCGTGCTGGAAGGACGTGCCTCGGTGCCCACATTGCCTGCCGGTGAGGACGAGTTCGTCGAACTCGACGCCGAAGGAAAGCCCAAGGCGCAGCCTGGCGCGAAGCGCGTGGCAGCCGGCCGAAAAGCGGGCCGGGCAGGGAAATCCGCCACGGCTGCGAAGCCGGTACGGCGAACGCGGCCCCGGCCAGGGGTTGCGGCCGCCGCGGCGGAGTCTGCCGACGAGAACGTTGCGGAATCGCCGGCCGGTGCGGAAGAGCCAGTTCAGGATGCCGGTGCCGACTCACAGCAGGCCGGATGAGCGCCGCCAGTACCGGGCCTGCTGATAGTCTGGAGTGAGGAGCCGATGAGCATATCTGCAAACGTCGTCAAGGAGCTTCGTGAACGCACCGGTGCGGGCATGATGGAGTGCAAGAACGCGCTGGTGGAAGCCAAGGGCGACATCGAGCTGGCACTCGACATTCTGCGCAAGCGGGGACAGGCCAAGGCCGACAAGAAGGCTGGCCGAATTGCCGCAGAAGGGCGCATCGAGCTCGCGCTGGCAGCGGATGGCCGGTCCGGGATCCTCGTGGAGATCAACTGCGAGACCGACTTCGTCGCAAGGGACGAAAACTTCCTGGGCTTCGCACGCGAGGTCGCCGCCATGGCGCTCGCCGCGAAGCCGGCCGATACCTCCGCATTGCTCCAGTTGCCCCGCAAAGCGGGCGGCACGTTGGAAGCTCTGCGGCAGGAACTGGTCGCCAAGATCGGGGAGAACATCACGATCCGCCGGTTCGCCATGCTGGATTCGCAGGGCGTGCTCGGAACCTATCTGCACGGTGCGCGTATCGGCGTCCTGGTGGCGGTGTCGGGTGGCGATGATGATCTCGCCCGGGATCTCGCGATGCACATTGCCGCCAGCCGGCCACAGTGCGTCGCCGCAGCAGATGTACCCGAAGACATCGTTGCGCGGGAACGACGCATCCTCAGCGAGCAGGCCGCCCAGGAAGACAAGCCGCCAGAGATCATCGCCAAGATGGTGGAAGGGCGGCTGCGCAAGTTCCTGAACGAAATCACGCTGAGCGGGCAGCCCTTCGTCAAGGATCCCGATACCAGTGTCGGCAAGCTGCTGCAGTCGCGGAAGGCGACGGTGCAGGGTTTCGTGCGACTCGAAGTCGGTGAGGGCATCGAGAAGAAGTCGGAGAATTTTGCCGACGAGGTTCGCGCTCAGCTCGAGGCCCATGCGTAGGCGGCACCGGTTCCGGGCCGGCGACGTGCCGGAAACTGGTGCGCCGGGCAGGCCCCGGCGTCCGAGTGCCTGTGGACCCCGCGCCTGCGGGGTTGTTTTTTTCTGCAGCGGAGGTTCTACGCGTGTCAGCCGGTGAGAAGCGCGCCTTTGACCGTGTGCTGCTCAAGTTGAGTGGTGAAGCACTGCTCGGCGGCGAGGACTACGGTATCGACCCCGCGGTGCTGTCACGCATTGCGACCGAGATCACGCATCTCGCCAGGCTCGGGATGCAGGTCGGAATCGTCATCGGGGGCGGCAATATTTTCCGGGGTGCCGGCCTTGCACGCGCCGGAATGGACCGTGTCACCGGTGATCACATGGGCATGCTTGCCACGGTCATCAATGCGCTCGCCTTGCAGGATGCCCTGGAGCGTGCGGGCACGTATGCGCGCGTGATGTCGGCCCTGCAGATCCACGACGTCTGCGAGGACTACATCAGGAGACGCGCCATCCGGCACCTGGAGAAGGGGCGGGTCGTGATTCTGGCCGCCGGTACCGGCAATCCGTTTTTCACCACGGACACCGCCGCGGCATTGCGCGCGATTGAAATCGGCGCAGACGTGCTCATCAAGGCGACCAAAGTTGATGGCGTCTATACGGCAGATCCGATGAAAGACAAGTCCGCTTCGCGCTATGAACGGCTTTCTTACGACAAGGTGCTCTCCGACAAGCTCAACGTCATGGACGCGACATCGGTGGTGTTGTGCCGGGACAATCACCTGCCGATCAGGATCTTCGATCTGAACTCGCCAGGTGCCCTGATGCGTGTCGCTTCCGGTGAGAACGTCGGGACTCTGGTGACCGCGGACTGAGCTCGGGTGTGATGCGCAGGCGGTCCGATTCGCAGGAGGTTCAGCCATGATCGCAGATCTCAAAAAGGACGCCGAGCAGCGCATGGGCAAGGCCGTCGCCGCTTTCAGCCATGGACTGAAAAAGCTGCGCACCGGGCGAGCGCACACGAGCCTGCTCGAGCATATCCAGGTCGACTACTACGGCTCTCACGTGCCCCTGAACCAGACGGCCAACGTTGCTGTGGAAGACGCGCGGACACTGAGCGTAACGCCGTGGGAACAGAAGATGGTCCAGGTCATCGAGAAGGCGATCATGAGCTCGGACCTGGGGCTGACTCCCGTGACCGCCGGCACGGTCATCCGGGTGCCGTTGCCGGCATTGACCGAGGAGCGTCGGCGCGATCTGGCGAAGCACATCAAGCACGAGGCCGAGCAGGCGAAGGTCGCGGTCAGGGGCGTGCGGCGCGATGCGCTGGCGGACCTGAAGGAGTTGCTGAAGGAGAAAGAGATTACCGAGGACGACGATCGCAAGGCGCAGCAGGCCATTCAGGAGCTGACGGATCGCTACGTAGCCCAGGTCGATCAGATTTCAGATGAAAAACAAAAAGAAATCATGCATGTATAACTGCTGCTTACAGTAGATTCATTCAACCGTGAACGGTGGTCCACAATCTGAACCGCTGCCCCGGCATGTCGCCATCATCATGGACGGCAATGGGCGCTGGGCCGCCCGCCATGGCAAGCCGCGCCATGCCGGGCACCGCGCCGGCGTGCGTGCTGCGCGTGCCATGGCCAAGGCGTGCCTCGATGCGAACATCGAAGTCCTGACGTTGTTCGCGTTCAGCAGTGAGAACTGGCGACGTCCGGTCGATGAAGTCAACAGCCTGATGCGGCTGTTCATCGAAGTCTTGCAACGCGAGGTCGATGAAATCCTGGATCGTGGTATCCGCTTCCGGTTTGTCGGTGCGCGGGAGCAATTGCCGGAGATTTTGCGCAGGCGGGTGACTGACGCGGAGGCGCGGACTGCGACCAATGACCGGATGACGCTCGTTCTTGCGGTTGCCTATGGCGGACGATGGGACATCGTGCAGGCGACACGCCGGCTGGCCGCGAAGGTCCGGGCTGGTGAGCTGGCCCCCGACGATATCGACGAGACGGTGTTCGGCCGGCACCTCGCGCTGACCGGCCTGCCGCCGCCGGATCTGCTCATCCGCACCGGAGGCGAGCAGCGCATCAGCAATTTCCTCCTCTGGGATCTTGCCTACACGGAGCTGTTTTTTACCGATGCGCTCTGGCCGGATTTCGGCGCAGCGAACCTCGATGAGGCGCTGGCATTTTTCCGCAGCCGGCAGCGTCGCTTTGGCCGAACGGACGCGCAACTCGACGTGGTTGCCGACTAGACGCCGGGTGGCGTCGCGCGCGACAACTGGCCAGGCACGACGCGCAATGCCCGCCAATTCACTGAGCCAGAGGATCACCACGGCACTGGTGGTGATCGCCGTTCTGCTGCCGGCCTTTCTGCTGCTGCCGAAGGTATTCGGCCTGGCGCTGATCGTCCTGTTCGTGCTCGGAGCGGCCTGGGAGTGGGCCGCTTTCCTGCGGATCCCCGGTCATGCAATCCGTTTCGGCTACGTGGTCGCGGTGGCGGCACTCATCGCGGTTGCGCGCTTTACGGTGCCCGAGACGGGCCAGGTCCGGACTCTGGCCTGGGTGAGCCTGCTGTGGTGGGCGGTGGCGCTCGCCTGCATCGTGCGTTTCCCGGTTTCGCTGGGCCGGATCCCCACGAGCCTGTGCGGCATTCTCGTGCTCGTGCCGGCCTGCCTGTCGCTGGCCGCGTTGCTGGAGACCGACGTGGGTGGACGCCGCCTCCTGCTCACCGCACTCGCAATCGTCTGGGCCGCAGATATCGGCGCCTTTTTTGCCGGGCGCCGCTTCGGGCGGGTGAAGCTGGCGCCGCGCGTGAGCCCGGGCAAAACCTGGGAAGGAGTGATCGGGGGATTGCTCGGCGCAGCGATGGTAGCCGGCGCAGGCGCGATGGCGCTCGGTCATCCACCGGTTGCAGCCATTCCCATGGGAATCAGTGTCGCCGCCATTTCGATTGTCGGTGACCTGACCGTCAGCATGTTCAAACGCAACGCCGGTCTCAAGGACAGCGGAAACCTGTTTCCGGGCCACGGCGGCGTCCTCGATCGGGTGGACAGCGTCACGGCGGCCGCACCATTGTTCATGCTCCAGGCCTCCTGGCTTGGCTGGCTGGGTCCCTGATGCGGCGGTGGTTGCGCCGGTCGCGTCTGGCTTGCGATCATGCGGGCCAGATTGGCAGGACTCGCCGGCGAACAGCAGCGCGCTGTCTCGCGGCAGTCCGGATTTTCCCGGCACATTAAGATTATGAGTTTCCTGATTTCGGCGGCTGCCTTCCTCGTTGCAATTGGCATCCTCGTGGCCGTGCACGAATACGGACACTACATTGCCGCCCGGATCGCCGGCGTACGCGTCCTGCGTTTCTCGATCGGCTTCGGGCGGCCGCTCTGGCTCAGGCGCGCCGGGCCGGATCGCACGGAGTACTGCATTGCTGCCATCCCGTTCGGCGGTTACGTGAAGCTTCTCGACGAACGTGACTGCCCGGTGGCTCCCGACGAACGGCATCGGGCCTTCAATCGTCAGCCGGTGCAAGCCCGCATCGGCATACTTGCCGCCGGGCCACTCCTGAACTTCATTTTTGCCGTGCTGGCCTACTGGGCCATGTTCGTGATCGGTATCCCGGGAGCCCGCCCGGTGATCGGGGAGGTCACTCCCGAGTCGATCGCTGCACGGGCGGGGCTGCAGTACGAAGACGAGATCGTGCGCGTCGGCGACCGCGTTTCCACCACCTGGGAAGCAGTCGTGGTGGCCATGCTGGACGAGATGCTGGAGCACGGGCGCATCGGCCTGGTGGTTCGCCACCGCGGCGGGCCGGAGCGGAGCCTGAGTCTCGACACGAGTGGGCAGGAGGCCGCACTGACCGAACCCGGCCAGTTGTTTCCGGGTCTTGGCATTACCCCCTGGACCCCTGCGCTGCCACCGGTCCTCGGCGAAGTCCTGCCCGGCGGCAGTGCGGAGCGCTCCGGGCTGCGTCCGGGTGACCGCATCCTCAGCGCGGACGGAGCGCAGGTCGAGAGTTGGCCGGACTGGGTCGAGCTGGTCCGGAGCCGGCCGGGTGAAACGCTCAGCGTCGTGGTCGAGCGCGGTGGCAGCCGGATGCCGATGACCCTGCAGATCGACGCCGTGGATTCCGACGAGGGTGCGGTGGGCCGCATCGGGGCCGCGCCAGAGGTGCCGGAAGGGCTGTTCGATGTCACGCGGTCGATCGAACGTTACGATGTCGTCACTGCCCTCGGTCGTGCGCTCGATAAAACCTGGCGCATGTCCAGCCTCACCGTGAGGATGATGGCGCGGATGATTACGGGCCAGGTTTCGGTCAGGAACATCAGCGGCCCGATCAATATCGCGCAGTACGCGGGATACAGCGCCAGCGTGGGGATTTCACCCTTCCTGAGTTTTCTCGCGGTCGTCAGTCTCAGCCTGGGGATCCTCAACCTGCTGCCGGTGCCGATGCTCGACGGTGGGCAGATCGTGTTCCAGCTGGCCGAGGCGGCCAAGGGTTCCCCTCTGTCCGAGCGGACCCAGTTGATCGGCCAGCAGGTGGGCATTGCACTGCTCCTGCTGCTCATGAGCTTCGCGTTCTACAACGATCTCTCGCGGCTGCTCGGCTGATCGATATGACTGAACGCGTTCGCCAGACCATGCACGCGTGCGTGCGCGCGCTGATCGTGAGCCTGATGGCCATGGTCGGTGCGGTTGCCGTGGCCCAGGAGGCCCCCGCCATTCGCGATATCCGCGTCGAAGGCCTGCAGCGAATATCCGAGGGAACCGTTTTCAACTATCTGCCGCTGAATATCGGGGACCGGCCGGACGAGCGCCGTATCCAGGAAGCGCTACGTGCGATCTACGCAACCGAGTTTTTCAGTGACGTCGAGTTTCGCTGGGACGACGGAACGCTGGTCATCGCAGTGGCGGAGCGCCCTTCGATCGAAGATTTCACCATCACGGGCAACAAGGACATCAAGACGGAAGACCTGACGGAGTCTCTCTCCCGGATTGGTCTCAAGTCCGGACGCATTTTCAACCGTTCGGTGCTCGACGAGGTCGAGCAGTCACTGACGGACCAGTATTTCAGTCAGGGCAAGTACGCCGCCCGGGTGACGACCGAGGTCGAGGATCTGCCCGACAACAAGGTCCGCATTGCCATCAAGATCATCGAGGGGGACCGGGCGCGGATTCGCCAGATCAATGTCGTCGGGAACCACAGCTTCTCGGATGAGGAGATCCTCGAACGCTTCCAGCTCAAGATGCCGAACTGGCTGTCGTTCATCCGCCAGGATGACCGCTACTCCCGTGAAGCGCTGCAGGGCGATCTCGAGACATTGCGTTCGTTCTACATGGACCAGGGCTTTGCGGATTTCGGCATCGAGTCCAGCCAGGTCGCGCTGTCGCCGGACAAGCGCAGCATATTCGTGACGATCAACGTGACCGAGGGCGATCGTTACAGGATTTCCGACGTGAAGCTGGCCGGCGATCTGATCCTGTCGGAGGAAGAGCTCAATCCCTATGTTCTCGTAAAACCCGGCCAGACGTACTCCCAGCGCGTCATCACGCAGAGCGCGGATCTTCTCCGCCTGCGTCTCGGCGAGGAAGGCTACGCATTTGCCACCGTGGAGCCGGTGCCGGAGCTGGACCGGGAGGAGCGTACTGCGGCGGTGACGCTGTACGTGGAGCCGAAAAGCCGCGTGTACGTGCGGCGAGTCAATTTCAATGGGTCTGCAGCGACGAACGACGAGGTGTTTCGGCGCGAGGTACGCCAGTTCGAGGGCGCCTATCTGTCCAACAGCAAGCTGGAGCGTTCCAAGGTGCGCCTGCAGCGCCTGCCCTATATAGAGAAGGTCGAGGTCAACACCAATCCGGTGCCGGGAACGCCGGACCTGGTCGATGTCGACTTCGATATCGAAGAGGGCCTGCCGGGCTCGTTCGGCGGCGGCATCGGCTATTCGGAGTCACAGAAATTTCTGCTCAATGGCAATTTCGTGCATACGAATTTCTTCGGCACCGGCAACCGGGTCGCCGCGGACGTGAGCACGGGCAAATACCGGACGATCTACAGCATCTCCCATACGGATCCCTACACGACCATCGACGAGGTCAGCAGGACGGTCAGCCTCGCCTATCGCGACATCACCCAGTACACGTCCGGCGCATCGGATTTCTCGACCGAGACCTTTTCCGCCTCGCTGGAATACGGCTACCCGGTCACCGAGTTTCAGCGGCTGATATTCGGCTTCAACTGGCAGGAGTCCGAGTTGCTGGCGGACTCCTACAGCAGCGCCCAGGCCAGGGAGTGGGTGCAGAACAACGGCGATGGCTACGTGGAGAAGGTCAACGGCGGGTCGGAAATCTACGGGACGAATTTCAGCGGACTCGGCCTGGTAGCCGGCTGGATTTTCGACACCCGCAACCGCGCGCTGTTTGCCGATCGCGGTGCCCGCCACCGGGTGATGCTGAACTCCACGGTCCCCGGCGCTGAGGTCGAGTACTACACCATCAACTACGACGCCGTGAACTATTTTCCGGTCACTCGCTATTTCACGCTGGCGGTCAGCCTGGACCTGGGCTTCGGTGACAGCTTCGGGGATACCACCGCCATCGTTCCGTATCGCAACTTTTTTGCCGGCGGACCGGACACGATCCGCGGATATCGCGAGAATCATCTGGGCCCCCGCGACAGCTTCGGCAATCCCTACGGGGGCAACGCTCTGGTCGCATCCCAGACCGAGTTGATCCTGCCCATCCCTGACAAGTGGCGCGCCCGGACCCGCCTGGCGCTGTTTTTCGACATCGGCAACGTCTTTTCGACCGACGGGGTCAACTTTCGCGCGCCAGATGGCATTACGCCGATCGATTATGATTTCGATCTGAAGGAATTGAAGCAGTCCGTCGGTTTCTCGGCCCAGTGGCTGGCTCCGCTCGGTTTGTTTCGTTTCAGTTACGGATTCCCGCTCAACTCCGACGACGCCTCGGCGCTTTCCTACGGCGATGACACGGAGCAGTTCCAGTTCTCGGTGGGCGGGGCGTTTTAGCCGAAGTCGAACCATGAGAGGATGACTGACGATGATCAGAAAGTTGCTTCCGGCCCCGATCCTTGCTGCCTGCCTGGCGTTTGCGCCGGCAGGCGCCTTTGCCCAGGCGGCGCCGGCGCTCAAGATCGGGGTCGTTAATTTCGCCAGGCTGATCCAGGACTCGCCGCAGGCGAAGGTGACACTGAAGGCCCTCGAAGACGAGTTCTCGCCGCGCCAGCGCGACCTGATCGCCAAACAGACCGAACTGAAAGGCCGTCAGGAGAAGCTGCAGAAGGACGCGTCCGTCATGGGTGCGGAAGAACGCCGCAACGCCGAGAGCCGTTTCCAGGACGATCAGCGTGATCTCGGGCGCCGGCAGAACGAGTTCGTCGAGGATTTCAACGTCCGCCGCAACGACGAACTCGGCAAGCTGCAGCGCGATCTGCTGCGACAGGTTCAGGCCTTTGCGAAGGAGCGCGGTTACGACCTGCTGATCGGCGAGGGTGTAATTTACGCAACCGACCAGGTCGATGTGACCGAACAGGTCCTCCAGGCGATAGAGTCCGGGAGCAAGGGCAAGGCCGCAGGCGCTCCCTGAGATGGCGGGGATGGCTTTTTGTTGCGCCCGTTGACCAGAGAGGCGGGTTCGTTCATGCGCATGACGCTCGGGATGCTGGCCGTGCGCCACGGTTGCGAACTGCGTGGTGATCCCGATGTGGCGGTGGACTGCGTCGCCACTCTCGCGACGGCCGGGGAGGGCTCGCTCGCCTTCCTCGCCAATCCGCAATACCGGACATACCTGGCGGGAACCAGGGCGACCGCCGTGGTGCTTGCGTCAGCCGATGCACCGTCGTGCCCGGTCGCCTGCCTGATCAGCGCCAATCCGTACCTGGCCTACGCCGGCATGGCAGCGGACCTGCATCCACCGGCGCCACTGCGTCCTGGCATTGCGCCCGGGGCGCATGTCGCGCGCGACTGCGAGTTGCCAGCCAGCTGCCAGGTCGAGGCCGGGGCCGTTATCGGCGCTGGCGCGATCATCGGCGAGCGCGTTTTCGTGGGGCCAAACGCGGTGATTGCAGCCGGGTGCCGGGTCGGCGAATCGACGCGCATCATGGCCGGTGTGGTCGTGGGGGAGCAGACGAGCCTGGGTCGGCGCTGCCTGCTGCACGCGGGCGTGGTGATCGGGGCTGACGGTTTCGGTATCGCGCGCAGCCGCGACGGCACCTGGACCAAGGTGCCGCAGCTCGGCGGAGTGGTGATCGGTGATGACGTCGAAATCGGCGCCAATACCACGATCGATCGTGGTGCCATCGGCGACACGGTGATCGGCAACGGCGTCAAGCTCGACAACCAGATCCAGGTCGGCCACAACGTCGTGATCGGGGAACACACCGCGATTGCCGCATTGTCCGGAATCTCCGGCAGCACGCGTATCGGTGCGCGTTGCGTGATCGGTGGCGATGTTTCGTTTGCCGGGCACATCAGCATCACCGACGACGTCGTGATCAGCGGTGGAGCCAAGGTCGCGCAGTCGATTACCAGGCGCGGCGTCTACGGCGGCGTGGTGCCGACCGGCGAATCGCGGCAATGGCGGAAAAACGCCGTGCGCTTTGGCCAGCTCGACGAGATGGCACGACGCCTGCAGCGGCTGGAGAAACTCGCGGGCAAGCCATCCGGCGGTGACCGATGATTCATCCGACGGCAGTCATCGCACCGGAAGCGTCGCTTGGCCGCGAGGTTCGGGTGGGTCCGTACGCCGTGATCGGCCCGGGGGTCGAGATCGGACGCGGCACCGTGATCGGCGCCCATGTGGTCATCAGCGGGCCGACGGCGATCGGCGAGGACAACCGGATATTCCAGTTTGCATCCGTCGGGGAGGAGCCGCAGGACAAGAAGTACCAGGGCGAGGCAACGCGTCTCGAGATCGGCAGCCGCAACACGATCCGGGAGTTCTGTACCATCAATCGCGGGACCGCCCAGGATGCAGGCGTCACCCGTGTCGGTGACGACAACTGGTTGATGTCGTACACGCATATTGCGCATGACTGCCAGGTTGGCAGCCACGTGATCATGTCGAACAACGCGACCCTGGCCGGGCACGTTCACGTCGGCGATCACGCGATCCTGAGCGGCTTCACCGCCGTGCACCAGTTCTGTCACATCGGCGCGCACAGCTTCATTGGCGGACTTACGGGCATCACGCGCGATGTGTTGCCCTTCATGCTCGTCGCCGGCCAGCCGCCCGAGCCGCGCGGGATCAACCAGGAAGGCCTGAAGCGGCGCGGATTTTCGGCAGAGCAGCTTCGTGACCTGAAAGAGGCCTACCGCATCCTGTATCGCTCCGGGCTGCGTCTGGTGGAGGCGCGGGAGCAGCTCGGCGAGCTTGCCGCGAGCCGGCCGGAAGTCCGGGCGATCGTCGAGTTTCTCGACCGCTCCGAGCGCAGCATCCTGCGGTAGGGGCAGGCGGAGTGACGGGCAGGCTGCGCATGGCGCTGGTGGCCGGTGAGGCGTCCGGTGATCAGCTTGGTGCCGGACTCATCGAGGCCGCGCGCAGGCTGCACCCCGGACTGGAATGCTTCGGGATCGCCGGGCCCGCCATGAAGGCCGCGGGCTGTCGGGCCTGGCACGACACGGAGGAACTCTCCGTGATGGGGCTGACCGAGGTGCTGCGGCATCTGCCGCGCCTGGTTCGGTTACGTCGTGCGCTCGTCGGCAGACTGCTGGCGGACCCGCCGGATGTGTTCGTCGGTATCGACGCGCCGGACTTCAACCTGCCTCTGGCCGCGCGGGTCCGGGCCGCCGGGGTGCCTACCGTGCACTACGTCTGTCCGAGCGTCTGGGCCTGGCGGCAGGGGCGCGTGCGACTGCTTGGCCGGGCCTGCGACCAGGTCCTGTGTCTGCTGCCGTTCGAGGCGCCGTTCCTGGAACGCGCCGGCGTGCCGGCCACCTTCGTCGGCCACCCGTTCGCTGACCAGATCCGCGCGGAGCCGGACACGGCGCCTGCGCGTGCGCGGCTTGGCCTCGATGCCGCGACGGTGATCGGCCTGCTGCCCGGCAGCCGGAGCGCGGAGATCGAGCGGCTCGGTCCGGTATTCCTCGAGGCGGCCACGCGACTGCAGGCGGAATTGCCCGATGCTGCCTTCGTCGCGCCCATGGCCAATGCCCGACTGCACGAAGTATTTGCGGGACTCGCCCGCAGATCCGGGCCGGGCCTGAGGCTGACCCTGGTGGATGGGCGCGTGCGTGAGGTCATTGCCGCCAGCGATGCCCTGCTCGCGACTTCGGGCACCGTCACGCTGGAGGCCATGCTGGTGAACCGGCCGATGGTAGTTGCCTACCGGGCGTCGCCCGTGACTTACGCGCTGGCCACGACGCTGCACCTGGTCAAGGTCAGTCATTTCTCCCTGCCGAACCTGCTCGCCGACGAGCGGCTGGTGCCGGAGTTGCTGCAAGGGGAGGCCACGCCCGCGAGGCTCGCGGGTGAAGTCCTGGCGCTACTGCGTTCACCCGCGCGCCTCGATGCGCTGCGGTCCCGGTTCGAGCTCATCGGGCAGCAGCTGCGCCGCGACGCGAGCGCGGTCGCGGCCCGGGTCGTGACGGGGCTGGTGCGCGCAGGCTGAGCCCCTCGGCAGCGGCCGAACGTCTCTATAATCCGCTGCCATGAGCGGCAGCGTGCATGGGGAGCGACTGGGAGACCGGCCCTGTAGCGTGGCGGGCGTCGATGAGGCCGGGCGCGGCCCGCTTGCCGGCTGTGTCGTCGCAGCAGTGGTGGTCCTCGACGACGGACAGGACCTGGCGGGCGTCAGGGATTCGAAACTCCTGTCGGCGGCGCAACGTGAACGTCTGGCACTGATGATTCGCAGCCAGGCGCTGGACTGGGCGCTCGGATCCGCGGATGTCGGCGAGATCGATGCGCTCAACATCCTCCACGCGACGATGCTGGCCATGCAGCGCGCCGTGGCCGGCCTCGCGAGGGTGCCCGACAGGATACTCGTGGACGGCAATCGCGCCCCGCGTTTTGCCGGCTACGGCGGTCCGGTCGCGGCCCTGGTCGGCGGAGATCGCTGCTGCATGGCCATATCGGCGGCGTCGATTCTTGCGAAGGTGGCTCGTGACGAGGAGATGCGCAAACTGCACGAGACCTTCCCGCAGTACGGTTTTGCGAGCCACAAGGGATACCCGACCGCCAGCCATCGCGAGGCGCTGCGGGCCTTCGGGCCATGTCCGTCGCACCGGCGCAGTTTTCGTCCGGTGCGTGAGGCGATGCAGGCGCAATGAAGTCCATGGCATCCGGGTTCGTGCACCTGCGGCTGCACAGCGAATATTCGCTGGTCGACAGCGTAGTGCGCGTGCCCGAACTGCTGGCCGCGGTGCGTGCCGCCGGCATGCCGGCCGTTGCCATCACGGATCAGGGCAACCTCTTCGCTCTGGTGGCGTTCTACAAGGCGGCGCTTGCCGCCGGCATCAAGCCCATCGTCGGCGCGGATGTCTGGCTGCGCCCGGATGAGGCGCGGGCGCCCGCGCGGATCACGCTTCTGTGCCGAAATGCCGTGGGTTACCGCAACCTCGCGCATCTGCTCTCGCGCTCTTACCTGGAGGGGCAGGAGGCCGGCCAGCCATTGTTGTGGCGGCAATGGCTCGAAGGCGGGGGTGCGGACGGCTTGATCGCGCTGTCGGGCGGGCGCGAGGGCGTGGCGGGTGCATCGCTCTGTGCTGCCCGGCTCGATGAAGCGCGGGCGATTCTGGCGGACGCGCGGGATCTGTTTAACGGTGACCTCTACGTCGAGTTGACCCGGACCGGTCGGCCGGGCGAGGAAGATTACATCGCGAGCGCACTGCGGGTGGCCGCGGACCTGGATCTGCCGGTGGTGGCCACCAACGACGTCCGGTTTCTCAGTGCCGGTGATTTCGAGGCCCACGAGGCACGGGTCTGCATCCAGCAGGCCCGGGTGCTGAATGATCCCGGCCGGCCTCGCGAGTTCAGCGCACAGCAATACCTGCGTACTCCCGCCGAGATGGCCGAGCTGTTTGCCGACGTCCCGGAGGCGCTGGAAAACACGGTCGAAATCGCGCGCCGTTGTACCTTGTCGCTGGCGCTCGATGCCGTACACCTGCCGGAACTGCCGGTGCCGGCAGGGCTGACGGTCGATGAGTGCCTGCGACGCGATGCGCGGTCGGGGCTGGAGCAGCTCGTGGCAGCGGGCAGGGCCGGTAGCGACGAGGCCTATCGCGAGCGCCTTGCCCAGGAAGTGCAGATGATCTGCCGGATGGGCTTCGCCGGATACTTCCTGATCGTCGCTGACTTCATTCGCTGGGCCCGGAAGAACGGCATACCGGTCGGGCCGGGCAGGGGATCCGGGGCGGGGTCGCTGGTGGCCTACGCACTGGGCATCACGGAACTCGACCCGATCCGCAACAGCCTGCTGTTCGAGCGCTTTCTCAATCCCGAGCGCGTGTCCATGCCAGACTTCGACATCGACTTCTGCATGGAGGGTCGTGATCGCGTCATCGACTATGTCGCCGAACGCTACGGGCGCGACCGTGTGTCCCAGATCATCACGTTCGGCACCATGGCGGCACGGGCAGTGGTCAGGGATGCGGGCCGGGTGCTCGGGCAGCCCTACGGTTTCACCGATCGCATCGCGAAGCTGATTCCGCCGGAGCCGAAGATCAAGCTCGACGACGCGATTGCCGCTGAGGCGGAGCTGCGCACCCTGCACGAGAGCGACGATGACGTTCGCGCCGTGATCGACCTGGCGAGGCAGCTCGAAGGCCTGGTGCGCAATGCGGGCAAGCATGCGGGCGGCGTGGTGATCGCGCCGACGCGCATCGTCGATTTCGCGCCCCTGTACCGGGTGGAGGGCGAGACGACGACAGTGACCCAGTTCGACAAGGATGGACTCGAGGCCGTGGGTCTCGTGAAGTTCGACTTTCTCGGGCTGCGTACGCTGACCATCATCGACCGTGCGGTCAAGACGATCAATGCCGGGCGCACAGGCGACCCCCCGCCGCTCGATATGGGCCTGCTGCCGCTCGATGACCGTGCGACCTTCGAGTTGCTGCGCTCGGGGCGCACCGGCGCGGTCTTCCAGCTGGAATCGCGCGGCATGCGCGACCTGATCAAGCGCCTGAAGCCCGACAATTTCGACGACCTCGTGGCGCTGGTTGCACTGTTCCGTCCGGGCCCGCTGCAATCGGGCATGGTGGATGACTTCATAGCCCGGAAACATTCCGGTGATGCGGTGACTGTCGACTACCTGCACCCCGATCTCGAGCCGGTGCTGAAGAGTACCTACGGGGTCATCGTCTACCAGGAACAGGTCATGCAGATTGCCCAGATCCTGGCGGGCTACACGCTCGGCGGTGCCGACCTGCTGCGGCGGGCGATGGGCAAGAAAAAGCCGGAGGAGATGGCCAAGCAACGTGCCGTCTTCACCAGCGGAGCAGCCGACCGCGGCGTTGCGCCGGGGCTTGCCACGCGGATTTTCGACCTGATGGAGAAATTCGCGGAGTACGGTTTCAATCGTTCGCACTCGGCCGCCTATGCGCTGTTGTCGTACAGGACCGCATGGCTGAAGACGCATCATCCCGCTGCGTTCATGGCCGCCGTGCTCACCTGCGAAATGGACGACACGGACAAACTGGTCGTGCTGAAGCGGGAGTGCGAGAGTCTCGGGGTGGCCATCGAGGCGCCGGACGTCAATCGTTCCCGCCACGAGTTCCAGGTCTCCGGCGCGAAGGCGATCCGCTATGGGCTTGGTGCGATCAAGGGTCTCGGGCAAGCGGCCGCGGAGCACATCTGCTGCGAGCGGGATGCGGGCGGGGATTTCAGGAACCTGCACGCGTTCTGCCGCCGCATCGGGGCTCAGCGCATTGGCCGGCGCCCCATCGAGGCCCTGATCAAGGCGGGCGCCCTCGACGGCGTGGGGCCGAACCGCGCGAGCCTGTTCGAGGGCCTGCCGGGAGCCATCGCGGCGGCGGAGCAGGTGGCGCGCTCCCGCGATTCCGGGCAGAGCGACATGTTCGGCGCCAGCACGAGCGATCCGGTCGAGTTCGGCGAGATCGCGTTCGTGAGCGAGTGGAGTCCGGGCCAGCGCCTCTCCGCGGAGCGGGAGAGTCTCGGCCTGTACCTGAGCGGCCATCCCTTCGACCAGTATCGCGCCGACAGCGCCTATATCGCCTCAGGCTCGGTTGCGGCGCTGCTGAATTCGCCACCGCCGGCTCCCGGCACGGAGTTCCAGTCCGGCCGGGAGGTCAGCGTCGCCGGGCTCGTCACCAACCTGCGCAAGCGGCCCGGGCGCATCAGCCTGGAAATCGACGATGGCAGCGGCTTGCTCGAGGCGAGCATTTTCCCGGAGACCTACGAACGCTGCCGCAATCATCTCGGCAATCACGCCATCGTGATCGTGACGGGACAATTGCGTTGGGACAGCTTCATCGACGGCTGGCGCTTGGCGGCCCGGGACGTGGCGGCCATCGACGACGTCATCGAGAACCGGGCCTCGCGCTTGCTGATCCGCTGGGCCCATCGGCCGGATTCGTGTCTTGATGCGAGAGCGCTGAAGTCCACGCTGGAACCATTCCGGCCGGGCAATTGCGCGATTCTGGTTCACTACTCGGGGCCCGACGCGCAGGCAAGGCTGGCCCTGGGCGATGATTGGACGGTTCGCCCGAGTCTGGAGTTGCGCGAGCGCCTGTCGGCGCTGGTTGGTACGGACGGATTCCGGTTCGTGTACGAGGTCGGGCAACAGCTGCATTGAAAGACGGTCTCGGGCGGCTATAGTGTCGCCGTGCCATTTCTCGGAATTCCCGCTCCGTGGACCTGAAGTTCCTCGATTTCGAACAGCCGATCGCCGAACTGGAAGCGAAGATCGACGAGTTGCGCTTCGTTGGCGACGACTCGGAAATCAATATCAGTGACGAAATCGAGCGGCTGAAGGACAAGAGCGAGGCGCTCACTCGCAGCATTTTCGCCAGCCTGACGTCCTGGCAGGTGGCGCAGCTGGCGCGTCACCCGCTGCGCCCCTACACGCTGGATTACCTCGAGGTCATCAGCCCGGACTTTCAGGAACTGCACGGGGACAGGATGTTCGCGGATGACCCGGCCATCGTCGGCGGCCTCGGCCGGCTGGATGGCAAACCGGTGGTGTTCATCGGGCACCAGAAGGGGCGGGACACAAAATCGCGGGTCCGGCGCAACTACGGCATGCCGAAGCCGGAGGGATACCGCAAGGCTCTGCGCCTGATGCGACTCGCCGAGCGGTTCCGGTTGCCGGTCGTCACCATGATCGACACCCCGGGCGCGTATCCGGGTCTCGATGCCGAGGAACGCGGTCAGAGCGAAGCGATCGCACGCAATCTCTTCGAGATGGCTCGCCTGCGCACGCCGATTCTCAGCGTCGTGATCGGCGAGGGCGGCTCGGGCGGCGCACTCGCAATCGGTGTGGCGGACCGGCTGATCATGCTGGAGTACAGCGTGTACTCCGTCATTTCGCCGGAAGGATGCGCGAGCATTTTGTGGAAGAGCGCCGACAAGGCAGAACTCGCTGCCGAGGCCATGGGTATCACGGCCCAGCGGCTGCGTGAGCTCTCGCTCGTCGACGAGGTCCTGCGCGAACCGCTCGGTGGAGCCCACCGCGATCCGCGTGCCATGGCCGAAGCCCTGCGGGGCTCGCTGGTGGCGGCATTGCGTGATCTCGAAGTGCTCGATCTCGGCGAGCTCCTGCGGCGCCGCCAGGAACGCCTGCAGTCGTTCGGCCGGTTCCGCGAGGCCTGATGCGGGCCGGGCGGCGCCACAGCGCATGGCCCGGGTGGCGCCAGCATGCACGACGTCGTTGAATCAGTCCGCGACGCTCTGCGGCCGGTCGCAGAGCGACCTGGAGCCCGGTTCTGTGTGGCCTTCAGCGGCGGACTGGATTCCTCGGTGCTGCTGCACGTCGTGGTGCGCCTCGGCCTCGGCGAGGGGCGGGCGGGGTATGTCGATCACCAGCTGCAATCGGAGTCCGGCGCGTGGGGGCTGCATTGCGGGGAGTTCTGCCGGCAGCTCGGCGTCCCGTTCGGGCAGCGGCTCGTCACCGTCGATCGCCAGGGCGGCGAAGGTCCCGAAGCAGCCGCGCGCCGCGCGCGCTACCTGGCGCTTGCAGAAACCCTGGCTTCCGGCGAAACGCTGCTCACCGCTCACCACCAGGACGACCAGGTCGAGACCGTCTTGCTGAACCTGCTGCGCGGCTCAGGGCCTGCCGGCCTTGCGGGCATTCCGCGGGCGGTGCCGCTGGGTGCAGGCTTGCTGCTGAGACCGCTGCTCGATGTACCGCGGGCCTCGTTGGCCGGGTACGCTCGCGACGCGGGATTCACCTGGATCGAGGATCCCTCCAACCGGGACGAGAGCCTGGATCGGAATTTCCTCCGGCATCAGGCGCTGCCCTTGCTCGGGCGGCGCTGGCCCGGCGTCCGCTCGACCGTGGCCCGCAGCGCGCGCTGGTGCGCGGAGGCCGGCGGATTGCTCGATGAACTCGGCACCGAAGATGCGCGCCGGGTTGCCCGCGGTGGCCGGGTGCTGGTATCGCGCCTCGGTGCGCTGAGCGAGGCGCGGCAGCGCAATGCGCTGCGCAGCCTGTGCCGGAACGCCCTCGGCAGCGCGCCGCCCGAGCGACGGCTGCGGGAAGGACTGGCGCAGCTGATCCACGCCGGCGCCGACCGTCACCCGGTGCTCCGTTGGGGCGGCGGCGAGATCCGGCGCTATCGCGGTGCGCTGTACCTGCTGCGGCCGTTCGTCCCAATGCCCGGCAGTTCAGCGGCGGAGCTGCCCGTACGCGCAGGTGCGACCCTGGATCTCGGGCCGGGCCTCGGCCGACTGCGGCTGGTGAGTGCGCGAGGGCAGGGGCTGTCTGCGGCACGCGTCGGCGCCTCCCTGCGCGTCCGGTTTCGATGTGGCGGGGAGATGCTGCGGCCAGTGGGCTCGGCCCATGCCCGGGAACTCAGGAAGCTGCTGCAGGAGCGAGGCGTCGTGCCGTGGATGAGAACGCGCATGCCGCTTCTCTATAGTGGCGAGCAGCTGGTGGCGGTGGCGAACCTGTGGATTGCCACTGATTTCGTCGCCAGCGGGGGGGAGCGGGCGTTGCGGGTTCGCTGGGACGAGCATCCGCCGCTGGAATGACCGTGGCGACAGGCCGCGATTGTCGGCACCGTGCCTGATCTGGTACCTTCCCTGTCCCATCTGAATTCACCGTTGGAACGGTGCCGTGCGCAGTACAATGCGCTGTGCCAGGCCCGTTCAGGCGGGCTGTGTTTCGCTCCGGAAAAATTCGTGCTCCGGTCCGTTGGCTCTGGCGGCGGCGGACGGGCATTGCCGTTGGTGCTTGATCAGGAACGGATGATCGGATGCCGCGCTATGTCTTCGTAACGGGTGGTGTGGTTTCCTCGCTCGGCAAGGGAATCACGTCAGCGTCGCTCGGCGCGATCCTCGAGGCGCGGGGGCTGAAGGTCAGCATGATCAAGCTCGACCCGTACCTCAACGTGGACCCGGGCACGATGAGTCCGTTCCAGCACGGCGAGGTGTTCGTCACCGAGGACGGCACCGAGACCGATCTCGACCTTGGCCACTACGAGCGCTACGTGCGCACGACCACCGGGCGGCACAGCAATTTCACCACCGGCCGGATCTACGGCAGTGTCATCGCCAAGGAGCGTCGTGGCGATTACCTCGGTGCGACGGTGCAGGTCATCCCCCACGTGACCGACGAGATCAAGCGCAGCATCGCGCTGGGGGCTGGCGATGCGGACGTGTGCATCGTCGAGATCGGCGGTACCGTCGGCGACATCGAGTCGCTGCCCTTTCTCGAGGCGATCCGGCAGGTGGGCGTGGATCTCGGTCCGGGGCAGGTCGCCTACGTTCACCTGACCCTGGTGCCATATATCGCCACGTCCGCCGAGATCAAGACCAAGCCCACCCAGCATTCGGTGAAGGAACTGCGGTCGATCGGCATCCAGCCCGATATCCTCGTGTGTCGTTCCGAGCATGCGTTGCCGGTGGAGCAACGGCGCAAAATCGCGCTGTTTACCAACGTCCAGGAGCGGGCGGTGATTTCCGCGGTCGACGTGGACGACATCTACCGCCTTCCCATGTTGTTTCGTGAGCAGGGTTTCGACCAGATCATCGTCGAGCGTTTCGGCATGAAGATCCCGCCGGCCGATCTCTCGGAATGGGAGGCGGTCGTAGCTGCCAAGAGGAACCCGGAGGCCACCGTCACGGTCGCGATGGTCGGCAAGTACGTCGATTTCCGCGATTCCTACATTTCCCTCAGCGAAGCGCTGCAGCACGCGGGTATCCGCAACCGCACCCGGGTGAACGTGCGCTACGTGGAGGCACACGAGATCGAGACCAGCGGCACCGGCTGCCTGGAGCAGGCGGACGCCATCCTGGTGCCCGGCGGATTCGGGGACCGGGGCATCGAGGGCAAGATCCAGGCGGTGCGTTTCGCCCGTGAGCGCCGCATCCCCTATCTCGGCATCTGCCTCGGCCTGCAGGTCGCCGTCATCGAGTACGCCCGCAACGTAGCCGGCATGCCGAAGGCGCACAGTACCGAGTTCGATGCGGCTACCCCGGATCCGGTCATCGCGCTGATCACCGAATGGCGGGACCGCGACGGCAGCACGCAGGCGCGTTCCGGCGGTTCGCAGCTCGGCGGAACCATGCGCCTGGGCGCGCAGGAGTGCCGCCTGGAGGCGGGCAGCCTCGCACAAAGGCTCTACGACCGCGACGTCGTTTTCGAGCGTCACCGTCATCGCTACGAGTTCAACAACCACTATCTCGAGCGGCTGCGTGCCGCCGGGCTCGTATTCGCAGGGTTTTCGGTGGACGGGCTCGCGGAGCTGATCGAACTGCCGTCGCATCCCTGGTTCGTGGCCTGCCAGTACCACCCGGAGTTCAAGTCCAATCCGAGGGATGGCCATCCCCTGTTCCTCGGGTTCATCCGCGCGGCACGCAGTGCGGCTGCCCAACCGGTTGCGGCCCTGGCGCGGGCATGAGGCTCGGCGAGTTCCAGGTCGGTATCGATCAGCCGTTTTTCCTGATCGCCGGTCCCTGTGTCATCGAAAGTGAAGGGCTGGTGATCGAGGTTGCAGGAGCGCTCCGCGAGATCAGCCGTCGCCTGCAGGTTCCCTTCGTCTTCAAGGCCTCGTACGACAAGGCCAACCGCTCCTCCGGCCGGAGTTTTCGCGGACCCGGGGTGGAGGAGGGGCTGCGTATTCTTGCCGAGGTGAGGCGTCAGATCGGCGTGCCGGTACTGACGGACGTCCACGAGGACTCGCCGCTTGGCGAAGTCGCCGACGTCGTGGACGTGCTGCAGACGCCCGCGTTCCTGTGCCGGCAGACGAACTTCATTCGCAGCGTCGCCGGCTGCGGCAAGCCGGTCAACATCAAGAAGGGGCAGTTCCTGTCGCCCTGGGAAATGACCAACGTCGTAGAGAAGGCGCGGGAGACCGGCAACCGGGATCTGCTCGTCTGCGAGCGTGGCTTCAGTTTCGGGTACAACAATCTTGTCTCGGACATGCGCTCGCTCGTGATCATGCGTGCGACGGGCTGTCCGGTGGTGTTCGACGCGACACATTCGGTGCAGTTGCCGGGCGGACAGGGGCAGGCATCGGGTGGCCAGCGCGAGTTCGTTCCGCCGCTGGCGCGCGCGGCGGTTGCGGTCGGGGTGGCGGGGATTTTCATGGAGACCCACCCCAGGCCTGAAGCGGCGCTGAGCGATGGGCCGAATGCGTGGCCGCTCGCGCGCATGGAGCCCTTGCTCGCCCGGTTGCAGGAACTGGATCGCGCGGTCAAGCGGGCGCCGCTGGAGGAAGAATTGCCGGGCAACGCACCGGAGCGGCCGGAATAACCAGGGAGTAGCAGCGGAAGATGAGCAGGATCAGGAACATTCGCGGTCGCGAGATCATCGACTCGCGCGGCAACCCGACCGTCGAGGCGGACGTCGAGCTCGAAGGTGGCGCGATCGGGCGCGCGGCGGTGCCTTCGGGCGCCTCGACCGGCAGCCGGGAGGCGGGGGAGCTGCGTGACGGCGATCGCCGGCGTTACCTGGGCAAGGGCGTGCTCAAGGCGGTGGCCAACGTCAACGGCGAGATACGCGCGGCGCTGGCGGGACAGGAGGCGTCGGATCAGGCGCAGATCGATGTCCGACTGCGCTCGCTCGACGGGACCGAGAACAAATCGCGCCTGGGCGCCAACGCCATCCTCGCGGTCTCGCTGGCGACGGCCCAGGCCAGCGCGCGCGAACGCGGCCTGCCGTTGTTCCGCGCCCTGGGCGAGGGCCCATACCGGATGCCGGTGCCGATGATGAACATCATCAACGGCGGTGCGCACGCGGACAACAACGTCGACATCCAGGAGTTCATGATCCTCCCGGTCGGGGCGGACAGTTTCGGCGAGGCATTGCGCTATGGCGTGGAGATCTTCCACGCGCTCAAGGCGGTGCTGCGCGAACAGGGCCTCAACACGGCCGTCGGCGACGAGGGCGGCTTTGCGCCGGATCTGCCCTCTAATGCGGCCGCGCTCGACACCATCATGACTGCCATCGGCCGTGCAGGCCTGCGCGCCGGCGCGGACGTGTACCTGGGGCTCGACGTCGCGAGCTCGGAGTTCTTCCGCGATGGGTCCTATCACCTCGAGGGCGAGGGCCGCCGTTTCTCCCCGGGCGAGTTTGCCGACTACCTCGGCGGTCTGGCCGCAGGCTACCCGGTGATCACCATCGAGGACGGCATGGCGGAGAACGACTGGGCCGGCTGGGAACTGCTGACCCGCAACCTCGGCCAGCGGGTGCAGCTCGTGGGCGATGACCTGTTCGTGACCAACACCGCAATCCTCGAGGAAGGGATCCGCCGGCGCGTTGCCAATGCGATCCTCATCAAGCCCAACCAGATCGGTACCCTGACGGAAACACTGGAGGCGATCCGTCTGGCGGCGAAGACCGGGTACGCCGCAGTGGTGTCTCATCGTTCCGGCGAGACCTGCGATGCGACGATTGCCGATATCGCGGTGGGTACCGCCGCGACGCAGATCAAGACCGGTTCGCTATGCCGTTCCGACCGCATGTCGAAGTACAATCAGTTATTGAGAATCGAGGAGTTGCTTGGCCCGGCAGCGGTGTATGCCGGCCGCGACGCTTTTCCGATCCGGCTTGGGGGCTAGACCGAGATGCCGATTAGGCTGGTTGTCGTTTGCCTGGCAGCGGCGCTCACGCTGTTGCAGGTGCGCCTCTGGGTGTCGGAGGAAGGATTCCGCGGCGTCGCGCAACTGCGCGGCCAGGTCGCCGCGCAAATCGATGACAACCGTCGCCTGACGGAGCGGAACCGGCGGCTCGAAGCGGAAGTTGCCGATCTGCGCCAGGGTTTTTCGGCGCTGGAAGAACGGGCACGGTCCGATCTCGGGCTGATCGCGCCGAACGAGAGCTTTTTCATCTTCGCCGGGAAGCCCCCGGGCGCGGCCGCTGCGGCCGGCCACTAGGCCAGCCCCTGCCGCCGCACGCTGCGACATGATCCGCACCTCCCTGCAGGACGGCATTGCTGAGATTGCGATGGACCGCCCGCCGGTCAATGCGCTCAACCTGGCCCTGCTCGGTGCGATCGAGGCCGCTCATGCAGATGCCTGCCGGGGCGGCGCGCGGGTCATCCTGCTGACCGGGCGCGCGGGAATGTTCAGTGCCGGCCTCGATGTGCCCGAGCTGTTGCCACAGCCGCGTGCGGCGATCGAAGCGTTCTGGACGGGATTCTTCCGCCTGACCCGGGCGCTCGTTACGAGTGCCGTGCCCGTGGTCGCGGTGGTGAGCGGGCATGCGCCGGCCGGCGGCGCAGTCATCGCGATTCACTGCGATTATCGAATCGGGGCCCGCGGCGACTTCCGTATCGGGCTGAATGAGGTCTCCGTCGGTCTGCCGATTCCTGACGGCATCATGCTTGCGCTGGAGCACATCGTCGGGCCGCGCATGGCGCAGCGACTGGGCATGACCGCAGAACTGCTCTCGATGGAGAACGCCCTCGGTTGCGGTCTGCTGGACGAACTCGCCGAGCCGGACCGATTGATGGAGCAGTCGCGAGCGTGGGCGCGGCGCCTCGCGGCATTGCCGCCGGTAGCCATGAACCGGACCCGGCTGCTCGCCCGTGCGCGTCTTGCCGCTGCGCTGGAGCCCGTGGCCGGAGCCCGCGTTGCGGCTGATCTCTGGTTCAGCGACGAGACGCAGGCGGGGATGCGGGCGCTGGTGGAGCGCCTGGCCAGGAAGTGAGTGTCGCCGATGTCGCGCCCGAACCGGACGGATCCGCCGCGCGGCTGCTCATTGCCGCAGCAGCACGTACACCGCGCCGGTGCCGCCATCGCGTGGCGGAGCCGACACGAACGCCAGCACGTCATCCCAGCGACGCAGCCAGCCGTTGACACTTGCCTTGAGAACCGGCCCGCGCTGGCCCGAGCGGATTCCCTTGCCGTGGACCACGCGCACGCAGCGTATGCCACCGGCGACGCTCTCGGCCAGGAAGGCGCGCAGCTCCACGCGGGCCTGTGCGCTGGTCATGCCGTGCAGATCGAGTTCTGCCTTGATCGCATATCGCCCCTGGCGCAGGCGCCGGAATGTGGCGGCACTGATTTCCTGGCGCCGAAAAGACAGTTCCTCGCCGGTCTCGAGTTCCAGCGTGGCGGGATCGAGCTGCAGGGAGTCGCGCAGAACCTGCTCTTCGTCGCGGCGCCGGAATCTGGCGCGGGCCGGGGGCGGGGCCTGGCGCAGGAGTAATCGGCGCGAGGTGACCGGGCGGGCGCCGGCCACGGCATCGCGGAATAGCGCGGCGTCGTCCGAATTGATACTTTTCGACGGTTTCTTGTGCATGACCTGCTCGCATCGGCCACGACACCGGAAGATTGTGGCTGGCGCCCGGGCGTGAGACCTCTTTGTGAAGATACTGCTAAGTAACGACGACGGCTACCAATCGGATGGCCTGGCGACGCTCGCTCTGGCGCTTTCGGACCTGGCGGAGCTGACCATCGTCGCCCCGGACCGCAACCAGAGCGGCGCGAGTCATTCGCTGACCCTGGAGATGCCGCTGCGGGTCGGCCGGACCCGCGAAGGGATGTACTACGTGAACGGCACGCCGACCGATTGCGTGCACCTCGCAATTACCGGCCTGCTGGACCACGAGCCCGACATGGTCATCGCGGGCATCAACCACGGGGCCAACCTCGGTGACGACGTGCTGTACTCCGGCACGGTTGCCGCGGCGGTCGAAGGCCGCTTTCTCGGGTTGCCGGCCATCGCGGTGTCACTTGCCGGCCAGTCGCTGCGGCACTTCGATACCGCCGGCCAGGCCGCGCGCATGCTCCTGCAACGGCTGCAAGGTGCGCCGCTGGCCGCGGACACGATACTCAACGTGAATGTGCCCGACGTGCCCTTCGGCGAAATCACAGGCTTCGAGGCAACCCGGCTCGGCTACCGCCACCGCTCGGAGCCCGTGATCGAGGCGCGGGATCCGAAGGGGCGGCCGGTCTTCTGGGTGGGCTCTGCCGGCGCCGGCCAGGATGCCGGGCCGGGCACGGACTTTCACGCGATCGCCAACAACCGCGTCTCCGTGACACCCCTGCAGATCGACCTGACGCATCATTCCCAGGTCAGTGCGATCGCCGAATGGTTGCGCCGATGAGCCTCAACGAGGGCAACCACAAAGGCATAGGCATGACATCGGCGCGCACGCGCGAACGGCTCGTGCAGCGGCTGGGTCAACACGGCATCCGCAGCGCGACGGTTCTCGAGCGCATACGCACCGTGCCGCGGCACCTGTTCATCGACGAGGCCCTGGCGAGCAGGGCGTACGAGGACAGCGCCCTGCCGATCGGTCAGGGGCAGACTATCTCCCAGCCCTATATCGTTGCGTTGATGACGCAGGCGCTGCTCGAGGATGGCCCGCCCAGGCGACTCGAAAAGGTACTGGAGGTCGGCACCGGGTGCGGCTACCAGACCGCCGTGCTCGCGCCACTGGTCGGCCAGTTGTTCACGATCGAACGCATAGCGACGCTGCAACGTGCTGCACGCCAGCGGTTGGCGCAGCTGGGGCTCGGCAACGTCCGCTATCGGCATGGGGATGGTTTCGAGGGCTGGCCCGGCCAGGCACCGTTCGATGGCATCCTCGTCGCCGCGGCGCCTGCGGAAGTGCCGCCGGCATTGCTCGAGCAGCTCGCCCCGGGTGGCCGGCTGGTGATCCCGGTTGGTCGTGCCGGGAGCCAGGAGCTGTTGCGAATTACCCGCGTCGGCACCGAGCTGGAGCGCGAACATCTCGGCGCCGTCACGTTCGTGCCGCTGCTGGAGGGCAAGAGCTGATTGCGGCGGTGATTTCGCTCGCGGCCCGCGAACACCCCGGCACTGGCTGGCGTACCGGAGCGGTCATGCGCGGGCGGGTCGCACGGTGGATGCTGGCGCTGTTTCTTCCGGCGTACCTCCTGTTGGCGGGCTGCGCTGGAGTGAGCGAGGAGGAACCGGGCGAGCGGGTCGCAGCGGGAATTCACGTGGTTCAGACCGGGGAGACGCTGTACGGTATCGCGCAGCGATACGGCCTCGATCACCGGGAGCTGGCGCGCTGGAATCGCCTCGGGGACGGATCGCTCATCTATCCGGGCCAGCGGCTGCGTTTGTCGGCCGGGTCGGCGGCAGCCGCAGCGCCGGATGCGGATCCGGTGGATGCGCCGGCGGTTTCCGGCTGGCGTTGGCCGACCGCAGGGCCGGTGCTTGCCGGCTACGCGCAATCGGCGCGCACGGCCTCCGGAATCCTGATCGGCGGTCAGGCCGGGCAGCCGGTGGTGGCTGCGGCCGACGGCGAGGTGGTGTACTCGGGCGGTGGTCTGGCGGGTTACGGGCAGCTCGTGATCGTCCGGCATAACGCGGTCTGGCTCAGTGCCTACGGCCACAATCAGCAGTTGCTGGTCGCGGAGGGCGAACGGGTCCGGGCCGGCACGCCGATTGCGCGCATGGGCGAGGGTCCGGGCCGTCAGGCGGCGCTGCATTTCGAGATTCGCCGCAACGGGCAGCCGGTGAACCCGCTCGACTACCTGCCCGGGACGCACTGAGTGCCCGGCGAGTCTTCCCCGGCGGGCCGCGATCAGTCGACGAAGAGCGCGGCTGCCACGCGGCGAGATTCCGCGGCGAGCACGTTATACGTCCGACAAGCGGCGGCAGTGGTCATGACTTCCAGCCCAACGCCGAGGTGCAGGATCGCGGTCGTCAGTGCCATGGGAGGGAAGCACTGGCGGGACCCCGTGCCGAGCAGGATCACCTCCGGTTGCAGGTCGAGCACCGGCTGCAGATCCTGCAGGGACAGTCGCTCGGGGGCGGGCGGATGCCAGTCGGCAATGATGCGCTCCGCCGTGATGATCACCGGCGCAGAAAAGCTCTCGGAGCCCACATGGATGCGGCCGCCGACGAAGCTGCGGATGAGATTGCTGCCGGTCTTGTCGAGGTCCAGTTTCACGCCGCTGCGTGGCGCCCTGTCCTGCCCCAGCGGCAGCCGTTACGGCGCGACACCGGCTGCAGGATAGCCATGGAGGGGCGCCCTGTCATTCGGGATGCGGCAATTCGTCGCCGCGAGGTTCCGGCGGACGTGTATGCGGCGCTGCCGGGCGGGATGCGCCCGTTGCTGCGCCGGGTCTATGCCGCCCGCAACGTCGCGCCGCGTGAAGTGCGCATGGCAATGGGCGACCTGCTGCCGGTCGGCAGTCTCGGCGGTACCACGGCCGCGGCCGAATTCCTCGCCGACGCGCACCAGCGACAGGCGAGCGTGCTGGTCGTGGGCGACTTCGACGCCGACGGTGCCACTGCCTCCGCTCTGATGGTGCGCTCGATGCGGGCGATGGGCTTCCGCAACGTGTCCTATCTCGTTCCCAACCGTTTCGAGTTCGGCTACGGCCTGTCTCCCGGCGTCGTGGAACTCGCCGCTACGCGACAGCCCGACATCATCATCACCGTCGACAATGGCATCAGCAGCCATGAGGGCGTGGATCGGGCCCGCGCGCTGGGGATCGAAGTCATCGTCACCGATCATCACCTGCCCGGCGACGATCTCCCCGGGGCGCGGCTGATCGTCAATCCGAACCTTCCGGGCGAATCCTTCGCGAGCAAGGCGTTGTCGGGCGTCGGGGTCGCGTTCTACGTCATGGCCGCGCTGGCACGGGAGCTCGGGCGCCGTGGGCAATCCGACCCGGATGCATCCCGGCGGGCCGTCAGTGGCTGCCTCGACCTGGTGGCGCTCGGCACGATTGCCGACCTCGTGCGGCTCGACTGGAACAACCGGATTCTCGCCAACGAGGGGTTGCGGCGCATCCGCTCGCGCGCCGCGTGTCCAGGCGTCATGGCTCTCCTGGCTGCGGCGGGCCGGGATCCGCTATCGGCCTGTGCCGCCGATCTGGCGTTCGGTGCGGCGCCACGGCTGAACGCCGCGGGCCGGCTGACCGACATGACGCTTGGAGTCGAATGCCTGCTCGCCGGGCAGGAGCACGATGCGCGCGTTCTCGCCGGACGCCTGGACGAACTCAACCGCCGGCGACGCGAACTGCAGGAGCGCATGCAGGCGCAGGCGCACGAGCAGTTGCAGGGGATCGCGGCCGATGTCGCTGGTAATAACCAGGATGGCCTGTGCCTGTTCGACGACAGCTGGCACCAGGGCATCGTCGGGCTGGTGGCATCGCGGGTGAAAGAGTTCACCGGCCGGCCCGTGGTCGCTTTTGCGCCGGGGGAGGAGCCCGGCATCGTCAAGGGGTCGGCGCGGTCGGTGGACGGAGTACACATCCGCGATGCCCTGGCGGCCATTGCCGCGCGGCGCAAGGTGCAGGGCATGGTGTTCGGCGGGCACGCGATGGCAGCCGGGCTGCGCCTGCCGCGGTCGCAGCTCGAAGCGTTTCGCGAGGAGTTCGGCGCAGAGATCGCACGACAATGCGCGCTGGCGGACACCGCCCATGTGGTGCTCACCGATGGACCGCTCGAGGCCGGAGAACTGCAGCCCGCTGTCGCCGAGGAGCTGTATTTCGCCGGGCCATGGGGCCAGGGCTTTCCGGAGCCGTTGTTCGACAATGAGTTTGCGATTGTCGGGCAAAGGGTCCTGCGTGACGCGCACCTGCGCCTGGTGCTGCGTCATCCGGATGGTGGCGAGCCGCTGGATGCGATTGCGTTCAGGCAGACCCGGGCGTTACCGGCGCGCGCGCGGCTGTTGTACCGGCTCGGCCTTAATTTTTTCCGTGGACGCAAACAGCAGCAGTTGGTTGTGGAACACATTGAATACGAATAGGATTACGCGCCCTTTTCAACTGAGGTCGATGGCAGCGTCGTGGAGACTAACCCGATCAGGCAGGCTATTCGCGACCTGCGCGACCGTTCCATCGCCCTTCGGGGGTATCTTTGACTTCGACCGGGCGCGCGAGCGGCTGGACGAGGTTCAGGCGGCACTCGAGGATCCGGCGGTCTGGAAGGATCCCGGCCGCGCCGAGGCGCTGGGGCGCGAGCGGGCGCAGTTCGAGGCGCTCGTGCGGCAGTTCGATCGGATCGAGCGCTCCCTGAACGATTCAGCCGATCTGCTCGAGATGGCAGAGATCGAGTGCGACGAAGGCGCGGTGGCCGGGGTCGAGCGCGATGTGGACGCCACCCGTCGCGAGATCGAACAACTCGAATTCAGGCGCATGTTCAGCGGCAAGCACGATGCCGCCAATGCCTTCGTGGACATCCAGGCCGGGTCGGGCGGCACCGAAGCGCAGGACTGGGCCGAGATGTTGTTGCGCATGTACCTGAAGTACTGCGAACGCAAGGGTTTTGCGGCCGAGTTGCTCGAGGCGTCTGCCGGCGAGGTGGCTGGGATAAAAAGCGCCACCGTGCGCGTGGCCGGTGAATATGCCTGCGGCTGGCTGCGGACGGAATCCGGCGTACACCGCCTGGTGCGCAAGTCGCCCTTCGACTCGGGAAATCGCCGCCACACGTCTTTTGCGGCCGTGTTCGTTTCGCCGGAGATCGAAGACGACATCGAGATCGAGATCAATCCTGCTGATCTCCGCGTGGACGTCTATCGGGCAAGCGGCGCCGGGGGGCAGCATGTGAACCGCACTGAATCGGCCGTGCGCATCACGCACCTGCCGACGAACGTGGTGGTGCAGTGCCAGAGCGAACGTTCGCAGCACAAGAACCGCGCGACCGCAATGAAGCAGCTCCGGGCGAAGCTGTACCAGCTCGAAGAGCAGAAGCGGCGTGCCGAAGCGCAGATCCAGGAGGACAGCAAGGCCGACATTGGCTGGGGCAGCCAGATCCGCTCCTACGTGCTCGATCAGTCGCGGGTGAAGGATCTGCGGACCGGTGTGGAGGCGGGCAACCCGGACGACATACTGAACGGAGATCTCGACCGGTTCATTCTCGCCAGCCTGAAGCAGGGCCTGTAGGAATCGGCATTCCGCCGCGCCGCGCACCGCAACCGCTCCGACAACAGGAGCGCAGCTGGCACGCGGGGACGCTTATCATTCGGACAACATGGCTGGGACATGACTGAGATGGGCAACGACGGTCGCGAAGAAGAAAGTCGTCTGGTCGCGGAGCGGCGGCGCAAACTGCAGGCACTGCGCCAGGCGGGATTTCGTTTTCCCAACCGCTTCCGGCGCAGCGTGCTTGCCGGCCAGCTGCACGCCACCTACCAGTCGCACTCTCCCGAAGCGCTGGAGGCCGAAGCCGTTGTCGTCTCGGTCGGCGGGCGGATGATGGCCAAGCGGGGGATGGGCAAGACGAGCTTCATCAAGCTGCAGGACCGCAGCGGCCAGATCCAGGTGTTCCTCCAGCAGGGGGCCGTGCCCGAGGAGACCTATCAGCAGTTCAAGGGCTGGGATCTGGGAGATATCGCGTGGGCGGAAGGCCGCTTGTTCCGCACGCGGACCGGGGAGTTGTCGGTGCGCGCCACCCGCATCGAGCTGCTCGTCAAGGCGTTGCGGCCGTTACCCGAAAAATTCCACGGGCTCACGGACCAGGAGACCCGCTACCGCCAGCGTTATCTTGATCTCATCATGAACGAAGACTCCCGCGAGGTGTTTCTGCGTCGCTCGCGGATCGTCCAGTTCCTGCGCAGCTATCTGGACGCGATGGATTTCCTCGAAGTCGAGACGCCCATGATGCAGCCGGTTCCGGGCGGCGCCGTCGCGCGGCCGTTCGTGACCCACCATAACGCACTGGACCGCGAGCTGTACCTGAGAATCGCGCCTGAGCTCTACCTGAAGCGGCTCGTGGTGGGCGGATTCGAGCGGGTCTACGAGCTCAACCGCAGCTTCCGCAACGAGGGAGTGTCCACGCAGCACAACCCCGAGTTCACGATGCTCGAGCTGTACATGGCCTACGCGGATCACCACGTGCTGATGGATCTGCTCGAGCAGTTGCTGAAGAGCCTTGCCGAGAGCCTGTTCGGGGTGTCCGTGCTGGAGTGGCAGGGCCGCACGTACCGCTTCGATGCGCCGTTCAGGCGCGCCTCCATCGAGGAACTGGTCGCCGAGCACAATCCCGGGCTCGATCCGGGGCGATTGCGCGATCCCGACACGCTGCGAGAGCGCTGCGCTGCGCTCGGTATCACGGTGCACGCGGGCTGCGGGCCGGGCAAGCTCCTGACCGAGATATTCGAGAAGACCGCCGAGCATCGCCTCGATGCGCCGACTTACGTGACGGGATTTCCGGCTGAGGTGTCGCCGCTGGCGCGCCGCAACGACGACGATCCGTTTCTTACCGATCGCTTCGAGCTGTACATCGGCGGACGGGAAATCGCGAATGGCTTTGCGGAGCTGAACGACGCCGAGGACCAGGCCGAGCGCTTCAGGGCGCAGCTTCGCCAGAAGGAAGCCGGCGACGCCGAGGCCATGTCCTTCGACGACGACTACGTGACGGCGCTCGAGTACGGTTTACCGCCCACGGCCGGTCTCGGTGTCGGCATCGACCGGCTGGTGATGCTGATGACCGATCGGCCCTCGATCCGCGACGTGCTGCTCTTCCCGCACATGCGCGAGGCCTGATCGTCCGCGGATGATCGGTGTGACGCAGGCAGCAGCCGGTCAGCCGCCCGCCAGTTCCGGAATATCGTAGGGCAGTGCCAGGCGTGTGAGCGGCCGGCTGCCATCCGCATCGAGCGAGCAGGCGCCCGTCGCCGCTTCGAGCCGGATGACTGCAAGCAGTTCGCTGGTGTGCGTCGATGTCTGCGCGGCGTTGACTACCTGGCCGATGCTGCCGTGCCCGGCATGCACGGTGGCGCCATGGGGCGGTGGTGTTCCCATCACCGAGAACCGCAGCATGCGGCGCTTGACGCGACCCAGGAAGCGGGTGCGGGCGACGATCTCCTGGCCCGTGTAACAGCCCTTGCTGAAACTGATGCCATCGAGAAGGTCCAGATTGACCATCTGTGGCACGAACTCGCCGCTGGTCGCCGGAACGATCTCGGGGATACCGGCACGGATGTCGCGCAGCCGCCACGCGTCCATTGCGCCGCCGGGAGCGCCGGCTGGTCCTGTTGACGCTGAGCCGGGGCCGGCCACGATCAATGCGCGGGTGGGGTCCGCTGCCAGTGCAATGACCTGTGCGTCGCAATCGGCTGGAGCTGTGCGGTCAGCCCCATGGGCATCCAGGCATCCGGTCAGGTGCAACTCCGGGCACGCGATCTGCACGCGCGAGCGCAGGACAAACAGTTTCAGCCGGGCGGTCAGCGCGTTTGCCGCTGCTGCCGCAGCAACCAGGCAGATGGAGTCGGCGCGGCGGAACAGGTGCCCGGCCCAGAGCAGCCGGCCGCGGGCGTCCGCCCAGCCGCCGAGACTGGTCGTGGCAGATCCGAGCCGCGCGATGTCCTGCGTCAGTTGTCCCTGCAGGAACTGATCGCGATCCGGGCCGGCGACGGTTATCAACCGCAGGTGATCGAGCTGGACGATGGAGGCCACAGGTCTGGTGCGTAAACGGGATTCGTATTCGCGAATTCCGCAACTGGAGAACGAAGCGCCATTCTGGCACACTAAAAAACGTGTCAGAAAACGGTAATCAAGCGGTATCCGCGTCGGCAAGCGCCCCGGGCCCGGAGCCGTCGGCGCGGCGGGACCTGCCGGTTCCACCGGTCCGGCCCGAGACCCCGGCGGAGTTCGGGGGGCCGCAAGGCCCGGAGCCGACGCGTTTCGGCGACTGGGAGCGCAACGGCCGCTGCATCGATTTCTGAAGGGCCGGGCTGACTCGCTGAGGCAGTTCCGATCTGCTGCTCGTGCTGCGTCCGGGCAGCCGCGGTCCGCGTGAGCGGCAGCGGTTGGGCCGCTGCCGTTTTCCGTTAAAAGCAAGGAGAGGCAACACGACAATGGGGCAGTCGAATCGTCCGCTGTCTCCGCACCTCAGCGTTTTTCGTTGGCAGATCACCAACACGCTGTCGATCCTGCACCGGCTTACCGGTGTGGCGCTCACCCTCGGGGCGCTGGTGTTTACATTCTGGCTGGTTGCTCTTGCAGCCGGTCCGGATGCCTTCCTCGATTTCGTGGATGTGCTCGGTTCGCCGCCGGGCGTCGTCCTGCTCTTCGGGTGGACGTACTGCTTCTTCTACCACCTGGCCAACGGCATCAGGCACCTGTTCTGGGATGCAGGGCAGGGCTTCGAGATGGCGCAGGCGCGGCGCAGTGGTATCGCGGTGGTTGCCGCAAGCGTGGTCCTGACGCTGGCATTCTGGTTCGCCGTCGTCGCGAATCGCTGGAGCTGAAGATGAGCCTGAGAACGCCTCTCGGTCGTGCGCTTGGCCTCGGTTCGGCGAAGGCCGGGTTCGCGCACTGGTGGAGCCAGCGGATGTCGGCGGCGGCGCTGGTGCCGCTCGGCCTCTGGTTTGTGCTCAGCATCGCCGGTTTGCCGAGCACCGACTACTGGGCCGTTGCCGCCTGGGTCGGGGAGCCGTTGCACGCGGTGCTGCTGATCCTCCTGCTGGTGAGCCTGCTGTATCACTCCAGCCTCGGGGTGCAGGTGATCATCGAGGATTACGTTCGCGGTGCCGCAAGAATTACTGCTCTCGTGCTCGTGCAGTTTGCGCACGTCGTGATGGCCGTGGCCGGCATCTACGCCATCGTGATGCTTTCGGCAGTCGGGCAGTGATGAGCCGGATATCGACGATGCACAGACCTGCCTGGATGCCGCTATGACCAACGAGTACGAATTTACCGATCATTGTTACGACGTCGTGGTGGTTGGTGCCGGTGGCGCTGGGCTGCGCGCCACGTTCGGGCTGGTGGAAGCGGGGCTGTCCACGGCGTGCATTACCAAGGTGTTCCCGACCCGAAGCCACACGGTTGCCGCCCAGGGCGGGATCAGTGCGGCGCTGGGCAACATGGGCGAGGACGACTGGCGCTGGCACATGTACGACACCGTGAAGGGGTCGGACTGGCTCGGAGACCAGGACGCGATCGAGTACATGTGCAAGGAAGCGCCGCAGGCGGTCATCGAACTGGAACACTACGGCGTGCCGTTTTCACGCACGGACGACGGCAGGATCTATCAGCGACCGTTCGGCGGCATGACGACGCATTTCGGCAAGGGCACCGCCCAGCGAACCTGCGCTGCCGCCGACCGCACCGGCCACGCCATGTTGCACACGCTGTATCAGCAGTCGCTGAAGCACGATGCCACGTTCTTCATCGAGTATTTCGCGATCGACCTCATCATGGAGGGCCGCGAGTGCCGGGGTGTCGTCGCCATCGACATGGCAACCGGAACGCTGCACCGGTTTCGCGCGCACCGCGTCATTCTCGCAACAGGGGGCTATGGCAGAACCTATTTCTCGTGCACGTCCGCGCACACCTGCACCGGCGACGGCAACGCCATGGTCTTGCGGGCTGGGCTGCCGCTGCAGGACATGGAGTTCGTGCAGTTTCACCCGACGGGTATTTACGGATCGGGCTGCCTGATTACGGAGGGTGCGCGTGGCGAGGGCGGCTATCTCACGAACGCAAAGGGCGAGCGGTTCATGGAACGCTACGCGCCGAATGCCAAGGACCTTGCATCCCGCGATGTGGTCAGCCGCTCCATGACCGTGGAGATTCGCGAGGGTCGCGGTGTCGGAGAGGAACGCGACCACATTCATCTGCACCTGGAACACCTCGGGCCGGACGTGATTCACGAGAGGTTGCCCGGCATTGCGGAGACAGCGCGTATTTTCGCCGGCGTCGATGTGACCAAAGAGCCCATCCCGGTCCTGCCGACGGTCCACTACAACATGGGCGGCATTCCGACGAATCACCATGCCGAAGTGCTCACGCTGGAGAACGGCAATCCCGATACGGTGGTAACGGGCCTCATGGCGGTCGGGGAAGCCGCCTGCGTGTCGGTGCATGGGGCAAACCGCCTCGGTTCGAATTCATTGCTCGATCTGGTGATTTTCGGGCGGGCCGCCGCCAGGCGTTGCGCGGAAACCCTGCGTGGCGCCGGACGGCCGCGGCCGCTTGCGGCGGGGGCGGGCGAGGGCGCCGTCGCGCGCCTCGACCGCCTGCGTCACGCCGCCGGCAGTCGGCCAACCGCAGAGATCCGCCTCGAGATGCAAAAGACCATGCAGCATCATGCCGCGGTCTTTCGTACCGGCGACTCCCTGCGCGAGGGCATGGACAAGCTGGGTCGGACTGTTGCGTCGTTTGCCGATGTTCGCGTCAGCGACCGGGGACTGATCTGGAATACGGACCTCATCGAGACGCTGGAGCTGGAAAACCTCCTGTGTCAGGCCATGGTCACGATTACGGCGGCTGCCAATCGCGAAGAGAGTCGGGGCGCCCACGCGCGCGAGGACTTCACGCAGCGTGACGACGTGAAGTGGATGAAGCATACGCTGGTCTGGGTCGGCGAGGATGGCCGGGTGTCGATCGACTATCGGCCGGTTCATCTGCAGACGCTGACGGCGGATGTCGAGCCGATTCCGCCGCGGGCCCGGGTGTATTAGATGACTGCGTCGCGCGCAGGATCTCCGCAGGGTTTGAGCCGGTGTTCGCCGCGCGGCGGACTGCCGGCGCAACGGTACTGGCAAGGAATCGGAAATGGCTGAATTCAGGTTGCCGGCCAATTCGCGGGTGCAACCCGGCCGGGAGCACAAGGCGCCGGCCGGCGCCACGCGGGTGCGCAGGTTTCGCATCTACCGGTTCGACCCGGTGTCCGGTGAGAATCCGCGGCTCGACACCTACGAAGTGGATCTCGACCGTTGCGGGCCCATGGTGCTCGACGCGCTGATCAAGATTAAGAACGAAGTCGATGCCACCCTGACATTCCGCCGCTCCTGCCGGGAAGGCATCTGCGGCTCCTGTGCCATGAACATCGACGGCGGCAATACCCTGGCCTGCACGCAGGCCATCGGCGATATCAGCGGCGACGTGAATATCTACCCGTTGCCGCACATGCCGGTCGTCAAGGATCTCGTACCGGACCTGACCAATTTTTACGCTCAGTACGCGTCGATTCGCCCCTGGCTGCAGACGCGCACGCCACCGCCGCCGGACCGCGAGCGCCTGCAATCGAAGGCGGAGCAGGAAAAGATCAACTCGCCCTCCGCCTACATCCTCTGTGCCTGTTGCTCGACTGCCTGTCCGAGTTACTGGTGGAACAGCGATCGCTACCTGGGCCCGGCCACGCTTCTCGCGGCATACCGGTGGCTCGTCGACAGCCGTGACGAAGCGCAGGGAGAGCGGCTCGACGATCTGGAAGACCCGTTCCGCCTGTATCGCTGTCACACGATCATGAACTGCACGGCAACCTGCCCGAAGGGATTGAACCCGGCGCAGGCGATCGCCGAGATCAAGAAAATGATCGCGACCCGGCATCTGTGAGTCCGGCTGTCGCCGCCTGCCAGCCGGGGTGCTGATCGGTTTGCCTGACGCCGAGTTCAAACGCCTGCGTTGGCGCTGCCGGCGCGGCATGCGCGAGCTCGATGCCCTGCTCATGCGCTTCGCTGATCGTCACTACCTTGCCGCCGGCGAGGCGGAGCAGGCGGCGTTTCGTGGCCTGCTTTCCGCACCGGATCCCGAGATTCTCGACTTGCTGACCGGCCGGCTGCGCACGGACGATGAAGTCCTGAATCGAGTCCTGGGGATGCTGCGTGATGAACGGCTTCCTTGAGGCCCTGGAGATCAGGCCTGGTGCAGGCAGCGTCGCCGCCGTGCTCGGCCTGTTTGCCGTAGTGGCAGCACTGGCCGGCATCGGCGCTGCCGAGCTGCCGATGCCCGGCAAGTTCGTTGCCGCCCTGGTTACCGCGATTGCGGCCGGCCTCGAGCTGCGCCTGCATGTCGGGGCTCGCGCACGACGGCGGATCACGCGCGCCGTGCTCGCCGCGGACGGGCAATGGCAGGTCTTTCCGGCAGACGGACCGCAGGTTCGCGGGCATCTTTCGCGCCACTGGGGCGCCTCAGTCGGCCCGGTCATCGCACTGGAGTGGCAGTGCGAGGACGGCAGGTGCCGCCAGGCCTGGCTCGTCCGGCCGCAGCTCCCGGCCGACACCTGGCGGCGGCTGCGGGTCAGGTTGCGCTTCGCGTAGAATGCGACCGCCGCCGCAGCGCCGCACGAGCGGCGGCGCACTTGACGATGGTTTGCGGGTTCGGTTCGAAACTTTTGCGGTGCGAGGCAGTCTATCCGGGCGATGCGGTCTCGTATCGCGCATGGCGATAGCGGGATGGCATGGCAGAAAAGATCAGTGATCAGCTGCTCGTCAGGCGCGTCCAGCAGGGCGACCGTCGGGCGTTCGATGCGCTGGTCCTGCGTTACCAGCAGAGAATCGTCAAGCTGATCATGCGGTACCTGCACGACCCGGCGGAAGCCCAGGATGTGGCCCAGGAGGCGTTCATCAAGGCCTACAGGGCCTTGCCAGCCTTCCGCGGCGACAGCGCCTTTTACACCTGGTTATATCGCATCGCGATCAATACGGCGAAAAACCACCTTGCGGCCCTGCAACGCAAGCCTGTCGACTACGAGCTCGATGCTCATGAACCGGACCATTATGAACTTAATCCCCGGCTGCGCGATGAGGAGACACCCGAGGGGCTGGCGATGCAGGAGCAGCTCCGCCGAACGGTCGAACGCACGATTGCATCATTGCCAGCCGAGTTGCGGACCGCGATCATGTTGCGCGAAATCGACGGCTTGAGTTACGAGGACATCGCCAGCGCGATGGATTGCCCGGTCGGTACGGTGCGGTCGCGGATTTTCCGCGCCCGCGAAGCGATCGACCGCAGCATCGACGAGATGGTCGGCCGCTAGCAGATCGCAACAGGGAAGATGACGATGAGCGAGATCCTCGACGAACAACTATCGGCTTTCCTGGATGGCGAACTGCCCCCGGAAGAACTGGACCTGGTGCTCACACGGCTCGATCGTGACGCGACGCGTCGGGCGCGGCTGGGGCGCTACGCGCTGATCGGCGAATGCCTCCGGACCGGGAGCGGGGAACCCGCGGCGCTGCAGCTTGCCGAGCGCGTGCGGGCGCAACTGGCAGATGCGCCGGTGGAAGAGGACGGGGGCGGTGTACGCGCCGCCGGCACGTCATGGCCCTGGCTCAAACTGGCCGGCGCCGCCGCGGCGGCAGCCACCGTCGCTCTGCTGGTCGCGCAGCCCGGCGCGTGGCAGGGCGCTGGTGAAGCGCAGCTCGCCGGGCGCGGGCCGCCGCAAACGGCAGGCCGGGTCGAGGAAATCAGCACCGTGAGTTCCGCCCTGGCTCGCCGCCTCGACCCCCGTTCTGCGGCCCGTCTGACGGGCTACCTGGTTGCACATGGCGAGTACGCCAACCAGTTTTCTCGTAATACCCTCGATTCCCACCTGGTCACGGCACGCGCCGAGCGGGCGGCGTGGCGGCAGGCGCAGGTTCCCGCAGATGTCCGCTAGATCGCGCCGCATCGTTTCGGGCGCGATCGTTCTGGTTGTGTCGGCGGTTTTCCCCGCCGTCGTCGTGATGGCGGCGGATAGTCCGCGCGCGTGGCTCGAGCGGATGACCGGGGCGGTCGAACTGCTGAACTATTCCGGCACCCTGGTGCACTTCAATGGGGCCGAGACGAGTGTGTTGGACATCGCGCACCGCGTCGAGGACGGTCGCGTCTCGGAGAAGATCACGTCTCGCGATGCGGGCCGCGAAATCATCCGCAACAACGACGAGGTGACCTGCATTTTCCAGGACCAGAAGGTTGTCCTGGTGGAACGGCGTGACGATCTGGACCGGGAGCAGAGTCCTTTGCGGGGCAGGCTGCCCGGCAATGCGGAGATTCACGAAGCGTTCTATCACGTCGCTTTTGCCGGCGCCGAACGCATCGCGGGGCGCGACGCCAGGATCATCACGATACGCCCGAAAGACGGGTTCCGGTACGGCTACCGGATCTCGGTTGATCGCCAGACCGCGATGCCACTCAAGACTCAACTGGTCGACGAGACCGGCCAGTCACTGGAACAGATCCTGTTCAGCGATATAGATCTCGCCGGCGAAATACCGGATGCAGCGGTACGGCCGTCGATCGCCATCGATACCTTTGCGGTGCGCCGATCGCAAGCCGCTCCCGGAAAATCCCGCATGCAGCAGGAGACGGATTGGGGTGCCGTCGAACTGCCGGCCGGTTTCAGCCTTGCCGTCCGGCAGGCGCGCACAGCGCCGGACAGCAAACGCGGTTTACGGCACCTGGTTTATTCCGACGGTCTCGCCACGGTCTCGCTGTTCATCGAGCCCGTGGTCGCGGCCGCCGGGCAGGCGGAGGGACTCTCGCAGATCGGGGCTGCCAACGCCTATACGACCGTGCGCGACGGCCACATGATTACTGCCGTGGGTGAGGTTCCGGCACGCACCGTGGAGATCATTGCACTGTCGGCCCGACCGCTCCCCGCGGCGCAGAACGACCGCCCGGGATCGGGCCCGGTCACCTCGCGTTGATGCGAGAGTTGACCGTCTACAGCCGTTCCGGCTGTCATCTGTGTGAATTGCTGATCGAGGACCTCGCGCCGATGTGCGAGTCCGCCGGCGTCCGGCTGAACATTCTCGATGTGGATGCGCAGCAATCCTGGAAGGACCGCTACGGCCTGCGGGTACCCGTCGTGTGCGATGGCGAGAACGAGATCTCTGCCTGGCCGCTCGACGAGGGGCGCATTCGGCTTTGGCTCGGGGCGCGACGTCCGGCCGGCTGATCCGGGTATAATCACCCGTTTTTTTCACGGCCCGACGCGGACATGAACGAGCGCCTCAGCCAGATCCGGAACTTTGCCATCATCGCCCATATCGACCATGGTAAATCGACTCTGGCGGATCGTTTCATCGAGCTGTGTGGCGGGCTGGAAGCCCGCGAGATGGCAAACCAGGTCCTCGATTCGATGGATCTCGAGCGCGAGCGCGGCATCACGATCAAGGCGCAGACCGTATGTCTGTCGTACCGGGCGGCGAATGGTGAGGTCTATCAGCTGAACCTGATCGACACCCCGGGGCACGTCGATTTCTCGTACGAGGGGTCGCGTTCACTGGCCGCCTGCGAGGGCGCGCTGTTGCTGGTCGACGCGGCACAGGGCGTGGAAGCGCAAAGCGTTGCGAACTGCTACGCGGCCGTCGAGGCAGGCCTTGAGGTCGTCCCCGTCATCAACAAGATCGACCTGCCCAGTGCCGATCCGCCGAAGGTGAAGCTCGAGATCGAGGAGATCATCGGCATAGACACTGATGATTGCGCCCTGGTCAGTGCCAAGACCGGAGTCGGCGTTCGCGAACTGATGGAACTGCTGATCAGGCGTATCCCGGCTCCGAAGGGCGATCGCGAGGCAGCGCTGCAGGCGCTGATCATCGACTCCTGGTTCGACAATTATGTCGGCGTCGTATCGCTCGTGCGCGTGATCAACGGCGTGTTGCCGAAGAGCGGAAAGCTGCGCATGTGGTCGACCGGACGCACCTATCCCGTTGCGGAGGTCGGCGCATTCACCCCGAAGGCCACGCCACGTCCTGCCCTGCAGGCAGGCGAGGTCGGTTATGTGATTGCGGGCATCAAGGACGTGCACGGCGCCCCGGTCGGCGACACCATGACTCTGGAGTCGCGTCTTTGCGAGGCGGCGCTGCCTGGTTTCCGGCAGATCAAGCCGCGGGTGTTCGCGGGGCTGTTTCCCGTCCAGGCGGACGATTTCGAAGCCCTGCGCGTGGCGCTCGACAAGCTCAGCCTGAACGACGCGGCGTTGCGCTTCGAGGTCGAGTCGTCGGCGGCGCTCGGATTCGGGTTCCGCTGCGGCTTCCTCGGCCTGCTGCACATGGAGATCGTGCAGGAACGGCTGGAACGCGAGTACAGCCTGAACCTGATTTCGACCGCGCCAACCGTCGTGTTCGAGATCGTAACGACGGCCGGCGAGACCCGCATGATCGAGAATCCGGCCTCGCTGCCGCCCCCGAACGAGATCGCCGAGGTGCGCGAGCCGTATATCACCGCCAGCATCCTCGTGCCACACGAGTTCGTGGGTCCGGTGATGCAGTTATGTGTCGGCAAGCGCGGCGTGCAGAAGCGCATCGAGTACCTGGCCAATCAGGTGGCGATGGAGTTCGACATACCGATGGCCGAGGTGGTTTTTGATTTCTTCGACCGGTTGAAGTCGATCAGCCGCGGTTATGCCTCGTTCGATTACCAGTTTTCGCGTTTCGTGCCCGGGGATCTCGTGAAACTCGACATCCTGATCAACAAGGAACGGGTCGATGCGCTGTCGCTGATCGTGCACCGCGACTTCGCGCAGCGGCGCGGGCGGGAGATCGTGGAACGCCTGCGGGAGGTCATTCCGCGGCAGATGTTCGAAGTCGCGTTGCAGGCGGCAATCGGCTCGCAGATCATCGCGCGATCGACGGTGAAGGCAATGCGCAAGAACGTGCTTGCGAAATGCTACGGGGGCGACGTCAGCCGGAAGCGGAAACTCCTCGAGAAGCAGAAGGCCGGCAAGAAGCGCATGAAGCAGTTCGGGTCCGTGGAGATTCCGCAGGAGGCGTTCCTGGCCATACTCCACACGGGCCGCGATTCCGCGGAATCATGAGTCGGGGCCGTGATACAGTGCGCCCCGGTCGGATGACGGGACGGATGCGGGCGTGGATTTCGCGCTGATTCTGGTGATTGCGACGGCCGTGGCTGGCCTGATCTGGGCTGTCGATGCAGCCTGGTGGAAACGCCGCCGTGGGGAAATGGCGCCCGAGCCCGTGGTCGTGGAGTACGCGCGTTCCTTTTTCCCGATCCTGCTGCTCGTGTTGCTGGTGCGGTCCTTTCTCTTCGAGCCGTTCCGGATACCCTCGAGCTCGATGATGCCGACGCTGCTGGTCGGCGATTTCATCTTCGTCAACAAGTTTGACTACGGGCTGCGCCTGCCGGTGTTCAATACGAAAATTATCGAGATAGGCCAGCCCGAGCGCGGCGACGTCATCGTATTCCGCCTGCCGTCCGACCCGAGCACGAACTACATCAAGCGGCTGGTCGGCCTGCCGGGCGACACGATCCGTTACGCGAACAAGAAGATTTTCGTCAACGATCAGCCGATTGAGACGATCGCGGAAGGCATCTACGATGGCGACGACCAGCCCGGCTCCCTGCTGCTGCAGGAGCGACTCGGCGCCGTCGAGCACCAGATCCTGCTGTTGCCGGGTCAGCACGGACTGGAAGGCACGTTCGTCGTTCCGCCGGGGCACTTTTTCATGATGGGAGACAACCGCGACAATAGCCGCGACAGCCGCTACGATGGAGTCGGCTTCGTGCCGGAAGCCAATCTGGTGGGGCGGGCGGTGCGGATCTGGATGAGCTGGGATTTTCCGGGTCTGCCGAATTGGGCGCGCATCGGCATGGCGGTGCGCTGAGACGGCCACAGCGGCGGGATTCCGTGCTGCAGTACGTTGACAAATATCGCAAGGCATGTTTTTTTGCCGACGCGCGGTTCGGTATGTGCCTGAGTGGCACGGCGTTTTGATTCCGCCGGGTGGCGATTGGTCTTCGGTCAGGGAGAATCCGTATATGCGTTCACGGCAGACAGGCATCACCCTCATCGGTTTCGTGTTGCTGGCGGCGTTGGTCGGCATGCTGGGGCTCGGTGCGCTCCGGCTCACGCCGATCTACCTGGAGAACATGAAGATCAAGCGTATCCTTGCCGACGTGAAATCGGAGTTCGACGGCCAGCAGCCGACACCGCAGTTGATCCGCCGCGCTATCGACAAGCGGATCAACATTGAGATGGTCAATCACCTGAAGGCGAACGAGTTCGAGATCCAGAAGGTCGACAGCGGCTTTCGTGTGGTTGCTGCATACGAGAAAGACGTGCCGTTCGTCGCCAACGTGTGGCTCCTGGTGAAGTTCGACGACGAGGTCGAGATCCGGCTGTGACCGCCCAGGCGCTCTGGGCGGAGCGCAGGCTCGGCTACCGGTTTCGCAGCGACGAACTCCTCGAGCTTGCGCTGACCCACCGCAGCGCATCGACGCGCAATAACGAGAGGCTCGAATTTCTCGGTGACGCGATACTCGGCGCGATCATGGCCGATGCGTTGTTTCGACGGCGCCCGGACGACGGCGAAGGCATGTTGAGCCGTATCCGTTCCCGCCTCGTGCGCGGCGAGACCCTGGCCGAAATTGCCCGCGAAATCGAGCTCGGCCCCCTGATCCTCCTCGGTGCCGGTGAGCGGCGGACCGGCGGGGGGCAACGCTCCTCGACCCTGTCCAATGCGCTCGAGGCGTTGCTGGGAGCGGTGTACCTCGACGGTGGCATGGACGCAGCCGAGCGCGTGGTCCTCGGCCTGTTCGCCGCCCGGCTCGAGCATCTGCCGGCCAAGCACGATCTGATCGATCCCAAGACGCGGCTCCAGGAGTGGTTGCAGGCGCGCGGGCAGCCGCCTCCCGCATACCGGGTCAATGACGTCGCCGGGGAGGCCCATGCGCAGACCTTCGAGGTGCTGTGCACCATCGAGGGATCGGGACTTGCGGTGGCCGGGCACGGCGCAAGCCGGCGTCTCGCGGAACAGGACGCGGCCGCGCGCGCATTCGAACGGCTGACCGTCCCCGGCGGAGGTTGAGGAATGGGCGCTTGTCGCGTGGGTTTCGTTGCGGTCGTCGGCAGGCCGAACGTCGGCAAGTCGACGCTCGTCAATGCGCTGGTCGGCGAGAAGGTGAGTATCGTGACCGCCAAGCCGCAGACGACGCGTCATCGCGTCATCGGCATTCGCAACCGGCCGGAAAGCCAGGTGATCTTCGTCGACACACCCGGGCTTCACGCGCATGCGCGCAAGCTCATCAACCGGGTGATGAACCGCGCGGCCACGGGCTCGCTCGCAGATGCGGACGTCGTCCTGTTCGTGGTCGAGGCGCAGGGCTGGCGCAGCGGCGACGGGCATGTGCTGAAGCGTCTCGACAATGTCACCAGGCCGGTGCTGCTGGTCGTCAACAAGATGGACCTGGCAAAGCAGCGCGCCAGGCTGCTGCCGATGCTGGATGAGTGCCGCGCACGGCGCGAGTTTGCCGCCATTGTCCCGGTCTCGGCCGAAAGCGGCGAGAACCTCGACCGCCTGGTCGAACTCGTCGAGGGTCATTTGCCCGAGGGCGAGCGCTATTATCCGGAAGACCTGTTCACCGACCGGGGACGCGACTTTCGCATTGCGGAGGTGCTGCGGGAGAAGCTCATGGCGGCGCTGGACCGGGAAGTTCCCTACGGGCTCGCCGTGGAAATCGACGCGGTCGTGGAGAGCGAGAGCCTCGTGCGGGTCGATGCGTACATCATCGTTTCAAAGGCATCGCAGAGGCCGATTGTGGTCGGGCGGGGCGGGCAGACGCTGAAAACCATCGGCCAGGCTGCGCGCATCGACCTGGAGCAGATGCTCGGGCGCAAGGTATTCCTGCGGACCCATGTCCGGGTGCGTCGTAACTGGGCGGATGATGCCCGGGCCCTGCGCCAGCTCGGCCACGAGGTCGGGAAATGAGCCTGATCGAGCGTGTCGACCTCGCCAGCGCCTTCGTGCTGCACGCGCGCCGCTGGCGGGAGACCAGCGAGCTGCTCGACGTGATCACGCGCGAACACGGCCGGGTCAGCCTGCTGGCGCGGGGATTGCGCCGCCCGCGGTCCGGGCTGCGGGCGATCCTGCAGGCCTTCCAGCCGCTGTCACTGTCCTGGTCGGGGCGGGCGGGCGGGCTGATGACGCTGCGTGCCGCGGAACCGGATGGGCCGGCAACCGCGCTGCACGGCAAGTCCCTGATGGCCGCTTTCTATCTGAATGAGCTGCTGCTGAGATTCCTGCAGCGCTCCGACCCGCATCCGCGGCTGTTCGAGGCCTACGCGCGGACGCTCGGTACGCTGGCCGACGGTACCGCGCCGGAGGTGGGCCTGCGCCGCTTTGAGCTGCTCCTGCTCGCGGAAACCGGCTATGGCTTGAACCTCGATCACGACGCCAGCAGCGGCGAGCGGCTGCGGCCCGGCAGCTCGTATGTCTATGTCCTCGAACGCGGACCGGTGCCCGCATCCGCCGGTATGCCGGGCGGCCTCGAATTCTCGGGCGCCGAACTGCTGGCAATCGGCCAGGGCGTGTTTCCCGATGCGCCGAGCCTGGCGTCGGCACGCCGGCTGTTGCGCGCTGTGCTGGATCATCACCTGGACGGCCAGCCACTGCGGACGCGCGAGGTCTACGTTGCCATGAGGCGCTGAGCCGGCCGGCCGCAGACTTGCGGGTGTGCACGGCAGGCCGGCGGCACCGTCGCCGCGCAACGGCCATTTCGGTCACAATGTCCGCCATGAGCCTCGTTTCGCCCATCCTTCTTGGCGTCAACGTCGACCATGTCGCAACGCTGCGACAGGCTCGTGGTACGCGTTACCCCGACCCGGTCATGGCGGCGTGGGTGGCGGAGCAGTCGGGCGCGGACAGCATCACGGTGCACCTGCGCGAGGACCGGCGCCACATCCAGGAGCGGGACCTGGAGGTGCTCTCGCGCACGCTGCAGACGCGGATGAACCTCGAGCTCGCGGTGGCGGAATCGGTGTTGCGGTTAGCCGAGACACTGCGCCCGGCCGATGCCTGCCTCGTGCCGGAGCGCCGGGCCGAGCTGACCACGGAGGGCGGGCTCGATGTCGCGGCGGATGCGTCCCGGGTCGCCGAAGCCATCGCCCGGCTGTCGCGTGCGGGCATTCGGGTGGCTCCGTTCATCGACCCGGAAGCGCGACAGATCGACGCCTGCCTCGAGGCTGGTGCCCGGGTGGTGGAACTGCACACGGGGCGATACGCGGAGGCGCGCGACGAACGCATGCGCGCCGACGAACTGGCGCGCGTGCGGCAGGCGGCGGCGTACGCACACGGGCTCGGCATCGGCGTGCATGCGGGTCACGGCCTGAACTACCACAACGTACGGCCCATCGCGGCGATCCCCGAGATCGCCGAGCTGAACATCGGTCATGCGATCGTCGCACGCGCACTGTTCGACGGCATGGCCGGGGCGGTGGCCGACATGAAGCGGCTGATGCTCGCTGCGCGCGACGCAAGACCATGATTTTCGGCATCGGTACCGACATTCTCGAGCGGCGTCGGATCGAGGAGACCTTGCAGCGCTTTGGAGCACGTTTTGCGCAGCGACTGCTGATGCCGGAGGAGCTGGCAATGTTCGCCGCGGCGCGCGATCCGGTCCGGTTCCTGGCCATGCGGTTTGCGGCCAAGGAGGCGATCGTCAAGGCGATGGGTACGGGGTTCGCGCACGGGATGTGGATTCGCGACGCCGGCGTGCGGCCGGATCACCGCGGCAGGCCGCAGATCATTTTTTCCGAGCGTGGCCGGCGCGTGTGCGATGAGCTGGGGATCGGCGAGGGGCACCTGACCCTGTCGGATGAAGCCGGGCTGATCGTGGCGGTCGCGGTGCTCATGCTGAAGGAGCAGGGAGGGCGGCGATGACCACGCTGGCATTCGACATCGAGACCGTGCCGGACGTGGCGCTCGGGCGGCGGCTGTACGGCCTGGACGGGATCGGGGACGAGGACGTGGCCAAGGCGATGAGCTTCCGGCAGATGCAGGCGACTGGCAGCGAGTTCCTGCCGCTGTACCAGCAGCGCATCGTCGCGATCTCCGTGGTCATGCGACGCCAGGATGAGCTCAGGGTCTGGAGTCTCGGTGCGCCGGACAGCGACGAGCGGGATCTCGTGCGACGTTTCTTCGACGGCATCGACCGGTACACGCCCGTGCTGGTGTCGTGGAACGGCGGCGGCTTCGATCTGCCCGTACTGCATTATCGCGCGCTGCTGCACCAGGTCGCCTCACGCCGTTACTGGGACGTCGGCGACGAGGACCGCGAGTTCCGCTACAACAATTACCTCGGCCGGTTTCACTGGCGCCATATCGACCTGATGGACGTGATCTCGGGCTATCAGAACCGCGGGCGCGCCGGGCTCAACGATACGGCCGTGATGCTCGGTTTCCCCGGCAAGCTGGGGTTCGATGGCAGCAAGGTCTGGGACGCGTACCTGGCGGGTGAAATCGCCGCGATCCGCAATTACTGCGAGACCGACGCGCTGAACACGTACCTGGTGTACCTGCGGTTCGAGCTCATCCGGGGCGAACTCGACGAGCAGGGTCTCGGGCGCGAACTCGAGCGGGTGCGCGGGATGCTGGCCGGGTCCGGACAGGCGCACCTGCGCGAGTTTCTCGACGCCTGGGACACGGCTGCCACGGGCGCCCGGGCGTGAGCGGCCGCAGGGCGATCCGCCGGCTCCGCGACGCGGCGCCGGAGACGGCCGAGGTGCTCGACGACACACCGGAAGGCCACGGCATCGCCAGTATCGACGGCAAACGGGTGTTCATCGCCGGGGCGTTGCGTGGCGAGACGGTCAGCCTGCGCCGGGTGTCGAGTCGGCGCAATTACGACGAGGCGCAACTGCTGGCGATCAACGCGGCGTCCGCCGAACGCACGGAGCCACGCTGCGAGGCGTTCGGGCGCTGCGGCGGCTGCGCACTGCAACACCTCACCGCAGCGGCTCAGTTACGACTCAAGGAACGCGCGTTGCTCGAGGCGTTGCGTCGTATCGGTGGAGTTGCGCCGGCGCGCGTGCTGCCGGCCGTGGTCGGGCCTTCATGGGCCTATCGGCGCCGGGCGCGCCTCGCCGTGCGTTACGTGGCGGGCAAAGGCCGGGTGCTGGTCGGCTTCTCGGAGCGGGCCAGTTCCCGGATTGCCGAGATGAGTCGTTGCGAAACGCTGCATCCGGCTGTCGCGCAGTTGCCGGGTGAACTCGCCGCGTTGATCGGCAGCCTCACATTGCATGATCGCATCCCCCAGGTCGAGGTCGCCGTCGGCGACAACGCCATTGCGCTGGTGTTCCGGGTGCTCGCCCAGCCAGGCGAAGCCGATCTGGCCATGCTCCGGGCGTTTCGCGACCGCTGCCGCGTGCAGGTGTTGCTGCAGTCGGGCGGCCCGGGCTGCGTCACGCCGCTCGACGCGGGGGTGGACGACCGGGAGCTGTGGTACACGAGCGGAGACCCGCCGCTGCGGATGGGCTTCGGGCCGACGGACTTCATCCAGGTCAACGCCGCCATCAACGAGCGGTTGATCGCGCTGGCGCTCGAGTTGCTGCAGCCGGAACCTGCATCACGGGTACTGGACCTCTACTGCGGCATCGGCAATTTCTCCCTGCCACTGGCACAGCGGGGGGCGTACGTGCTCGGGCTGGAGGGCGATCCGGCCATGACGGCGCGCGCCCGCCACAATGCCCGGCTCAACGGCATCGAGCATGCGGAGTTCCGCGTGGCCGACCTCGGCGCGCCGGACGCGTGTGGTGCGATGCCCGCAGCCGCACCCGGATTCGACGCAGCCCTCATCGATCCGCCACGGGCCGGGGCGGCGGCGGTCCTGCCGTTGCTGGCCGCGAGCGGAGTCCGGCGCATCCTGTATGTGTCCTGTCATCCGGCCACGCTCGCGCGTGATTGCGGGGCGTTGGTCACGAACCTCGGCTATCGGCTGAGCGCGGCGGGCGTGCTCGACATGTTTCCGCATACCAGTCACAGCGAGTCGGTCGCGTTGCTGGAGCGGGATTGAGGGTGTCGGCTTGAGGAGGCTACGCATCAGCCTGACCGGCCAGTACCTGGAGGTGCTCGATGAGGAGCGGCCCGTCCTGCGCTTCGCGGTATCGACGTCGCGCTACGGGCCGGGCGAGAGGGAAGGCAGCGGCTGTACACCGCGCGGCCGGCACGTCATCCGGGCCAGGATCGGAGACGGCTTGCCGGCGGGTGCGGTGCTGCGGGGTCGCCGTCCGACCGGCGAGGTCTGGAGCCCGGCGCTCGCCCTGAGCCAGCCGGGCGCCGACTGGATTCTCAGCCGCATCCTGTGGCTGTCCGGGTGCGAACCGGGCTGCAACCGGCTCGGCGAAGTGGACAGCATGCGCCGATTCATCTATATCCACGGCACACCGGACAGCGAACCAATGGGTGTGCCTTTCTCGCATGGCTGCATCAGGATGCGGAACGAAGACGTGATCCGCCTGTTCAGAATGGTTGCAGCGGGTACGCCCGTCGACATCGTGCCATGACCCTCGGTCCACTGATGATCGATGTGCAGGGATTGCGCCTCACGCCGCAGGAGGCCGAGTGTCTGCGCAGCCCGCAGGTCGGCGGAGTGATCCTGTTCTCGCGCAATTTTGCCGACCGCGAGCAACTGCGGATGCTGACCGCGGAGATCCGTGCGGTGCGCCAGCCCGGGCTGCTGATCGCGGTGGACCAGGAGGGCGGACGGGTGCAGCGTTTCCGCGAGGGGTTCACCGCGCTTCCCGCGCTGCGCTGGCTTGGACACGAATATGACCTCGATCCGGATCGGGCGCGGCACCTGGCGTTCACCTGTGGCTGGATCATGGCAAGCGAACTGCTCGATGTCGGGGTCGATTTCAGCTTCGCCCCGTGCGTGGATCTCGACTGGGGCATGAGCGAAGTCATCGGCGACCGTGCCCTGCACGGCGAGCCGGAGGCAGTGGCGTCGCTGGCGCTGTCCTACATCCAGGGCATGCGCGCCGCCGGCATGCCCGCCGTAGCAAAGCACTTCCCTGGACATGGTGCGGTGCTGGCGGATTCGCACCTGGAGTTGCCGGAAGACCGTCGCAGCTACTTCGAGATGCAGGACGACCTGGCGCCGTATCGCCGGCTGATCGATTACGGCTTGCCGGGCATCATGGTCGCGCATGTGCGCTATCCGCAGATCGACACCCGTATCGCGAGCCTCTCCCCGGTCTGGATCGGGCGCGAACTGCGCGGCACGCTCGGCTTCGCGGGGGCGGTGTTCTCCGATGACCTGAACATGGCGGGTGCCGCCGTCGCCGGCGACGTGCCGGAGCGGGTTCGGGCGGCACTCGGCGCAGGTGCCGACATGGCACTGGTCTGCAACAACCCGGACGGCGCGATCCGGTCGATCGAGGCGCTGGCCGGTTTCGCGAACCCTGCGGCCCACGGGCGGCTGGTCGCCATGCGGGGCCATCCGGTGCGTGGTCCGGCCCCGGCGCTGCACGCGCTGCCACAGTGGCAACAGGCCATCGCGGAGCTTGCCGCTGCCCGGCAACGTCCGCCACTGGAGTTGCATGGCTGACGAGCCGGTTCCCGGCGCCCGGCTGGTGGTTCCGTCCGCGGCCGTGCACGAGGCCTGGACGCGGCTGGCTGCCGGCGTGCAAGGCTACGTGGACCGGGGTCCCTGCGTGCTGATCGGGGTATTGCTCGGGGGCGTGGTGCCGCTGGTCAACGTTGCCGCGCGCCTGCGCGGTGATTTCCTGCTCGATTACTGCCACCTGACGCGCTACCGCGGTGGCCTGCGCGGCGGCACGATCGAGTGGGTGCAACGGCCGCAGCAGTCGTTGCACGGCAAGACCGTCGTGCTGGTCGATGACGTCTTCGACGAGGGCCACACGCTGGCTGAGTTGCGACGTTACTGCAGCGGAGCCGGAGCGGCGCAGGTCGTGGTTGCGGTCCTGGTGCGCAAACGTCATCCGCGCGCTGTTGCGGATCTCGAACCCGACCTCGTCGGCCTGGAAGCGGGGGACGAGTACCTGTTCGGCTGCGGCATGGATTACCGCGGGCGTTGGCGCCATCTCGACGCGATCTATGCGTTGCCGAATGCGCCGCTGCAGCCCCGGTGAAGCGGGTGGCACTGATTGGCGGAACGGGCGCCGGACGCATCGTCCCGGAAACGGCCCACAGCCGTGCGCTGACACCGACTCGCTGGGGCAGGGCGTCCGCCGATACGCGCGTCTGGGAGCACGGGAGTCTCGAGGTGGTCTTCCTGCCCCGACACGGTGAGGCGGGCGCCATACCGCCGCACAAGGTCAACTACCGTGCCAACATCGAATGCCTGCGCGCGCTCGCGCCCGCTGCCGTGATCGGCATCAATGCCGTTGGCGGCATCACGCCGCCGGCCTGGCCCGGGCGCCTGGTGCTGCCCGATCAGCTGATCGACTACACCTGGGGACGTGAGCACACGTTCAGCGACGGCGGCAGCACGGATCTGCAACACGTCGAGTTCGATCCGCCCTTCGACGAAGCGCTGCGCAGCGCGCTGGCGCAAGCGGCCCTTGCGGCCGGAGTGGACGCGCTCGCCACCGCTACCTACGGCGTGACACAGGGCCCGCGGCTGGAAACGGCGGCGGAAATCGACCGGCTCGCCGCTGACGGCTGCGACATCGTCGGCATGACGGCTATGCCCGAGGCGGCGCTCGCCCGTGAAGCAGGCCTGCGCTACGCCGTCTGCGCAGTCGTCGTCAACCGCGCCGCCGGGCGCCTGCCGCCCGGCGCGAGCATCCACGGCGACATGGGGCAGTTTCTCGACGTGGCGCTCGGCCACGCCGGGCGTGCCCTGCGGGCATTGTTCGAAATGTTGTGAACCGCGGGCGCGGCGCTGCCGTTGCGGTGACACGTTTCACAGACCTCCACGAAGCCCTCGCCTAAGATGCCGGGTGCTCGCTTATGTCGTGCCCGGCCGGATCAGCCACTGCCCGACGAGGCGGTAGAAATCGGCTTGATTAAGGCCTTTAACTTAATGAAGGATTTAGATAAAACAATCCTCATCCAGGCGCTGGACCAGCTACCGATCGGCACCATGATCGTCGATGCGCGCCAGGACCACTGGCCCGTCGTGTACATGAACGCAATCGTCGGGCAACTGACCGGCCTCGATTTCAACACCCTCATCGGTTGTCCCTGGCGCGGGCTGCTCGTGGACCCGGAGGAACTCACACCCCAACGGGAGCGATTGCTCGGCGCGCCGGCCCTGGTGGTACGGCAATTGCGGCAACGCTGGCAGTCGCGTTCCGGCGAACCGGTGGAGATGGCGCTGCAGGTGTCACCCTTGTTTCTGCGTCCGGGGCAGCCGGCGTACTGGCTGATCACCCTGGAGACGGAGGCGGTCGGCACCGAGGGGGACCAGACCCTGCGCACGGCGCTGCGCGACGCCCAGCTGCGGCTGCGGCAGATCGACCGCAGCGATGCGGTGACCGGCCTTGCCAATCGACAGGCGTTCATCGAGGTACTGCAGCGGGACTGGGCGGTTGCCAGCCGCGAGAAGCGGCGCGTGAGCCTGATCGTATTCCAGGTCGATGCGCTCGACCGCTATCGCGATCTCTATGGCAAGCATGCGGCCGACTCCTGCGTGCGCAAGGTGGCGCATGCCATCAGCGGCTCACTGCGGCGCGCCGGCGATGTCGCCGCCCGGATCGCGGACAACCGTTTCGCAGCCCTGGTCGGCAGCGGCGAACCAGACCAGGTGCGGGAGTTCGCCACGCAGATCGTGCGCAAGGTGCGCGATCTTGCGATTCATCATCCCCGTTCGAGTTCGGGCCGCTATGTCAGCGTTTCGACCAGTGTCGCCAGCGAAGTGCCCGAATGGGGCGCCAGTGACCACGACCTGCTGCAGAAAGCCGAAGCGGACATTTCCGTTCCGCCATGCGATGTCGCCGATCACCTGGAGGTGGGTTGAACCGCAGTCCCGGGCGGCGCGGCACGCTCCGCCCCGTGGGTTCAGCGTTCGCCCGCTGACTCTTCGTCGGCCGCGTCGGCTGCGCCGTCAGGCGCCGGTGCCGTGACCGCAGCGGACGGACGCACGGACAGAATCACGCCAAACACCGGGTGATCGAAGTACTGCGGCGTCGCATCGCGCAGGCGCCGGCTCTGCTGCAGCCGTGCCTGGGTGGCGCCCGTCCCGAGCGTCACGTCGAGCAGTGCGTGCAGGAAACGTTCGCGGTAGACGGTAATCGATCCGCCCAGGGCCGGGACAGCCGCTTGCGGTGCGAGCAGGATTGCCGTCGTGCCTTGCCTGGGCTGCACCGGCTGCAGCCAGCCGCCGTGGTACACCAGTTGATAATCCGGCGACTGACGCAGACGCGCGGCGATGCCGGCCAGGCGCAGATCCGCCGTCGCCAGGGCGGGAGCGGCCGGGGCGCCCGGTGGCCCGGCCAGCGGATCACCGACGGTCGCGATGGCGCCGGTAGCCACTGCCGGAGCGGGCATGTCGGCCGAGGGCAGGGTCTCGCGGGTCGCGGCACGCGGGCCGATCGCGCGAAAGACGACGAGTTCGACCTGGTAGAGCTGCGCGCCGTTTGCTGCCGGCGGTTCCTGTGCCATGGCCGTTGCACCCGTCAGCAGCCCAGCCGCCAGCGCCACAAGGGCCGAGACAGTTACCGCGGCACTGCGATGGCCGCGGCGGCGCCGGCGTACGGCGCAGGAGATCGCTGCATTAAGCACTGCCATGAGCGTCATGATGCCAGTTCCTTCGGGGCTGCGCCGGTGCGAGCGTCCGCACGGCGCATGCTGATCAGCCGTTCGAGCAGCCGCTCCACGTAGTCGAGGCGGGCAGCCGGATCCGACAGGTCGAGGCGAAACATCAATCGCTGGCGCGGGTCGAGCCGGAACTGGCGCGGGTCGCTCTCGATGAGCTTGACCAGCCGCAGGGGATCGATCCGCGTGTCGGCGCTGAACTCGACGCTGCCACCGCCGGCGCCGGCCTGCAAGCGCGCGATGCCGGCCTCGCGTGCCCTCAGGCGGAAGGCCGTAATGCGCAGCAGGTTGCGGGTCGGTGGCGGCAATCCGCCGAAGCGGTCGGCGAGTTCACCGGCCAGCCGCTCGAGATCGGCATCGGAGCTCGCTCCCGCAATGCGCTTGTACAGCACGAGGCGCAGGTGAATGTCGGGCAGGTAGGGCTCGGGCAACAGGGCCGGCACGTGCAGCTCGACATCCGGCGCCCGTTCCGGGCCGCTGTCGGAGGCTGGGTCCCGCCCGTCCTGCAGCAGGCGGATGGTGCGTGAAAGCATTTCGTTGTAGAGCGTGAATCCGATCTCCTGGATCTGCCCGCTCTGGTCTTCGCCCAGCAACTCGCCGGCCCCGCGGATCTCCAGGTCATGTGTCGCCAGGACGAAACCGGCGCCGAGATCCTCGAGCGCTTCGAGGGCTTCGAGGCGCTTGCGTGCGTCGCCCTGGAGCGCATCGCGCGGCGGGGCGATCAGGTAGGCGAACGCCTGGTGATGAGAGCGCCCGACCCGGCCGCGCAACTGGTGCAGCTGCGCCAGCCCGAAGTGATCGGCGTGATCGATGATGATCGTGTTCGCGGTGGGCACGTCGAGGCCGCTCTCGATGATGGCCGTGCACACCAGCATCTCGAACCGACGGTGATAGAAATCGAGCATCACCCGTTCCAGATCGCGTTCGTTCATCTGGCCATGCGCGACCTGTATCCGCGCTTCGGGAACGATGCCGGCGAGCTGCGTGGCGATCGATTCGATGTCCTGGATCCGGTTGTGCACGAAATAAATCTGCCCGCCGCGCTTCAGCTCACGCAGGCAGGCCTCGCGGATCAGCTGGACGCTCCAGGTGCCGATGAAGGTCTTGATCGCGAGGCGCGACTCCGGCGGCGTGGTGATCAGCGACAGCTCGCGCAGGCCGCCGAGCGCCATGTTGAGCGTGCGCGGAATCGGGGTCGCGGTCAGCGTCAGGATGTCCACCTCCGTGCGCAGGCTCTTCAGGCGCTCCTTGTGCCGGACCCCGAAGCGGTGCTCTTCATCGACGATGACCAGTCCGAGGTCACGAAACCGGACATCCTTCTGCAGCAGCCGGTGCGTGCCGATGACGATGTCCACCTGCCCGGCGGCGAGCCGCTGCAGGATCTGCTGGTGTTCCTGTGCGCTGCGGAAACGGGACAGCACCTCGACCGAGACCGGCCAGTCGGCGAAACGGTCGGCGAAGGTTTCGAAGTGCTGTTGTGCGAGGAGCGTGGTCGGCACGAGGACGGCGACCTGCCGGCCGCTGGTGACGGCGGCGAATGCCGCGCGCAGTGCGACCTCGGTCTTGCCGAAGCCGACGTCGCCGCAGACCAGCCGGTCCATCGGGGTCGGGCTGGCGAGATCGGCCAGCACGGCGTCGATCGCGCTCGCCTGGTCCTCGGTCAGCGCAAACTGGAATCCCGCCGCGAAGGACTCGTAGCCCTGCGGGTCGGCGCTCGCGCTGCGGCCGGGGCGGGCGGCGCGGCGCGAATACAGTTCGAGCAGCTCCGCGGCGACATCGCGAATGCGTTCGGCGGCGCGCCGCCGGGCCTTCTGCCATTGGTCGGTTCCCAGCCGGTGCAGTGGGGCCTGGTCCGCGGCCGCACCCGTGTAGCGGGAAATCAGGTGCAGCGAACCGACCGGCACGTGCAGGCGGTCGCCGCCGGCGTACTCCAGCGTGACGAACTCGGCGCTGGTGCCGTCGATCTCCATCCGCGTCAGGCCGACGTAACGACCGACGCCATGGTCGATATGCACCACCGGCGCGCCGGGCGTCAGGTCGGTCAGGTCACCGATGATGGCGTCCGGATCGCGGCCACGCCGCCGGCGCGGACGCCGGCGCGGCGACAGCCCGAAGAGCTCCTGCTCGGACAGCAGCGTGATGCCGGCGGCCGGCAGGACGAGACCCTGCTCGATCGGGGTCACCGTCACGGCACAACGCTGTTCACCCGCGAGGAACTCCGCCCAGCTGCCGATGGCGGTGACCGTTTGACCGAAGCGTCCGAGCGCCTCCACGAGCCATTCGCGCCGGCCCGGGGATTCAAGGGCGAACAGCACGCGCCCGGGCCGGTTGGCCAGGAAGTCGGCGAGGCGCCGCCCGGGTTCGTCCTCGCGCGGGCTGATGGCGAGGAGCGGCGCTGCTGCGGCTTCGAGGTTGAGCGCGTCGCCCATCCCATCGACAAAGGGTGCCGTGCCCGATTCCAGGCGCAGCAGCGCGTGAGCCGCGAGCCGACGCTGCTGTTCGTCGGTGCGGCAATAGAGTTCCTCGGGACGCAGCAGCGGTCGCGTGACATCCGAGCCGAGTTGCTCGAACCGCTCCTCGGCCTGGCGCCAGGCCTGCTCGAACGCGGCATCGATCGCGCCGAGCGTGACCACGAGACCGGCGCGCGGCAGGTAGTCCCAGAGGGTGGACGTGGTCTCGAAGAACAGGGGCAGATAATTCTCTACGCCACCGGGGAGGCGACGCTCCGATACCTCGCGGTACACCGTCGACAGGGCGGGGTTGCCTTCGAAGCGGCGTCGGTATCGCTGCCGGAACTGCGTTACGGCCTCCGGGTCCGTGGGCGTTTCACGCGCTGGCATCGTGTCGACCTGGGACAAGGGGCCGATCGAGATCTGCGTGTCGGGGTCGAAGCTGCGAATCGACTCGACACGGTCATCGAGGAAATCCACCCGCGCAGGCAATTCGTAGCCCATCGGGAAGAAATCGATGAGCGAGCCGCGCACGGCATAATCCCCGTGTACCACCACCTGCGTGCAGCGCCGGTACGTGGCGCGGTCCAACGTGGCCTGGAACGCCTCCAGCGCGAGCGTTTCGCCGGCCCGCACCCGCACGGCACTGCGTTGCAGGTACTCGACCGGTGCCAGGCGTGGCAGCAGCGTGGGCGCCGCGGTGATCAGCAGCCGCAGCTCGCCGAGATGCAGATCCCGCAGGGTGCGCAGACGGGCAGACACCAGGTCCTGGTGCGGGCTGAAGCTGTCGTAGGGCAGCACCTCGAGGTCGGGGAACAACGCCATGGACGCAGCCGGGCCGAGAAAGAAACGCAGCTGCGCATCCAGTGCCTCGGCCTGTGCGACGGTGGCGGCGATGACCACCAGCGGCGCGGTCGACGCGGCGGCCAGCTCGGCAATGGCCAGCGCCGGGGCACAGCCGTGTAGGCCCGTCCAGCAGCGGGCCTCGCCCGGAGCGGGAAGCTCATCGAGGCGCGCGAGCAGGCTGCGGTGAGTAGAGCTGGAAGCCATCGCGAGGCGCGGGATTATCCCACGGTGCCGGCGCATTTGATGATTTGATTTCCGGTGGCCCCGGTTGGTTGTGTGCACCGGCCTGGGCTGCCGAGGCCACGGCCCGGCCTCGGGTCGACTGCAGATTCCTGTGGCTCGTGCCGCGGCGGCCGCTCAGTCGCGGCGCTTGCCGATCGTCCGGTCGAGCCAGTCGAGCATTTCGGCGGTAGCGTGCAGCACGCTCTCGCGGGCCCAGTAGTTGTGGCCCTCGTAGGGGAGTTCGACGTAGCGCGCCGTCGCGCCGGCCCCGGCGAGCGCATGGAAGAAGCGCCGCGTCTGCATTGCGGGCGTACCGGCGTTCTCGTCGGCAGCGCCGTGCACCAGCAGGAGAGGCTGCCGGATGCGGTCGGCGAAGAAGAACGGGGAGATGCTCGTGTAGAGTTCTGTCGCCTCCCAGAACGAGCGCCGTTCGCGCTGGAAGCCGAACGGTGTCAACGTGCGGTTGTAGGCGCCGCTCATGGCGATGGCCGTGGCGAAGCGCTGCGAGTGGACGAGGAGATTGGCGGATGAGAACGCACCGTAGCTGCGCCCGCCGACGGCGACGCGCGCGGGATCGGTGACGCCGATCGCAACGACATGGTCCACGGCCGCTTCAGTGCTCGCAACGAGCTGGGGCAGGTAATCGTCGTTGACGGCGCCCTGCTCGTGCAGGATCGGCACCGTAGGGTTCAGCAGCACCGCGTAGCCCTCGAGCACTGCCGCGAGCGGCGATGGCCCCCTTACGCGATGGAAGCGGAAGGAACGCACGTCGAGGAGTTCGGCCTGCTCGCGGTCCGAAAACTCGCGGGGATAGATCCAGACGAGCGTCGGCAGGCGCGTGCCTTCGCGGTAGCCGGCCGGCAGGTAGAGCGTCGCGGAGAGTGCGACACCGTCGGCGCGCTGGTAGGTGAGCAGGCGCCGGGTGACGTTCGCAAGCTGCGGATAGGGCGTCGCGAACGGGCGCAGCGCGGCGTGTTTGCCGTTTCGCACGACGTACAGGTTCGGCGGTGCGCTTTCGGATTCGCGCGAGGTGACCCACACGGGCGGGTTGGTGCCGAGAACGCCGAGCACCTGCTCGAACACGCCGCGCTCTGCCGTGAAGAGGCGCTCGGACTTGCGACTGCGCAACTGCAGGGAGTCGAGGAAAGGCTGCGGGCCGTCGCGGCCCTGCCCCTCGCCCGCCAGGAAGATGGATCCATCCAGTTCGAGCACCGGGCCGTCACTGCCGTTGACCGAGAGCACGCGTCCGGCCTCGCCCGCACGGTCCGCCGCGCTGCGCTCGAAGACCAGTTGGGGGCCGTCCTCGAACACGGCGTAGACGCGTACGCTGGCGCGGTCCTCGCTGCGGTTCGAGAAGAAGGGTGTGCCGCCCGCAGTCCAGCCGAACTGGCGGATGGGGCGGTCGCTGCGCGCGATCTCGACCGGAGTCGCGAGATCGGTCACCGAGAGCGCCATCCAGCGGTCGGGCAGCGGGCTGCCGTCCGGGCCGGTGTCACGCGCAATCCACCCGAGCGTCGTCGGGGTGCCGGGCTTCCAGGCGAAATCGCGCGGGTCGAAGGATTCGTCCTCGTCCTGCTCGACGCCGAAACCGGCCACGCGCGAGGTGTGGCGGCGCTCCCCCCGCGCCAGGTCCCAGACCTCGATGGCGCTCGGGAAGCGGCGCGCCGGGACGAGACGCGGGTAGGGGCGCACGAGGCGGTCGACTACGGCGAAGGCGCCGTCGGGCGAGGGCGCCACGCTCGCGAACAGGCCGCGCATGCCCGGCACGCGCTCGGCGTGGCCATCCAGGCTGACGCGCGCGATCTCGACGTCGAACCAGTGCTCGAAGAGCGCGTCGTCGTGGTCGTTCTCGAGCAGGTTCGCGTAAGTGCGCGTCGGTGTCGGCGCACCGGTGTGCTCCACGGTAGTCGGCACGATCTGCGTCGGCGGCGCCGGGCCGAGATCGGCGGGAGTCAGCCGACAGAGGAGTGCGTCGGGGGAGATCCAGCGGCACGGCTCGCCCCAGGCCGCATTCACCGGGGTCGACAGGGTGCGTGCCCGCCCGCTCGCGATATCGAAGACAGCGAGCCGTGCAGGACCGTCGGCGACGATGGCCAGCGCGGAAAGGTGGCGTCCATCCGGTGCGAATCGGACGTGGTCGAGCAGCGTGCCGTCGGCGGGCTGCCATACCGTGGGCTCGCCACCCGGCGCTGCGGCGGAGACGACCTCCACCCGTGTCAGCAGCGGACCGACCCCCGAGGTGCGCGTCACCGGATCGAAGCGGAAGCCGGCCAGCCCCAGGCGCTGCCGCGCCAGCCGATCGAGTGAGATCACGGGCTCCCGGAACAGCAGCGCGACCTGACCGGATCTCGCGTGGAGCAGAGGCTCGGGTGGAGGCGGTGCGGTCAGGAGCGCAACGACGTCGGCGCCCGGTTGGCGGTACTCGGGACCAGCGAGCACCGGGCCCGCGGTGCCCGGGGTGTCCGCCCGTGCGTGTACGTCGCCAGCGCCGCAGCTCAGTGCCAGGAGCAGCGCGCACGCTGCGCTTGTTCGGATCGGGAGCAGGTGGAGCATGACGCGGCGCATTGTAAGTTCAATGCGCCGGGGTTTGCGAGCGTGGCGAACGAAGCCGGAGCTACTGTTGATTCGATCTCCGGTGACGTCGACCGGTGATCGCCCGAAGCTTCGTTCTCAGGGCGAAGTGAGCCGGTCCCGGGTGATGCCGGTCACGACTGCGCCAGGCCGCTTCCGGCCCCGACGTTGCCGTAATCCAGGCAAGCAATTGCTCCGGTACCTCAGCCCCGCTTCGCGACGGCGTGGATGACGTGGTTGTACTCGAAGAACACCACGAAGTTCGGGTACACCCAGCGGGTGATGGGGGGCTGACCGACGGCGGCATCCTTGCTGACCGGTGCGCCCCAGGCGGCACTGACCCGGTCCATGGTCATGCCACGCGTGGGCCGTTCGGTCATGCTCGGCCGGGCCTGATCGAGGCCGTCGACCAGCAGGGTGTCCGCCCGACCGACGACCGGTGCGGTCACGACGAGAGACAGGAGCAGAACAGATGTGCGCCACATGCTATTGACCTCGCTGGGGCAATCTCGATTGCACTATAACACCGCGGCAAAACGCAAAAAAACCGCCGGTTTTGTGAACCCCGTTCACATTTGTCCGGCACATCGGCCGGTGCGTCGCGCCGGCCGATGAACGCGTCGCGCAGGGCGACGGGCTTGGGGATCCGGCGGAGCGCCGTCATACTGTCAGGCGGTCCGGGCCCCCCGTCGCTTTACATACATCGTGAACCAGCCGCCAGTTCCAGTGGTACCGCGAGTTCGCGGTGATCGCGTGCAGTCGTGAGACGGCCGGTATCCGGCTGGATCGGGCTGCGCTACCTGCGCAGCCAACGCGCGAACCAGTTCGCCTCCTTCGTCACTCTGGCGTCCGCGCTCGGCGTTGCGCTCGGCGTTGCGGCGCTGATCGTCGTGCTGTCGGTCATGAACGGCTTCGAGAGTGAATTGCGGCAGCGGCTGACGAGCATCACCGGGCACGCCTGGGTGGGCGGTCGCCAGGGGCTGGAGAACTGGCCCGCGCTGCTGGCGCAGCTGCAGCGCTACCCGGGAGTGACCGGAGTCGTGCCGGTCATCGAGCTCGAGGCGGTCATTGCTCACGGCTCGGATCTCGCCGGCGTGGTGCTGACGGGCACCGATCCGGCGCTGGAGCCCGCAGACTCGCCGCTTCGCGCCGGCATGCGCAGGGGCGCACTCGACGATCTGGCGGCGGACGGCCGGGCGATCATCCTCGGCGATGCCCTTGCCGCCCGGATCGGTGCTTCGGTCGGCGATGCGGTCACCATCCTGGTGCCGACCAGGGACGCGGTGCGTGGCCTGCAGTCGCGGCTGCGCCAGTTCACGGTGCGCGGCATCTTCGAGCTCGGCGTCAAGGACCACGACGGTACCCGGGCACTGATCAGCCTCGCGGAGGCGGCGGCCATCGGCGGCTATGGCGATCGCGTCGCCGGGCTGCGGGTCACCACCGCCGATATTTTTGCGGCTCCTGCGCTGATCCGGGGCTGGGCCGCCGCACACACCGGGGATTTCGAGGTGCGCGACTGGACGCAGGATCACGCAACCTACTTCCGCGCGGTACGCCTCGAAAAGATCATGATGATGGTCCTGCTGTCGTTGATCGTCGGAGTTGCGGCCTTCAACATCATCGCGACCCTGGTGATGGTCGTGACCGACAAGCGGGGCAGCATCGCGATCCTGCGCACGCTCGGCTGCTCGCGGGCCGATATCGTGCGTATCTTCGCCGTGCAGGGGCTGGCGATCGGCTGGATCGGCGCGCTCGGCGGGGTCGCGCTCGGGGTGGCGCTCGCGGGGAATGTCGGCGTCGTGGCGCCGCGCCTGGAAAGCCTGTTCGGTTTTCAGTTCATGCCGGCCGACGTGTACTACCTGACCGCACTGCCGGCGGAGTTGCACTGGGGCGACGTGCTCGGCGTGGGCGTAATTGCGCTGGCGATGACGGCAGTGGCGACGGTCTACCCGGCGATGCGGGCCGCCGCGGTCGCGCCGGCCGAAGTCCTGCGCTACGAGTGAGGAAGTGACGCATGCTGCGACCCGTGGAGCTGGCGATTGCGACACGCTACCTGCGTTCGCGGAACAAGAACCGCTTCGTGTCGTTCATATCGCTGGTCTCGGTGGCGGGTATCGGGCTTGCGGTCGCGGTGCTGATCACGGTCCTCTCGGCGATGAACGGCTTCGAACACGAGGTGCGCAACCGCATTCTCGGTGTGCTCGGCCATGCCACCATCACGGGGGCGGATGGCGCACTGTCAGACTGGCGGCGACTGCAGCAGATCGCCGCCGCGCAGCCGGGCGTGTTGGCCACCGCACCGTTCGTCAGGGGCGAGGCGATGGTGGCCGGCAAGGCGGCGGTCAAGGGCGTGGAGGTTCGCGGTATCGACCCGGAGGAGGAACTGCGCACGGTCACCCTGGGCGCTTTGTTGCGGGAGGGGGACTTCCGTGCGCTGACGCCGGGCGGCTACGGCATCGTCATCGGTGCTGCGCTCGCCCAGTTGCTGGAAGTCGGGCCCGGCGACAGCGTCGTACTGCTGGTGCCCGAGGGGATCGCGACCCCGGCCGGAGTCGCGCCACGCATGCGCCGCTTCCACGTGACGGGGATCTTCTACGCCGGCATGTACGAGTACGACCGCGGCCTCGTCTTCATGCACCGCGTGGACGCGGCGCGCCTGTTCCGTCTCGGCGATGCGGTCAGCGGCATCCGGCTCGCGTTCACGGACCCGCAGCTTGCGCCCGACGGCGTGCTCAGCGTCGCGCGGGAGTACGGCGGCGGCGTCTTCGTCAGCGACTGGACGCGTGAGCACCGGAATTTTTTCCGCTCGATCCAGATGACCAGGTCGATCATGTTCGTGATCCTGCTGATGGTCGTGGCGGTCGCCGCGTTCAACATCGTCTCCACCCTCGTGATGGTGGTGCGGGAGAAGCGCGGGGAGATCGCGATCCTGCGCACGCTCGGTGCCGCGCCCGCATCGATCGTCAGCACGTTCATGGCGCAGGGCACCCTCATCGGCCTCGCTGGCACGGCGCTTGGCGTTATCGGCGGCGTGGCGATAGCGAGCAACCTCGACGTGCTGGTCGGGCTCGTGGAGCGCGCGCTCGACATCAGGTTCCTGGCGCCGGATATCTATTTCATCAGCGACTTTCCGACGCAGCTTCGCTGGCGTGATGTCGGTGCCATCGCCGGCATAGCGCTGGGACTGGCGTTGAGTTCGACGCTGTATCCGGCCTGGCGGGGTGCAGCGATGCCGCCCGCCGAAGCATTGCGACATTACTGAGGACTCCAGGGGTTCAGCGGATGACGCGAGAGACAGCGACGGACCCGGTTCCCGCGCCGGCGAACACGCCGCTCGCCTGCGTGGGGCTCGAAAAGGAGTTCACCGAGGGCCCGACAGTGGTGCGGGTGCTGCGTGGGGTGAATCTCAGCGTGGCGCGCGGCGAGCGTGTCGCCATCATCGGGGCGTCGGGTGCCGGCAAGACGACCTTGTTGCAGTTGCTCGGCGGCCTCGATACCCCGACACGGGGCTCGGTGACCGTGCTGGGGCGTGACCTCGCGACGCTCGGCCAGGCCGAACGCGGCCGGGTGCGCAATCAGTCGATCGGGTTCGTGTACCAGTTCCACCACCTGCTGCCGGAGTTCACGGCGCTCGAGAACGTCGCCATGCCGCTGCTGCTGCGGCGGCTGTCGCTCGGCGAAGTGGAGACGCGCGCCCGGCGCGTGCTGGAACGGGTCGGGCTGGCTGAGCGCGTCGAGCACAAGCCGGGTGAACTGTCGGGTGGTGAACGCCAGCGCGTGGCTGTGGCCAGGGCGCTGGTGACAGAGCCGGCCGTCGTGCTCGCCGACGAGCCGACCGGCAACCTGGATCATCGGACGGGCGACCTCGTGTTCGAACTGATGCTCGAACTGAACGCGGAGACCGGTGCCAGCCTGGTGGTGGTCACGCATGACAACGCCCGGGCACGGCGCATGGACCGGGTGCTGCACATGGAGGACGGAAGCCTGCGCGACGTCACCGACGGGAGCCTGCCCTGAGCGGTCGCCGCGACTCCCCGCGCATGGGTCCGGCGTTTTTCATCCTGAGTTCCGGCCGTTCGGGCAGCACCTTGCTTGCCTCGATGCTGAACATGCATCCGCAGGTGCATGTGCCGGTCGAGCTCTTCGGGCTGTATTCCGCCCTGCCGCGTGCGCTCGCCTGGTACGGTGATCTGCGCCGCGACTACAACCGGCGCCTGCTGGCGCGTGACCTGTCGTACCTCGGGCAACTCGCCGAGTTCGGCGTCCGCTTCGACGTCGAGGGCTTCATCGGGCGGCTGGAGCGGTCCGGAACCGGGCTTGCCGCCGTCGTCTCATGTTTCTACGAGACGCTGCGGGTGGACGCGGGCAAACCGCTGCTGGGTGACAAGACGCCGAACCATACACCGCAGCTGCCGCTGATCGAGCAACTATTCCCGGCGATGCGTGTAGTCCATCTCGTCCGCGACGGGCGTGACTGTGCGGCATCGTCACAGCGCGCGCGCCGGGGCATCAATCAGCGCAACGTGTACGAGCTCGCGCGACTATGGCCGCGTAACAATACCGCCATTGCCGCCTTCGGCGCCCGCCACCCCGGGCGATATCATCGGCTGCACTACGAGGAGCTGATCGGCGATCCCGCGGGCAGCCTCGCGCGCCTCTGCGGGTTTCTCGACCTGTCGTTCGATCCCGCGATGCTGGAGTTCCCGAGCGGGGAGTTCGCCCGGCGCAACGCGACGCTGCTCGATCAGCACGCCAACCTGGCGCGGGGCGTTCTGGTCGACAATCGCGGGAAGTGGCGCTCGACGCTCGGTGAGCGCGAGGTTCGCCTCTATGAGTTCATGGCCGGCGATGCGCTGCGCCGGTTTGGCTATTCGTTGTCCACGCCCGCGCACGACGAGCCGGCCCTGCGTCTCGTCGGCCAGGCCGCGACCGGCTACCGGCGTCTGCGTCGCGGTTTGCGCGCTGCCCGCATCGAGGGCACGCGCTGGCTGGCCATCGTCGCCAAGCGGTTCGCGCACCGGCGGCCTCCGGCCGCCTGACGCCGTCACCGGCGTTCACTCTACGGGAGCACGTGGCACGCGCCGACGGCGCAGGCGGCGCACGGAGGACCAACTCCAGGCGACGTTGGCGCCGAAGTAGACCAGTGCTCCGGTCACCATGGCCGTCAGCAAGGATCCCAGCAACAGGGGCTGCCACAGCAGGCCGGTTTGCGTCTGCAGCCATTCCCAGGTGAACTGCTCCGGCCACGGCGCGGTGGGCGTGCCGAGCAGCCATGCCCCAAGCCGGTACTCGAAATAGAAGACGGGGATCAGGGTGAAGGGTGTGTTCGCCCATGCTGCCGCCGCCGCAACGGCGAGATTGACGCGCACGAGCAGTGCGAGGAGTACCGCGATCGGAGTGTGGCCCGGCACCGGCAGCATCGAGATGAATACGCCGATGGCGAGGGCGCCGGTCACGCTGCGCCGATTGACCGCGAAATACATCGGATGGCGCAGCATCGCCCGGAAGGGGCGCAGGTACCATGCCGCCTCATTCCGGCGATATTGCCTCGATATGCGGCGCAGATAGCGGCGCGGCATTGCCTAGACTGCCGTCAGTAACACGTCGTTGAAATCCGCGACCGGGGGTTCGATACCGGGAGCAGCGCGGATTATCCGTTATCCGGGGGCGCGGGGCACATGTTCCGGGTCGCATTGCCGGCGCTCGCCGGCGCCTGGTTCCTGCAGCAGGCGCATGCACCGCAGCTCCTGGCGCTGCCGGCCGCGTGCTGGGCCCTCGCCGGGTTGTGCGCCTGGTGGCTGGCGGGCGCGCGCGTGGCACTGGTGCTGCTCGCCTGCGGCTGGACCCTGGTGCGCGCCGGCTGGCTGCTCGATGCGCAGCTGCCGGAGGCCCTGGCGGGCCAGGACGTACTGGTTCGCGGGGTCGTATGCGATTTCCCGCGCAGCGATCCGCAGGCGGTGCGCTTCGTGCTGGCGCTGGACGCCGGGCGGCAGTCCGCAGCGTTACCGTCGCGCGTGTATCTCAGCTGGTTCGATCGCGCACCGCCGATCCGGCCCGGTGAGCGCTGGCAACTTCGGGTGCGGTTGCGCCCGCCGCGGGGGTTGCGCAATCCGGGCGGATTCGATTTCGAGCGGTGGCTGTACGTGCGCGGCATCGGCGCATCGGGCTATGTACGCGAATCCCGCCTGAACCGGCCGCTCGACGATGCCGGGCCGGCGTGTGCACTGGGTGCTGCACGCGGGTTGCTGGCCGAGCGCATCGCCGCGGCACTCGGCACGCACCCGGCCGCGGGCCATGTGCTCGGGGTGGCGGTCGGTGCCACTCACCGCTTGACCGATGACGACTGGGAGCTGTTGCGGCGGACCGGCACGACGCACCTGCTTGCCATCTCGGGGCTCAACATCGCCATGGTGGCGGCACCGTTCCTGCTGGCCGGGCCCTGGCTCAGCCGGATCTGGAGCGGGTTCGCCGGGCAGGCCAATGCCGGACTCGCGCCGGCGGTGCTGGCAGCCACGGCGTACTCCGCGCTGTCCGGGTTCGAGGTGAGCACCGTAAGAGCCCTCGTCATGCTGATGGCAGCGGCACTGCTGCTGACCTGCCGGCGTCGCATCGAGGCGCTCGATGTGCTGGGCACCGCGGCCATGGCCCTGCTGGTGCTCGATCCGCAGGGAGTCGTGTCGGCGAGCTTCTGGCTGTCGTTCCTGGCGGTGGCCTGGCTGCTGGTCGCCGCATCCCGCAGCGCAGGGCGGGTGGCTGAACGGAGCAGTTCGTCTGTCGTCCTGCGCGCGACGTCGCAGCTGCGCCGGGCCGGAGGCGACCTGCTGCGCGCCCAGGCGGTGCTCGGTCTCGGGCTCGCCCCGGTCACCCTGGCCTGGTTTCAGCAGGTCTCGGTCGTGGCGCCCCTGACGAACCTCGTCGCGGTGCCGGTGTTCAGTGTGCTGGTGATGCCGCTCGCATTGCTGGGCGGCGTGCTGGTGGTGCCTGCGCCCGAGTTCGGCGCCGCGGTGCTGCGGCTCGCCGCCGACGTGACGGGGGGCCTGCTCACGCTGCTGCGTATTGCAGCCGACGCGCCGCTGACGGTTTGGGAACCGCTGCCGGCCGGTACCTCCGGTCTCCTGATGGCGACGGTTGCAGCCGCATGGTTGTGCTGGTGGGCACCTCTGCCACTGCGCGCCTGCGCCGTGGCGCTGCTGCTGCCGGCCCTGCTCGGCGGCAGCCGCGAGCGACCACAGTTGCAGGTGACGGCGCTCGATGTGGGGCAGGGCCTTGCGGTCATCGTCCAGACGCCGCGACATGCGCTGCTCTACGACGCAGGCCCCGCCTTTCGGCTGCGCGACGCAGGCGAGTCGGTCGTGCTGCCCGCGTTGCGCAGCTCCGGTGTCGGCCAGCTCGATGCAGTCGTGATTTCGCACGACGACCAGGATCACGCCGGCGGCGCCGGCAGCGTGCTGCGGCGCTTTCCGCAGGCGCTGCTGCTCACCCCGGAGGGTTCGCGTCTCCGGGCGCGCCGCCGGCAGCACTGTACCGCCGGCCTGGCGTGGCGCTGGGACGGCGTGTTGTTCCGGATAGTCGCGCCCGATCCACGCGCGACGACGATCTCCGACAACGATCGCTCCTGTGTCCTGCATGTCATGGCGCCCGGGTTCAGCGTGCTGCTGCCGGGTGACATCGAGCGGCGCCAGGAGGACGCACTGGCCTACGCCGGCCTGATCGAGACCGCCGATGTCGTCGTGGCGCCGCATCACGGGAGCCGCAGTTCGTCGGGACCGGCGCTGGTGGCGGCGACCCGGCCCCGCTTCGTGGTCTTTTCCACCGGCTATCGCAATCGCTGGGGGTTTCCCGCGACGCAGGTCCGTGAGCGCTGGGCGGCAACGGGCGCCTGCCTGCTCGATACCGCAGGCGATGGCGCAATCCGCATCGCTTCCGGCGACGGCGGAGCGCCACGGCTGCGCCGGCGCGAACGCATCGATGCCGCGCACCTCTGGACCGCGGGAGCGGGCGACCGGCCGCCCTGTGCGGCCGTGCCTGGAACGTAATCCGCCAGCCCGGGTAAGTTAAACTGGCGTCGCGTGAGCGGGTTATAGTTGCAATCGGAAGGCGTTTCGGGACCGCGGGGTCATGCTGGAAATCATCAAGTCGGGCGGCTGGCTCATGGTGCCGATCATCGGCTGCTCGATCATGGCGTTCGCGATCGTGCTCGAGCGTGCCTGGACCCTGCAACGGCGTCGCGTGCTGCCCGACGATCTGACGCGCCAGGTATGGGAGTGGGTGAGTCGCAACGAACTGCATCACCGGCATATTCAGGCGCTGCAGGAGGGATCGCCTCTCGGGCGCATCCTCGCCGCCGGGCTCGTGAACCGCAACCGCGACCGCCAGATCATGAAGGAATGCATCGAGGATACCGGGCGGCACGTCGTGCATGACCTGGAGCGTTACCTCAACCTGCTCGGCACGATTGCCGCCGTGTCGCCGCTGCTCGGCCTGCTCGGCACGGTGACCGGCATGGTGAAGATCTTCGCTGCGATCAGCGCCAGTGGCGCGGTCGGCGATCCCTCCGTGCTTGCCGGCGGCATTTCCGAGGCGCTGATCACGACCGTCGGCGGCCTGGCGGTGGCGATTCCCTCGCTGGTCGCCTACCGCTACCTGCGCGACCGCGTCGACGGACTGGTGATCGCCATGGAAAAGGAAGCCATCACCCTGGTGGAGGCCCTGCACCGGCGCCAGTACCTCAACAGCTTCGGACGTCCGGATGAATCTGCGGCAGCGTAACGCGCGCGAAGAACCCGAAGTGAACCTCATCTCCCTCGTGGACGTGGTTCTGCTGCTCCTTATCTTCTTCATGCTGACCAGCAGCTTCGTCCGCCAGTCGCAGCTCGCGGTCCGCCTGCCGGAGGCGAGCGCCACCGAGCAGGCCGCGGTCCCGGAGCGGCCGCCGCTCGAGATCACCGTCACGGCACGCGGGGAGTTCTTCGTCAACGGTCGGGCACTGGTCGATAACCGGCCCGAGACGCTGGCCGCTGCAATCCGTCGGGTGCAGGCGGATGTCCAGACCGCAGGCGAGGCAGTGATCAGCGCCGACGCGCGCGCCGCGCACCAGGACGTGGTGACGGCCATGGATGTCGTCGGGCGCCTCGGCATCACCGAGGTGCAGATTTCGACCATCCGGCCGAGGCCGGAGTAGGGCTGCGGTTGGAGGCGCCTGCGGGCAGTTCGGCGCGGCTATTCCGGCGACTCATCGGGCTGTCGCTGCCACACTGGCGCATGTTCCTGCTTGCCGCCGTGGGAATGGTGCTGTTCGCAGCGACCGACACGGCGTTCGCCTGGCTGGTGAAAAACCTGCTGAAGGCGGTCAGCCCCGGTGCGCTGTCGGAGCGGCAGGAAGCCATCCGGAACTGGATTCCCTTCGCCATCCTCGCCCTGTTCGTGCTGCGCGGCGTGGGGGAGTTCGCCTCGACCTACGGGCTCGGCTGGGTGGGCCGGCAGGTCATCTGCCGGCTGCGCGAGCAGGTGTTCGACAAGTTCATGCGCCTGCCGACGCGTTTTTTCGATCAGGCCTCGTCGGCGCAGTTGCTCTCGCGCCTGACGTTCAATATCGAGCAGATCGCCGAGTCGACCTCCAGCGTGGTCACCGTGATGGTGCGCGAGCTGCTGACCGCCATCGGCCTCATCGGCTACATGCTGTACCTGAGCCCGCCGCTGGCTGCCTTCATTTTTATCGCGCTGCCGCTGGTCGTGGTCCTTACACGCGTCCTCGGCCGGCTGTTCCGCCGCTACAGCGAGCGCATTCAGCAGTCCATGGGCGACGTGACCAAGGTCGCCCAGGAGGCGTTGCAGAGCCAGCGCGTGGTGCGCATCTTCAATGCCCGGGACTACGAGAACCAGCGTTTTGCCGCGGCCAACGAGAAGAATCGCCGCGTGCACATGCGGCTGGTGGTCACGCGTGCGACCGGTGATGCCCTCACGGCATTCGTGGCTGCCGCGGGCCTGGCGGGCGTCACCGCAGTGGCGACCTCCGACACGGTGCGCGAGGCGATGGACCTCGGTGATTTCGGCGGGTCCATCACAGCGATGCTGCTGCTGATGCGCCCGTTGCGGCAGTTGACCGGCGTCAACGCCGTGATCCAGAAGGGGCTGGCGGCGGGCGAGAGCGTGTTCGGCCTGCTGGACGAGCCGGACGAGCGCGACAGCGGCAGTCACGCGCCTGCCCGCGCGCGGGGCAAGGTCGAGTTTCGCGGGGTCAGCTTCACCTACGACAGCGCCAAGGGCGTCATCCTGCGCGACATCGACCTCGTGGTGCCGGCCGGTCGCAAACTCGCGATCGTCGGCCGCTCGGGCAGTGGCAAGACCACCCTCGTCAACCTGCTGCCGCGCTTCTACGACGTGGACGCCGGCAGCATCCTGCTCGACGACCGGCCGCTCACCGATTATTCACTCGCGGCGCTGCGCAGCCAGATCAGCCTGGTCAGCCAGGAAATCGTGCTGTTCGACGACACGGTCGCAAACAACATCGCCTACGGCGCGCTCAACGGCGCACCGCGCGCCGAGATCGAGCGCGCCGCGCGCGCGGCACACCTCACCGACGTGCTGGCACAGCTCCCGCAAGGACTGGACACCGTGGTCGGTGACCGCGGCGTGCTGCTGTCCGGCGGCCAGCGCCAGCGCGTGGCGATCGCCCGCGCACTGCTCAAGGATGCGCCGGTCCTGATCCTCGACGAGGCGACCTCCGCCCTCGATTCGGAGTCCGAGCGCCATATCCAGGCGGCGCTCGAGGACCTGATGGTTAATCGCACCACCTTCGTCATCGCGCACCGGCTGTCGACGGTCGAACACGCCGACTCGATCATCGTCATGGCCGAGGGCCGGATCGTCGAAAGTGGCACGCACCGCGAGTTGCTGGCGGCCAATGGCCGCTATGCGACGCTCTATCGCCTGCAGTTCCGGGATGAGTAGCGGAGCGCTCGCGCGTCGCCTCGAGCGACTCTGGTACAGCGATTCGGCGCTGGCGCTGCTGCTGCTGCCATTCGCGGCGCTGTTCGCGGTGGCGGCGGGCCTGCGTCGCGCGTTCTACAGCCGTGGCTGGCTGCACTCGACGCGGGTCGGCGTGCCCGTGATCGTGGTCGGCAACATCACGGTGGGTGGCGCGGGCAAGACGCCACTGGTGGCCTGGCTCGCGGGCCGGCTGCTGGCGGACGGCCGGCGGCCCGGCATCGTCAGTCGTGGCTATGGGGGCGCCGGGCAGCGTGAGCCGGTAGCGGTCACGACCGACAGCCGCGCCGAGGACGTCGGCGACGAGCCCGTGCTGCTCGCCAGGCGCACGCGTGTCCCGGTCGTCGTGTGTCCCGAGCGGGTCCGCGCCGCGCGGATGCTGGTTGCGGCGGGCGTCGATGTCATCATCGCCGACGACGGCTTGCAGCACTATGCGCTCGCGCGCGATCTCGAAGTCATCGTCGTGGACGGAGATCGGCGTCTCGGCAATGGTCATTTACTGCCGGCCGGCCCGCTGCGCGAATCAGCGCGGCGTCTGCAGGGAGCGCCGCTGGTGGTGCTGAACGCGGGAGTCCGTGCCTGCGGCGACCATGAACTGGTGTTCCGCCTGAAGGCAGGCGATGCCCTGGCGCTCAATCGGCGGGAGCGGCGGGCCTTGCAGGTCTTCTCCGGCGAGAAGGCGTGGGCAGTGGCCGGCATCGGCAACCCGGAGCGGTTCTATGCGCAACTGCGGGCCTGTGGCATCGTTCCCGTGCCGGTCGCGGTGCCCGACCACGGCCGCGTGGACCTGACCCGACTGCGTGAGCAGGCGGACTGGCCCATACTGATGACGGAAAAGGACGCCGTGAAATACTCGGGCTATCGCGACGTCGCGGCCTGGTATCTGCCGGTGGAGGTCGAGATGCCGCAAGCCGTGGAGGAGGCGATCATGCACCGGGTGCGCGGCGCGCTGCCGGCTGCTGTCCCGGCACAGGACAACGGTGACGGCGGTGCCTGAGTTCTTCGTGGTCATTCCGACGCGCTTCGCTTCGACGCGCTTCCCGGGCAAGCCCCTGGCGCAGATTGCAGGCCGCCCGATGATCCGGCACGTCTTCGAACGCGCCTGCGCGAGCGGGGCGGCAGAGGTCATTCTCGCCACCGATGACAAGCGTATTGCCGAGGTTGCGCGGGGCTTTGGCGCGGCGGTCGTCATGACCCGCACGGACCATGTCTCCGGCACCGAGCGGGTTGCCGAGGTCGCGGTGCATCGCGGCTGGGCGCGCGACGCGCTGGTGGTCAACGTGCAGGGCGACTCGCCCCTGGTTGCGCCGGAGAATATTGGCGCGGTGGCGGAACTCCTCGCGCAGCATCCGGCCGCATCGATCGCCACGCTGTGCACGCCGATCACCTCGATCCATGAGTACACGAGCCGCAACATCGTGAAGGTCGTCATGGATCAATCGGGACGCGCGCTGTACTTCAGCCGGGCGTCGATTCCGAGTGCAGCGCACGGCGCGACGGGGCTGCCTGCCGCCTGGCGTCATCTGGGGCTGTATGCCTACCGGGCCGCGGATCTGTCGCGACTGAGCCGGGCGCCGCCCTGTGCGCTCGAGGAGACCGAGCGGCTCGAGCAGTTGCGGGCGCTGTGGCTCGGCATGGAGATTCGCATCGGTATTGCGCCGCGGATCCCGGGGCCGGACGTGGATGCGCCGGAGGATGTTGCCGCGGTGGAGAAAATCATCGCAGCGGCCGGAACGACCGCGGCGTGAGTGCGGGATGAGGAACAGGTGATGCGGGTATTGCTCGTTTGCATGGGAAACATCTGCCGTTCGCCGCTGGCGCACGGCGTCGTGCGCCAGCGGCTGCGCGAGGCCGGGTTGGCAGCGGCCGTCGAACTGGACTCGGCCGGCACGCATGGCTACCACGAAGGCGCGCCGCCCGATGAGCGGGCCCAGGCCGCGGCATCCCGTCGCGGCATCGACATCTCAGACCTGCGGGCGCGTGCCGTTCGGGCGGCCGATTTCGAGGCATTCGACCTGCTCCTGGCGATGGACGACGAGAATATCGAGGTGCTGCAAGGGGCCGCCAACGAGCGCTACCACGGCAAGATCCACCTGTTTCTCGAGTACGCGGTCGGCGACACCGGCCGCATCGTCCCGGACCCGTACTACGGCGGTCCGATCGGTTTCGAGCGCGTGCTCGACATGGTGGAAGAAGCAGCGGAAGGTCTGGTGGCAAGACTGCAGGCCGAATTGGCGGGCCGCTGACGCGCTGTAATCTAATCGGTCTAATCGGTGCCGGGTTTGGCTTTTTGCCTTGTTTAAAATGACCGACATCGTACCGAACCTGAAATAGGCCAAAAAGGCCAAACACGGTACCATCCAGCTGGCTCGCAAGACCCGACGCCGCTTACCCCGGTGAAGATGAGGCCGCGAGCGACGCTGCGAAGCCCACGATGCGGATGAGTGCTTTCAAGGTTTTGAATGTCCCATGCCCGGCCAATGTCAAATACGCTTGCGGTGCCGTCGGCAGCGGTGCTAGCCTTGCAGCAGCAAGGACGCGACGCCAAGCCCGGCATTGCGCCAGCAGGAGCCCCATCGATGGTCCCGAAAAAGACGCTTCTCGCCGTCGCCGCCACGATCTGCGTCGCGAGCGCGTCGGCCCGCGCGGAGATCGTGACGGTAACCTTCGCGCTCAACGTCGAGAAGCGCGAGATCAACTCCTTCCCCGTCGGCACGCCTGACCCCACGTTCGTGCCATTCAACTCCACCATGACGCTGAGCTTCGACTCGACGTGGGTGGATGGGCAGACCGATTCGAGCACCCCGGGGATCACGACGCGGGTGGCAACGTTTGCGGGACCGAATCAGTTCACGTCCGGTCTCACCGCCCTGCTGCCGTGGGGGCCGCCCTTCCCGCCGAGCGCCGACGTCGAGTACGACCGCTCCCTTTTTATCCACGACACGTTCGAGGAACCCGGCGACGGCCCATCGGCCCGCAACGGTCTCTTCTTCGACAAGCGGCACCACTACGACGATCTCGGCGCATCGCTCGAATACCGACATGCGTTCGCCCTGCAGGACTACGAAGGTACCGTCTACCCCATCGCAGCGGGCTTCGAGGACTTCCGAACGGACGATCTAATGGCCTATCTCTTCCTGCTGAAGGCCGGGCAGATACCCTTCGGTTTTCACGAGTATTCGCTGATCTACGATTTCGCCGCTCATCAGTACACGGAGGTCGAGATCTATCGCTCCCACGCCACGATCACCAGCATCTCGGCTTCCTCGATCGTGCCGGTACCTGGAGCGGCGTGGATGCTGGGGGGTGCACTTGGAGCGCTCGGCGGGTTGCGCCGAAGCCTGCAAGGTTGCACCTGACGAGGTATCACGGGGTCTTCGCCCCGCACAGCGCGCTGCGTGCGGCAGTCACCCCGGCGGGTCGGGGGAAGACGACCGGCACCCCAGAGCGCAGCTCGGCCGAGCGGCATCGGGCCATGAACTGGGCACAGCGCTTGAAGTACGGGCCTAAGGTGCCGGGTTTGGCTTTTTGGCGTATGGTGCCGGCGCCTGATTCCCGCCGCGGCGGTCGGCTTATGCTCTGCCAATGGAACAGTCCGATGCCGCTATCGACTTCCACGAACCAGACGAGGACGACTCGCTCATTGGCTGGATGCTGAGTCTCAGCCCCGCCGAGCGGCTGCGGATGCTGCAGGGATTCGTCGACAGCCTCAGCGAGTTGCGTCGTGAGCAGCCCACCGCGATTCAAAGACGCCCTTGAGGTATTCGCGAGGCGCGCAATGCTGCGAACCTCGCGCGCCTGCAGGCGGCACTTGATGAACTCGAAGCGCGCTACCGTGATCCGGCAGGTCGGCTGCTGCGACCCGCGATAACGGATCTTGCGGGTACTGAGCACCACCTGCTGCTCACCCGAAGTGGGCCGGTAGAGCTGCTCGGCGTGATCGGCCGCGGCCGCAGTTACGAGGACTTGCTCCCCGAGGCGGCCGCCGTCGATCTGGGCGGCCTCACTGTCCACGTACTCGGTCTCGCGGCGCTGATCCGGGCCAAGGAGGAGGCCGGTCGCGAGAAGGACCGCGCGGTGCTGGACCTGCTGCGCCAGGCCTTGCGCAGCTCCCGCTGCTGCCGGATATCGCCATGCGGCTGGCGGCCATCCCGGCCGCCAGCCGCCGGGGCTCGTAGTGGCTACTGCCTCCGGGCAAGGCCCCGCGGCTGCCGCCGCAGCCAGCCAAGCAGCGCGACAGCCGAACCAAACAACCATAGTGCTGGCGGCACCGGAACCACCTGGACAAGTGCATCCGTATACGCCCCATCCCCGTTCTGCACTGTCAGGATCACCTTGTCGCCGGCGGCCGGCACCAGATGGCCCGGCACGAGGCGGTCCAGCAGCGAGGTGTTGAGCAACAACTCCCAGGACGTCACATGCCCTCCCACCGGGTCGTATATCCAGATCATGCGGGCGGCATACTTGCCGGGTTGCGGGTCAGGCGAGATACCGGCCCAGTCGAGGTGGCCGGGCTTGTCGAGGACCAGCAGCTGGCCGGAGTTGCCGGCCCAGGTCCACGGCTCATCCTGTCCGGCCGTGACGACCGTGGCACCGAAGTAGGCAGACGTCTTCACCTGCACCCGGCCACCGCCGCTGGAACCGCTGCTGTCGCCGTTGCCGCTGCCGGGTGCCGTCGTGCTCGTGGTCCAGGTCGCGGCGCTGGTGCCGAACTTTGCCTGCAGCTTGAGCGTGCTTGGGTTGCCTCCGGCGGGAAGCAGGCTATTGATTGACTGGCCCGTGATGGCCGCCCAGCCGGCATCCGCCGCGGTGATCGTCTGGAACTTCCCGCCCACGGCCACCACGTTGTCGCCGGCAAGCCAGGAATTGGCGCCATCGCTGATTTCGAGGTTCGAGCCGGAGTCGACCGCAAACGCGGCACTGTAGGTATCGAAGGCGTAATTCGCCGAGCCCGTGACGTAAACGCCATTCGCCAGCGAGTTGCCGCCGGCGGTCCAGGCATCCGCCACGGGATCACCGGTAACCGACGCCGCCTGCGTCGATGCCATTGCCAGGAGCAGCAGGCCCGGCCCCAATACTCTCGTCATTATTTCCTTGGTTGTCACGGCTTTCAGTCCCCCTTAGTTATGACTTCTTGCCGGGCCTGGCGGCCCGTGTGGTGGGCAAGCTGGAATTATTCTGGCAGCCCCGTCCCGGACCATACGCCACGCGGCACAGGGCGGGCAACCCGCCAGGTCGACCGGCGCCTGGCTCTTGCCGCCCCGTGCGGCCATGGAGGCGCTGCATTAAGTGAAATCCCGGGATTTCAGACAGGCCGCGGGAATCATCCATTCGGGTGACGACATCGGTTGGCAGGCCCTGCTAAAAAGACCTCCATTGGTCTAGGATTTCTCTGGACACTTGATTGGGGCAGGATAGCTGCCCGAAGGAGTGGCGCTCTCAATGGGTCGATGCAACACCCTAATATGACGAAGGACGGGAGGTTGCATCATGAGTCGAGGCCCTTGGTATACGGCGGCATTCAAGACGGAAGTGTGGCGACGCTGGCAAGCGGGCGACAATTGCGCCGAGATTGCCCGAGCGCTGGGGACGTACTCGGGCTCCTTGCACAGGCTACTTAGCCAGCGCGGTGGCGTGGCTCACCTGCGCTACCGTTCGGCCCGCGCACTGTCGCTGAGCGAGCGTGAGGAGATCTCGCGGGGGATCGGTGCGGGCGAGTCCATCCGGGCGATGGCGCAGCGACTGAGGCGTGCCCCTTCGAGCATCAGCCGCGAGATCGCCCGCAACGGTGGCCGAGGCCGCTATCGGGCCTTGGCTGCTGATCGGCAGGCTTGGCGCAATGCCCAGCGGCCCAAGCCCTGCCGCCTGGCGCAGCAGCCGGCGCTGGCCCTGCTGGTCGCCCGGAAGCTGCGCCTGAACTGGTCGCCGCAGCAGATCGCCGGCTGGCTTGCCAGGGAGTTTGGCAACGATGACAGTAGGCGCGTGTCGCACGAGACGATTTACCGCACGCTGTTCATCCAGACCCGTGGTGCGCTGAAAAAAGAGCTGCTCGCGCATTTGCGCCGCGGGCGCTCCATGCGCTACGGCCGTCGCTATCGCGGCAAGGTGGGCACGGGTGGCGGACAAATCGTCGATGCGGTCTCGATTCGCGAACGCCCGGCGCAGGCCGAAGATCGCGCGGTCCCCGGCCACTGGGAAGGCGATCTGTTGTGCGGAACGCCCGGCACGCAGTTCGCCACCCTCGTGGAGCGGCGCTCCCGCTTCGTCATGCTGGTGAAACTGCCGAGCAAGGACAGTCCCACGGTCGCCCGTGCACTCAGCCGGCACGTGAAGAAATTGCCCGAGCAGTTGCGTCGCTCGCTCACATGGGATCGCGGACTCGAGATGGCTGCTCACCAGCGCTTCAGCATCGACAGCGGCATCCGGGTTTACTTCTGTGACCCGCAAAGCCCCTGGCAGCGCGGCTCAAACGAAAACACCAATGGACTGCTGCGACAGTACTTCCCCAAGGGCAGCGACCTGTCGCGGCACTCCCAGGCGCACCTGAATAAAGTGGCCCTCCAGCTCAACCAGCGGCCGCGCGAGACGCTCGGCTTTGACACCCCGGCGAGTGTTCTTCATGCTCGTGTTGCATCGACCGGTTGAGACCGCAAGTGTTCCGGATGAGCAAAGCGAATCGACGAAACGGTGACATCGGCGGCGCCGGCCGCTGGTCGGCAAAGCGCAAGGCCGATGCGGT
>JAJTYX010000229.1:0-3136 GCA_021462865.1 Gammaproteobacteria bacterium | reverse complement strand
TCCCTTGGAGATTCTACCATTTCTGGCCTAATCCTGCAACAAGGCTTCGCCTTGTTTGCAGGATTTAGGTGGAAACATTTTAACCTTTTCCTGACTTGTTCATCGATCATCTTTTAATTTACACACAATTTCCTTTGTATTTTATTTTCATTTATTGGCAACATTCTCGGACAGCCTGGAAAGATTCGACCCCCATCTTTTCGCTGTTTCGACATAATCTAAAAACGCTTCGGGAGTAAATCCCATCAGGGGCTTCTGAAATTCATGGAACGGTTTAAATTTCGCCATGTGATTTATTCTCCTCGGTTGGGTATCTTCTGGTAAGGAAAAAAGGGATACGATTGGTTTGCTCGGTAAAATGGGCGACTCAATGAAAAGTTTGAACTGCTTGGTGTGGTTTTGCTGGGGTGCTTTCATTGAGTTTTATTATATCATTGAACTTCTCTTTCGCAACCGTATTGCCCCATTTTTTATGATTTAATGAAGAAAACCAGGACACCACATTCTCGGACAACCTGTTGAATACAGAATATAAAATCTGATCTGTCTCTTTCTTAAATCTTCTTTGCGTTTTCATTTGTTCGCTTATCCGCAGGGCAGTCTTCGTTACCGCACTTGAGCTCACACCAAATACCTCCCCAATCCTCTTATTATCCAATCCACTGTGTTCCCTCAAGAAGTACATGTACACATCTCTGGCTCTTAGCGATAGCCGTCTTTTCCTCTGTAGTAACCGGCTTTTTTCCACTTCAAAATACCTTGCCACTTCATCCAATACCTTTTCTACCACCCCGTTATCCTCTACCAGCGTTTTCAGGGGCAATTCTCTATCCCTTGCAGAGAGTCGACTGATAAACTTCTTTTGCACCCAACGAATAAACTCATCGCTTCCCAGGACAAGACCGTGCTTGACCTTATATCCAGAAATCTCTTTTCCTGACCCGTTTTCACTCTTATTAATTTCCCATATTCAATCCCTGATCTCCTTTCATCCTTAGTAAGTCCCTTCACAAGATACCCATGGATGGATTCTCCAGAGTCGCTCCATAATAGCAGACTAAGATAATGTGTGTTATAGCCTTATCAAATGTATTCTCTGATCATGGTCTGCCCCAATTCTTCGTAATTCTGTATCCACGTTTCTGTGAGGCACAGTAGGAATAATCCTGCCGTCTACTCGACCGATAGTTTTAAGCTTGTTATAACGTTTTATAATATGATATAAAATTGCTTAAGAAAAAAATGATCCTGCAACGCATATGTACGATATTTTTCACGTTGTAAGATCGCAAGCGGATTTGTCGAGAGTTCAGATAAATCAGGGACATTCAGCGCCGTGTTTGTGGGCTACGAGACGAAGAACATCACCGGCGAAAATATCGACTTGCATGCTATCCAATGTCTGAATCAAAACATATGTAGCTCATTTTTACTCACCCGATAAGGAGAAGACCTATAATTATTTTTATTGATTCCAGCTATAATCCGGAAAGAAGGCTTGGGGTTGGTGGTTTTTTGTGCATTCCTAATTGCCCTGATGAAATACTGGCAGATAACCAGATGTTAGAGAAATTGTATTCTCCGAGTGCAATGAAAACAAGGATTGTGGAGAATACAACGAATACGCGACTGGAACTTCAAACGCTTCTTTGTGCCCTCGAATTCCTCAAATCAGACAACGAAAATATAATCTATGGGAAAATGGAATCGACTACCATTTACACCGACTGTCGTACTGCAATTGATTTATTACGGCGAAGGAAGAGACTTGAGAGCGTTCATTATCGCAGCAAAAGGAAAGGCTCTGCGTTAGTAAATGCAGATATCTACAAGAGTTTTTTTAACCTTTATGATGAGTTTTCACCTAAACTTGTATGGGTCAAAGGGCATACATCGGGAAAAAACCGTATCGGTGTACAGAGGATATTTTCAGAAGTAGACAGATTTGTCAGGAATCTATTGAGAAATTATATTTCTCATAATACCTCATGGGTTGACAAATAACCTTCGCTGTTTTAGACTAAAGGTGCCAAACAGAGTGTGGTGAATTCGAGGCTTTAGTAGTCCCAGAGCTTACCAAATGATTCTTCCAAGAGGCGAGCCTTGTAGATACGGTTTTACCGGTTTTCCTGAATGCCTCTTTCTTTTGCCAGAGTCGTATACTTACTCGTGACAACTTTTTGGAGCTCTATTTTACCTGAAACCCTTTATATTTCGTGCTATTGGCAAAGAACTATTATGAAAATTTGCCCACAGAAAACTTAGAAGACCCCTTTTTTTAGTCGTTACATTGACATATGGAAAGGATTAAACAATGAGCCAGAAAATATTGTACACGCCACAGGAAGTACAGGAACTTATTTCGAAAGAACCCGTTGTCTTAATAGACATCAGGGACGCTGAGCAATTCAAAAAAGGACATATCCCAAACGCAGTAAACATACCTGACATATTTTTCTACCTCAGTGAAAGCACTCCGGAAGGTTTAAACAATATGCATAGAAAATTCAAAGATCTTTTCTCTAACGCAGGATTATCGGCGGAAAAAACTGCAATTGTATATGAAGAAAGTTTGAACAACCGATACGGTGGTTCCTGCAGAGGGTACTGGCTCCTCAGTTATCTGGGACATGTAAAATCGGGCATCCTCGATGGCGGATTATCTGCATGGATAAAGGCCGGTTTTCCAGTAAGCAAAGAGATAAGCTTGCCAAAACCAACTGATTTCTCACCCAAGCCAAATAATAGTATTATGGCAACGAAAGATGATGTCCTCAAGGCTTTGCACAATCCGTCAATAATCCTGCTTGATGATCGTGATAAGGTTGAATGGATAGGAGAAAGCTCGTCGCCTTACGGCGTAGATTTTGCCCCAAGAAAGGGCAGGATACCCGGCGCAAAATGGATAGAATGGTATGAATTTATGGATCAAACTCTGGAAGTCCCCGCCTTTAAAACAAAAGGGGAGATACAAAAGCTCTGCGCGAAAAAGAATATTTATCCGGACGACAATATTATCATTTATTGCTTTAAAGGCTCCAGGGCTTCGAACACCTACATCGCTTTGAAGGAATCCGGTTTTAAAAATCTGAGGGTCTATTTCGGTTCATGGAATGAATGGTCAAGACATCCTGAG
>JAJTYX010000228.1:0-3336 GCA_021462865.1 Gammaproteobacteria bacterium | reverse complement strand
TATAATAATGACATCCCTTCGGGATTACAGAATCAATATTTTGTTCACTCATAGGGTTTGTGAGCGAATGTACGCTGAATAGTTACATTTTTACTGCTATTCTGCGAAGCATTTATTGTGATTAAAACGTGTCTCCTGGTTTTGCATACGAAGAAACATTTTGTGTACAAATAGCCCGACATTTTTTATAGAAAACTCACGAAATCAGAACATACCTTCCTCTTATCGAATCCCTTAAGCTAAGGAAGTAGGGGTGGCACAATGAATTATACAAAAGCTGAGGAGTGCGCTTCAGTAGAGGGCGCAAAAAGAGCACAATAAGCTGAAAAAGGCAGCTTTAAAAAATACGAAAACCGTATGGCCGGAAGATAGTATACTCAGAATGGTTAAAAATGATAGAAAGACAAGAAAAATGAGGAAGGGTGAATATTTTCGTCAAAAAACCAGCATAAATTTTATGGAAAGATTTTAAACCAGTCTGGCGTCTTTAAAAAGGCGTGTTTAGTTAAGTCACTGTTTACAACAATCTTACAACAACCTCTAGGTACTGTCCGTTAATCAACAAAACCATTTACTACCATGCAGATAATTCCAAAAAAGAACATTTATATTCCTGTAAAAGGTGAAGACAAAAAAATACTCCCAATCGACAATCATTAACTAATAACAAATCAATTTGGCCATTTTCAATAATAAAAAAGGCAGTTGTAAATTTTTACTTAACAACTGCCTTTATCAATAAACTTCAAGGGATATTCTGTTCCTTACCACAATTTAGTGGTGTCCGCTTGGATGAAGTGCTTTGGCACCCAAATCCAGGGAAATAAACCGAATATCTCTTTCCTGAAGACTAATTTCTGTGTGAGCACTTGCACCACCGTGCTCGTGTACGGTTATTTCATAGGACCCTGGTTTCAATTCGAATACACAGGTGCCGTTCTTACCGGTTGTACACGTATTATCCCCTACCTTAATTTCCGCTCCCTCAATAGGCGTGCCAATAGCAATTGCCGTAACCCATAATTTGGCAGGTTTTACCTGATACGCCTGAGCCTTTGCCATGCCAATCCCTGCTACTAATGCAATACCCAGAAACCCTGCAAATACCTTCTTAAACATAACTCCTCTCTCCTTTCTTCGATAGACTTGATTTTACTGTCTTAAAATCTTAATATAAATACCGTATACTGCCCCCTTCTAATTTCCCCTTCCGCTCCACCCCCTTTCACCACAGGTAGTATTATGAACTATCATCCTTTAGTCAATAAATAGTAACATTATACAGCTTAATGTTTCTTCGTCAAGATATATATTTGCATCAATCCCATTTCAAAGTTCCTATTTTCTCTCGCATGGATAAATTTACACAACAAGTTCTCCGCATGAATTGCATGCAAAATAATTTACCTGCAAACGAAATCTCATCTCTGGTTTCTTGTCTCTGGGTTTTTCTTGTTCACTTCTGAGGCTCAGCTTAATTCCTTGATTACAAACATCCCCTGCGGTGGATTCATCAACACGGCCTTAACCCTTTCATGCCATAGTTCTCCAAATTCTTTAATCTCAGCATCGCTCCCCTTCCCAGTCACCGCCAACGGCATTAAATCACCCATTTTCGGATTTACAGGGAGCATATAATTGCGGTATGAAATCTCAATCCTTTTGTTATTGTCCATTCTCTCAAATATCACCGAGCAGACAGCGTCTTCATCCGTATGTTTTGTTTCATCAAAAGAAAGTAAATTGTGCCTGCTATATCTGCCGCCTCCCAGTCCTTTAAACCCCCCTTCGCCCGCAGCGCCTGTGATTAATGCAACAACCTGTGATATCGGACCATTTACCTTTTGATCAATCTCCTCTTTGAACGTCACTTTTATTTGTCCCCTTACAGGAATTTCGTTTCCGTATAAACTTTTCAGTGCCAGTTGGGTTAATTTATATGCTCCAGAAACTGCAGGGCATGAGTGTCCGGCAAGTTTTACTGCATCGGTATACGTAAACACAAACGCCTCATTTTTATCCATTGCACCCAGTGCTATGGCAAGAGGGTCTTTAATCTTGATCGGTTCCACAGAGTTAAAAAAAGACTTATTAAATTTTGTCTGCTCCATTGATCTTTCTCCTCATTATTATTGTGTAAAAAAAATTTTGCGTAACACTTTTACCATACCCCTAAATTCCTTTTTGCTAGAGGGAGCCTGGTTGCGGCTGAACTGCGCAATGAAAAAATACCGTATTCAGCATTTCATTTCTTAAGAAAGGGCAGGGACACCCATACCTGTTCAAGCAGTGTGCAAACATAAAATCGGAACAAACATATCTTCAGAAAACTACGATTTTTCATGATATTGGTCAGTCGCAACAAATAGTTTTTAAAAAATTTCAAAAACCAGTCATATGTCATGCACTAAAGAACAATTCATGAACTGCTCCCCCACATGCGATCACAAAGGCATTCTCACCTATCACCGTTTTCAAAAAGAAGAAACTGTTAGGTTCCGTCTAATCTTCAAGCGTGGAGATGTCTCCCGTTGGTAATCCAAGGTCTCTTGCTTTTAATAAACGACGCATAATTTTCCCGCTGCGGGTCTTTGGCAAATTGGCGCAAAACTCTATTTCTCTTGGGTATGCATGCGCAGCCAGACGATGTTTTATAAATATTTTTATCTCTTCTTCTAATTCCCCGGAAGTCTTAAAACCTTCCCTGAGCACCACAAAAGCCTTGACAATTTCTCCTCTTTCCGCATCGGGTTTACCAATTACACCAGCCTCAGCTACAGCCCTATGTTCCAGAAGGGCGCTTTCTACCTCAAACGGTCCCACACGGTGACCAGACGTATTGATCACATCGTCAGCCCTCCCGACAAACCAGAAATAGCCATCCTCATCCCTGTAAGCCGTATCGCCCGTTGCATACCATCCGTTAATGCTGAAATATTCTTGGTACCGCTTTTCGTCACCCCACACTGCCCTTAACATAGAAGGCCATCCCGGCTGTAATGCCAAAAGCCCATGTTGTCCTGCCGGCAACTCATTCCCTTTGCCATCAATAATAGTTGCCCTGGTACCCGGAAAGGGCTTTCCCATAGAACCCGGTTTTATCGGTAAACACGGATAATTTGCAATCGTAATGGCTCCCGTTTCCGTCTGCCACCATGTATCATGAATTGGCAAACCGTAAACTTTCAGACCCCATCGGATTACCTCCGGGTTAAGGGGTTCTCCAACGCTGCAAATATACCTTAAACTGCTCAAATCATAGTTTTTTACAAGGTCATCACCTGACTTCATAAGCATCCGCAGTGCCGTAGGAGCGGTATACCATACGGTGATTTT
>JAJTYX010000227.1:0-21358 GCA_021462865.1 Gammaproteobacteria bacterium | reverse complement strand
GTCCGAGTTATCGCTGTTGTTGCTGTTGTCGGCGTTGTTGCTGTTGTCGGAGTTGTCCGAGCTGTCGTTGCCGTTGTTGTTCAGCGAGTCGGCAACCGCGACGGCGGTGGAGTTCTCGCCGGCGGCGGCGCTGTCGTCGCTCGACTGCGTGTCGGTGTTGTCGGAATTGTCGCTGTTGTCCGAGTTGTTCGAGCTGTCAGCGTTGTTGCTGTTGTCGGAGTTGTCCGAGCTGTCGTTGCCGTTGTTGTTCAGCGTGTCGGCAACCGTGACGGCCAGGGACTCATCCGAAGCCGAGGCGCTGTCGTCGCTGGCGGTCGACGTCGTGTTGTCGGCGTTGTTGCTGTTGTCGGAGTTGTCCGAGTTGTTGGAGTTGTCCGAGCTGTCCGAGTTGTCCGAGTTGTCGGAGTTGTCGGAGTTGTCGGAGTTGTTCGAGCTGTCGTTGCCGTTGTTGTTCAGCGTGTCGGCAACCGAGACGGCCAGCGACCCGTCGGAGGCCGAGGCGCTGTCGTCCGTGGCGCCCGAGCTCGTCGTGGTGGAGCTGTCGGAGTTGTCGGAGTTGTCCGAGTTGTCGGAGTTGTTGCTGTTGTCGGAGTTATTCGAGCTGTCGGCGTTGTTGCTGCTGTCCGAGTTGTCGGAATTGTCCGAGTTGTCGCTCGCGTTGGTCGAGGTCGAGGCGCTGCTGCCCTCGTTGGCCATCGCGGAACCGCCATCGGTGGTGTTGCCGGTGTTGGTCGCGGTGGCCGTCTGCGACTCCGCCGAGTCGGCCGTGTTGGTCGGATTCGCCAGCGCGGCCTGCCCCATCGCGAGCAGGGCGGCCAGGGCGGCGATGCTGAGTTTCAGTTGCATGGACATTTTCATAGCTCCTGTAAGTGCTTCCTGATCTTGTTCGTTTGAGCCGGTTACTCGGCGCCGCCCTGGGTCAGGTTGGCCTGCACGTTGACGTTCTGGTCAACGAGGCTGTTCTGACCGAGGTTCTGTGCGGCGACGTTTACGCCAGCGGCCGAGTTGAAGGCGCTGTTGACGTCGTTGGACGTGCTGAACCCGGCTGCATCCTTCTCGCCGGCGCCAGCGGTCACCGTGGTGGCGTTGTTCGTCACCGCGGACCCGAGCACGCTCACGTTCACCGCCACCGTCTTCAGGTTGATGGCGTTGTTGACGTCTGCCTCGCTGCCCTCGCCGTTAGCTGCGGCGCTTTTTCCGGAGGCTTCGGCCGAACTGTTATCCGAGTTGTCCGAGTTATTGGAGTTGTCCGAGTTATCGGAGTTGTCCGAGTTATCAGAGTTGTCGGAGTTGTTGGCCGTCGCGCTGCTGTTGTTGTTGGCAGCGGCGGAGCTGTCCCGGGCCTGGGCGTTGCTGTTGTCGGAGTTATCGCTCTCGTCCAGGTCGGCGACGCCGTTGTTGTTGGCCGCCACGCTGCCGGAGTCCGCGCTGGCGAAGCTGTTGTCGGAGTTGTCGGAGTTGTTGCTGTTATCGGAGTTGTTCGAGTTGTCCGAGTTGTCCGAGCTGTCGTTCAGGTTGCCGTTGCCGGAGCGGTTCGAGGTGATCGCGATTGCCTCGTCGGATGCCGAAGAGGCGCCGTTGTCCGCGCTCACGTCGTTGTTCTGGCTGTTGTCCGAGTTGTCGCCGTCATTGACCGTCGCGCTGCTGTTGTTGTTGGCAGAAGCGCTGGTGTCGCTCGCGTCAGCGTAGCTGTTGTCCGAGTTGTCGCTGTTGTTCGAGCTGTCGTTCAGGTTGCCGTTGCCGGAGCGGTTCGACGTGACTGCGATCGCCTCGTCCGACGCAGACGAGGCGCCGTTGTTGGCGCTGACCACGTTGTTCTGGCTGTTGTCGGAGTTGTCCGAGTTGTCGGAGTTGTCGGAGTTGTCCGAGCTGTCGTTCAGGTTGCCGTTGCCCGAACCGGTGATCGCGAAGGCGTTGCTCTCGTTGTTCGCGGCTGCGGAGCCCTCGTCGGCGCCGGCATTGCTGTTGCTGCTGTTGTCCGAGCTGTCCGCGTTGTTCGAGTTGTCGGAGTTGTCGGAGTTGTCGTTGAGGTTGTCGTTGCCGGTGTTGTTCGCCGTGATCGCGATCGCTTCGTCGGAAGCGGACGACGAGCCGTTGTTCGACGTGACGCCGTTGTTCTGGGCGTTGTTCGAATTATCGGAGTTGTCCGAGTTGTCCGAGTTGTCGGAGTTGTCGGAGTTGTCCGAGCTGTCGTTCAGGTTGCCGTTGCCGGTGTTGGTCACCGCAGCGGCCACGCTGCCACCAGTCGCCGAGGCGGAGTCGTCGGTTGCCGCGGACGAATCGGTGTCGGTGTTGATCGAGTTGTCCGAGTTGTCCGAGTTGTCCGAGTTGTCCGAATTGTCCGAATTGTCCGAATTGTCGGAGTTGTCGGAGCTGTCGTTCAGGTTGCCGTTGCCGGAGTTGTTGACCGCGACGGCCAGGCTGTCGTCGGACGCCGAGGCGGAGTCATCGGTCGCGCCGGTGGTCGCGTTGTCGGAGTTGTCGGAGTTGTCCGAGTTGTCCGAGCTGTCGGAGTTGTCGGAGTTGTTCGAGTTGTCCGAGCTGTCGTTCAGGTTGCCGTTACCGACGTTGTTCACCGCGATAGCCGTGCTGTCGTCGGTTGCCGAGGTCGAGTCGTCGCTCGCCGTCGACGTGTCGGTGTCGGAGTTGTCCGAGTTGTCGGAGTTGTTCGAATTGTCGGTGTTGTTCGAGCTGTCCGAGTTGTCGGAGTTGTTCGAATTGTCCGAGTTGTCGGAGTTGTCCGAGCTGTCGTTCAGGTTGCCGTTGCCGGTGTTGGTCACCGCAACCGCAGCGCTGTCCTGGGTGGCCGAAGCGGAGTCGTCGCTGGCGGTCGTGGTGTCGCTGTCGGCGTTGTTCGAATTGTCGGAGTTGTCCGAATTGTCGGAGTTATCCGAGTTGTTCGAGTTGTCCGAGCTGTCGGAGTTGTCGGAGCTGTTCGAGTTGTCGGAGTTGTCCGAGTTGTCCGAGTTGTCGGTGGTGACGGTCGAGGACGAGTACTCGTTCGCCATCGCCGAACCATTGGTGGTTTGATTGGTGTCGTTGTTCGCAGTGGCTTCCTGGGTGCCTACCTGCGCCTTCTCGTCCGTTGGACTCGATGACGTATTGGTCGGATTGGCGAACGCCGCGCTGGCGCAGGCCGTCGCGGTGGCAACCGCCAGAAGGCGAAGAATTTTGTCCCTGGTCATGTGACTGGTCTCCCTTGGTGACTCTAGTCTGGTCCCGTTGTTCTTTTGGGATCCGACAGTCAGATGCCGCGATCCCCCCGGAAGCTCTGCAGCGCCGGCCTGTGAGCCATTGCCGTCTCAGGATCCGCTCCGGACCCTTTGAGCCTTGACGCGAAAATGCCAGCATTTGCGCTTGCTGCACAATTCCCATCATGGGACCGTTCTTTTGGGTTACCTCATTTTGTTACCCGCATTTGAGGGCGTTGCATTCCGCAGAAAGTCGCGCGCGGGTTTCAGACGTAACTTTAATTATCATTTGTAAAATGCGAGGCTTGAACCGCCACAGGGCGGGGCGCATACTGCGGCGAAAGGTCCGGCACAACAACAGCACCGCATCCGGCGCCATCCCTGGACGGGTCGAGCATCGTGTCGCCATCACGGCGACAGGCGCCCGGTACCCGCGAAGGCAACACCCGCCGGGACTGACGGTGCCCGCTCGCGACGCCGCCATTTGACCGCGGCCGTCCGGCACCAGGGGGAGACGAACCGTATGGAGTCTGAGGAGCGGCCACAGGAGAAAGTCGGGCTCCCGGAAACCTCCTCCGGCAATGGCATCCAGCGTGACGTGCTCCTCACCAGCATCCTGCGCAAGCGCCGTCGGCCGCTGCTGCTGGTAATCGACGAAGACGGCGACCTGGTCTACTCCTCCGTCCCCGAAACTGCGGCGCCCATCGAGCACCGCCTGCTCGGGCAGGCTCTCGCGGAGGCCAAGAGCCTGTTCCAGCAGCAATTCCGCATCGATCCTTCGGCCGCTGCCGGCAACGGCTCACGGCTGGTGGGCGATGGCCCGGAGCAGCGCTCCACGCTGGTCGCCCTCGGCACCGAGTTCTTTTCGCTGCGGGTCATGCCGTTGCACTCGGGCAGTGACGAGCAGGGGCCGGAACAATTTGCCGCGCTCGTCGAGCCGATCGTTGAGCCGCTGGCCGACCGCGTGGATTTCGACGTCATCAAGAGCAAGTACCGGCTTTCGAACCGCGAGGTCGACGTGCTCGAGGCGCTGATGTCCGGCCGCAAGGACAAGGAAATCGCCCACAGCGTCGGCCTGACTGCCGGCACGGTGCGCTCCTACCTCAAGTCGATCCGGGCCAAGCTCGGTGTCACGACCCGTACCGCCATCGTCAATCTCGTCCATGAGTTCATTGCCGACGACCCCTCGGGCAGAAGCTGATCACGGCTGCGCCCCGGCTCGGCCACGGACACAGTGCGCATGAAACGAAAACGATCTGTCCGCAGCAGCCCGGATGGCAGTGAAGCCGGGTTGCAGGTGGCTGAGGTGGCCGCCGCAGTCCTGCCCGGCAGTCTGCTCCCGCAGGATGTGACGTCAGGGGCGACCGCGGCCGGCGATTTCGAAACCGGGCGCCTGCTCGACCGGTGGGGCCAGCTCGAACAGGAAATCTCGACGGTGCGGGCTGAGCGCGACCGGCTGAGAGCGCAGGCTGACAGCCATCGCGAGGAACTTGCGGCCGGCGAGCGCAGTGTCGCGACGTATCGCAGCCAGGTCGAGGCGCTGCAGGAAGAAATTGCGGTGACCCGTCGCCGGCTGGAGCAGCGCACCGCAGCCCTGAATGGCTCCGGGGCCGGGCGAGGCAGCGCGGACCGGCGCCTGGCGGATTACCGCGACGCACTGCTCGGCATGGAACACACGCTGGCGGAGCGCGAGCAGGTCATCCTGCACCATGCGACGGAGAAGGCAGAATTCGCGGCCCGCATCGCGGAACTCGAGCGGCAATGCGCCGAGATCACCGGGCGCTGGCGTGAGTCCGAGGCTGCCAATGGCCGGCTCCAGGCCATGCTGACCGAAGCCGCCCGCGCCAGCGAGCGCCTGGACGGCGAGGCGCGGCAGGCGCGGGAAAACGCCACACGCGTTGCGCGCCAGGCTGCCGAGATCGCCACCCTGCAGGATGATCTGAAAGCGAAGCAGGCCAGCGCATCGCGCAATGAAACCCGACTGCGGGAACAGGCCGCGACACTGCGCACGGAACAGGACCGGAACGCCGGGCTGCAGGCGCGCATGCGCGAGCAGGATGAGGCGCTTGGCGCCCTGCAGGCCGCGCTGGAGCGCGAGCGGGCGCAGGCCCAGGCTGAACGCGAGCAGCACGCGGCCGAGGACGCGCAGCGCACCGCGGGTGCAGCGAAGGCCGGGGGCGAGCGCCAGGCCAGCAAGGCAGCGCGGGCCGAGCTTGCTGCCGCCCGCGAGGAACTGGCCCGGCGCGACACACGCATTGCCGAACTCGAAGCTCGCGCGACGAAGCTCGCCGGCGATGCGGCTGCGACCGAGAACGTGGCCGGCATGGCGATCGCCGCCCGCGATCGCATTGCCGACGAACTGCAGGAGAAGCTGGCGGTCATCGCGACCCTGGAGACGCGCGTCGGTGCGCTGACCGCGGAGCTGGAAACGGCGCGGCAGGCAGCCGCCGAGGCGGACTCGGAATTGCGGCGCCAGCAAAACTCACTGGCCGTGCTCGGCCGGGAGGTCGAGCGGCTGGAGGCGATCGAGACGAGCGCGCAGCGGCGGGACGAAATCGCGGCGCGTCATGCCATGGTGGCGTCCGATGCCGACCGGCGGCGCAAGGCCCGCCTGATCGTATCGCTGGAAGGCGACCACAACATCAAGTATCCGCTCTACAAGCAGACCATGATCATCGGTCGCTCGAGCGACGCGGACATTCACGTCATCGGCCGGTTCCCCAGCCGGCGTCACGCCAGGGTCGTCATACTCGAGGACGAAACCGCCGTGATCGAGGATCTCGGCAGCCTCAATGGCATTCGCGTCAACGACGAGGCAGTCACGCGCCATGTCCTGCACGACGGCGACCTGCTCGACGTCGGCGGCGCACGCCTGCAGTTCGTCGACCTCGGTGAACGGGAAGCCGCGCGCAGCAACACCGGCTGAGCGCTTTGCGCGGCCCGTCGGCCGCAGGCCTCGCGTATAGTAGCCGCCACAGCGCATCCGGCGGGCGGCAGATGGCGGCCAACAGTCAATTCGTTCTCGGCGTCGATCTGGACGGCGTGGTCGCCGACTTTGCGCGCGGTCTCAGGCCCATCGCCGCGGAATGGCTCGGCGTCCACGAGTCCACGCTGACGGAGGAGATCAGCTACGGGTTCCCGGAGTGGGGGCTCGATCGTGCCGGCGGCTACGATGCGCTGCACCGCTTCGCCGTCAAGGAACGCGAGTTGTTCGCCCGCCTGGCGCCAATTGCGGGAGCGCCAGCGGCGCTGCGCCGGCTGAGCGCGATCGGCGACGTGCGTATCCGCATCATCACGCACCGGCTTTATATCCACTGGTTTCACAAGGAAGCGATCCGTCAGACTACCGAGTGGCTCGAGCACCACGGCATCCCCTACTGGGATATCTGCTTCATGCGCGACAAGGCCGCGGTCGGAGCCAACCTGTACCTGGAGGACAGCCCGGACAACATCCGCTCGCTGCGCTCGGCTGGCCACGAGACCATCGTGGTGGTCAATTCGACCAACCGTGACCTGCCGCCTCCGAGCGCCGGCTCCTGGGAGGAGATCGAGCGTCTCGTGCTGGAGCGGGTCGGGCGATGGAAGGCCTCCGGGGGCCGCCAATGATCGAGTTCGCCCACATCGACCCGATTGCGCTGCGTATCGGCCCGGTCGCGGTCCGCTGGTACGGCATCATGTACCTCATCGGGTTCACGTCGGCCTGGTGGCTCGGCCGGCGCCGGGCGCAGCGTGCCGATTCCCCGGTCACGCCGTTGCAGGCGGATGACCTCATCTTCTACGGGGCGCTCGGCGTGATCCTCGGCGGACGCATCGGCTACATGCTGTTCTACGGCCGCGACCAGCTGCTCGACGATCCGCTCTCGCTGTTGCGGATCTGGGAAGGCGGGATGTCGTTTCACGGTGGCCTGCTCGGTGTCGTCGCTGCCGCGGCGCTGTGGGCGCGTCAGACCGGCACCAGTTTCTTCCGGCTGATGGACTTCGCGGCACCGCTGGTGCCGATCGGGCTCGGCGCAGGGCGGATCGGCAACTTCATCAACGGCGAGCTGTGGGGGCGGCCGACCGACCTGCCCTGGGCGGTGGTGGTGGACGGCGTGCCGCGCCATCCTTCGCAGCTCTACGAGGCTGCGCTCGAGGGCGCATTGCTCTTTGCCATCCTGTGGGGGTTCTCCAGCCGGCCGCGGCCGACCATGTCGGTCGCAGGGCTGTTCCTTGTTATATACGGGATTGCCCGTTTCGCCGTGGAATTCGTGCGCCTGCCCGACGAGCACATCGGGTATCTCGCGTTCGGCTGGTTCACCATGGGCCAGTTGCTGACACTGCCCATGCTGGCCGGGGGCGTCCTCATGCTCGCCCTGGCCTACCGCGGCACCGGAGCGCGCGCATGAAGCAGTACCTCGAACTGGTGCGCCACATCCGCGCGCATGGCGCGCGCAAAGGCGATCGCACGGGCACCGGGACGCTGAGCGTCTTCGGCCACCAGATGCGTTTCGATCTCGCGGCGGGCTTCCCGGCCGTGACCACGAAGAAACTGCACCTGCGTTCCATCATCCACGAGCTGCTGTGGTTCCTGCGTGGCGACACCAACGTCGCTTACCTGCGCGAGCACGGCGTCAGCATCTGGGACGAATGGGCGGATCCGGAGGGCAATCTCGGCCCGGTCTACGGGGCGCAGTGGCGCTCCTGGCCCGCGCCCGACGGCCAGCGGATCGACCAGGTGCAGATGGTCATCGACACGCTGCGGCGCGCCCCGGACTCGCGCCGCATGATCGTCAGCGCGTGGAACGTCGCTGACATCCCGCGGATGCGCCTGGCGCCCTGTCACCTGCTGTTCCAGTTCCATGTGGCCGACGGGCGGCTGTCCTGCCAGCTCTACCAGCGCAGTGCCGACGTGTTCCTCGGCGTGCCCTTCAATATCGCTTCCTATGCGCTGCTGACCCACATGGTCGCGCAACAGGCCGGACTCGGCGTCGGCGAGTTCATCTGGACCGGCGGCGACTGCCACCTCTACCTGAACCACCTCGAACAGGCCGACGAGCAGCTCGCGCGCGCGCCGCTGCCGCTGCCCGAACTGCACATCAGCCGCCGTCCTCCTTCGATCTCCGATTACCGCTTCGAGGATTTCGAGGTTCGCGGCTACCGCTCGCACGCGGCGATCCGCGCGCCGGTGGCGGTCTGAGCGGGTGGCGCCGGTTCAGTCGTCGCGATAACGGCGACAGGGCACGCTGAACATGCGCGCTGGCCCATCGAGGCGGGCCGCGGTGAGGCTGCGCCCCCACACGCAGCCTGAGTCCAGCGCGAGCAGATTGTCCCGTTCCAGAACACCGAGCGCCGACCAGTGGCCGAAGACGATGCGCGTGGACTGCGCCGCCCGGCCCGGCAGATCGAACCAGGGCACGAGCCCCGGCGACTGCGTGCCGGGTGGGCCGTGCTCGGTGAAATCAAGTCGCCCGTCACTGTGACAGTAGCGGATGCGGGTCAGACAGTTGACGATGAAGCGGTGCCGTCCGACGCCGGTGAGTTGCGGCGACCAGCGATCCGGTTCGTTGCCGTACATCTGTCGCAGGAAGCTGCCGCAGTGGTCGCTTCGCAGGAGCTGCTCCACCTCGCCGGCGAGCGCCATCGTCTGCGACGGATTCCACTCGACGGCAACGCCGGCGTGCACCATCAGCGTGTTCAGGTCGGCCCGGTGATGGGCGAGCGGACAGGCGCGCAGCCAGTCCAGGAGTTCGGCGCAATCCGGCGCCTCGAGCACCGGGCGCAGGTCCGCGTCCGGCACGCGCCCCGCGCCGGCCAGGGCGAATGCGAGCAGGTGCAGATCGTGGTTGCCGAGCACGACGACGGCGGCGGGGCCGAGCGATCTGACCAGGCGCAGCACCTCGAGCGACTGCGGCCCCCGGTTGACGAGGTCGCCGACGAACCACAGCTCGTCGCGGGCCGGGTCGACGTTCAGGGTGTCGAGCAGTTCCGCGAGCTCCGGGTAGCAGCCCTGGCTGTCGCCGATGGCGTATACCGCCATCTCAGTGGAGTATGCCGGGTACTGCCAGCCTGAAGGTCGGGATGGGGGCGGGGAAGCTGATGCCGTCGTCGGTCACCATGCCGTAGCTGCCCTCCATCACGCCGACCGGCGTCTCGATGACGGCGCCGCTCGAGTAGCGATGCGCCTGGCCCGGCTCGATGCACGGCTGCTCGCCGACCACGCCGTCGCCCTCGACCTCGCGTACCTTGCCGTTGGCATCGGTGATGACCCAGCGGCGCGTCAGCAACGTCGCCGGGACGGCGCCGTTGTTGCGGATCGTGATGGTGTACGCGAACACGTAACGTGGCACGGCCGGGTCGGACTGATCGGGCAGGTAGGCAGTCTCGACCTCGACCTTGATCGCATTGCGGCGCGGAGGCTTGTCCATGAGCCTATTTTAGCTTTTCAGGCGCCGGGCGGGCGCTTCGACGCAAGCCGCGCCGCGAGCGCGACATAAGCGTCCGGCGCAATCGCCTCCGGCCGCAACGCCGGGTCGATGCCGCATGCGGTGATTTCGGCCGCTGAAAGCAGCCCTTTCAGCGCGTTGCCGAGTCGCTTGCGGCGCATCGAGAAGGCGCGGGCCACGACCTGGTCGAATGCCGCCGGGTCGCCGATTCGCGCGCTGAGCGCTGCATCGGGCACCAGCCGCGCGACCGCCGAGTCCACCTTCGGCGGCGGCGTGAACGCGCCCGGCCGGACCACGAACAGCTTGTGCACGTGACAACGGGCCGCAAGCGATACGGTGAGCCGGCCGTAAGTGCGTGAACCCGGTGCTGCGGTCATGCGCTCGATCACCTCCCGCTGCAGCATGACGTGCAGGTCGCGGAACAGCGCCTGCTGCTCCAGCAGGTGAAACAGCAGAGGCGTGGAGATGTTGTAGGGAAGGTTACCCGCCAGCCGCAGGCCGGCCGGCATGGTGTCGAGCTGCCGGAAATCGAACCGCAGCGCATCGGCGCAGTGCACGGCGAGCCCGCGCGGGCCGAGGGGGCGGCCGAGTTCACCGGCCAGTTCACGGTCGATTTCGACGACATCCAGCCGGCGCACGCGCTCGAGCAGGGGCGCCGTCAGCGCGCCGCGACCAGGGCCGATCTCCACGAAATGATCGTCGGGTTGCGGATCGATGGCCGCGATGATCCTGGCGATGACGTGCGGGTCGTGAAGAAAGTGCTGGCCGAGGGACTTGCGCGGCCGCATGGATCAGGCGGCCCGCTGCTGCACCAGGCGGCTGGCGAGTTCGACGGCGGCGAGCAGGCTGCCCGGATCCGCTTTGCCGGTACCGGCGAGCTCGAACGCGGTGCCGTGGTCCACGGAGGTGCGGATGATCGGTAGCCCGAGGGTGACGTTGACGGCATGGCCGAAACCGACGTGCTTGAGCACGGTGAGGCCCTGGTCGTGGTACATCGCCAGCACGGCGTCGCAGTGGGCGAGGCGTTGCGGTGTGAACGCGCTGTCGGCGGGAACGGGCCCGCTGACCCCGATGCCGGAGGCGGCCAGCCCGGTGAGCGCCGGCTCGATGATGTCACGCTCCTCCGTGCCGAGGTGGCCCGACTCGCCGGCGTGCGGGTTGAGGCCGAGCACGGCGATCCGTGGCGCGCCGATACCGAACAGTCGCTGCAGCCCCTCATGCAGTGTCAGCACGACAGCGCGGATACGCGCCGCGGTCACCTGCGCCGGCACGTCGCGCAGTGCCAGGTGGGTGGTCAGGAGCGCCACGCGCAACTCGCCGGCGACGAGCAGCATGACGGGCTGCGCGGTGCCGGTCATTGCCGCGAAAAACTCGGTGTGGCCGGAAAACGGCATGCCGGCGTCGTTGATGACGCCCTTGTGTACCGGTGCCGTGACCAGCGCCGCGAACCTGCCCGACTGGCACCCGGCGCAGGCCTGCCGCAGCGTCTCGATGACATAGCCGGCATTGGCCGGGTTCGGGGTGCCGGCGGTGACCGGTGTGCCGAGCGCGACCGGTTCGACCAGCAGGCGCCCTGGTGGCGAGGGCGCAGGGCGCGCATCCGGCCGGAAGGGTTCTATCTGAAGCGGCAGACGCAGCGCGGCGGCACGTTCCATGAGCAGCGCGGGGTCGGCGATCGCGACGAGCTCGGCGGCAGCGCCGCGGCTGGCGAGCATCACGGCGAGATCCGGCCCGATGCCGGCTGGCTCGCCCGGCGTCAGGGCGATGCGCGGTATCACGGAGCGCCTAGATCCGGTACTCGACGAACGCCTGGTCGCGCAGACGGCGCACCCACAGGTCCGTTTCCTCGCCGAGCTTGCTGTTCCTGATGGCGAGCGCGGCCTGCTGGCGCTGGACCTCCTCCGTCGTGTCCTGCACGCGGCGGCCGAGCACCTCGATGATGTGCCAGCCGAAACGGGTGCGCACGGGTTCGCTGATCTCGCCCTCCGGGAGTTGCTCGACGATCTTCTGGAACTCCGGTGCAAACGCACCCGGGCCGGTCCAGCCGAGATCGCCGCCCTCGTTCCTGGAGCCCGGATCGTCCGAAGCCGCCTTTGCCACGGCGGCAAACTCGTCGCCGTCGAGAATGCGCTGGCGGATGCCCCGGATCTTGTCGTGGGCCGCGTCGTCGTCGAGGACTTCGCTCGGCGTGATGAGGATGTGTCGTGCGTGGACCTGCTGCTCGATGATCGGCTCGCCGCCGCGCCGGTCGTTCAGGCGCACGAGATGGAAGCCGCTGGGGCTGCGGATCGGATCGGACACCTGGCCCTTCTCCAGTCCGGGCACGATCTCGGCGAAGAGCGTCGGCAGCTCGTCGCCCTTGCGCCAGCCGAGCGAGCCGCCCTCGAGCGCCTGCTGTCCATCGGAGTTGGAAACCGCGAGCGCGGCGAAATCCTCGCCGTTACGCAGGCGCTCGCGCAGCTCCGCGACGCGCTTCTCTGCCGCGGCGACCGCGTCGGGTGCCGCAGTCGGCGCAACCGCAATCAGGATCTGCGACAGGTTGAACTCCTGGTTGAACGAGGCACGACCGGACTGGCGGGCAAGGAACTCGTCGATCTCGCGCGGCGTCACGGAGATGCGCGAGGTCACGTCACGCTGGCGCAACTGCTCCAGGGCGATCTGGTCGCGCATCTGGCTGCGATACGCCTGGTAGTCGAGGCCTTCCTTTGCGAGCACGCGCGGCAGCTCGGCGATCGTGACGTTGTTTCGTTCCGCGACGCTGGCGAGCGCGTTGTTGAGAGTCTCGTCGGAGACCTGTATGCCGATGCGCTCGGCCCGCTGCAGCTGGATGCGTGTGACGACCAGCCGCTCCAGGACCTGGCGTGCGAGGGTGCGCTCGGGCGGCAGGTTGGTTCCCTGCGCCTTCAGTCGCTCGACAATGCGCCCCATCTCGTCACGCAGTTCGCTCTTGAGCACGCCCCCGTCGTTCACCACCGCGGCGATGCCGTCGAGAAACTCGCCACGGTCGGACAAGCCGCGCGTCTGGGCGGGCGCGTCCGCGCCGGCCAGCAGGGCTACCAGCAGGAGGGTCGGGGGGAAGGGAAAACGCATTGGCAGCATCAATCGGAATCGAAGCCGAGGATACCACGTTCGAGAAGCCGATCCACCGGATCGCCGACGTTGGTGAGCCCCTTCAGCACGAGCTGCAGCGCAATGGCCGTGTCGGATTCGCCGGCGCGCGTGGCGAGATAACGGCGATAGACGAGACGCAGGCCCCAGCAGCAGGTCTCGTACTCCACGCCCACGAATCGCTCGATGGGTTCGCTGTCGTAAATGGAGTAGTCATAGCGTGCAACCGCGCTCCATCGATCCGCGATCGGCCAGGCTGCCGTGACGTCGATGGCTTCCAGCATGTCGCGGCGATAGCGGTAGGCGACGTTGGCAACATGGCGGCCGTCGCGCCGGTACTGCACGCGGCTGCGGAAGCGCTGTGACTGGCCGGCATCGGAGTCCCACTGGTAGCCGAGATCGAGTTTCCAGTGATCCGAGAAATTCAGCCCGAGCTCCGCCAGCCAGTCCGAGCTGTTGCTGTCCACCGGGGGCTCTCCCGGCAGCGTTACGTCCTGGTCGCTCATGTATCTGGACTGGCCCACCGTGGCGGTGACGTACTGCACGCCGTTGTCGGCGTCGAGCAGCCGGCTGGTCAGCCCCAGGTTCAATTCGCTGGTGTCACCCAGGCGGTCGTAGCCGAGGAACCGGTTGGTGCGGAACAACTGCACCAGGTTGAAGTCCGGCTCGATGGTGTCGAACACCGGCAGGTCGTCCTGGTTGCGGTACGGTATGTACACATACTGCACACGCGGTTCCAGTGTCTGCAGCCAGCCGTCGGAACCGCGCGCGCCGCGCTCGAACACGGTGCCGAGATCGGCGCTCAGGATGGGCGCGGTGCGGCTCGGGCGCTTGTCCTCGTCCGGCGCGGTGTCGTCCAGGCTGTACGCGGTATGCGTGAGCGCAACGGCAGGCTCGAACCAGAAGCCGTGCCAGGCGAGCGGCAGCGTGGCTACAGGACTCAGGTGCAAGCGCCCGCCGGTGACGCCCGCGTTGCGCTCGAAATACGACAGCTCCCCGTCGAGACGCAGGTCGAGGCTGTGCTCGCTGTCGGGCAGCCGGGCGCTGAAGGCCAGTTGCGGCACGCGCCGGTATGGCTTGTCTTCGCCGACCAGCGACTCGTCCAGTGTCTCGAAATCCTGGAATCGCAGCAGCAGCGACAGCATATTGCTGTAGTGCTCGAGGTCCATGACCCGCTCCAGGTGCGTCTGGCTCGAGGCCGAGATGCCGCTGGCGAGATCCTCGAAATACGCGCTGTCGGATACCGTGCGTCCGCGCAGCGTCGCGCGCCAGCCGTCGCCGAACAGCGACTGGTGGTCCATGCCGGCGAGATACCGGTTGTCGTTGGTGCCCTTGTCGTCCGGGAGGTAGGCGAGATCGAGCTGCCCCCTGTGCCCGGGCCAGATGTAGCGAAACTCCGAGTTCAGCTCGAGGCCGCGTTTGTCCATGTAGCGGGGTGTCAGGGTGGCGTCGTAGTTCGGCGCGAGGTTCAGGTAATAGGGAATCTGGAATTCGAACCCGCGCGTCTCGGAGCGCCCGATCCCGGGCAGCAGGAATCCGGACTTGCGATCATTCGTCACCGGGTAGGAGATCCAGGGCGCGTAGAGGATCGGCACGCCCTGAAAGACCAGGCGCGCATTGCGGGCGGTGCCGATGCCTTCCTCATGGTCGATGGTGATGCTGCTGGCACGCAGGACCCAGTCTTCGTTGCCCTTCGCGCAGGTGGTGTAGCTCACGTCGGTGAGGCGCAGCTCGTTCTCGTTCTCGACCGTGATGCTGCCGGCCGCGCCCCGGGAGGGCACCGAGAACAGCTCGAAACGGGTATCGTCGATCTGCAACCGGTTGTCGCGCGTGTCGAAACTCGCCGTACTCCCGCTGATGAATGCCTGCGGATCGCGGAACTCGAGCCCTTCCTGCAACTGGAACAGGCCCGCGGTGCCGTCGTAGTTGGCACTGGGTGCGGTCAGTACGCTGCCGCCACGGCGGATGTGAATCTGCTTGCTGAAGGCTGCACCGGATTTCAGGTCCATCTCGGTCTTGCCGGTGAACACCTCGATCCGGGGGTCCGAGGGGTCTGCGGGCGGCAGGTCGGGGAGATCCGGAATGGCGTCGACGGGGCAACCCTGCAACAGCGAGTTGTCGGCAAGCGACGGCGGAATCGTCGCTATCGACAGGCAGCTCAGCAGCAGGCCGGCGATCGGACGACGCAACGTATGTCCCCGGGCAATGAACGCACAACGCGCGGGAATTATATGTAGGAGCGGGAGGCGTCGCGACCCTGGACGCGGACACGGACGCACGACGCGGGCGGCCGCGTCCCGGAACGGGTCGCTGTCGCCCGAGCGGGCTGGCAGAATGCCCGCATGAAAGCCATGATCCTCGCCGCGGGTCGCGGCGAGCGTATGCGCCCCCTGACGGACACGACGCCGAAGCCGCTGCTGACAGTGCGCGGGCGGCCGCTCATCGAGCATCATTTTGCCGCGTTGGCCGGTGCCGGCATCACCGACCTGGTGGTCAATACCGGCTGGCTCGGCGCGAAGCTGCGAGACCATGTCGGAGACGGACGGCGCTTCGGAGTGCGCGTCGCCTGGAGCGAGGAGGGCTATCCGCCGCTGGAGACCGGCGGTGGCGTGCATCACGCGCTGTCACTGCTGGGCACCGGGCCGTTCTGGCTCGTCAACGGCGACGTGTATTGCCAGTATCCGTTTGCGCCACGGCCGCTCGCCGCTGGCGCAATGGCGCACCTCGTCCTGGTGCCGAACCCGCTGCAACACCCGGACGGCGATTTCGCGCTGGTGGCCGGTCGCGTGAGCAACGCCGCAGCCGGACGGCTCACCTACTCCGGTCTCGCGATCATCGATCCGCGGCTTCTCGCCGGCTGCAAGGCGGGCCGCTTTCCGCTGGCGCCATTACTGCGCGCGGCCGCAGACCGGGGTGAGATCACCGGCGAGCTCTTCGCCGGCGCCTGGAGCGATGTCGGCACGCCGGAGCGGCTGGCGCAGCTGGGGTAGGGGCAGCGTCAGGGGATGAAGATGCCGGGTCGCGGTTTTCGAAGGCGGTTGGGTCGGCGCGAAGCGCGTCGCTTCCGGTTGCCCGGCACCCTGATCCGGAGGAGCCAGCGATGATTACGACCCGCCTGACCCGCATGCTGGGTATCCGCCATCCGGTGGTGCTTGCCGGCCTCGGGGGCGTCGGTCGCGCAGCGCTGGCCGCGGCGGTCTCCAACGCGGGTGGCCTCGGGATGCTCGGCATGATCCGCATGCGGCCCGATTTCATTCGCGATCAGATCCGCAGGACCCGGGCCCTGACCGAGCGGCCCTTCGGCGTCAACCTCGTTGCGCCTTGCGCGCCGGAGCCCGGCGGCGTGGGGGCGCAGCTCCAGGTCTGCATCGAGGAGCGGGTGCCGGTGTTGTCGCTCTTCTGGTGCGATGCCGCGCCTTTCATGGAGATCTGTCGTGCGGCGGGCATGCGGGTGATTCATCAGGTGGGGTCGGTGGAGGAGGCTCGTGCCGCTGCGGCGGCGGGCGTCGATGTGATCGTGGCGCAGGGAATGGAGGCGGGTGGGCACGTCCGCGGCGAGCTTGGCCTGCTGTCGTTGCTGCCAGCGGTCATCGCCGCGGTTGCGCCCGTCCCGGTACTCGCCGCCGGCGGCATCGTCGACGGGCGCGGCCTGGCCGCGGCGCTTTCTCTTGGGGCCGACGGCGCCTGGATCGGCACCCGCTTTGTGGCCAGCGCGGAGTCCGAGGCGCATCCCGACTACAAGCAGCGGCTGCTCCAGGCCGACGGCGCTGATACCGTGATCAGCAGGACGCCCCAGGTCGAGTGGCCGCCAGGTGCCGCGTACCGGTTGTTGAGCAACGCGCTCACCGCCGGTACGGCAACGCCGTCCGGGCCGATTGCCCGCATCCGCCGTGGCGATCGGTTGGTGGAATTGCCGGTGTTCACCAGTGCGCCGCCAACCATCCACACCGAAGGACAGACCGAGTTGATGGCCAACTACGCCGGCCAGGGTGTCGGGCAGATCAGCGAGATTCTTCCTGCTGCCGCGATCGTGGAGCAGATGGTGTCCGGGGCGGCGGACATCCTGCGCCGGTTGCCGGCGCTGCTCACGTAACGCCGTGCCGGCCGTTCGGGCTGAGCCGCGCATGCGCTGCGCCCTGTGGCGTGAGTCCGGTTCCTGCAATGTCTTGAGAACCTGTCTCAACACGTTGCGAGCGGGCGTCAGCCGTGGGAAGACGGAGCGCAGGACCCGGCAGGGGGGACTTCAGTCCCGACCCGGTCAGGCAAGGCGTTCGATACGTCACCAGGCGCCACGGATCACGTCCGCGCAGCAGTTTTGAGACAGGTTCGAATCATGTACCGCCAGTTCGATTTGCAGGTCATCACCCCAACCCCATGGAAAAACGGCGGCGGCCTGACGCAGGAAATCATCTGCTGGCCACCGGGTGCCGGGATGAGTGACTTTCATTGGCGCGTCAGCGTGGCCGGCATTCACGCCGGTGGGCCGTTCTCGGTGTTCCCTGGGGTCGACCGCGTCATCCTGCTGCTCGAAGGTGGCGGCGTGTGGCTGCGCTCGCCCGGCCAGGGCCTCGATCATCGGCTCGAGCAGTGCTACCAGCCGCTGCATTTTTCCGGCGATCATGCCTGCGACTGCGAACTGCTGGGTGGCGACTCGCGCGATTTCAATGTCATGACGCGGCGCGCAGCCCTGGCAGCGGACGTGCAGGTGTTCACGAGTACCGCGGCAGCGTCGAGCCACCACGGGCTGTTGTTCGCCACCAGCGGCGCCTGGTCGCTGCAGGCTGGTTGCGATACGAGGATCGGGCCACAGGCGGGGATCTGCTGGGCCGATGAAGAGTTCGCGTGGACCGCCACGCCGCTGGCTGACGATGCGCGGCTGATTGCGGTGAGCATCCGGCCGAGCCGCGCGCCCCAGTCGGTGCCCTGATGCCCGTGGCACTGCCGTCCCGGCCGGGTCCGGTCTGACGGTGGCGCCCGGACCTGAGCAGCCTTTCATTAATATGTGCCTGGCAGGTCGGCGGACTCGTGAGCGATTGCGGCAGTAGCCGGCAAGGGGTGGCGATTCATGCACGTGATGATTCTCGGCAGCGGCGTGATCGGCACCACGGCTGCCTACTATCTGGCCCGCTCCGGCCACCGGGTGACGGTGCTCGACCGCCAGCGCGCACCGGCGCTCGAGGCGAGCTATGCGAATGCGGGCGAGATCTCGCCCGGATACTCAGCGCCCTGGGCCGGGCCCGGAGTGCCGCTGAAGGCGATCAAGTGGCTGCTGATGCGCCACCGTCCGCTCGTCATCTGGCCGATGCTCGACCCGGCCTTGTGGCGCTGGGGTGCGTCGATGCTGCGCAATTGCACGGCGGCGCGCTACCGCGTCAACAAGGCACGCATGGTCAGGCTCGCGGAGTACAGCCGCGACTGCATGGTGCAGCTGCGCGCCGACACCGGTATCGCCTACGACGAGCGCACGCTCGGCACGTTGCAGCTCTTTCGCACCAACAGGCAGCTCGATGCGACTGCGCAGGACATCGAGATCCTGAAGCGCCACGGCGTCGCCTGGGAGCTGCTCGACCGCGACGGTTTCTGCGCCGTCGAACCTGCGCTGTCGCTCGTGAAGGAGAAGTTCGTCGGCGCCTTGCGGCTGCCGGGCGACGAGACGGGCGATTGCTTCAAGTTCACCAACGCGATTGCGGCGCTCGCCGGGTCGTCGGGAGCGACCTTCGTCTTCGAAACCCCGATCGAGGCCCTGCTCGCGGAGGATGGCCGCATCACCGGGGTGCGGACACGCAGTGGCGTGCTGCGCGCCGACGCCTATCTCGCCGCGCTCGGCAGCTATACCGCAGGCCTGCTGGCGCCACTGAAGATCCCGCTGCCGGTCTACCCGGTGAAGGGCTACTCGATCACGCTGCCCATCGCCGACGCCCGCTTCGCGCCCGAGTCGACGATCATGGACGAGACCCACAAGGTCGCGGTCCCCCGCCTCGGCGACCGTATTCGCGTCGGCGGTACGGCTGAGCTCGCCGGCTATTCGCTCGCGCTGCGCGATGCACGCCGCAGCACGCTCGAGCACGTGGTGACCGACCTCTTTCCGCGCGGCGGTGCGGTCGGGCAGGCCGAGTTCTGGTGCGGGCTGCGCCCGATGACGCCCGACGGTACCCCCATCGTCGGCGCCACGCCCTATGGCAACCTCTTTCTCGCCACCGGGCACGGCACGCTCGGCTGGACCATGGCCGCCGGCACCGGGCGCGTGATCGCCGACCTGCTCTCCGGCCGCAAGCCCGAGATCGACCTCGCCGGGCTGACGCTGGAGCGCTACCGGCGCGGCAACTTCGAAGCCGCCGCCTGAAACGCTGCTGCCCGCGCGCGTCGGGCCGGAATCCGGTCGGGCGTCCGGGTGGATGTACGCCCCACCATGACCGGCGCGGCGCTGACGGGGCTCATCGCGGTCTTTGTTGGTCCCGCAAATACGCCGAATAGCGTGGATTGTCGATGGCGAGCTTGCCGAGGGTCGTCAGCCTGAGGTGATCGAGCAGCGGCTTTGCGCCGATGTCGAGCGCGCGGCATCGATGTGCGTATCGATCTGGTGGAGCCGGTCAACATGCGCGACCGCTCCAGAGCGATGCAGTATGCCGTGGCCGGCCCTGTCGTTCGCGCGATTCCCGAAGTCATCAAGGCACCGCCCGGCATCCTGCTGCCACCGGTGTTTGCGGCCTGGTCACCGCGTATCTGAGTCATTCCCGCCGAGAGCTTCGCGCACGACCGGGGCGGGTATCCCGAAGGCATCCACGACGCACTGGGTCAGTTCCCCGGCGGGAATCGTTTCTGTCGTGGCCATGTTGCCGAAGTACCGTGTCAGTCGTTGATTCTCGAGCCTGAGGCAGCCGTCGGGAAGGTAACGGATGATTCTCACGGTGTTCATGAAATGGGCGTCACGCCCGAAGGACGCTGCGACGGGTCCGCGAAACTCCTGCCAGGCCCGCGGCCGGGGATCGAGGGCATAGGCGTAAACGGTCTTTCCGTCCGACTGATACTCGACCCGGGTGAGACCCGCCGTGTCGCGCGGGTGAACCACCCACCGCTCGTCGCCGAGCGGGAATACCTGTGGCTCGTGCGCATCCGTTGGAATCGGCGCGAGGAACGGGGCTCCGAATCCCGCATCCACGAGAAATTCCCGGTTCGCGCACGAGACCATGAGGGCGAGATGGGCGTCGTTGTGGCGGCCCATAGCTGCCCCGCAGATCCGGGCATCGAAGCCGACATGAATGAGAAGCGAGTGCAGGTGATAGTTGTTCGCGAAACAGGTGCCGCCGAGCCGGCGCAACCGGATGTCGTCGAGATACGCAGCGAGATCCGGGATATCGCTGGCGCCTCGGCGTGCGTAAGCGCGTTTCGAGATGTTCTCGAACGGCGCGGTCAGTACGTGACGGAACACCAGGCGCTCGAGACCCTCGGCTGTGACGGGCACCGCCTCCAGTTCGAGCAGGTCGAGGTAGCGGCGGAACACGCCGCCCGCGATATGCCTGGTCTGCATCTGTATGCGCTCCCGATCCCGGTCAACCCCGTCAAATCACTCTGCAATGGTGCCGGAGCATTTGAATATGGGCTCTGGTGCGGAAAATCAAAAAAAGCAGACCGGGCAAGGTTCCCACGCCACGCCTGCTCGTGCCTACAGCCGCGCCAGAAGCTCTTCCTCCAGGTCGCGACTGACTCGATCGGGATCCGCCGGACCGCCGAGCGCGGCGACCTGGGTGACCTCGATCCCCGGAAAACCGCAGGGATTGATGCGGGCGAACGGCGCGAGGTCCATGTCCACATTGAGCGCGAGTCCGTGGTAGCTCGCGCCGCGGCGTACGCGCAGGCCGAGGCTCGCGATCTTGGCGCCATCCACGTACACGCCCGGCGCCTCGCGCCGGCTCGCGGCGTGGATGTCGTAACGGGCGAGCGTCGTGACGACGACGTCTTCCAGCAGGCTCACCAGCGCGCGTACGCCGAGGTGTCGGCGCCCGAGGTCGAGTAAGACGTAGGCGACGATCTGGCCGGGTCCGTGGTAGGTCACCTGACCGCCACGATCGACGCGCACGACGGGAATGTCGCCGGCGTCGAGCACGTGGGCCGGGTCCGCGTTCATGCCGAGCGTGAACACCGGCGGGTGCTGCAGCAGCCAGAGTTCGTCAGGGGTGCCGGCGTCGCGCTCCATGGTGAACCGCACCATGTCGTCGAAAGCCGCGCGGTAATCCACCAGGCCCGGCCGGCGCACCCGCATCGTCACAGTACGAAGAGGACCTGCTCGGCTGCCGTCAGGGCCCGATAGATGGCATCGAGCTGCTCGCGGCTTTCTGCGTCTATCGTGACAGTCACGGCGAGAAAACGCCCGTTGCTGCTTGCGCGCGTGCGCACGCTTGCGGCCGGGATCTCCGTCGCGGCGTGTTCACCGATGAGCGCGACCACGTGCTCCTCGAATCCCGCCTCGTGCCGGCCCATGACCTTGATCGGGAAGCGGCACGGAAACGTAAACGGTGATTCGTGGTCAGTTTCGTTTACGAATTTCATAAGCCGGCGCTCTCAATTGGTCGATGCAACACCCTAACATGACGATGGACGGGAGGCTGCATCATGAGTCGAGGCCCTTGGTTTACGGCG
>JAJTYX010000226.1:0-1468 GCA_021462865.1 Gammaproteobacteria bacterium | reverse complement strand
CGATCGGGGCGGCAGGAACGCCGGACAGCCTTGTCTCTGACCTTTACGCGGTGACCGTCGTGACGCGGAAGCCGTCGCGGTGATCGAGGTCGGGCTGCAGGTCGGTCCCCAACCCAGGACGGTCGTTGGGGCGGATCGTTCCCCGCTCGATTACAGGGAGGTCGGTGATCAGGTCGGGGTACAGCTCGTGGTTCCAGGCCCGTAGCGTCTCCTGGTAGATCGCGTTGCGGGAGCTGACCGCGAGGTGCACGCCGGCGTGGAGGTTGAGCGGGCCCGAGCAGTCGTGGAAGGTCACCGGGAGCCCGTGGGCGTCGGCGAGCGCGATGGCGCGACGTGACTCACCGATGCCCCCGGCCCAGGTCGGATCGATCATCACGACGTCGGTGGCCTCGGCCTCGAGCAGGTGCTGGAACTGGAAGCTGGTGATCAGGTACTCCGACGCCAGGATCGGGATCGAAGTCGACTCGCGCAGCCGGCGCATCGCGGCAGGGACCTCGACGTTGATGAGGTCCTCGGCCCAGCGGATCTGATAGGGCTCGAGCGCCCGGGCGATGCGCGTGGCGGTGTCGACGTTCCACATGCCGTGGAAGTCGACCATGACGTCCATCTCGTCGCCGACGGAATCCCGGATGCGGGCGATCGGCCTGATCGCGTCGTCGAGATCGCGGGCGCTGATGTGGTGGGGACCGGTTCGCCGCCCGGCGTCGTCGAAGGACCAGATCTTCATGCCCGTGGTCCCGCCGTCGAGCAGCTCGCGGGCCAGCTCTCCGGGGCGGTGCAGCACGTCGTGGTAGTCGGGGTAGCGCCCGGCCGCGGTGGCGCTGCCGTGTCCCGGGCGGGCGCCCTTGATGTGCCGCGCGTAGGCCGCTCCTCCGCACGAGTTGTAGATCCGCACCGAGGGCTGCGCCGCGCCACCGAGCAGGCGGTACAGCGGTTGGCCGCTCGCCTTTCCGAGGATGTCCCACAGCGCGAGCTCGACGGCCGACCAGGCCCGGATCTCGGCGCCGCGCCCGCCGAAGCGGAAGTACGAGCCCAGGACCCGGCTCGCGTGGCGCTCGATGTCGAGCGGGTCGTCGCCGAGCAGCGTCGGCGCGATGTCGGAGACGATCACCTCGCGGCAGGCGCCGGGGAGGTAGTACGTATCACCGATCCCGACAAGACCTTCGTCCGTGTGGATGCGCACGAACAGCAGCCCCGGCAGTGCCGTGTCGGCGGGCATCTCGATCGTGTCGATGGCGTTTATCCGCATGGGAACTCCTGGGGGGCGAGGACGTTCGGACGGGGTGAGTGCCGGCCGGGTCGTCACGCACCGCGGACGATCGGCGACACGAGCGTGCCGATCGGGTCGATCGTGACTCGGACGACGTCGCCCGGCGAGAGGTAGCGCGGCGGTTCGAACCCGAGCCCGGTGCCCGACGGGGTGCCGGTGGCGACGATGTCGCCCGGCTCGAGGGTGATGGCGGCGGTG
>JAJTYX010000225.1:0-1478 GCA_021462865.1 Gammaproteobacteria bacterium | reverse complement strand
GTAACAAGGCTGTATGGTCCCGTCGAACGCGCATGAACCTTGTCCTCGACAAGATGATGAAGTTTCAATATGGTCATCACGCCGACGGTCACCGGCTGATCGTACGGAAGCCCGGTCTTGCCGTCGCGTAAAGTTTGCTTGCCGAGGATCGGAAGCGGAATGCCGCGCTCCTTTGCAAGTTCCTGGGCGGTTTCATACACTTTATCCTCCGCGACACGGCGGGTAATCCCATTGACTTCCAGCCATAAGCGCAGGCAGGCGGTCACTGCGACATCGTCCAGTCGGGGATCGCGGATGAGGGACTTGCGGTCTTCATAGAAGATCTCATCGGGGTTGTCGTATCCCTTTTCACGCAACCACTCGCGCGCGGTGGCTCGGCGCGCGTATGCGGGGTCATTCAGGCTGTAGACGTCGTATCGGCGTTTGTCCAGCCAGTCTTCCAGGTAGAGGCGGCGAACTTCATCGTCGTCCTCGATGCTGTTCGGGTCGTATTCCTGTTCTTTGATCCACTCCCAGGCGCGGGATCCGGATTCCTTCCATGCCTGATCCACGATCCAGGCGCGCGCGAGTTCGGCTTCAATCTGCTCCTCACTGGCTCCGTCGAAGACCGGCGTGAGGGCGCGATATCCCATCCGCTTCGCCGCCCATCCGAGGTGGACTTCCAGCACCTGCCCGATATTCATGCGCCCCGGCACGCCAAGCGGGTTGAGGATGATGTCAACCGGAGTGCCGTCTTCAAGGAAGGGCATATCCTCCACAGGGACAACTTTGGAGACGACGCCCTTGTTGCCGTGGCGTCCCGCCATTTTGTCGCCCGCGGTAATCTTGCGGCGCTGCGCGACGGAGACGCGCACCATCATATCCACGCCGGCGGCGAGGTCTGAGTTTTCCTCGCGGGTGAAGACCTTCACATCAACGACCTTGCCGCGTTCGCCGTGCGGCATCCGCAGGGAGGTGTCCTTCACGTCGCGCGATTTTTCGCCGAAGATGGCGCGCAACAGGCGTTCTTCGGGGGTCAGTTCTTTCTCGCCCTTCGGGGTGATCTTGCCGACGAGGATATCGTTCGGTCCCACTTCCGCGCCGATGCGAATGATGCCGTTCTCGTCGAGGTCTTTGATCGCGTCGTCGCCGACGTTCGGGATGTCGCGCGTGATCTCTTCGGGTCCGAGTTTGGTATCGCGCGCCTCCACTTCATACTTTTCGATGTGAACGGAGGTGAAGCGGTCCTCCTGAACCAGGCGTTCGGAGAGCAAAATGGCGTCTTCGAAGTTGCCGCCTTCCCAGGAGAGGAAAGCGATGGTGACGTTCTGCCCCAACGCAAGCTGTCCGTTATCTGTCGAGGATGAATCGGCGATGATGTCTCCAGCCTTGATGACCTGTCCCTTCACGACCGAGGGGCGCTGGTCAATGCATGTGCTTTGATTGGAGCGTTGATATTTGCGGAGTTGATAGACGCGGTTGCCGGTTCGCTTCTCTTT
>JAJTYX010000224.1:0-3027 GCA_021462865.1 Gammaproteobacteria bacterium | reverse complement strand
TGAGATTTTGCGATGAAGACGTAATAAAAAATATCGAAGGGGTTTTAGGGGTTATTCGGAAATTCATCAGGAATTTCGAGGATGGCCACTGAATACATACCCCTTGATCCCCTGTTTCTAGAGGGGATTACCATGCAAACTCCCCTTTCAAAAGAACGGTCTGTGGGTGATATGTATGGTTTCATCCTTCATAAAGAATTGTACAAAGGATTTTACGGAAAAGAACTTAATCAAGATTACGGAGATGTGAGAATGGCGAAATATATTTTTGGTTTCATCAAAAAACTTTTTAAAAAAATCCATTTTGACAGATGTATTACTTGCTACAATACGGAGGCTTTTATGAATGTTGCCAGTGCTATGCGTTTTCTCGTAGTAATTGAAACCCAAAAAGTAAAATCCTACCTTTTTGCCTCTCCTATCATGCGGGAAACGCGCGGGGGTAGTGTCCTTTTGGATGCTTTGAACCGGAAAGAGACAAAAAGGATTCTCAAGGAACTTGGTCATGTTTGCTATGAAGAGATTTATCTTGGCGGTGGTTCCGGCCGTGTCCTTTTTGAAAACAAGCATGATGCAGAAAAATTTAAGAAAGCGGTTTTGGAACTTTACCGTCAAGAAACCGTAAATGCACGTGTATCCGTAGAGATTGTGGAGCGCGGAAATGATGAGTCTTTTACCGCATGGGTGAGCCGTGGGGTGATGATGACCCAGCAGAGCAAATTGGGCAGAGTGGAGGGTGTCCCTGTGCTTGCAGGGCGCTGGATAAGGCCGTGCACTTCTTGTGGCTCAGAACCTGCAGAAAAGGCGCTTTCCGAGCATGGTGAGCATTGGTTATGCCTTGCCTGCTCACGGAAAAGAGAGAAGGTAAACGAACTTTACAAAAAGATTAAACCAACGGAAAGAGGCAGCAAGGTGTTAAAGTCCTCCTCTGAGTTAGCACCAAAGTATACAGATAATTTTATTTTCTCTACCCTTGCCAAATACAATGAAGCAGTCAACTGCCAGGTTTTTTTACCGCAGGATTTTGATGATATCGGACAATTCTCCAGGCCATCTAATTATATGGGCTTTATTTACGCGGACGGTAATCGCATGGGCGAAACAATAAAAATAATAGGACGTCTGTTTCCAAAGGAGGAAGATGCAAAGCGTGCATATAAGGCTTTTTCTGAAATCGTGGATCAGGCCACCAGAGAGGCCGCCGTTGAAGCGGTACTAAAAGTGGTGGATTTTGAGGAATGGAAAACGGCAGATGGTATGTATCGCTCCATTCCTGCCGAGTTTATTATGGCCGGTGGAGATGATTTGATGTTAGCCGTGCCATCCCACAGTGCTATGGATGTGGCTGTGCTGTTTATAGAAGGGTTTCAGGAAAAGACAAAAAAACTGCAGGAGGATTATGTTAAAAACGGGAAACTGCCTAAGTCTTTCGGCGAGGAAGGCCTTACTACCTCAGCCGGTGTGGTCATCGCCCATACCCACTATCCCATAAGCGATCTAATGACCCTGGCCGGTGAACTGATGAAAATAGCCAAGAAAAAATCTGCCGAATTACTACCAAACAAGGATGTGAAACGGGAACGCTTGACTTCCTGGCGCTGTCAGAGGCCGGCAGCGAGTCTGTTAAGGATCGTAGAGCTAAAGAATATACGAAGCAATGTAGCAGCGGTTTAGAAGTGAAACTGACCGAACGCCCTTATACCACCACCGAAGCCCAATGGCTGTTAAAGACCATAAGGGATTTAAAAAACCCAAAGGTCCCCCGGTCAAAGTTGAAGGCATTGTATCCTGTCCTGTTTCAAAGTCTGTCTCAAGCACAGTTCGATGCCCTGCGCATCAGAGAGCGGTTGAAGGCTACCAGCGACCTTGAAGAGAACAGCCCACTTTATCAACTCTGTATGAAAGATCTTTCTATTTTTCCTTTCCGTCTTTCTGATGACAACGCTTGGACAACTCCCCTAACAGAAATTATCGGACTCTACGATTTCATTCAAGCCGGAAAGGATAGGTGAAAATGCCTAATTTAGTTAGAAAAGGAGAAATAACGCATGGTTGAAATAAAATATAGTCTCGTCTTTCGAACCCCGGTAAGTATTTTTAGCGGCCTTGCAATTGCGGGGCTTGTTGACCGCATGGTTATGCGAAATAATGAAGGATTGCCTTACCTTCCGGGATCGACGGTAAAAGGGCGCTGGCGTTTTTTTGCCGAACGGTTGTTGCGTACCGGCGGTTTGCCCGAAGGGCTCCGTATCCATGGAACGAAAGAACCCCTTTGTAAAGACGTTGTTAATGCTTGTACCTTGTGTAAGCTATTCGGCAATTCCGCAATCCCGGCGATGATCCAGGTAGGCCAGGCAGAACTTGATGATACCCAAAGGCCGCTGTTTCTCACGTTATTGGAGCAAAATCGCAATCGCAATCCTGTAGTCTATCCTGATACAGAAATCCGACCCGGTATCGCTATTTCCCGAACCCGCCGCACAACCCTGGAAGACCACTTATTTTTCGATGAAGCCGTGCCTTCTTCAGTTACCTTTTCCGGCAAGGTACGGGTTAACGATGCTGTTGTCGCTATAGAAAGGCAGCTTCTTTCTGCCTCAGGGCGACTGGTAGACCGCATTGGCGGGCGCAAGGCGATAGGCCGCGGCGCGCTGGAAAATGGCATTCAAATTCGGGAGGAGGCTTAGTATGGCGTCTATCCGCTTGAAACTTACCACCCAAAGTCCGCTCCTCATGTCTGCCGGTCCTCCATCCCATAACCTTATCGAAACGCTCGATTTTATTCCAGGCAACACTATACGCGGGCTTTTAGCGCAACGATACATTGACCAAAAGAAGCAGACCGGTGATGTTTTTCACCGTCTCTTCCTGTCTGGTCAAATTCGATTCGGTTTTGCCTTCATTAACGACTCTCAAGCCATTCCCCTTTCCGCCTATTCCTGCAAATACACCGGCGGCTTTGAGAATGACGAAGGTCACGGTATTGCAGATATGCTTCAGGGGGGAAGCGGTACATCTTGTCAAAAC
>JAJTYX010000223.1:0-2492 GCA_021462865.1 Gammaproteobacteria bacterium | reverse complement strand
GTGCATCGGCAGATTTGGGGGAGGTGCCGTAGGCGGAGGGGGTCGAAATGAAAACGGTCTCGGGCGCAACGTCCGCGAGACCGTTTTGTGTTTGAGAATCTTTCTTTTGGCGTGAGCAGATTTATATCAAATTTGCTATAATCTGGAGATGGACAAAATCAAAGTGTACATTCCCCAACCACAACTGGATAAGCTATGCAAACAGTATCACATCCGCAGGCTTTCATTCTTTGGCTCCGTTTTGCGCGATGACTTTAACCCTTCGAGCGATGTGGATGTGCTGGTGGAATTTGAAGAAGGACATATTCCGGGGCTCGGATTTATAGATATACAAGACGATCTATCCAGATTGTTGGAAGGACGGGAAGTGGACCTCGTTACCCCCAAATTTCTCAATCACCGTATTCGAGACCGCGTGTTGAAAGATGCAAGGGTGGTGTATGCCGCGAACTGATGATGCGATCTACTTGGGCCACATGCTGGATATGACCCGCCGCGCGGTTCGGGCAATTGAATCAAAAACCCGCGCGCTCTACGATGAGGATGATATCTTGCGCCTCGGACTTACCCACCTTGTTCAAGTTATTGGCGAAGCCGCGCGGAAGGTCTCTGATGAGTTTCGAGGCCAACATCCCGAAATCCCCTGGCGAAAAATTGTTGGTATGCGCCATCGCATCGTCCACGATTACATGCGCGTGGACGAAGACATCTTGTGGCAGGTTGTAACGAACGATCTGCGCGCCTTGCTTCCCCAATTGGAAGCAATCCTTCCCGAGGAATAAAACCCAGTATGGCAAAATGAAAACGGTCTCCGGCGCAGCGTCCGCGAGACCGTTTTGTGTTTATCCTTCGTAGGCTTTCAAGAATTCATCCCTTGAAATCCCCGATTGCGAAAGGATCGTTCGTAGCGTCGAGCTTTTGATCGTGCGATGATTGGGCATGGTCAGCGGAGTATGCGTCCCATCCGCATTCTCCCGCGACATTGCGATGTGATTCCCTTCGCGCACCAGCCGAAACCCCAACGCCTCAAAGGCTCGAATAACTTTCGCCTTGGGAGCGTCTACGGGAAACTTGGGCATTTAGACGGCGATCCCCGCTTCGGCGATGAAGGCTTCCAGCACAGGCGGCTCCGATTCAAATACCTCCGCGCCAAAGGTCTCGATGTGGAAGGCGAGGGCTGACTTTGCATCTGCCAGCGCGTCTTCATAGGTATCGCCTTCACCCACCACGATTCCTTTGACCCCCAACGGATACGCCACATAACCATCGGGATGTTTCTCGACTATGATCTTGAATTGTTTCGTCATGGTCAACCTTTCACGTCTCTGCTCATATTATACCGCCGATGATTGGCAATGCTATTACTCAAGAACCTGTTGTTTTTCCTGCCCTCACACCAATCCCATCACCCCACGCCTTGCATCAACTTCGGACGGTACTGCAACGCCTCCGCCAAATGCGCGGACTGAATCTCTTCGCTCCCCGCTAGATCGGCAATCGTCCGCGCTAATTTCAAGATGCGATGATACGCCCGCGCTGAAAGATTCATCTGGCTCATCGCCGCGCGCATCAGGCTCTGACCTTCATCCTGCAACTGACAAAACTGACGTATCTCCCCCACGCGCATATCCGCGTTGCAGACAATATCGGACTGCGAATCGGCAAAGCGCTGTTGCTGAATATTTCTTGCGGCTTGAACACGAGCGCGAATTGCTTCGCTTGATTCGCCGACTCGATCTCCGCTCAGCTTTTCATAGTCCACGCGCGGGACTTCGATGTGGATGTCAATGCGATCCAAGAGTGGACCCGAGATTCGTTTTTGATATTTGGTCACAACAGAGGCGGCGCACGTGCAAGGCTTTTGCGAGTCGCCGTAATAGCCGCAAGGGCAGGGATTCATCGCGGCGATCAATTGAAAGTTTGCCGAAAAAGTTAACGAGCCTTTGGCGCGGCTGATGGTGACGACTTTATCTTCCATGGGCTGGCGCATCACTTCAAGCACACGCGAACCAAATTCGGGGAACTCATCTAAAAACAAAACTCCCCTGTGCGCGAGCGATATTTCTCCGGGCTTGGGGATGTTGCCGCCGCCGACGAGTCCCGCGTGTGAAATGGTGTGATGCGGCGCGCGGAATGGACGATGCTTGATGAGCGGAGTCCCTGCGGGGAGTTGATCGGCAACGGAGAAGATGCGAGTCACATCCAGCGATTCTTCGATGGACATTTCAGGCAGGATGCCAGGCATGGCTCGCGCGAGCAAAGTTTTCCCCGCGCCCGGAGAACCAACCATTAGCACGTTATGTCCACCAGCCGCGGCGACTTCGAGCGCGCGCTTCACGTGTTCTTGTCCTTTGATCTCGGCGAAGTCTGTCGGAGTGAACAACGGCTCGAGCGCGTCATCCGCTGAGGGTTGATAAGGCTGAAGTAAACTGCGACCAGATAGATGGTTGTAAAGATCCGCAAGCGTCCGCACGGGATAAATTTCGAGGTCG
>JAJTYX010000222.1:0-1002 GCA_021462865.1 Gammaproteobacteria bacterium | reverse complement strand
GCGCGGCTCAGCCCGCCGGGGGATAATCCACCTATCCCGCATCGCCCGCGACATGCCCTGTCGCCGGGTCGCCTTCCGCCAGCGCGATGCCTGCGCGCATCCGGCGCACCAGATCGGGATGACGCTTGAGTAAATCGCTGGGGATTCCCGTGGGTTGGGATTTCTGTTCCACCATGGAGGCTGGGACGAGGAGGCCAGCCCTCATGACGAAACCCCTGTCGATGGATATCCGGGAGCGCGCCATGGCGCGGCTTGACGCGGGCGAGACGGTGCGACGGATCGCCGAGGGCCTGAGCGTGGTGCCGTCGAGCGTGGTGACGTGGTCGCAGCGGCGCCGGCGACGGGCAGCGTGGCAGCGGGCAAGATCGGCGGGCATGTGCCGCGCAAGATCCAGGGCGAGCAGGCCGACTGGTTGCGCGGCCGGATGGCGGACGGTGCCTTCAGCCTGCGCGGACTGGTTGCGGAGCTGGCCGGGCGTGGCCTCAAGTTGGAACACCGCACGATGTGGGCCTTCGCGCATGCCGAGGAGCTCGGCTTCAAGAATAACCGCGCTCGCCAGTGAACAGGAGCGACCGGAGGTCGCCCGCAAGAGGGATCGCTGGAAAGCCCGTCAGGGCAGCATCGACCTGAGACGGCTCCTCATCATCGACGAACCGCGGGTCCGCGCAGCGAAACCCGGGCCAGGACGAACATGGCCCCCCTGCGCGGCCGGGCGGCGCGCGGCCGGCGGCTGATCGGGCACGCGCCCTTCGGGCACTGGACGGAGGCGTGGATGCGCCACTGGTTCGAGCATCAAGCCGACGGATGACCTTCGTCGCGGCGCTGCGCCATGACGGTATCGTCGCGCCGTGGGTCATCGACGGGCCGATCAACGGCGAGAGCTTCCGCACCTGTGTCGAGCAGGTCGTGGTCCCCGAACTGCGGCCCGACGACATCCTCGTCATGTGTCCACTTAACCTTCTTGACTAATGAATGACATGACGGTTTCGACGGGCCTTCGGC
>JAJTYX010000221.1:0-3196 GCA_021462865.1 Gammaproteobacteria bacterium | reverse complement strand
GCTGGGTGCGGTCGGTGTATTGCAGTTTGAAGTCGTCACCCACCGTCTCAAACATGAATACGGTGTCGAGGCACGCATTGCTCCGGCCAAATATCAACTGGCACGATGGGTGACTGCCGAAACGCCTCAGGAACTGCAGCGTTTCATCGATGCCAATGCCCACCGTATCGCCTACGATGCGGTGAATGCGCCTACTTTTCTGGCTTCATTTTCCGCCGAAATCAGCGTAGCCGAAGAAAACTGGCCGGGCATTCGCTTCCATAAAATGCGCGAACATGCCGGCCTGATGTTTCAGACAGCCGGCTGATTTACAGGCAACTGGCTGTATTCGGGAACGACAAGCTCATCACAAAAGTTTTGAAGCTGGTAGAGATAAAACGATGGTGGGATTAAATCCTGAATACTTGAACGTTAACAATACCAGCCGCATCACATAATGCTTGATCGAGTGTGGCGAGTGGTAATTCAAAACGCTGGGCCAATTCCAGATAAGCAGCATCGTACAGTGTCAATCCGCATCGATCAGCCAAATGCAAAGTAGTGCGCCAGGCTTGATGATCTGTTTCGGTATCTACTATAACTGCTAGAGCAGCCAAATCAACCAGCGAAGCATCACGAAATGCTGCGTCAATTCTGTTTCGCCGAATTGCCATTTGGAGCGCATTACCTACTTCCAGACGCCAGAGCGATGGAACGATTGCACTCGTTTCCATCACTTGACGCAACACAGCATCGGCCTGTTGAGAATGTTCATCCTCAAACAACCAAGCTAATGTCATTGAACTATCCAGAACAAGACTCAAGGTCTACCCTCATTAATCAAATCCTTGATTTTAATATTTCCGAGTGTAATACCTCTTCTGCGTGCTGTAATATTAACGGCTGCCTGGCGTGCTTTAGTACGATCAAATTGTTCCTGGGCTGGAACCAAACGCGCCACCGCTTTACCATGCCGTGTAATAACGACTTCCTCGCCACTTTCAATCCAGTCCAGCAGCGTACCAAATTTATTCTTGGCTTCAAATGCTCCGATCTCTTTCATATAAAATTTCCTCAAAAAACAGACTAGCCTGCACCTAGACTAAATCATATTGTAAAATATTTTTAATCTCAAAATATGTGTTCTTCCTTTCTGACTTAGCAGCTATAGAAGCATTACCCTGGTAAAGGTGAGCTGCGCCCACAATGACGTAGGTTGAAAAAAGTGGAGTCCAACGTTTCGTAAAATGTGAGGAACGGAGGACAAGGATGGAACGACTACCGAAAGGGATCTACACGCCGGAATTTCGGGCGGAAGCGGTGAAGCTGGTGGAAGCGGAAGGGCTGTCGGTGGATGCGGCAGCGAAGCACTTGTTGGTGCCAAAGAGCAGTCTTGGCAATTGGGTGAGGGCATCGGGTACAGGCAGCCTGGCGAAGGGTGGGCAAGGTCAGCGGGTGCCGACGGAAACGGAAATTGAACTGGCGCGACTGCGCAAGGAATTGGCGGAAGTGAAACCGGAGCGTGATCTGCTAAAAAAATGTGCGGCGTATTTCGCGAAGGAGTCGCGGTGAGATACGCCCGGATCGAACAGTTGCGACAGCACCACGCGGTGGCGGCGATGTGTCGGATTCTGTACGTTTCGGAAAGCGGCTATCACGCTTGGCGCCAACGTCCGCCGTCAGCTCGTCAGCTCGTCAGCTCGTCAGCTCGTCAGCTCGTCAGCAAGAGAACCTCCGGCTGGAAACCGAGGTCAAGGCCGCGCATCAGCGGACGCGTGAAACCTACGGTCCCCGGCGCCTGCGGTCCGACCTGGCCGATCACGGCATCCAGACGAGCCTCTATCGCATCAAGCGGATACGCAGGAAACTCGGGCTGCGCTGCAAGCAGAAGCGGAAATTCAAGGCGACGACGGATTCGAGGCATGCTCTGCCACTGGCGCCCAATCTTCTCGATCGGCAATTCACCGTGGCGGCCCCCGATCGCGCCTGGGTCAGCGATATCACCTACGTCACCACCGACGAGGGCTGGCTCTATCTTGCCGGCATCAAGGATTTGTTCAACGGCGAACTGGTCGGCTACGCCATGTCCGAGCGGATGACCACGAGCCTGGTATCGCAAGCGCTCTTTCGCGCCGTCGCCGCCAAGCGGCCAGCAAGGGGGCTGATCCATCATTCAGATCGTGGCAGCCAGTACTGCGCCCACGCTTATCGAAAGCAACTGCAACAATTCGGCATGCAAGCTTCCATGAGCCGCAAGGGCAATTGTTGGGACAACGCGCCGATGGAGAGTTTCTGGGGTTCCCTGAAAAACGAGTTGGTGCATCACAGGCGCTTTACTACGCGCACACAAGCCCGGCAGGAAATCACCGAGTACATTGAAATCTTCTACAACCGAATTCGTAAGCAGGCGAGACTGGGATATCTGTCGCCGGCACAATTCACCCAGAAATACCATGCAAAACAGATAGCCGCTTAACCCGTTGGACTCTACGGTTGACGACCTACGTCATCGATAAATGACTCTTTGTCTTCATAGTCCAGTACAGCACGGCTGCGCAAACGGCCTTTCTCATCCCAGGGGCCGCCTGCTTCAAGGCGGGTACCATAGTTACTCCAGGAACCAATGCGACCTTCGATATTAAATACAGTGTCCGCCAATCCGCGCTTACGTACAACATTGACTGCACCGGCTGGGTTACCCACACCTTCCAGCAAGCCTTGAGCACCGCGCAGCACTTCAACCCGGTCCAAGTAGATAGAGCTGGCGGCGAAGGGGTTTCCCCAAAAGCTACCTCGCTGCAGTGGAACGCCATCATACTGGATGGTGTTGGTAATGAAACCACGTGAATATATGTCACTGCCACCCCCTGGCCGTGCGAACAAGGTAATTCCGGGAGTGTTTTCAAGCACTTTATCCAAGGTATCTAGTCTCAGATCATCTATTTTCTGACGAGTAATAACAGTTACCGATTGAGGGATATCTTTCAGCGATTGTTCACTCCCGAATAGGGTCACGTTTCGGGTGGCATAACTACCAGTACCTTCGGTTGTGGTGCCCAGTGTGTCGGCAGAAACTGTAATTGGGGGTAATACCGTGCTTCCCCCAGCTGCCACCCGGCGCAGCGAGTAACCACCACCCGGCTGGGGAGCAGCTTCGATACCGCTGCCGGCCAGCAACCGACTCAACGCAGAGGCAATACTGTAATTGCCGGATAAT
>JAJTYX010000220.1:0-2034 GCA_021462865.1 Gammaproteobacteria bacterium | reverse complement strand
GGGGCTCGGTGGTGGGCTGCTACGCGCCCGCCGAGCTGCTGGGTGAGCTTGCGAAACTCGAACCCGAGCCACTGGTGGAATCCCTCGAGACGCTTGAGCGCCACGCCCTGATGCAGAGCGTGGCCGACGCGCGCACGCCGCTGGGCGCGTTCGCCTTCCCCCACGAGATCACCCGCCGCGCCATCTACGACGAGCTGTCCGGCCCGCGCCGACGCCTGATGCACCTGAAAGTCGCGCAGCTGCTGAGCGCCCGGGAAGACCCCGACGGGCGCATCGCAGCCGACGTCGCCCACCACGCCTCGCAGGCCGGCGAGTTCAGGCTGGCCTCCGTAAGCTGCGTGGCGGCCGGTCGCCGCTGCCTGCGCCTCTTCGCGGGCAGCGAGGCCGACGGCTTCGCGCGCCGTGGCATGGCTTTCGCCGCGAAGCTCGATGACCCGCAGCGCACCCGCCTGATGCTGGAACTGCACGAGGTACAGCTGGGCGCCCGCAAGCCCGAGAAGCTGGGCCGGACCGCCGACCAACTGCAGCAACTGGCCGAGCACGCGCTGGACCTCGGCTGCCTTGAGCACGCGCGGCTCGGCTTCCACATGGCGGCCTGGCTGCGCTGGGAGGGCGGCGAGTGGGGCGACGCCCAGCGCCAGATGATGCGCGCCGAGGTCGCCAGCCGCGATGCCGGCCCCGAGCAGCGCGCGCTCGCCATGGCCGAGGCCGCCCGCTGCCTCGCCATGCTCGAGCGCGACCTGAGCCAGGCCGAGGCCCTGCTGCTGGAAGCCAACGCCATGGCGCGCCGCAGCGGTGTGGAATCCGCGGGCATGCTGCACGCGGCCGGCATGCTGCGACTGCACGAGGGTAAAGTGGATGAAGCCGCCGGCCTGTTCGAGCGCGCGCAGTCGCTGGCGCGGGCGCGCGGCGACCGCGTCTCCGAGTTCCAGGTGCTGGATCACCGCCTGCTGCTCGAGCTCGAGCGCGGCCATGCCGACGCCGCGCTGCCGCTGGCCGAGGAGCTGCTCGAGATCGGCCAGAAGCTGCGCGGCGGCAGCGAGGCGCCCTGCGCCGCCGTGATGCTGGACGTCGCGCGCCAGGCTTCTGGGCAGGACGCGCAATCCGAGTTCGAACGCGACGTCGCGCAGCTGCGCGAGGTCGACGCCAAGCAGCACCTGCTGCACGCGCTTCTTCAAATGGCCGCGCTGGACCTGCGGCAGGCCCGCACCGGGCATGCGGCGGCACGCGCCACGGAAGCATTGCAGCTGGCCGAGCTGCTGCAGCGCCCCACAGATGCCGCGGCCGCGAGGCTGCTGCTGCTGCAGGCCGCGGAGGCAAACGGCGATACCCGGGCGGCAAAGCAGCAGGTTGCCGCGCTGGCAAAGCTCCCCGCCGAGCGTCTGGCGCGCAAGGTCAAAGAACAGGTTGAAGCCGTGGCCGGAGCCGGGAGGAATCGCTGATGGAGTGGGTAATCGTCGAGCGCGAAATGCCGCAGGCCGTCAACTTTGACGACATCCGGGCCCTGCGCGCGCGGCTGCAGGGATGCGCGGACATCTATCGCGTGGAGTACCTGCGCGCCTACCTGTCCCGCGACGGGCGCCGGCTGGATTGCCTGTTCCGCGCACCTGATGCCGAATCCGTGCGCACCGCCAACCGCAACGGCAACGCGCCCTTCAGCCATGTTTACAGCGCCACGATTCACGGGCCGGAGCCCGACCTGGTTCGGCCTGAATCCGGTGAGCCGGTGCTTGTGACCCGCAGCTGGGAGCAGCCGGTTGCGTTCGACGACGTGCAGGCCCAGGAAGACGCCTTCGCCTGGTGCCTGCAGCAGCACCGCGTGAAGTTCCTGCGCAGCTACTTTTCAAAGGACCGCAGGCGCATGCTGTGCCTGTACGCCGCGCCCGACGCCGAGGCGGTTCGCACGGCCAACCGCACCGCGAACCTGCCTTTCGACGACATCCGCACCGTGGAAGTGTCGAGTGTACCGTTATCGCTGCGACGGATGCTGCCATGGAAAACGGGCTGATCCGCTGCCGCGAAACTGATTGAGTT
>JAJTYX010000022.1:0-9086 GCA_021462865.1 Gammaproteobacteria bacterium | reverse complement strand
GGCCGCAACAAGCCAAAAAGCCAAACCCGGCACCGGACCCGCTATCCCGGCAAAGAGCGCGTTTTGTGTGAGCGCGGCCGGCGGGCCGGCTCTGCACCATACCCCGATGATCACCCGCAGCCCGTTGACAAGCACTACTTGTCAATCTAGCCTCGTGCTTCGATGGTCACGGGACGACACCCGTGATCCGTAGCTTTCGGCACCGGGGTCTCCGACGCCTCTATGAAACAGGCAGTGGACGAAGTATTGCCCCGTCCCTGGCGCCCAGAGTGTCGCGGATCCTGGCGCGACTCGACATCGCCCGGTCACCGGGGGATATGAGCCTGCCCGGTTGGCGCTTGCACCCGCTCAAAGGCGACCAACTCGGCAGCTGGTCCGTGTGGGTATCTGCGAACTGGCGCATCGTGTTTCGGTTTGATGATGGCGATGCCTGGGACGTCGATCTGGTGGACTACCACTAGTTGCACGAGGTGAAAGAGCCATGACCATGAAGGCGCCACCGCATCCAGGCCTGTCCGTTCGGCACGACTGTCTCGAGCCGCTCGGTCTGACCGTCACCGCAGCCGCCCGGGTGCTGGGCGTCACACGCCAGGCCCTGAACAACGTCGTGAATGGCAAGTCCGGGATTTCGGCGGACATGGCGATCCGACTGGACAAGGCCTTCGGCGGTGGTGCCGCAACCTGGCTCGCCCTGCAAATGGCACATGACCTCGCCCAGGCGCGCCTGCGCAACCGGAGCCTCACGATCCGGCGGTACGCACCGGACGCGTAACGGTGCCGGGTTTGGCCAAAAAGCCAAACCCGGCACCGCTACTCCATCCCGAGCTTCTGCATCCGGTAGCGCAGCGCCCGCAGTGTGAGGCCGAGCTGCCGGGCGGCGGCAGTCTTGTTGTAGCGGTTGGCTTCCAGTGCCTGCTGGATCGCCTCGCGCTGCACCCCGTCGAGCCGGGCACCGAGCGCGTGGTCCGGTTCGGGCTCCGCGCGGCCTGCGGGCGCCTGCAGATGGATATCGTCGGCCTCGATGCGCCCGCCGGCGCACAGCGCCATGGCGCGTTCGAGGATGTTCTCCAGCTCACGCACGTTGCCGGGGAACGGATAGCGGGCGAGTTTCTCCGCTGCCTCCGGGCCGAGTACCGACGCCGCTGCGCCATGCTCGCGTGACTGACGCTCGAGAATGTGCCGCGCCAACAAGGCGACGTCGCCCGCGCGCTCGCGCAGCGGCGGCACGCGCAGCTCGATCACGTTGATCCGGTAGAACAGGTCCTCGCGGAACTGCCCGGCGGCGACCAGCGCGCGCAGGTCCTTGTGCGTGGCCGACAGAATGCGCACGTCCACCGGCAGCTCCTGCGTGTCGCCGATGGGCCGCACGGTCTTCTCCTGAATCACCCGCAGCAGCTTCACCTGCATTGGCAGGGGCAGCTCGGCGATTTCGTCGAGAAACAGCGTACCGCCTTCGGCGGACTGGAACAGCCCCGGCTTGTCGCCGACCGCGCCGGTGAAGGAACCGCGCCGGTGGCCGAAGAACTCGCTTTCCATCAGCTCGCCCGGTATCGCGCCGCAGTTCACCGGCACGAACGAGCCCTCGGCGCGCGCGCCGAGCTCGTGGATCATCCGCGCCACCAGTTCCTTGCCGGTGCCGGACTCGCCGGTGATGTGCACCGGCGCCTGGCTGCGGGCGACGCGGGCGATCATCTCGCGCAGCCGCTGGATCGCAGCCGAGTCGCCGAGCAGTTGCGCGCGCCCGGACGGCGCGCGGTCGCGGGTGGTCAGTCGCAGGGCGTTGGCGACGAGCTTGCGCAGGTTGGCGAGATCGAGCGGCTTGGAGATGAAATCGAAGGCGCCGGATTTCAGCGCACGAACCGCGGTTTCCACGTTGCCGTGGGCGGTAATCACGGCGACCGGGGTGCGCAGTCCCTGCGCCTGGATCCAGGCCACGAGATCGAGGCCGTCGCCGTCGGGAAGGCGCATGTCGGTGAGGCAGAGCTGGAAGTCGCGCCCGCGCAGCTGCGCTTTCGCGGCGCCGATGTCGCCGCAGGCGCGCGTATCGATATCCATCCGCTGCAAAGTGATTGCGAGCAGCTCGCGGATATCCGGCTCGTCGTCGACGATCAGTGCGAGTGGTTTCGGCACGCCTCAGGTCTCCTTCAGCTCCAGCGCGCCGGGTCTGCGAACACGATGCGGAACACGGCGCCGCCACCCTTGCGCGCCTCGTAGAACAGTGCGGCGCGATTGCACTCGGCGAGTTCGCGCGAGATGAACAGCCCGAGCCCCGTGCCGCCGTTCGGCCCGGTCGCGAAGGGCTCGAACACCCGGTCGCGCATGCTCTCGGGTATCCCGGCGCCGCGATCGGCGACCTCGAGGTAGGGCCGGCGCGTGCCCGGCATGCGGCCCCAGGACAACTCGACAGCGATGCCGCCGGCCGCTTCGCTCGCGTACTTGACCGCGTTCTCGCACAGGTTCCAGACGATCTGGTGCAGGTGACCCGGGTCCATCCGTACCTCGAGTTCCTCGCCGGGCAGCGTGGCGACCTGGCCCTCGAACAATTCCATGGTTGCGGTGAACTCGGCGACGAACGCTGCAGTCCATGCGGGGACTGACAGCAGCTGCGGCTTGCTTGCCTCGCGCCGTGACAACTGCAGGATGCTGTCGACGATATCGCTCACCCGGCGCGAGTTGGTGCGGATGATGCCGAGCAGCCGGTGCTCGTCGGCGCCGATCGCGGGGGATTCCGCCAGCAATTGACCCGCATGACTCATTGCCCCGACAGGGTTGCGGATCTCATGGGCGATGCTGGCGGTGAGCCGGCCGAGCGCGGCCAGCTTCGATTGCTGCACTTTCTCGGCGAGCGCGCCGGCGTCCTCGAGAAAGATCAGCACCGGGCCGTCCTCGTGGCCCTCGAGCGGCGCGATGTGGGTGTTGATCTGCACGCTGCCGTCCGACGACATGAATGCGGGCAGCTGGCGGCGCGCGTCGCCGCCGTGCCGCCACGCATCGAGCAGCCGCGCGAGTTCCGGTGACACCCGGCGCAGCGGCTGGCTGGTCACGCGGCCCCGGCTGCCGAGCTGTTCGGCGGCAGGTTCGTTCATGAGCCGGATGTTGTTCGCCGCGTCCACCACCAGGATGCTCTCGCGCAGGTTCTGGATGATGTACTCGTTCAACTGCGCGAGGTTGGCGAGATCGATGCCGCGCTGGCGGGCGAGCGCTTCGGTTTCCTCCAGGCGGCGCGCCAGCGGAAAGGCGGCGGCGGTGATCGCGAAGATGACCGCGCCGAGCATGCCTGCGCCGATGAAATCGCCGGCGCCGGCGAGCCCGCTCGAGAAAGCGAGCGCCTGCTGGGCGAGTACGGCCAGAGTCGCGAGTGCGGCAGCGAGGAAGGCGTAGCGGCCCGGCAGCGTGAGGGCCGCGGCGCCGACGAATACCACCAGCAGGCCGCCGATGCCACTGATGATGCCGCTGCCGGCGTGGACCAGCACGGTCGTGGCGGCGATGTCGAGCGCGAGCAGCATGGGGATCCGGTACGGGCCGGCGATCGGGTAGCGGCCCTGGTACAGCAGGATGAGCGCGGCGAGCGTGCTGTAGGCGGCCGCGGTCGCGCGAAACACCCCCGGATAGCGGTGCGCGAGGAGTGCCGTATCCTGGGTCGCGAGTGAGACCGTGAGCAGGGTGAGGCCGGCGAGGAGGCGGAAGATGCCGACCAGCCGCGCGAGCCGTCGTGAGGCGTCGGGCGCGATGGCGCGCGTCGCTTCAAAGGCCGACGTGCGATACGGCGCGGCGATCGTGTGCTCCGGGGCAGCCATGGCATCGTCCGTGAAAAGACTGATTATGTCGGATCGGCGCCATGCCGGTGTGACGCCCGTCCCAGATGGGTGCCGGGGCAGGCGTGTTTGACTAAATGCCTGATTTCCTCACAATACCGCGCTTCACGGCCGTCGGCGCCAGCTGCTTCACACCCGTTAATGAATCTCCACGAGTATCAGGCCAAGCAATTGTTCGCGCGCTACCGAATCCCGGTGACGCGCGGTGAAGTCGCCGCCACCGCCGACCAGGCGCGCGCCGCGGCGGAGCGTCTCGGCGGCGCGATCTGGGTGGTCAAGGCACAGGTGCACGCGGGCGGGCGCGGCAAGGCTGGCGGCGTCAAGCTGTGCCGCAGCCCCGAGGAAGTCCGCACGGCCGCCGCCGCCATGCTCGGCTCGCGGCTGAAGACCCGGCAGACCGGCACCGCCGGGTTGCCCATCAACCTCGTGTTCGTCGAGGCGGGCAGCACGATCGAGCGCGAGCTGTATCTCTCCATGCTGGTGGACCGCAGCCGCGAGCGTGTCGCCATCCTCGCGTCGGCCGCCGGCGGCATGGACATCGAGGAGGTCGCCGCGCGCACGCCGGAGAAGATCCTCCGTACGGCAATCCACCCGGCCGCCGGATTGCAGCCCTACCAGGCGCGCCAGATCGCCTACGGGCTCGGGCTCTCGGGCGACCAGGTCAAGGAGTTCATCGACATCGCGCAAAAGCTCTATCGGCTCTTCTGCGACTGCGACGCGAGCCTGATCGAGGTGAATCCCCTGATCGTCACCGGCGCCGGCAGCCTGCTCGCGCTCGATGCCAAGCTGAACATCGAGGAGAACGCGTTGTTCCGGCAGGCGGAGCTGCAGGCGATGCGCGATCCCTCGCAGGAGGACGAAATGGAGCGCCGTGCCGCCGAGCACGATCTCAACTACGTCTCCCTCGACGGCAACATTGCCTGCATGGTCAACGGCGCGGGCCTCGCGATGGCGACCATGGACCTGATCAAGCTGCACGGCGGAGAACCCGCGAACTTCCTCGATGTCGGCGGCGGTGCGACTCCCGAGCGGGTTGCCGCCGCCTTCAAGCTGATCCTGTCGAACCCGGCGGTGCGGGCCATTCTGGTCAACATCTTCGGCGGCATCGTGCGCTGCGACCTGATCGCCGAGGGCATCATCCAGGCCGTGCGTGACGTCAGCGTGCGTGTGCCGGTCGTGGTGCGCCTCGAGGGCACCAACGTCGAACAGGGCCGCCGCCTGCTGGCGGGCAGCGGCCTCGACATCACCGCGGCCTCGGATCTCACCGACGCTGCCCGGAAAGTGGTGGGGGCGGTTGCAGCCGTGAATCCCGCATGAGCATCCTCGTCCACAGGGACACGCGCGTCATCTGCCAGGGGCTTACCGGCAGGCAGGGCCTGTTCCATGCGGCACAGTGCCTGGAGTACGGCACGCAGATCGTCGCCGGCGTCACGCCGGGGCGTGGTGGCGAGAGCCACCTCGGAGTGCCCGTGTTCGACACCATGCCGGAGGCGGTGCGGGCGACCGGCGCCACGGTGAGCGTGATCTTCGTGCCCGCCCCGGCCGCGGCCGACGCGATACTCGCCGCCGCGGAAGCGGGCGTGGAGCTCGTGGTCTGCATCACGGAAGGCATTCCGGTGCAGGACATGGTGAAGGTCAAGGCGGTGCTGGGCGAGTACCGCTGCCGGCTGATCGGGCCGAACTGCCCGGGCATCATCACGCCCGGGGAGTGCAAGATCGGCATCATGCCCGGCTTCATCCACAAGCCCGGCCGGGTTGGCATCGTCTCGCGCTCCGGCACGCTCACCTACGAGGCCGTGTACCAGACCACGTGCAACGAACTCGGCCAGAGCACCTGCATCGGCATCGGCGGAGATCCCATCCGCGGCATGACTTTTATCGATTGCCTGCAGTTGTTCGAAGAGGATCCCGGCACCGAGGGCGTCATCCTCGTCGGCGAGATCGGCGGCACGGACGAGGAGGCCGCCGCACACTACATCCGGGATCACGTCACCAAGCCGGTGGTGGCCTACATCGCAGGCGTCACCGCGCCGCCCGGCAAGCGCATGGGCCATGCGGGCGCAATCATTTCCGGTGGTGCGGGCACTGCCGCCGCCAAGTACGAGGCACTCGAGGAAGCCCGGGTGCGCACCGTGCGCTCACCGGCGGAACTTGGCAGCGCCATGCTGGAGCTGTTGCGTCGTTGAGGACGGGCGTCGCGGTACGCAGTGGCGCAACCACAATGCGGTGCAGGAGCGACTTCAGCCGCGACCTGGCGCTCGTGTTGCCGGGAACCGGAGCCGCAACGACGCTCCTGTGGCGGGGCGGCTCCGGCAGCGCCAGCCGTAACCCGGCAGGCAGCGGTGTGCGACGACGTCGAGCATGAACCCAACACTCGAGATCGCGTTCGCCCAGCTCAATCTGCTCGTCGGCGACGTGCGCGGCAATGTCGCGCGCATCGTCGGGGAGATCGGCAGCGCGCGCGACCGCGGCGCCGACCTGGTGGTTTTCCCCGAGCTTGCCCTGTGCGGGTATCCGCCGGAGGATCTGCTGTTTCACTCCGGCATCCGGCGCCAGGTCGCCGAGGGACTGCAGGCGGTGCGTGCGGCGAGTGACGGGATCGCCGTCCTGGTCGGCTATCCGGAGTACTGCGACGGCGCGATCTACAACGCTGCGGCGCTGTTTGCCGGCGGTTCACGGCAGGCGAATTACCGCAAGCGCGCGCTGCCGAACTACAGCGTCTTCGACGAGCAGCGCTACTTCCGCGCCGGCGACGCGCCGGTGGTGGCCGAGGTGCGTGGTGTGCCGGTCGGCATCGCCATCTGCGAAGACGTCTGGGAGGACGAGCCCTGCCGTGCGCTGCACGCGGCCGGCGCCCGCCTGATCGTCGTCCTGAACGGTTCGCCCTTCGAGGAGGGCAAGCAGTTGCGCCGCGAGGAGATGCTGCGTACGCGCGCGCGCGGCCGGCGTCCCGATCGCCTATGCCAACCTCGTCGGCGGGCAGGACGAACTGGTGTTCGACGGGGGATGCTGCCTGGTGGATCCGGCCGCCGGGACCGTGATGCGTGCGCCGGCATTTCGCGAGGGCCTCTACACCTGCAGGCTGGCGGCCGACGGTGCGCGGGTGTCAGCGGTGCCGGGCGTGCTTGCGCCGCTGGCGGGCGAGGAGGAGAGCATCTACACGGCGCTGGTGACCGGCGTGCGCGACTACGTGGGCAAGAACGGCTTTCGCGGCGGAGTGATCGGCCTGTCGGGTGGCGTGGATTCCGCGCTGACGCTGACGATCGCGGTGGACGCGCTCGGCGCTCCCGCAGTCGAGACCGTGATGATGCCCTACCGTTACACGGCGGCGATCAGTGTCGAGGACGCGGGCTCGCAGGCGGCGGCGATGGGCGTGCGCCACCAGGTCGTCCCCATCGAGGGCATGGTCGCATCGACGCGCGATGCGCTGGCGCCGCTGTTCGCCGGGTTGCCGGAGGACGTGACCGAGGAGAACATCCAGTCGCGTTGCCGCGGCTTGCTGCTCATGTCGGTTTCGAACAAGACCGGGCGCATGGTGCTCGCGACCGGCAACAAGAGCGAGATGGCGGTCGGCTATGCCACCCTGTACGGCGACATGGTGGGTGGCTTTGCGCCGATCAAGGATTGCACCAAGTCCCTCGTCTACCGGCTCGCGCGCTACCGCAACTCGCTGTCGCCGGTCATTCCGCTGCGGGTGCTGACCCGCGAGCCGTCGGCGGAACTGCGGCCGGACCAGAAGGACAGCGACTCGCTGCCGCCCTACGACGTGCTCGATCCGATTCTCGACGCGCTGATGCTCGAGAACCGCTCGGTGGACGACATCGCGGCGGCCGGTTTCGATCGGGCGGTCGTCGCGCGCGTGCTGGAGATGGTGCGCCGCGCCGAGTACAAGCGCCGCCAGGCAGCCCCCGGCGTGCGCATCACGAGTCGCGCGTTCGGGCGCGACTGGCGCTATCCGATCACCTCCGGCTACCGCTACCAGGCCTGAGGCTTACGCACCAGCCGGTGCGCGCCCTGCCGCGCACTCCATGCCATGCGTCGTGCCGGCAGCGACCATCCCGGCTGCGGGGCGGGCCCCGATCACCAGAAGCGATACCAGGCCTTTTCTTCTTCCTTCTGCTGCGTCCGCGCGTCTTCGGGAAAGTTCTCCGCCAGGACCCGGCGGGCGCCCTCGGCCAGGTCCTCCATGCCGGTGGCGCTGTAGGCGGCGATGATGATGCGCAGCGACTCGGCGACCTGGGGTGCGCCATCGAAGGTTTGCATTGCGTACTGCGCGCGATTGAGTGCCGCGACATATGCTCCGCGATCGAGGTAGTAACGGGCCACGTAATTCTCGTGTGCGGCGAGGCGGTTGCGCAGGAAGATCATCCGCTGGCGCGCATCCGCCGCATACGGACTCGACGGATAGCGCTGCAGTAGTTGCGAGAACGCCGAGAACGCCTCACGCGCCCCCTCCGGCGGCCGGCGGGCGACATCCACGTTGAGCAGCTTGTGCATGGTGCCTTGCTGGCCGCGGAAGTTGGCGAGCCCGCGCATGTACAGGGCGTAGTCCACCCGCGGATGCGTCGGGTTCTCGCGTTCGAACTGCATCGCTGCGTCGATCGCGCTCTCGCGTTCGCTGTTCTTGTAGTAGACGTAAATGAGATCGATCTGCGCCTGCTTCGCCTGGTTGCTGAAGGGGTAGCGCGCCTCGAGCGCCTCGTAGTAGGTGATCGCGTTGCGGTAATTGCTGCTTTCCATGGCGGCGCGGGCCTTCGCGAACACCTGCTCGGCGCCCGAGTGCAGCTCACGTTCGCTGTTGCCGGCGCAACCGGCGAGCGCGAGCACGAGCACGGCGGCCAGGGTTCGCGCGCTGCGTGCTGCCGGGCAAAAACGGAGGCGGTCGACGGGCTGCAAGATGTATTCGGCCGGGGCAGGGTGGCTGGCGAGGCGGCAGAGTATAGCGGAAGGTGCGGCCGTCCCCGCTCGCATGACTGATTCCCTTGAGCGTCTGCTGGCGGGGTCGCTGCGCCGGGACGCTTGCTGCGGCCGTCCATGGCCTGTGCGCGCTCGGGTTCCGCCCGCGCTGCGCATCCTGCTGCGCGCGGCTCCACACGCCCGTTGCAGCGTCCCCGCCAGCGGCCCTGGGGAGTTCATCGCCGGGTTTGAGTCAGCGCCTGCGCATCGCCCGCTGAGCGTGACCCAGTGGTGGTCCGGTGTCCGGCGAGAGCACGTGTGGAGCCGGCTGCCAGGAGGGCAGCAGCCGGCGTAACCCGTAGCGACGAGCACAGG
>JAJTYX010000219.1:0-1521 GCA_021462865.1 Gammaproteobacteria bacterium | reverse complement strand
GGCACGTCGCCGGTGACGATCTTCTGCGCCAGCCCCTCGACGATGGCCGTCTTGCCGACGCCGGCCTCGCCGATCAGCACCGGGTTGTTCTTCGTGCGGCGCACCAGAATTTGAATCACGCGCAGAATTTCCGCGTCGCGCCCGATCACCGGGTCCAGCTTGCCCTCGGCGGCCATGCGCGTCAGGTCACGGCTGTACTTTTCCAGCGTGCGGTAGCGGCTTTCGGACTGGGGGTCGGTCACGCGCTGGCCGCCGCGCACGTCCTTGATCGCCTCGTAGGTGCGGTCGCGGCTGATGTTGTGGTCGGCCAGAATCTTGGCGACCGCCGTGTTGCGCTCGCTGAGAATGGCCAGGAAGATATGCTCGGTCGAGATGTACTCGTCGCGCAGGCGGTTGGCCTCCTCGTTGGCCAGGTCAATGATCCGCTTGACGCGCGGGGTGATGAACACCTGGCCGGTCCCGCCGCCGTAGATGGCGGCCTTCGGGCTGGCGCGCAGCACCTCGTCCAATCGGGCGCGGATCGCGTTGATATCGGCGCCCAGGCGCTCCAGAATCTGCGGGATCACGCCGTCGGTCTGGTCAAGCAGCGCCAGCAGGATATGCTCGGTGTCCACCTGGTTGTGGCCATAGCGCTGAAGAATTTCGTAGGCTCTGGCGGCAGCGTCCTGCGCGCGCTCGGTGAAACGTTCAAAACGCATCATAGGGGTTTACAGTACCTCGCTGCTTCGGTTGTATCAGCGTTGCGCTGACGCGGGTCATGTCCATTGTACCGGGATTGCGCTGCGCGCGCTGCGAACAGGCGCACAGCGGCTACCGTACACTGTACGCCGCGCGCGTAAAAATAGCGTTGGCAGGCGCTAAGCGGCGCCGAAGAAAGCGCGGCCCGCCCTTAATGGAGCGCGGGCGCGTCCGCCTGTAAAGTAAAAGCGGGAACAGGTTACACCCGACGAAGGGGCAGACATGGCAGAACGGCGGCAGGTGATGGCGCGGGCGCTGGTCGCGCTGGCGGCGGCGCTGGCGCTGCTCATTGGCTATTACTGGGTGCACAAGCCCGCCGGCTTCGAGATGGCCTTCACACTGGGCGGCGCGCTGCTCGACCTGCTGGCGGCGGGCGCGCTCATCGCCGCTGGCGGCGGCCTGGGGCGGCGAGCGCTGGCGCGCTGGCTGCCGCCGGGCGCGCTCACGCGCGCGGAACGGCTGGCGCTGGAAGGGGCTGTCGGGCTGGGCCTGCTCAGCAGCGCGGCGCTGGCGCTGGGGCTGGCCGGCCTGTACACGACGGCGGCGCTGTGGGCGCTGCTGCTGGCGGCAGGCGCGGCCGGCGGGCCGGGGCTGCGCGGCTGGCTGGCGGACGCGGGCGCGCTGGCGCGCGGCGGGCTGCCGGCGGCGGCCTGGCCGCGCTTCCTGGCGCTGTTCACGCTGGCGGCGCTGGCGCTGGCGCTGCTGCACGCCCTGGCCCCGCCGGTCGCCTGGGACGCGCTGATGTATCACCTGGACGGGCCGCGCAGCTACCTCGACGCGGGC
>JAJTYX010000218.1:0-28067 GCA_021462865.1 Gammaproteobacteria bacterium | reverse complement strand
TTTCTTCCATTTGTTCACGGGTTAAGTATGATGGCTTCCATGTCATACCGCCAATTGTAAGCCAATCTCAGTTAACCTGAATAAGAGCAGACTCAACAAGAGTACGCGCGTTGATCGAAGAAGTGATTGCCGCCCATCCCAACGATTATTTGCCTGCCGACGGCTGGCAGGAGAAGGCTTCCACCGAACTGGCGGACATGCTGCCGACCGCACTTGCCAAACTGCTGGATGAATTCCTGGCGGTACGCATCGAGGAACAGCGCAACACCCAGATCCGCCAGCCCCCACCGGCGGAAGACATGCGGCGGTTGGGCTTCTAATGACCGTGGTGACTTTGCGTTTTCTGTTGGTGGCATGTGGTGGACCGCTTGCCTGCGCCTTGACCTGTATTGGTGTCTTGTATTCCGCCTGGAGAATGTCCCGTAAAGATAACGGATGGGATCGATGAGTGACATGAATGTTTTGATCGAGCAAATGGTTGCGGAGATTTCCATGCAAGCGTTCCAACTGGAAGATTTGCGTCTACGCCTGTTCCTGAATTGGTTGATGGATCATAGCAGCCAAATGAAGATTTCCCTTGGCGGGGTGAATACAGGTTTTCGAAGTATGGATAGGCAGGCATGCTTCCAGGCGGCGCTAAAGACCTGGTTTGGATCCCTGCCATCGCAGGGTTTGCTGTGGGAATACCGGATTGTCATTGATGAGATTGGCTGGTGGCGTGATTTGGACTCTCTTCGCTTGAAGATGATCGTGGGATCGGATGTGGAGAAATAAGATGATGCGTTTCCTATCCGGTCTGGGTGTGGGACTATTCGCCGGCTATCTGTTGGGACTTGTGATCCCGCTCCAGGTTTTCATGATCATCTGTCTGGTATTGGCTGGGCTGGTGGTTCTATTGTTCTTCCTGTTCCATCTCGGCATCCGGGATTTCCAGGAGTATTAGGAGTTTTATGCAGCGGTCTCGTTTGATGTGGATCCTTCCGATCCTCGCCATTCTCGTTTTGTGGACATCCGCGTCCACCCATGCCGCGCCCTTGGCAGCTTATGCATTACCAGAGGGACGCACCTATGATCAGGCGCATGGTTCAGGATATATCGACTGGAGCGGGTCAGCTCAATATGTGTACCTTACGCATCGCGATGGGACTTCCTTACCGCCCGAGGAGGGTGGTGCCTCTTGTGGCGCAAGTTGTTCTGAATGGGTCACCCGTTTGGGGAACGGCGGATCTGCCAGTGGTTCCTTCGACCGGGATGTGTCCTACTTTGAGGCTATGGTTGGATTCACCCGGGATGGGAGTGTTGGGACCGCCACTCTGCGTGCCTGTTCTGCCAGTGTTTCATGGAATTTGTATAACGGATTCACGACCCTGCCCGGGTTTGTGAGCATGACTCTGATGGTTCCTTCGGGTTGTCGTTCCTGGTCTTTGTCTGCTTCAGGCGGCTTTGTAGACTTTCGTTCCATCGATGTGGAATACAGCGGACCGCCCAATACGGCGACTCCCACCCCATCCCGAACGCCGACCTTTACACCCACGATCACACGTACACCCACTGCGACGTTCACCAACACACCGTCTCCCACGCCGACTCCATTGCCGCCGCAAATTACAGGCGTGGTAGTTTGTGATCTCTGGGGCGATGCCAGCTGGTGTAGAGGAAATGAGACTCTGGAACTGACCGCCAGTGACCCACAGGGATTTGACGTGACGATCACAGGTGATTTGAATGGGGTTCCATTTACGTGTAGAAGTTCGTGTGACCTGCCCTTGCCGGAGGGGACAGGCACTGCCAACTACACCGTGACCTCAACCAGTGGGCGAACTGCGAGTGGCGTGTCCTCATGGCAGCGGGATGGCACACCACCTGATCTTGCAGTCAGTCTTCCACCCGTGGATGGCAGGAATGGCTGGTATGTCTCGGAAGTGGATCTGTCCGCCACTGCCAGCGATGCCGTCTCCGGACTCTCCGTCTTGAATGCAAGCCTGGATGGTGGAACGACCTGGATCTCCTTTCCAGTTCACTTTACGGACGGCGATCATCTGGTGCTGATCCATGCCAGGGATGTGGCTGGAAATGAGGTCGCTGTGCAGAGAAGGATCCGCGTAGATACGGTTGCTCCGATTGTGCAAATTACATCTCACTCCAATGGCGATGTAGTGCAGGGCGATGTACAGCTTTCTGGAAGTTTGGATGACCTGACTTCGGGTCCGGAAGGTGGCGATATTTCCATTGATGGAGGGAACACCTGGCAGCCTGTTTCGCTTGATGCAAGCGGCTTGTATTTCGTTTGGCAATCCGGTGAAGTTCCCAACGGAGAGTACATCATCCAAATGCGTGGGTGGGATCGCGCCGGCAATGATAGTGCTGTTTCCACGATTTCACTGACCGTGGATAACGCCCTGCCGGCTGTGTCCATTACGGAACGCTGGTGGATTTGGGAAACTGGAACATTGAAGGTATCCTCCAACCATTTTCCAATTGCTAGCATCCTAGTGACAATTCGCGATCCACAAAATCGATGGCAAAAGGTGAAACTGAGCTTCAATCCCGGCAAGAATACCTATCTTGTGAATTGGGATCGACGTTTTGGAGATGGAACTTTGGCTCCCTCTGGGGAATACCCGGTTCTGGCAGTGGCATGTGATGTGAATGGGTTATGCGGACAGGATGGGGGCAGGATCGTAGTTCCGGAGGTGGCGACCGCAACTGTCACTCTGACTCCCTCTTCGACCGCGATCAGCACCATGACGCCTTCGATGACACTGGTGGCAACCCAGATACTACCGACGCCAACATTGGTATCGATTACTCCTGTGCCGGAAAAACCACTCGAGCTAGTTAGATCCCCCCTGCCGCTTTGGCAGATCATTGGCTTGCTGGGTCTATTCATGGTGATCGCGTCAGCAAGTGCGGTGGATCCACGCCCCAAGGCTCTGGATCGACTGGGTGAAATTTTCAAGGTGATGTCTCAGGCAAAAGACAACTCTATAGAAATATATAACAAAAAGGAAAAAACATGGAAATAATTCTTGCAATAGTGGTTGCAGCTGCAGTGATCTTCTTTGGCGCATTGATCAGTATGGGAAATGAACGACAGAGGAAGGCAATTGATGGGCTGAGGGAACAAGTGTCTCTATGGGCAGTGCAGGATTTGAAGATCAAGCGGGAGGGATTGACACAGGATGTACAGGTCAAGGAACCGCTTCACTGGTTAAACGAAGCGTCCAGGAAGGTGTCTGGACGAAATCTGGATCTACAGATTGTCGAAATCTTTGATGAGCCGCAGGCGATTTTATGTCAGGCATCGCGAATTGACACAACAATTATTTTTAGCCCTTCACATCCAAAGGAGATCCAGAGACAGATGTCTGTAGGAAAAGGAAAGTTGGATTCGTTACACAGGCATCCACTCAGTCAATTTTCAAGCCGGTGGAGAGTCCATGAATTGTCCGTTTTGAATGCCGGAGTTTTATTCGATATTGAACTGGTACTCGCTTGGAGGGCTTTAACCGGATGGGAGATTGGTGATTCAGATAGATTGTATTTGTATTTCCAAGGGAGACTCGATTAGATCCACAAGGATCAGATTGAGGGGTAACCGCTTATTGCGAGAATAATTTCATTCAAGCCCTTGTTATTCAGGAAATTGCCTATGGAATGGAAGGAAGATCAAATTGGTTGAATTCCTTCCATTCACAGGGCACAACCAAGAGATCATCCCCTTCGCCCTGTACAATCCTGTTCATTTGTTCAAAAAAATCCCTGGAATTCAGGTAAGTAATTAAAAAGCGCTTTTGTTCCTGATCGCTCTCATCATTTTTGATGGGGACCATGCCTAGACGTCCGAGTAATTCTGCACGGGTAAATTCAGACCGCCGCAATGGAAATGGCAATTCGTATTTTTCATCCTCATATTGAAGCACGACTCGTATCCTGGAATTTAACCGCTTCTGTTCAGCGATCTGATACTTTCGTAATCGCAGGGTTTGAATCCAAGCAAGAAAAGCAAAAACTCCTCCCAGAACTCCAATGATATCTGCAACATTGCTAACCCATTGAGGCATGGTAAATTACTCCTGAAAACGTAATTTACGATTTATTTTCATTAATGGCGCATATCCGCCCTTGCTTTTCCAGTGATAGACCTGTGCCGAATCGACTGTTCCCCAGACCGTGCCAAGTCCGAATGCCAGTGCAAGCGGCGTTGAGAGGAAGATGTGTATATTCGCGGATCCTACTTCGCGTTTCACCTTATCAATCGCCATGCTAAACTCTTGTACCAGTTCCGTCCACTGGGTGGACCGACTTTCGCTCAGCCCATGGACGGGTTTAGTCCCTCGGGGCTTGACCGTGGTGATCACGACCAGATTCGCGTCGATCTTCCTGCTTTCCAGGTAGTTGACCACATCCCGGACAGCCGGGCGGGAAATTTCAACCACGATCGCAACATCTCCTTTTGGGAATAGGATCTCAGGCACTGGTTTCTTCCGCTTCGGTTTTTCGCTTTTTGGCGCGGACGATTTCCCAGTTTTTCCAACAGCATATGTGATCAACTGCCTGCCTTGTTGCAGGATTTTTACACTGGCAGACCCAATGGTATAAAGCGATGTGCCTGCATCGACCACAGATTTGAGTTTGGGGCTGATCTGTTCGACGACTTCAAAGAATGCTTTTGCGTAGAGTTGGATGTCCATGTAATCTCCTCTAAAAAGATATAAAAATAGACTACCTAATTTATTCCTATATAGTCAAGTTGCTCAAGCGATTCTACTAGTCTTCGAACACGGGGGTGTTCCGGAGAGAAAAATTTTTGGTAGATAGTTAATGCGGCATTATAAGAATCTTTTGCATTTTCAATGTTGTTTTCCTCTTGGAAGACCGCCCCTAAACATTGAATGCAATTTGCTAGATTGGGATGTTCCTTTTTATTATAAATAGTTTTATTAACCTGAATTGCGTATTCCAACCATTTTTTCGCGTTCTCCAAATCGCCCTGCTGACGTAATACTTCTCCCAGATTACAGGCGGATTGAGCATATTCAAAGGAGAATTCTTCTATCTGTTGAAAGATTTCGATGGAACGGCTAAATAAACGGCGGGCATTCACGAGATCGTGCCTTACTAGCAGGATTTCCCCAAGTCTATTCAAATTACGGGCAGTATCTCTTTGTGAGTTTCCCATTTTGTCAATCTGATAAGATTGACGTACATATCGATATGCAGAACCAAACTCTCTAAGATCTTTATACACATCTCCTAAGCTACTTAAAAATATTGATATCCCGGGATGATCTTTTCCATATGTGCCACCCCAGATTTCAATTGACTGTAAATAACATTCCTTTGCATCTTCAAATTCAAACAAAATATGGTGGATACGTCCAAGTTTGTGATACAACTCCGCAATTAAATCTTTCTTTCTACCTTCATTTTTATTTCCCTCCTCCTCCAAAGCTAAAAGATATGCCTTTTTTGCAGATGAGTATTCTATCGCATCAAGGAAATAGTAATCTCCTAAACTTACCCATAAAACACTTGTATTTAAGATTGGGCTGGCTTTAGCAGTAGACGCAAGCGTCTCTATGTGCTGACTAATATCTTCAAAAAACAATGCACTATAGACATTGTTTTCCTCGCTACTAGAATTGCCCATATTCCATAGAATTTGGCTTGATATAAAAGACATCTTTTCAACAAGGACCTCAAGAGTATTATTATCTTTTGCTTGTATTTGAGCAAACATAGATAATAGCGGGTGCAAAGCATTTTCCTTACGAAGCAAGCCCACCTGTTGTAGTCTATCAATAGATTTATCTACACTCTCTTGATCTTCATCAGATTTTGCATCTGAGAGCGCATAAAAAAGCGGTTTTGGTATTATAGTATTAGGTGCGAGATACCCGGCAAACATAAAAATATCACGTGCTTGAAAATCACCTGTTTTATCCAGTTCATTCCATGATAATAAAAATGTGTCATACAAGCTTGGTATATGTCCAGTTGGACTGAGGTCAGTTTGACTAAAATAGTCTTGAAGAGATGAATGATCTAATGATGCAGTATTAAGTAAATCCAAATATTTTTCAAGAGTTAAATCTTCCCTATGCTTCAAATAACGTCCTGCCATGTCAATAGCTAACGGTAAATGTCCCAATTTCGCCGCCACTACTTTTATTTTTTCATCCGATACCTGCTCAAGCCGAGGTGCCAGATTTTTAAATAGCTTGATGCTATATTCCTCGGTCAGTTCATCAACGCGAAAAATCGCTTTTTTTGATACGACTCCCATCTCTGCTATATCGTACTGGGCAGTAATCAATACTTTCAGATTACTCAATTGAGACAACCATTTTTGTAAAATATCGGGCTTATCTACATTGTCAAGAATAATTAACCTGTTGGGTGCCTCTTGCCATGCTTTTAGTGTTTGTGTTAATAAAGAGCTTCCTTCGGAAAGGCTTGCCAACCCCATTCGTTCACCTTGCCCTGCAATTTCTGCTTCAATTGTCTGTCGAGCGTCAATCCAGTGTATGCCGTCAAACCATTTTCCGTAATGGTAACAAAACTGTAAGGCAAGTTGAGTTTTGCCAACTCCCCTCATAGTTCCAGTAATTGCAGCTACTCGAGACAGTTCTGGGTTATTCCCAAGGAAATAATTCCCCATATTAATTAAAAGTGTTTTCCGATTAACAAAATAGATGTTTTGGGGAAGGATTTTGCATCCCTTGGGCAGGTCATTTGATGGATCGGGAAGTGTATTAGGAATAAAATGCCGGCTAAAAGATGAAAACACTTTGGCATCTTTGATAGCTATTTTTTCGTTTAATTCAACCAGTCTTCGAGTGTTTTGTGCTATTTCTAGATTGCTCAGGGCGGCTATTTTACTTCTAAATTCCACGTCCGTATTCAACAGTTCTTCTTTAAGGATTTCAACATAATGATTTGAAAATTTAATAACTTGGTTGTGAGCAAATAGTTCAAGTTCGGGTGCTAATATACTTGCTAGGTTATTAGGAAAATTAGGCTCAGTTGGATGGTCGAAGAATTTACCAACCAAATTAAATAATTCTTTTTTGTTAATCGTTAGATCGTCAAAGATTGCTTTAATAAGCCCTTTATCTTCAAATGTCTCTCGAAATATGTTTTCAGTATTATCTAGTGCTGTTGAAATTGCGATAAACCTATCTGTAGGCTCACTTAATAAGTCCACAAACTTCTTGCCAAGTTTACTTTCCACAAAGCCTTCGAGTATGGCGATGCTTAGTTTTCCTAATCTGTCCCAAGGGTTTGACATAAGGTACTCCAAAAAATAGATGAGTACAAAGTTTTATTTTCTAATAGATTTCGACATCACTCGTGCCTGTCCCATCCCGATTGTCGTATGATGTCCTATACCGGAGTAGAAGGCAAAGCGGGACAGGGATTGCATGACCACATCCGCACCATCCCAATACGGCTGCCACTTTTGGGGAACTTTGTTTTTGGACAGCAGGGTAAATCCCACGGTTCCCGTAAAGCCGGTCGCCGCTCCGCGTGTGCCTTCGGCAAATTCCCAACGCACCGTGTTGACGGCGGTCAATTCGCTGACCAAAATGCAGTCTGCTGCAAAATCAGTCCATTGCTCGTCCAACAGCATGGACTCGGGGCAAAACTCATTCCATTTTTTCCAAAGGCTGCGAAAGATTTGCTGGGGGGCTGGGATGGAAATATCGTTCCCATTTGAACGAAACGCAGTGGGTGAAACAAACTCCATGCGGACATCCCTTGATGCTTGGGAAAATGTACTGTCCTGTGCGATATCGGCAAAAGTGGTTTGTCCTGCCCAGGGATGTTCTCGCGGATTGAGGGTATACCCATCAATCCGGAAATCCATTTTATAGAGCGAGAGGCTTTTTGGTAATTTATTCAATACGCCTGCAAGCATTATTTCCGACAACTCCTCGTCGGTCGTTGTTACGCGCAACCAACACTCCTGACCCTCCTTGAGCCAATCCCCTGACTTGTGCGGGCGTCCATATCTGTCCAGCAGGGTGGATACTGTAAATGGCTTTACACCATTATCATCGTGCAGCGTTTTTGCCAGTGAAGGTTTCTTCCCCATGATTTGATTAAAGAACCATGCCTGGGCGGGTCTTCCCAGCGCTCCAAAAATTGGGGCGCTGGTGGTGGATGTCAGGGAAAGAACGATCGAAAGCAGCATGGATTGATCGGAATGGTTATAGATCTACGGGTTGACAGGTTACCAGGAAGCCGTCTTCCGGATTTCCTTCGAGCGTGCGAACTTCCAACAGGACCTTTTCGCCTTTTTTGTATCTCTTTATTGCGCTGGTACCGGCCGGTATGGTCGCGCGGTCATTCTTACCACCATGCTCAATTGTTAACCAAACCTCTTTTCCTGCACCGGTGTCTTTTTCCACGATTCCGAGAATAACATCCTTCTCTTTCAACTGTGAAATATCTTTGTCTACCGGTTTTGGAAGTTCGGGTTTGGGTGGTCGTTGGCGCTTCGTGGGCGGAGCATTTTTTTTGGGTAGGGGTGTCTGCGTGATGGGACGTGGCGGCAAAGTCGTTGGACGCTGGGATTGTCCTTGATGGCTGACCGGTTTTGAACGCGGTTCTTCGCTGGGTAGACCGGCAAACCAGTGATTATCAATCACTTTACTGGCGACAGGCAGGACCGGACGGCGCGAGGGGCGACCGTTCAATCCCTCAAAGATATGTTTCCTGCCGGTAAATTCATCCAGTTCCATATAGCGAGTTTTTTCTTCACTGGGGCGATTCTGCCAGCCAAGCAAAGCCAGAAATTCCCTTATACGTGGCAGTTCGTCAATATCTTTTGCATTTGTGGGATTGATCCGTTTGTCGTTTATCACAAACTTACGGAATTCCTTCATTGCATTTTCAATATCATCCTTGCCATTCAGTTTTTGCCCAACATTCCAGCCATCATCTTCGAACAATTCATCATATCTACGGACACGATCCGTCAGGGCAACATCATAGATAATTTCAATCGACCCCAGTCCATACGGTTTGCCCATGCCAAGTTTGAGGCGATGCGCACCGGACGCCTTGTCCAGGACCCATAATAATGCGCCCAACTCCTGTGGGTGTAAATTCTCAAAGTGAATCTCGAATGTGAATTTTTGTCCTGCCTTGACAGGCTTGAATTTGTTGAGTTGGTCGCCAGGGCGGTGTTGGGGAGCGCGGGAAAGTCGTTTATCGAAATCCTGAGATGCGCCCACATGCCAATAGAATTTATGTCCGCGTAATGCGGTATCCTCGTTGGGATTGCTGTCGTAGTGTTTGAGGTTCTCCGAGTGGTCGGGGTCGCTTTGATTTAAGTAATGTTGTACGGTGGTTGGCTTTGGACCTGACAACGCCTGATCGGAGAAAATCATTTCCTTTTCCATCACCGCTTTCTTGGGATCGCCATCCAGTTTCGCATCAGTGACAAATACACGCCCGGCAACTGCTTTCCGCTCACTCTTACCTTGATCTACAAATCCAAACATCGCCTCGGCCAGATCGTACCCGGCAACGTTCTTGATCTCATTTGGCAGCATTTCCGCCGGCGAATTCAAATAAGGCAGGCGAAACATACCCGTATGCCCAAAAGCGATGCGTTCCTTCCCGTTTTCGTCTTTCCATGACGTATAAAAACAGGGAATGATCTCATTTTCTTCTTTGGGCAGAACCGACATGTGATCTTTTTTCACTGCCTGGGTTTTGCCGCCGGTTAACGTATCATACAAGTCAATATCTTCGTCATCGACACAAATTCTGGTTTCTTTATCTTCCATTCTGGGACCGATGATCCAATGGCGTTTTTTGCCCCTGCCCTTGGTTGATGGAACCCAACCACCTGCAATAAACCAACCCAGTTCCCAACCCGAACCTTCAGGCTTAGCCCCTTCCGCATATGGGCGCATTTCGGTGACATCCGCGTAAAAGGTGGGGGATTCGGGGAGATGGGAGGTTGGCTCAACCGGCTTAAACCAGACCTGTTGGCGCATCCAGTGGTAATTTTTATTGGGCCGCCATTTCCCATTGACATTGCGTTCAGCCATTGGCTCAAGTTTCTCACCATTTTTATTCTTTATGCCAGCAGCTATCGCAACATCTTCATGCACACGGAAATGTTGTGTTCGGGAAATGATCTTCGCAGGGTAGATGAAGTAATCACCGTTTTCCTTTACCATATACCCGGCATTGGATAAAGTGAACCAGCCTTGCTGACCTGCATCGCCGCCGGACATGCGCTTGCCATAGGCCTTGCCGATGCTGGAAACATCCACGGTTCGGTAAAAGAGCGGATTCTTGGTGACCGGCGCAATGCGGGAATACGAGACCACTTCCACCAGGTTGCGCAACATGCCGCGCAAGCTGCTGCCGGGAATCAAGAGCGTTTCCTTCGATTCACCGTAATACGGATCGGACGGCGTGTGGTGTTTTCCATCCTTGTCCTTATGGATGTATTCCTGCCAGGTCCGTGCCGCGCGAACATACAAAGGCGACTCGGTCTTTAGCGTGCAGGATAGTGTTCCAGTCAGCAACTCTGCCTTGTACGTATCGTGTAAATTTGGGTCGAAATCATTGATAGTCAAAATGGTTTCGGGCAGCGGGACAAAGTTGTATGGCGCGACTGCCACGCGATTCTTGTAGTTGGGGTTTTTATGGGATGCGGTCATTATTCACCTCCATTACTCAAACCCATCAATCGACTGAGTTTGACGTAGACGGAACCGGTCTCATCGTGCCCGAGGTAATGGCGGACCGACAGTTTCAACGTATGCCGCCCATTTTTCATCTCGATGGGTGGTGTGTGCATGATACCCAAATCCGCTTCCTGGACTGGATAGAAACCGTCTCGGGATGTCTCCCCTTCTACAGGATCGGTTCCCCAAAGGATATATTGTTCGTCAAACGCTTTTGTCGATTCGCCTTCGTCGTCTGTGACTGTGCAGGCGTACCATTGATCCTCCACGCGCCAGACGTGCCATTCGGACTTTTCACCAAACAGCCGCAATTCCCGGAGCGTTTCCAATCTGAGTTCTGGTGGTGACGATAACTTGAGCGTCCCCCCCTTCACATGTCCCCATATTACACCATCATCTGCGTACGCCAGAAGGTATTGATACTTTTCCTTGACGGTATGGTCTCCCAAATTTACCAGCGGGTTTGCGATCATTTCTGTTTTGCCAATATTACAGCTGAGAGTTTGAATCTTACGCCTGCTCATTGCGCATCTCCTTCACACTGGTTGCGTAACCATTTAACACATCGCGGTTTCCATCAATATGAAGTTTTCTTTCATCTTTAGGGGTGATATGCCACTGTTGCATATCCTGACCCGGCTGATATAACCACATATCCGCTTTTATTCCTTCGAGCCTGCCGCGTCCTGTGCTGGATTCGCCACCGAGGGCAAGGTCTCCCGTCCAAAGGTCCTTCAGGATATGGAGCAGCAAACCGATTTGCGCGTCCTGCGGGTTGCGCAGTTCAACTGAAACTGTCACCTTGCTTTTTCTTCCACCGATGACCGGTTGCTGTTCAAACAATGCGCCGGGGAAGGTTCCTCCAGTAAAGCGGTCGATGCGGATGCGGCTCTGTACCATATCTTTCTCGCCTTCCACCTTGCGCTCACGTACCACCAAACGACTGGCAAAAGGCTCTTCACCCGAATTGCGTTCGTTTTGATTTTTGAGTTCGTCGGGACCAAAAATCTCTGAAATAAACTTTTGCGCTTTTTTATCATCGGTGAAAAGCGTCTTTGCAATTCGTAATCCTCGCGCGCGCATGACACCTGCCAGACTGGTTCCCGAAAGGATGGGGGTATTACCTATTCCGCCATGCTTCGAACGTAGATGCACCATGTCAGGAGCTGCGGGGTCATTACCGCCTGAGCGAATCAACAACGAACCGGGGAGTCGGAATTCCGCTTCGAGTTTGAAGCGATGTCTGTTATCCGGCAGCGGATGGGTGAAGCCAAGTTTTTCGGCAATCGTTTTGCCGGCGGGTTGGGAGCCGGAAGCGCCCGAGATCCAAGCTGTCAACTCTTTTGGATTTTTCAAATTGTAGATTTGTACATTCCACTCATCCATTTTGCATTCGCCAAAGCCGCGGCGTTTGCGGGTACCCATACCGATTTCGCCTGTTTCAAATCCGGTAAGAGCGATGGCAAAGGCTTCCATCAATTCCTTTTGCTCACTTTCATCTTCAGGCAGGTCGAGTTCGAAGTTCAAATCAAAACCAGATCCGGCTTCAAGCAGTTCCATGTCGTAAAGCTGACCGCCCTTGTCCTTGATCTCTTTGACAATGCGTGTGGCGGATTCAATGCTCACACCAGGTCTGAATTCCGTGGCAGTTTTATCCACGAGTGCATCTTCGATCAGCAGGTAACTCTCACGGCTTTCACCTTGCTCGCCATCCACCACACTACCAAACAATTTTTGTGAAAGCAGGGTGAAACCTTTTGTTTCTTTGGTCTCATATCCATACTTCCGCTCGCGCAGGTAAGCGCGCATGGCTCCGGCAATGGATGAGCCTGGTAACAGCGGCCGATTGGAATCAGCATCCCGCAGGATGGACATACTGGTTACGACGCCTTCTTCGCTGGCGCCAAAGCGGGCAGGGGTAAGCAGGGTGAGTTTGCCCTTGACCAATATACGGCGGGCAATCTTACGGTTCTCATTCCATCGTGCGCTCATGCTGCACCTCTGTTTGATTTCATAATACTGTTTAGCATGGCTTCCATCAGGCGCAGGGTGTATTCGCGCTTTAAGGAATCGCTCATTTCAGCACTCACTCCTGCCACCTTTAGGGCTTTATCGAATTTGAGGATGCTTAAGCCATCACATTTTTCTGCGCGCTCCTTCATCCACAATTCAAGCCGCACACCTTCGATCTTGTTCTCTTTATACAGACGCGAGTTATGCCATTGCTTTTTAGCGAACTCTTTCAAGCCCTCGAAGAATTTTGTCACTTCATCGAACTTCTTTTCCTCGCTGTCTATTGCGGAACGTAGAATACCGCGTAGCCGGGCCAGCTGATGGTTGGTGGCGCTGCCCCTGACTTCATATTTTTGAACTTCAGTGATGAGATTCTGTTCAAGCGTGGTACGTGCCAACCGCTCGGACATCTTTCGGGCAAGGACTTTGCTAGCTTCGCAAAGGGAATGGGGCTTCTTATTTGCCTCTTCGATTTCTTCCGGTGGTACATTTTTCTCTTTTGATCCCAACCGGGGTTGCGGGGTTCCATGCAAGTTGACCGCGATGCGTCCGAACCCATCTATGCGGCGTTCGCCAATCCCCTGTTCGACCAGATTGGAAAGGTCGGCTGGCGAAAGTTGATCGGCAGGATAGGTAAACACGCTACCCATACCCAGAGCAGGCATCTGCGGCAGGGGCAGTTTCCATTTGCGGTTGAAGCCACTAACTTCGGTTGTGTTGACAAATGCAGTTTGGTTTTTGATGGATTTCCCCAATCGTCTGGAGAGGTAGCCATCCAGATCGTGTGTGGGCTGACCGTATTCGTTGCGCAAGATGACATCGCTCAATAGCGTGATGATCGTGACTTGTGCGGATGTTGATTCCGCCTCCGGTTCATTCGTCCGCTGGAAATCTACGATCGTAACTTTGCCATACCCGGCGGAACGGGAACGTCCCAAGTACAATGTGTTGGGCGTGAGCAGTTTTTCGACTTCCTCCAGATCAGATGGTGCATCCGCCACAATCAAAGCGCGGAATTTTTGACCGCGTGCAAGAGATTGATATTGGAAGACCGTGCTTGTTCCTGCCTTCACCACGCCGCGTTCCTGACTGGCGATGTGAACAGCAATTTCCTCTTCGGGGGAGAATGCATAGGCAACTTGATCTGATTTTCCAATGTATTTCTTCCCGATGGTTTTGTTTTTATCTTTGTTGCTCTTGATCGCCAGATCGGCTGCATCAACATTCTCTGCCTTCTGGCCTTTTTCAATTCGCCAACTTGCGGGGAAAGGCAGCATGCGCTTGCCATTTCGATCCTGTGGGTACGCATTCAGAAAGCGCACTGAGCCGGAAAAGAAGATTTTACCCACAGGGTCCAATGGAAGATCAGCGCTTTTTATACGCGAGATCAACGCGCCGCGCAAAGCAGAACCGGGAATATACGCCAGAGATTGGCTGCTGTTTTCTTCGCCGTTGCTGATGCCGGTGATAAGCAGGGGCGTTTCGAGTTTGAGCGTAACGAGGATCGCGGTCATTTAATCACCTCCGTTTCGAAATGCTTAAACCAGATCGCTGCTAAATCGGCAAACTGCCCTTCGGTCTGAGAAAATTCCAGTGGGGTGAGTGGGCGTTCAGTGATGGTCACTTTTATCTTTCCCTTTCCACGCGTACGGTTCAACCCGGCATGGCGAAGAGATAGGACACATGCCGCCAGCAAGGATTTTTCATTTTCGCCCGGTGATGTGAAAAAAGACAATGGTGCATACAAGGTCAGCCCTTTGATCAAGACCCGCGTAGAGCGGAGAGTCTCATCCTGCGGCGCTCCCATTTCGTTCATGGCTGTTTGTTTGCGGATGGTCGTCAGGCTATCCAGCACATTCTGACGTGTGAGATCTTTGTCATCCTGTACGGCAGCGACCAAATCAGGCGGGAGGGTTGCGTCGGCAATGAAGACTCCCGCCACGTCATCGAGCATTTCGCCACGTCGCCCAAATAAATTCAGCGCAGCCTGTTCCCAATCCTTTCTTTTTTCTGAGGGTAGGGCGTAGATGATTTCGCTGCATTCATTGACAAGCAATCCCTTGATGGCACGCCCGCTCAAGGTCGGCAGTCCTTTTTCGTCATGTTGAATTTCGTTGTTAAGCAGAGCTGAGACACCACTTCCAGACCCAAAGGCGGTGTCACTCATTATTTCGATTTCGAGGGTGTAGTTCATGCCTTATCCTCCGGGTAAATGAAGTAATCCAGCGCTTCGAGCGCATCGAAGTATAGACATTGTTTTTCATGCCAGCCGGTTTCCAAAACATCATCAGATGGCATGGATGAGAACTCTGGCATGATGCCGTTTTGCTGGGTGAACTTGCGCGTTTGCGCCGCGTCTTTCCGCAGAATTTCGCGCAGATCTTTTTGCTTGTTACGTTGGGTTGACCAGAAACTTTTACGGAAGCCTTTGACCTGTTCGGTGAAGGTCTGCCAGGTTTGCCATGTGGGAGTTGAAACACCCTCGGCTTTGTCCACCACCAACGGACGCAGAAGCAATTGCCCATTTGGGTTTGCAAATTCGCGCTTCTGCGTTTCATCCCAATCGAGGGTACGACCAGAGGAGGCGATATGCCAGTTTATAAGGGATACGCGGTTGTCGTTATCCCACTTGCGCGCTTTTTCTTTGGCGCTTTGGCAGAGTTCCTCGGCAAGTTTGTAGGCGCGGGCAAAGGGGTAATGGCTGTGGACAATGGCAACGCCTGCGCAGGCGAAGGTCCTTTGTTTATCAGGTAAATTAGCATTTGAGAAAGCTTGCAGTAGTTTGACCGCCAGCGCCAAGCCAAGCCGCCCGTCGCAAACGAAAGTAACATCATCGCCGCCGAAGACCAGTGGACGAATAGGCAAATGAAAGCTATCGATGTGGACGATTTCTTTGGGGTCAAAGCGGTCAGGAAATTCGCCTGAATACATCGCCAGATACTTACACGCGGTTTTCATCGCGTCCAAGCCGACCTGATTCAAGCTGTTAGAAAATTCGCGCATGAGGGTGATCATTTTGCGATTATCTTCGTTATTAGTGTATGCCTGAATGCGTTTCCCCATGCCATTGCCATCGATGTGTACCACGGCAATGAAACTGGATTTTCCGCGCTCGCCGCCCAGTTCTTCGAAATCTGCTGGGTAATTGAATGCATCGAGTCCAAGCAGATCTTTTAGGCGTTGCTTTGCGGCATCCACTGTGGACTGGTCTTGTTTGACAAACGCTTGAGCGGAGACCAGCACACTCGGCTCTTTTGTTTCCGGGTTTTTCGGTACATCTTTCACCGCGGGCAGCCCTGTATAGACGCATTCCGAGGTTACGGATAAACCCAGCAGGGGCTGGGCGACGAGCCGCGCTTTTTGTTTGGGCATTTCCACGGTTTGCATGGTTGCCCATGCATTTTTCAATGCACCGGTTTTCCCCATGTCCACATCTTTGACGTGGGCAACGGAAGCTTCCAAACCGGGAACGTTTTCCAATAAGTATTCGGTGTATTTTTCCGTGAAATCTTTTGCGTTGTCAAATGAAGAGAAGAGGATCGCGGCATTGCCCCCACCCATGAAGATAACTTCCGCATCGAGGTTATCTTTCTCAATGATTCTTGCATCGAATTCGATGCGGTATTCTTTCTTAATCCATTGGGCGTTCCGTTTTTCGGGCAGAAACTTGAATATCCACTCATGTGTGGCTTGTTCCACCAGCGCAGACGCACCTAAATTCTGTTTAAGTTCATTGGCATTGAATAGGTAGTTTTGAACGCTTCGGACATCAATAAGAGTCAGGGTTGTGCCTGTCATTTGACCTCCGGTAACCGGTCGCTTCTGAAGATGTAATTATGTATTCCGCTGGTATCCAGCATCGTGAGTGTAAAATGCTTCATATTGCCTCCACGCAAAACGACTGCATCGCTGACATTCGACCCCGGCATCATGCTTTCTTGCTCATCACGAACTTTTTCATTTTATACCATACTGTGTCGAAGTACAACAGTTAAACGTAATGTTTTCAATGTGAATTTTGGATACGACCCGAACGCCACAGGAATACTCCTATTCCTTAATTGGTATATACCTGAAAATCTTTGAGTTCTTCCATATGATTGGGAGATCAATGCCTGTTTTTCAGGCTATCCTGGGAAGGTGACAGCCTGGGGATCGTATCGCCAACCCGATGGGAATGGGAATTACTGGATACGATGATCGCTTGCGAGAGGCGTGGGTCATCCACAGCGAGCCAGGCGTGATTGGGGGCAAGGTAATGGGCGAGAGTCGCAAACAGCCAGCGTGGGATCTTTCCGCTGAGAACCAGCCCACCCTGAACACGAGATGGTAATGAGGTTATTCCGATCTCATAGGGTTCAATTGTCCCGCCAGGGAGTCCGATCTCAACCCAGGCGTCCTGATCCTGAAATGGAAGGACTTTTATATTCACATCGGCTGAGACCCGTGTATTCGCCAACAAGTTGGTTGACTCCAAAAGGCGAAGCGGAGGCGGAGACAACCAACCGTAGCGGGCGTCAAAGATCACGAAGGATTCGGGCAGGGTTAAAGCTGCCAAGGCAGAGGCAAGCCAGACTGGTCCACGGCCATAGATCGAAATAGGCTTGGACGTGAGAATAAGGTTTGAGATGTGAGCCAGATGCCCCGGACTCCAGATCGTCCTTTCGCCTTCCACTGGTACGGATAATTTACCTGCCAATTCGCGTTCGTTGATGACCGGGAAGGGTGCATGTTCGAGGTGGATCTGTTCGAGTGATGCAGCATCATACGAGCATATGCCTGCCACAAGCTCCAGCAGGATTCCAAAGACCAGCCCGGTTTTTCGCAGGCCGGGGTCACGCTCCAGTCCGCTGATCGTGCCACGCAGGTAAGGTTTGCGTTCTGAGACGATTTCATCCTCACTAAGTGTCGAGCGCAATTCGGCGATCGGAGTCAGCCGGGCTTCGTTCAACATCACGCGCCATTGCAAGCGCTCTTCTTCACTGCGATACAGTAAAATGGAGTGAGTGCAGGCTTTGATCAGATTGAATTGATCGCCTTGTGGACGCCCACCAATATCCACCATCAGTGGCAGCGGACGTGCCATGATTGCATTATGCATATGCATGATGAATTGAGACGAATAGTTTCTTTTGTGCAAGGCACGCAAGGTCGTGACGATATCCGGTTGTCCGGCAAGATACCAGTCGCCTTCCCCGTCAGGGGCGGAACGCAAGAGATAATGGGCGATCCCCAGTTGACGCAGGTGATGGGTGAGCAGAAATGCCAGCACGGATTTTCCGCAGTTGGGTGGTCCGGCGAGCAAGATGGCTGGGAATAGATTCGTATTCATGATTTTTTTATGGGATGAAGTGAATGACTTTGGATAAACATACAACCCTCGTTGCGCTTTTGGGTGGGCAGCCACAGGTGGTAACTTTCACCCTTGACCTGCTTTTAGCGCGCGGTGAAAAAATTGATCAGGTGGTAGTCGTGTACCCTTCCTCCAATACGCGCTACCACAATGCGTATTTACGGCTGGCTCAGGAGTTTGTCGGTGACCGTTATCTGAATCAACCCTGCCACTTACGAAACGTGACAGTACAACTTGGAGGCATACCTCTTGATGATATTCGATCGCCAAGCGAGGTGGAAGCAGCACGTAGAACCATGCACGAATTGTTGGCGCAATTAAAGGATGCTGATCATATCCTCCATCTTAGTCTGACCGGGGGGCGTCGTATCATGGCATTGATTGCGTTGAGTGCTGCGATGCAATACCTCACTCCTGCCGATCGAATCTGGCATATCAACACCCCGGCAGATTTTATCGAAGAGGCACGTGATGGAAGGATCATGCATGCGCCAACCGAAATTGGGGTTCAATTGGTAAGTGTGCCATATGTCCCGTGGGTGGCATACTTCCCTGGTCTTTCGCCGCTGTTGTCACGATCTCAGCAGGAATTGCGCGAATCAGACATTGGCTGGTTGGATGAGGACGAACGCGAACGATGCCGCATGGTTTGGGAAGACCTCACAACACGCCGCCGCGATGTTCTGCGTGCCTTTGCCCTGGGACTTACCCGTCAACAAACCGCGGCGCGGTTGGTAATTGAGCCAAGTACAGTGGATTCTCATCGCGATGCGATTCTGGGCATTTGCCGTCAGACCTGGGTTGCGTACAGTGGCAAGTTTGATATTAACTTTCTTCGCGAACGGTTTGGTCCCTACCTTAGAGGGGTGGGTGAATTGTATTGATTGGATGAGTGTAATGCAAAAGTCCGCGCATGTCACCAGTAAAAGACAGTATTAATATTCATATTTGTTTGGACGATTATGCTTAATTGATGCCAAAAATTTACAAGATCTGCCCAAGTTTTTTTCCGGCAAAGATCATCGGCATTTTCTGTATGAGGAATGTACGTTCTGATAGAAATCTTTGCTGTTGGGCTCACAAGAAACTTGCCAACTTGTGAGTTTTAGATATAATTTGAGAGCTCTGAGCAGGGTGCCCCCCTCACCTTGTTCAGAGTATTTTATTTTCTTGTTTACCAGGCACCCGGTATTTCCATTCTGTCAAGCCGAAAGGTACGCTGCCCTCTGCGGGTTTGGCAATAAGCAATAATATAGGTATGCTCGCCGCGTTGTTCAATGGCGAGCGGGGTGATGCGGCGCTTTTCAGGAGCATACCCTGGTGCTCGGTAGAGCATATCCAATGCCTGACCAAGTTGTTTGTATTTTTCGATCAGCGCAAGTTTTGATATGGAGTGCCCGACTGGCTGAACCAAGGGGTTTTGCGGGAAGTGAGTGCGCTTCGTTTTCACCGCTGGAGTTTGGTCTTCATTTCTGTGAACATAAACTCCCCGACGTTTGAGCAACTCGAACACCATTTTTGCATTTTGTGGGGCTATCAATACCCGCTGGGAGGAGAGAAATTCCTCAAAGTATTTTCGCAGGACTGGCTGGCGGCGTAATTGTGCCAACTCGGCATGGCTGGAGAATTCAAGGACGATCCCTTCGGCAATGCGTATGGATGGTTGTTTCAAAATCAAAGATCTGGCATGTTCTGGGAGTGTGCTTTTCATGCCATCTTCGAGCAATTGAATCAGTTTCTGAGGGTCGCCATTGTGAAAGTGCAGGGCACGTTTGCTAAGTGGGTAAACGCCTGGCATGCTTGGGCGGAGAAGAAGTTCAAGCCGCCAGAGCAGGCTCAGGTGCGAGGGCAGAGGCGCAATGAAATTTTCCTCATGAATAGCACATGGTGGGATGGGTTTGGGAGAGGGCAGATGCCCTTCATTTCGTATAAAGTATTTGCCATAAAAAGTGAGAACGCCATTGGCGGTCATTCCAAGGGCATCCAATCCATTCAACGCATCATGATCTTTGGCTGTAAGAAGTTGATTGTGTCGTAATTTCCAAAGTAGTTTCTTGCGAAACTGCCTGGTTTTTTTATTTTGTGGCGAGTTTTGCCAGGCTTCGAGCAGGGAAAGAATTTGTTCGTCTGGTGTTTTTTTGAGCCAGGTTGAGGCGTAGCTGGAAACGCGCAATTGTTGATCGGTTTCCTTAATCAAGCCAGCTTGCCTGCAAAGAGGTACCCAAAAAGAAAGTCGCGGCTTCAAAGCGATGCCCTGCCTGCGAAATTCACGCCAGATATTATTTTGAGGGATACCACGTCTAATACTGCTAAGCAGTGTGAAGATGACATATAATGAGGGATATTGTTGCGGTTTGTGTTTCATGATTGTCAATGCCTTTCTGAGATTGTATGCAAGTTTGTGTGTGGTGACAAATAGGGTTATGGGGGATGCAAGTGCGAATGAAGGCGATTACCGTTCGAAAATGGCGATACGATATGAATACACCAGTTATGTCGAGTTTGAAGGCGATTTTTGGGGTTGGTATGCAACACAAGGAATGAGGTTCTGCATAATTTTTCGATTGCCTTTCCCAAGGTTCGCGAAGTTGGTACAAGCATGAGTAAAGTTATGCTAAAATGTGCTTGGGCTTGAACAAGCGAGATAAAAAAAACAGGGCTTGAATGCCCCCGCCTCTATTGAGAGGATTGAAACAGGAGCGTCCTCTAAATCGACATTTGCCGCATCGATGCTTGAATGCCCCCGCCTCTATTGAGAGGATTGAAACTCGCCGTAGTTAATAGATGGGTCCCAGAGCGGGATTGTGCTTGAATGCCCCCGCCTCTATTGAGAGGATTGAAACATATACTGCATGTCTACCCCAGCTTTCACCGAGATGTTGGCTTGAATGCCCCCGCCTCTATTGAGAGGATTGAAACATGTAGGGCAAGAAGGACTTCGCCATGTGGGGCCAGAGCTTGAATGCCCCCGCCTCTATTGAGAGGATTGAAACGTTTCCATTTTACTTCTCCTTTTTACGGTTTAGCAGGCTTGAATGCCCCCGCCTCTATTGAGAGGATTGAAACGTTCTTCTATACCCTACGACTTCAAAAGTCGCAGGACGGCTTGAATGCCCCCGCCTCTATTGAGAGGATTGAAACTCGGGCAAATGGATGAGAAAATACCAAAAAGCCCAGCGCTTGAATGCCCCCGCCTCTATTGAGAGGATTGAAACGAGGACTGCCTGATAACTGCCGTGTCCGGCACTCCCAGCTTGAATGCCCCCGCCTCTATTGAGAGGATTGAAACAGAAGGGTTGCGGTGCCAGCGGCGGGGGGAGCGGGGGGCGCTTGAATGCCCCCGCCTCTATTGAGAGGATTGAAACTGGAACTATGGCTCTGTGAAACCCGCTAGCAAGCCATAGCTTGAATGCCCCCGCCTCTATTGAGAGGATTGAAACTCTGCGTGGGCAGAAGGGTTGCGGTCGGCTGAGCGGTTGCTTGAATGCCCCCGCCTCTATTGAGAGGATTGAAACTTTCAACGCCTCCAGCACCTCGTTTCAACGCCTCCAGCGTGCTTGAATGCCCCCGCCTCTATTGAGAGGATTGAAACTTGACTGAATTTAGCCATTGCTGATTCTAGTTCTCTTTGCTTGAATGCCCCCGCCTCTATTGAGAGGATTGAAACTGCCTTGCACCGCACCATTTACAGGATTGACCGGCAGATTGCTTGAATGCCCCCGCCTCTATTGAGAGGATTGAAACATTCCGCCTCACGGCGGAGGTGTTGCGGTGGGCATGTATTGCTTGAATGCCCCCGCCTCTATTGAGAGGATTGAAACCCTTGGCGGTGCGTGCCGCGGCGGAACCGGCGAAAAAGGCTTGAATGCCCCCGCCTCTATTGAGAGGATTGAAACAAGGGGCAGGAATTGACGGTGGCTTCGGTTGCAGGAGGCTTGAATGCCCCCGCCTCTATTGAGAGGATTGAAACCGGCATTTCTTTCAGTTTCAGCGGTGTGCAAAACTGTAGGCTTGAATGCCCCCGCCTCTATTGAGAGGATTGAAACAAAACCACAATGACAACTGTCAAAATGGTGTTGCGATTTCGCTTGAATGCCCCCGCCTCTATTGAGAGGATTGAAACGTCTGCAAGTTCCAAACTTACCTGGGCGGCATTTCTTGCTTGAATGCCCCCGCCTCTATTGAGAGGATTGAAACAAGAAGAAATGAAAGTGATGATTGCGGCCACAACCGTGTCTGAATATCCCCGCCTCTATTGAGAGGATTGAAACCGATTGCCTCGTACTCTTCGATGGCTGTGGGGCCAACGTCTGAATATCCCCGCCTCTATTGGGAGGATTGAAACCTTGGACCACGGTTCGTTTCATCACCCAATTGAGTATGAGTCTGAATATCCCCGCCTCTATTGAGAGGATTGAAACCCTTGATTATCTTTTCCTTTTTGGGCATCTTCAAGTCTGAATATCCCCGCCTCTATTGAGAGGATTGAAACAAAGACCAGAACACGAACATTCACTGCTGTACATCCAGGTCTGAATATCCCCGCCTCTATTGAGAGGATTGAAACCAGCAGGAGCGGTGGGACCAACGATAATGCGAGCGACGGTCTGAATATCCCCGCCTCTATTGAGAGGATTGAAACGTTGAGATTGGGCTGGGGGTTACGATAACCAGTTTCCAGGTCTGAATATCCCCGCCTCTATTGAGAGGATTGAAACGCAAGCCCGGACATGATGTCGCGGATCGCATACTTACTGCGTCTGAATATCCCCGCCTCTATTGAGAGGATTGAAACTGGCAATTGGTTCCGGATAGTCCTATGGCTATGCTGGATGTCTGAATATCCCCGCCTCTATTGAGAGGATTGAAACTATAAGTACCAACAAGCAGTAATACACCATACACCACGGGGTCTGAATATCCCCGCCTCTATTGAGAGGATTGAAACTGAAATTGCGAGACCAACGTTATTAGCCTTAGCATTATTCGTCTGAATATCCCCGCCTCTATTGAGAGGATTGAAACCTGAAGAAGCCAGCGGGGACGATATTGCCATTGCCAAAGTCTGAATATCCCCGCCTCTATTGAGAGGATTGAAACGTGTACGTCGGTTGAACCGGGTACGGCGTAGGCGACGGTCTGAATATCCCCGCCTCTATTGAGAGGATTGAAACGAGTCTTCCAACTTTCCTTTACGCGTAGCGCAAAGAAGTCTGAATATCCCCGCCTCTATTGAGAGGATTGAAACACCATTGAGTAACAGATTCTACAAACATTTTTTTCTACTCCTTTGTCTGAATATCCCCGCCTCTATTGAGAGGATTGAAACTCATCATGGTCAGCCGCGAGAGGCAGGAGTGCAAGGTCAGTCTGAATATCCCCGCCTCTATTGAGAGGATTGAAACATGTGTGTTCAGTTTCCTTCGTCCAGTATGCCGTGTGGTCTGAATATCCCCGCCTCTATTGAGAGGATTGAAACCAGGAGCACTTGTAGAATGCGGAGTTGACAATTATGTCTGAATACCCCCGCCTCTATTGAGAGGATTGAAAACTGTAGGTGAAGACTCTTCCATCGACTGTGAGATTTCCAAACCTGATGGATGGCTAACATACTGGCAGGTGTAAGCAATGGGTTGTGTACGCAACCTTCTTGCGCGGACAGCATGGACTTTATCTTGAAAGAGAAAACCGATATGAAGCTGTTGAACTAACTACTGGTGGTGAGTTATTGCCTATATTGGTCGAATCTTACTTTCTTCGATAGCACAGGACAGTTTTATATCCATAATTAGGTAAACCCCAGCCTTGCGGTCACCATATACGGTGTTCCATTACGACGACAGAGCAAAGGCAAAATAGGAAACCCCTAACAAGAAACCCCATGGTTGCTAACTTGTTCAGTTTTTATTTATCCGCCCAAGTGCCCTGTCTGCATATATAAGATTATTAAGGCTATACAACGTTAACCGTTCATACCTAGCCTGCTCTACAATTTTGGAGCTAAATTCAAGGTGAAATGCAATGGTTTTTTGGGCATAACATGCTGATGGTTAATGAGTCCTGGAGCAGGGAAGAACAATGTGTAAATTCATTCATACGTTTCTTTAGCGATACTACTTGTTAAGCCCAAACAAAACGCCTCTGCATTCGCAGAGGCGTCCTCATTTTCACGTTTTGAAGACTTCCGACCACCATATTTGGGTAAAACCAACCTTGTCGATACCAAATATTTTGTTCCCTTTAGATTACATTGCCAAAGCAATGTTTGGACGACTGCTATTGACTTTGGCATAGTAAAATTGCTTTATGACCTCTTACTGCGATTACTGCAATTCTCACCCTGAAGATACATTTAATAAGGTTTATCACGAGACGCAATATGGTTTTCCCCTCCAAGACGATAATTTGTTATTTGAGCGCCTGATCTTGGAAATTAACCAAGCGGGGCTTTCTTGGCTAACGATATTGAAGAAAGCCGATAACTTTCGGGTTGCGTATAGTCTTTTTGATATTGATAAAATCGCATCCTTTGATGAAGCAGACCGAGCTCGCTTGTTAAGTGATGCCGGCATAATTCGGAACCGCCTAAAGGTTAATGCAGCTATTGAAAATGCTCGGCGGATTCAAACTTTGCGTAATGAATATGGATCCTTCAAAGGATGGTTAGATAGCCATCATCCTCAAACTTTAGAAAACTGGACCAAACTGTTTAAACGCACATTTTTATTCACTGGTGGGGAGATAGTCAAAGAATTTCTAATGAGTACGGGATACCTGCCAGGCGCTCATACCCCTGATTGTCCAATTTATAAAATTGTTGTGGCTGAACGCCCGGCTTGGTATTCACAGGATTAAGTCAGTTGACAACACTATCTTCTTACCGTAGTTATTGTGTTCAAGTCTTCAAGAAAACCTTCGTCTTCACCGGCGGCGAGATCGTGAACGAGTTCCTCATGTCTGCCGGCTACCTGCCCGGCGCGCACCAGAAAAACTGCCCGGTCTTCAAAAAGGTCGCGGCGAAGAAGCCGATGTGGATGCGAAAACCGTAATCCGCAATTCGTAATCCGTATGCATAAGCGAGGTGAATTTAGGAACGCGTAAAACGCAAACCGTAAGCCGCAAATCGGAAATCGTAAATCCAAAAGCGTAATTCCTCCCTCATCCCTTGTTACTCGTAACTCATCCCCTCCCTGCCCTCTCGCAACCCAACCTCCAATTACCAATTACCAATCCCCAATTACCAACCCATGCCCTCCTTCGCCCTTGCCGGTAAACTGACCCGCGAATATCTTCTCCCTCCGAACGGCTCTCCTCGGTTGGATTCTCCCGGCGGCGACCTGCTTTACGCCGCAGGCGGGCTGGCGGTCTGGGATTCATCCCTGGCGTTGATCTCGAAGGTTGATAAAAACTATCCGCGCGAATGGATAAACGAACTCGAAACGCGCGGATTCGACGCGCGCGGAATTTATCGCGACGACGACCTGGCTGAGACCGATATGCGCGACTTCATAGCCTACACTGAGACAAACGAGCGCAGCCGCTCCAACCCGGTCTCGCATTTTGCCCGCCGCGAAATGCCCTTCCCAAAATCCCTGCTTGGGTATCAGCCGCGGGACGAATCTTCCAACCCGTTGCGCGAGAGAGACCCGCTTTCGCCCGATGCGTTGCGCGTCCCCAAGTCATACCGCGACCTTCGTTACGCGCATCTGTGCCCCTTCGATTTCACCAGCCAAAGCCGGATGTCCAGCCTCTTTAGGGGCGGCTCCGGTCAGACCATTTCTCTCGATCCGCACCCCTCCTATATGAAGCCGGAGTTTTTACGCAACCTGCGCGCCCTTCTGCTCGGAATTAAAATCTTCCTTCCCTCCGAAGAGGAGTTGCGCGCCCTGTTTTGGGGCGAGACCAACGACCTGTGGGAGATGGCTCAGAAGGCCGCCGAATTTGGACCGGAGATCGTCGCGATCAAACGCGGCAGGCAGGGACAGCGCCTCTATGACGCGACGGGGAAAAAACGATATGAGATTCCCGCCTACCCCGTCCGCCTCATGGACCCGACCGGGGCGGGTTCGGCGTTCTGCGGCGGATTCCTCGCCGGTTACGCGCGCGCGAACGACCCGCTCCTCGCCGCGTTGCATGGGAACATCTCCGCTTCTTTGAAGATCGAAGGGACGGGACCCTTCTCCACACTGGACGCCCTCGCCGGTCTCGCCGATGCGCGGTTACAATCGTTGAAGGAAATGGCGAGAGCAGTTTGAATTTTACGGATCGCGCATTATAGTATTACTCTTTAAAAACTGCGCCGGTCGCGAAGATTTTGCGCGGCGCTGCAAACTTCAGTTTGCTTCTCGCGCAGGCGCAAACTAAAGTTTGCGGTACGAACCGCGCTATGCATTAAGTAACTCACCCTGCGCGCCTGCCCTTCGACTCCGCTTAGGGCGGTTGCCGCCGGGAGCATGGCGAACCGGATAGGTTCTTATATCAAAGCGTTTGAACTGCGTAAGGCGAGTTCGTAAAAAGCAAGGAAACAATGTCCTTTGTAAAAGCCATCCTCGACCTTGCAATCCAAATCCAACAAATTCCCGCGCCGACGTTTGGGGAAGGTCCGCGCGCGGAGTTCCTGCGCGATCTGTTCGTGAAGGAAGAGCTGGAAGACGTTTCGATGGATTCGCTGGGCAACGTCTTTGCGCGGCTGCCGGGAAAACAGAGAAAGGCAAAGGCGTTGATCGTATCCGCTCACAGTGACACGGTGTTCCCGGCGGGGACCAGGCTGGAGATTAAGAGAGAAGCGGGGAAGGTTTTCGGCCCCGGCCTGGGAGACAACTCCATCGGCGTCGCCGCGTTGTTCGGAATCGTTTGGGGAATCCGCGAGCGGAAGATTGAATTGAAGCGCGACATCTGGTTTGTGGCGAACGTGGGGGAGGAAGGCTTGGGCGATCTGCGCGGCATGCGCGGCGTGGTCGAGCGTTTCGGCGCGGATGTTCTTGGTTATCTCGTCCTCGAAGGGCTCGCGTTCGGGCATGTTTATCATCGCGCCACCGGCGTGCGGCGTTATCGCATCACGGCGAAGACGCGCGGCGGACATTCATGGTCGGATTATGGCAACCCTTCGGCGGTGCATGAACTCGCGGCGATGGTCGCGCAACTGACGCAGATGCGCCTGCCGCGCGAACCGCGCACGACGCTGAACGTCGGCGTCATCCAGGGCGGGACGGGCGTGAACGTGCTTGCCGCCGAAGCCAGTTGCGAACTGGACCTGCGCTCCGAAGACCCGGCGGCGCTGGCGAAGATCATTTCCCAGGTCGAGGAAACCATTCTGCATTGGAATCGCGAAGGGGTGAAATTCCAAGCCGAGATCATCGGCGAACGACCGGCGGGCGAAATCCCGGCGAATCATCCGATGGTGCAACTTGCCCTTGAATGTGTCCGGGAACAGGGCGTCGAGGCGACCCTCACCTCCGGCTCGACCGATGCGAATATTCCCCTGAGCAAAAACATTCCCGCCGTCGTGATGGGAATCACCACCGGCGGCGGCGCGCATACGGCGAACGAGTACATTGACGTGGAGCCGATTGGGAAGGGGATGGGAAGTTTGTTGAGGTTTGTGGAGGGGGTTGGGGGAAGGATGAAGGATGAAGGGTGAAGGGTGAAAGTGGAGATTGGTAATTGGGGATTGGAGCGTGGAAAGAGGAAAGTGATCAGTGGGCGAGGATGGACAGGCGCAGGCGCCAGGTGTTTGCGTAACGGACGTGGTTGACCCAGCCTTGTATGGATGCGTTGATCCTTTCAAGGGAAATTTCGCCGCGCCGATGGTCATTTCGCAATTTCCGATATTTTCGTTGGAACGCGATCCCCTTTCGACTTTTGAGCAGGCGATGTTCTGGAAAAACGACAAAACCCAGAAAAGGGATTCCCTCTGCGACGGGGCGCGGCTGGCATTTGGTTTCGTGCAGGGTCAGGCGCAATTTGGCAAGTTCGGCGATGAT
>JAJTYX010000217.1:0-2111 GCA_021462865.1 Gammaproteobacteria bacterium | reverse complement strand
GTGCTACGGGTCGCGATATTCCGAGATCTGTGTCCTGTGTCCGCCCACGCTGAACAGCTCGGCGAGTAGGCCAGCCTTTGCCACCAGATTGCTCGCCGTCCACGTGTTCGACGAGAAGACGAAGAAAGTCGCCTACACCAGGCAGACGCAGGCGGCGGCGGGGAAGAACCAATCCAACTGCCCGCTGTGCGCCGCCGGCGACAACGCGAACAAGGCCAGAATCTACGACTTCGACGGAAAAGAGGGTGGACATTCTGAGTGGGTCCCATCCAACCTAGCCTCCGCATATCCCATCCTGAAACGAACGCCGCAGCCCCTTCTCCTCACGAATCCCACAAGCCCGCCCGAACGGCACGTCCTGGCTTCCCAATCTGCACTGCTATCCAACAGTTTCTTCGCAGGCCGCGAAGAAAAGATCTCGCGCAGAGACGCAGAGAAACTATGAATGCCGGGGCTCCCGGTTTGGGCTATCCTTCGGGATCATCGTCCCATGTGGTGGCGAGCTGATCTGGTGGATCGCTCAAGTGTGACAGGTGGTCACACGTTTAGAGCCTCAAGCACAGGAGACCCGGCAATGCGTATTCTGGCCATTGACCTCGGCAAGAGCAAGAGCGTGGCGTGTGATTTCGAGGCAGCGACTTCGCAGGCGAAGTTCTACGGCCTCCGGACGGTGCCTGGGGAACTGCGCGAGTTGCTGGTCCGATGTCGGCCCGACCGGGTGGTCATCGAGGTGTGCAACCAGGCCGGCTGGGTGGGCGATGAGGTCCTGGCGGCGGCGATCGATCTGCAGGTGGTCAACACCAACGGCTCGGCCTGGCGGGGGCAGAACGTGAAGCGGAAGACGGATCGCGACGACGCGTTGAAGCTGGCTCAGTTGTCGGCGATGAACCAGTTGAAGCTGGTCCATCTGCCCGCGCGGCCGGTTCGGCAGTGGCGTTCGCTGATCGGGTACCGTCAGACGCTGGTGGATCGTCGAACCGCGATCAAGAACCGGATCCGCTCGATTCTGGACGCCCAGGCGATCAGCATGCCCGCGGGCAAGTCGGGCTGGACGCACAAGAGCGTGCAGGCCTTGCGGGAGATGGCCTTGCCGATCGAGCACTGCCCGCCGGGCGATTTCTGGCGGGCGGAGCTGGATGAGGAGCTGAAACAACTGGATGGGGTCGAGGCCGGCCTCAAGCGGGTCACGGCGGAACTGGACAAACGGGGGGAACAGGACGAGCGCGTGCGGCGGCTGCGGACGATTCCGGGCGTGGGCCGGCGGCTGTCGGAGATGGTGGTGGCGGCGATCGACGATCCGCATCGGTTCGCCAGCGGCAAGCAGGTGGCGTCGTACGCGGGCCTGGTGCCGAAGCAGTATCAGTCCGGCATGATGGAACGGCACGGGCGGATCACCGGTCACGGCAACGCCAATCTGCGGCGACTGCTGGTGGAGGTGAGCTGGATCGGGCTGCGTCTGAATCCGCGGATGCGGGCGGTGTATGAGCGCGTCCGCCAGGGCGGCAAGACGCGCAAGAAGATCGCCATCGTGGCCGTGGCCCGCCGGCTGCTGATCTGGTGCTGGGCCATGCTGCGGGACAAACAGGACTGGGAGCAGTTTCCCGAGGGATCACAGTCGGTTCGGGCGGCATGATCGATCTTCTTTCCCCCCCGGAAAGCACCGAGGCCGCCTCTGGCCCTGGTTCTTTCTGGTGGGGGGGATGGAATAGCCCATTGAAACGAGAGCCGGTCAGATGGTGGTGAAGTTCAGCAGGGAGCATGGGATCGATTGAAGCGATGGCGCCCGGTCTGTTGCCTGGGCCTCGAGCTCGCCACGGAGAATGGGCGTCATCGCATATGTTGAATGGGCCCGCGGCCGTGAATCGGAGGCCATGGTCGGCAACGATCGCCTCCTGCCGCAAGAGCCCGGATAGAAGGCTGAACCAATCGCACCCAACGCTCCACATGCGGACTTGACAACCCCGGCATCATAGAAGGCAACGGAGGAAACGGAGTGCCGGGTTGGCTCTCTGTTCTCTCCGTTTGCTCCTGTTGGGCATCGGCTTTGGCGTTCGGGGCGTGGGCAATCTGGGCGCATGGGCGGTTTTCCTCCTTGCGAGGGGAACGTGGGG
>JAJTYX010000216.1:0-2032 GCA_021462865.1 Gammaproteobacteria bacterium | reverse complement strand
GTGGCGCGCGAAGATTGGCGCCCCGGCGACCAGAAAGTTTTCTATGCAGATTTACGCAAAGCAAAGAACGAACTCGGCTGGGAGCCGAAAATTGATCTCGAAGAGGGCATGGAGTTGATGTTCGAATGGGTGAAAGCGAACAAGGATTTGTTTTAGGATTTACGAGATAGACAATTGCGCTGACAGAGAGTTTATCTCTGTCCCAAAAAGGAGAATCAATGAAAGAATTAAATTGTCCTGAATGTGGCGGCGCTAGCAAGTGCAATCATCTTATTCAAGAAAATTGGGGAGAGTATCAGTGCGAAAGCTGTAAGGTTCTGTTTTACGGGAGGCTAGCATCTGCTGATGGTCCTGATATAGTCACTGTGGCTGATCAAATTTGTCCAAAATGCCTCCATGCAGTATTTAATGGGTGGTGCCCAAATTGTCGCAGCGCGTATACTCTGCCTGCTTTTGTCGCCAATACAAATCGCTCATTAGAGTTTGGTCATGTGCATGTTTTCATCGGCGGCAAATGTTCATGCGGCGAGCTAGCCCCTTCACCCAAAACATAGCTGTTGATTACAATAAATATCAATATGAAAACTATGAGAAAAAAATCAAGCATCAACAGAATTAATTCTGCGCCTAACAACCTTCCCGCTGTTCCTTCTATTGCGGAGTACAAGACCGTGTTTCTTCAAATACAAGAAAAACTGACAGCGGGTCAAAAAGCAATGCTGAGAGCTCAATTTTTAGCGCCCAAGCATACCTTGACTGCAAGACAGCTAGCAAATTCTGCGGGATACAAAAATTTTAATGCGGCAAATTTACAATACGGAAAAATTGGAAACCTATTGCGGAAAGGGCTCAATTATTGGGATGATAGCGGCCAAATATCCTATGTTTTATCTTGGTTCTTGCGACCAGATGACGTTGCCAACGAATGGTCAATGGTCATGCATAAAGAAGTCACTCAGGCGCTTCAAGAGCTGCGCTGGTTTAGCATACAGCAGCCAGCGCATTATGTTCAATATCACAACTCACAGATCATGGGGGAAATTCAAGACAGAGATATTGACAGCTTTGGCATTTCAACAAGCAAGTCTTTTGCCGATTTAATAGGAAGTCATATTTGGCTTGTAATAGGAAGTCATATTTGGCTTGTAAGCGGAATGGGAAAGCCGCGAAAATATTTTTTGCATTATTATTTTGTTGCAGATCGTATAAGACGATTGCCCAAAAGTTCGGGGTTCAAATTTTCAGTATCAGGCGACATTGGCAGGATATTTGAACCCGCAATACCTATCAGTAATCTTCCATGGTTTAAAGCGTTTCTAAAAAGCCAACAGAATTTTAGTTTTGGGCTTAGAAAAATCAAGAATAAGTATGCGTCTGAGCTAGAAAAAGTTGTTGACAGTCAAGAAGCGTCACGCCCAAATGTTCTCCAAGAAATTGAACAACACAGAAACAGCTACAAAAAACTGAAGAAAACAACGCGAGAGTCAATTATACAAAGCCGAATAGGACAGGGTCAATTCAAAAAGTCATTGATCGAATATTGGCGTGGTTGTTCAGTCACTGGTTGTCAACAAATCGAGTTACTTCGGGCGTCTCACATCAAGCCTTGGCGCGACTCGTCAAACGCCGAAAGGCTTGATGTGTACAATGGTTTATTATTGCTTCCAAATTTGGACGCTTGCTTTGATTCGGGATTTATTAGTTTTGACGACAAGGGACAGATCATTACTTCAAGTAAATTGGACAAATCCGCCTTGTCGCAATTTGGCATAGATTCAAATTTCAGATTATTGCGGCTAGAGAATAAGCATATGTTTTATTTACGGTATCACCGTAAATACATTTTTTATCCCTAAAAACAATCGCTCAAACTATCGTGTTCTCATTTGAGTCATCTCTTCCCATAAAACACACTCAACACCAATGCCCCCGACAAACCAATAAGCATATCCACAACTGTATCTTCCAATCCGCGCACCATGGTGGTGCCGAAGAGGTAATCGAAGGCGTTCTCGTAAAACTCCCATAGGAT
>JAJTYX010000215.1:0-2149 GCA_021462865.1 Gammaproteobacteria bacterium | reverse complement strand
CGGTGGAGGAAAACCTGCCCGCCTTGCAGACGCAAACGCTTTCGGCGTCGTACGATGTCCATTTGACGGAACCCGTTCCCGGGTCCGGGTTGAAGCGCAAAGTCGAGGAAATGATGAACGCCGAGTCGCTCATCCGCGAACGGAGGGGCAAGACCTATGACCTGCGTCCGCTGATCGAGATGGTAAGCGTGATCGCGCAGGCGGACGGGACGGCATGGCTGAAGATGACTCTCGCCGCGCGCGAAGGGGCGACCGGCAGACCCGAAGAAGTATTATCGGCGCTGGGGATCGAACCGGAAACGGCGCGGGTGGAACGAACGCGGTTGATTTTCAAGTAGGTTGGGTTGTCAATCCGACTTCCCCCGCCGGTTGACAATCCAACTTACTTCATTACAATTAGGCTTGTCGTTTCAAATCCAAATTTCACGGAGGAGTATTATGGCTGTTCTTGTTGCAATTCCCATGGCGTTTATCCCCGCATTTTTCTTCTCATGGTTTTTGTACTGGCTCGACCGCTACGAAAAGGAGCCGCGCTGGCTGTTGTTGATGACCTTCTTCTGGGGCGGGATCGTCGCCATCATCGGGACGTTGATCATCGCAACGGTCTTCGAGATCGGTTTCAGCCTCGTGTTGAACGACGCCGTTTTGGAAGACATCGCCGGCGGTTCGATCACTGCGCCGCTGGTGGAGGAATTCATGAAGGGATTGGCGGTGATGATCGTCTTTTTCCTGTTCCGCAAGGAATTCGACTCGATCCTGGACGGCATCATCTACGGCGGCATCGCCGGGCTGGGGTTTGCCGCCACAGAAAACGTTTTCTATTTTCTGGGCCAGTACAGCGAAGCCGGTTGGGGCGGTATGTTCACGAATTTTGCCCTGCGCGTGGGCGTATTCGCCTGGGGGCATCCCTTCTACACGGCGTTCACCGGGCTGGGATTTGCCATAGCGCGCACAAACCGGAATATCCTGGTCAAGTTTGTCGCTCCGCTTATCGGCTATTTTCTTGCCGTCCTCGCTCACTCCTTCCATAACACTTCGCTGGTGTTCGTTTCGGGTCTCGGCAGTCTGGCTCTGGTCATCCTGCTCGAATGGGCGGGCTGGCTGATCTTCCTCGGCTTCATCATCTGGCTCATCCGCCACGAGCAGGGACTGTTGAAAAAGCACCTGCGCGAGGAAATGAACAGCGGCTTGATCTCGGAAGCGCAGTTCAAGACCGCGGTCTCGTTCTTCCAGTTCGGGGCGCGCATGGCGGCGTTGAGCGGCGGGTCGTATAAAGCCACCAGTCATTTCTATCAGTATCTCGGCGAACTGGCTCATAAGAAGGAACAACTCGAAAAGTTTGGCGACGAGAAGGGCAATGCGGCGATCATCCAGAAACACCGGCAGAGCATCGCCGCGCTTGCGCCGCAGGCGAAGACGTAAGTTACCGTCCCGCTCCTGCCAGGTTTTTTAAACCCGGCAGGAGCGGGAGACAATGGTAAAATCCGGCTCGTCCCGCCCCCGTAGCTCAGTGGACAGAGTGTCGGCCTCCGGAGCCGAAGAGCGCAGTTCGAGTCTGCGCGGGGGCGCCACAAGGCGTCGCTCACCCCGAACGATTTCGCGGGTGAGTTTTTTTTGGATACAATTCCAGTTCGATGAAGAACACGGCTCTGATTTGGATAGCCCTGATAGTTTTACTTTCCGGCTGCGACGCAAGCCCTTCCACGCCGGATGTTGTATTGCCGCTTTTTGTCACCGCCGCCTTGCCGCCGAGCGCCGCTCCCCCACCCACGCGCACGGCATCGCCGCCGACCGCCGCGCCGACGATTGACCCGATTCCCGGCACGACAACCAGCGAGGTCAATGTGCGAGTCGAGCCGTCCACGGCGAGTCAATCATTGGGAACGATTCCTCCGTTTTCGACGGTGCAAGTCGCCGGAAAAGAATCGTTCGGCTATTGGCTTCGCATCGTCTTCGACGACGGAAACGGCTGGGTTCGCGCGGATTATGTGCAGGTTTCGGGGGAGGTTCCGCTTGTGGATGCAGGCGCAGGCTCCGGGTCCGGGGCGAGAGGCGCGATCTTGAGGGGAGTCAACGTGCGAAGTGGACCGGGCGGGGATTTCGATTCGCTCGGGTTGTTGAATCAACGCGATATTGTTTTCATCATGGG
>JAJTYX010000214.1:0-1628 GCA_021462865.1 Gammaproteobacteria bacterium | reverse complement strand
CCGGCTTGCGCTTCTCGAAGAACGCCGTCACCGCCTCGCGATGATCGTCCGAGCCGCCCAATTCCTCCTGCAGGATTCCCTCCCTCGCCAGCGACTCCGCCAGGTTTGGCAGGATCGCGTCATTAAAGGCTTTCTTCCCCGCCGCAAACGCCTCGCGCGGACCTCGAGCCAGCTCGGCCGCAACCTGTCTGATCATACGCTGAAAGTTGAATCCCCCCACTTTGTTGACCAGTCCCCATTCATGCGCCAGCAAAGCCGGGATGGGTTTGTTCGTGTAAAAATATTCCTGCGCGCGCCCCAGCCCGATGAGTTTTGGCAATAACAGCGAAACGCCCGAATCCGGCGCGAGGGCAATGCCGCTAAAACCCACCGCGAAATACGAACTTGTATGCGCGATCCGCAGATCGCAAGCCAGGGCAATTCCAAAGGCCGCGCCCGCGCACGCCCCGTTGACCGCCGCCACGACCGGCTTGCCCATCCCCCGAATTTGCAGGATGAGCGGGTTGTAGGTCTTCTCCAGGTGTTCGCGGTAGGAGACCTCCCCGCCGTATTTTTTCATCTCGCCAATATCCTGCCCGGCGCTGAAAGTTTTCCCCGTCCCGGTGATCGTCACGCACCTCACCTGCGAATCTTCCCCGGCGGCGGCGAGCGCTGTTTGCAGGGCCGTTGTCATATCCAGGTTGAAGGCGTTGGCGCGTTCGGGGCGGTTAAGGCTCAAGGTCAGCGAACCGGCTTCGAGCGTGGAAAGAAGCGTTGTCATAGTTTTCACATACAAAGCGACAGTCACCTAAAAGGTGACTGTCGCTTTGTTTCTCATTCGTCCAGAAAGTCATCCAGCGGGTCGTCGCCAGAATCGGTTTCGTATTCCACCTTCTCGCTGTCGAGGTAGACCCACAACAGCAAAACATGCCCGTCGTTTGTTTCCACATTGCGGGCGGCGAGAATGGGGGCGGTCTGTTCCATGCCGGTCTCGTTACGGTAATGCAACTGGATGGAAGAGCGGGCGTTCCAGGCGTTATAACAACGCTGAACCAGCGCCGGTCCGTTAAATGTGCGCAGGCGCGTCAGCGCGGGAACGGATAAATTGGGGCTTTCGTTCAAGCCCATCGCCCAGCCGTCGTTGACATGCTCGAAGATCGGGGGCGGTCCTTCGATGATGGTGATTCTATCGTCCATAAGATTTACCTGCCGCGAATATACCACAAGTGCGCCGGGGATTCGTTTCAGAAAATTGTCAGAATTGTAACGGCTTGCGCCGTACCATTTCAATAGGTATACTTATCGCCAATGGCAGTTCCGGAGCAAATCGGACGGTATGAGATCAAAGGAGAACTTGGACGGGGCGGGTTCGCCACTGTTTACCGCGCCTACGATCCGCGCTTCGAGCGCGAGGTCGCCATCAAATTCCTGCCGCCGGAACTGATCCACTCCGACCCGCAGTTTCGCATGAGGTTCGAGCGCGAGGCGAAGATCATCGCCCAGCTGGAGCATCCCGCCATCGTCCCGGTCTACGACGTGGGGGAGGAGAACAACCAGCCCTACTTCGTCATGCGCTACATGAACGGCGGCTCGCTTTCCGAACGCATTAAAGCCAGACAAAATTTCAGCGTCGAGGAAGCCGTCAAAAT
>JAJTYX010000213.1:0-1012 GCA_021462865.1 Gammaproteobacteria bacterium | reverse complement strand
TTCAAGCCGCCGTTCCCGGCGAGCTTCGGCCTCTACGGCAAGCCGACGACGATCAACAACACCGAGACCTTCGCGTCGGTGCCGTGGATCCTGCGCCACGGCGGCGAGTGGTTCCTGAACCTCGGCAAGCCGAACAACGGCGGCACGAAGATCTTCTCGGTGTCCGGCGATGTCGCGCGTCCGGGCAACTTCGAGGTGAAGCTCGGCACGCCGTTCCCCGACCTCCTCGCGATGGCGGGCGGGGTGCGCGGCGGCCGCAGGCTCAAGGCGGTCATCCCCGGCGGATCGTCGGCGCCGGGGCTGCCGGCCGACGTCATGATGGCGACGACGATGGACTACGACGCGATCGCGAAGGCCGGCTCGATGCTGGGCTCGGGCGCCGTGATCGTGATGGACGAGACGCGCTGCATGGTCAAGTCCCTGATGCGCCTCTCGTACTTCTACTTCGAGGAATCCTGCGGCCAGTGCACGCCCTGCCGCGAGGGCACCGGCTGGCTGTGGCGGGGGGGCCGGCGCATCGAGAACGGCGAGGGCCGCCAGGAGGACCTGGATCTGCTGAACTCGGTGTCCGACAACATCATGGGCCGCACGATCTGCGCGCTGGGCGACGCGGCGGCGATGCCGGTGAAGAGCTTCACCCGGCACTTCCGCGCCGAGTTCCAGCACCACATCGACCACAAGTGCTGTCTCGTGCCGCCCTATCTGTGATGACGCCCGCCGCTCCCTCCGCGATGCTGAACCTCGAGATCGACGGCAAGCCGGTCGCCGTGCCGCACGGCAGCACCGTCATGGACGCGGCCGTCAAGCTCGGTGTCTACGTGCCGCATTTCTGCTGGCACAAGAAGCTCTCGATCGCGGCGAACTGCCGGATGTGCCTCGTGCAGGTCGAGAAGGCGCCGAAGCCGCTGCCGGCCTGCGCGACGCCCGCGACCGAGGGGATGAAGGTCCAGACCCATTCGGAACTCGCCGTCTCGGCCCAGAAGGGCGTGATGGAGTTCCTGCTCATCAACCA
>JAJTYX010000212.1:0-2144 GCA_021462865.1 Gammaproteobacteria bacterium | reverse complement strand
TCTGCAAAAATTAAGTCAATTGACTTTTCAGGCAATGAATTTAGATTTTCAACACAATCGCCTTTGAGAATTTGGTTTAGGGGTAATTTCATTTTTTGTATCTCCAACCCCAATTATAAGGCTAATTTATTCACGCAATTTTTTGAATAACGCAAGGGGTTGCCCAACTATAGTTTATACAGATCGCCGTATAAGCTGCTTGGCATTATAAACCGTCGTAACAGGGTTTATGCGGATGTTTTGCTGTATAATCCATTAAATACCGAAAACCCTGCAACCCAATTATACACCTGCCATCCCCGAAAACGCTACCACAGACGTTCATCGCATCCCCGGATGGCGACATCGGCGCTATTATCACAAAGCCGATTGAAAATTGGCTAATCCGCTTCAGCGGATTTTGTATGAGTAGCCTGACGGTTACCGTCAGGCGGAGCATGGGATGGCGGGACGCGGGATGGGGCAAGGATTAGCAAATACGGATTTTTCATTTGTTTTTCAGCCAACCCCGCCCTAATCCGCGCCCCAAAAAGGATTTACGAAACGCCCTCTAAAACAAGGCGCCTGCGCCAAGCGGATAGTCGAACATACCGAGACCCTATCGAAGCGTTAGCCCGCCGAATCCCAGCGCAAGCCAACAGACTTCGAACGCTACAAGGACAAACCCCGTGCAACCCACACCCGCCCAACCCAAAAAACTCCTCGACCACTACCGCGACCACATCCGCCTCAAACAATACTCCCCGCGCACCGAAAAAACCTACCTCAAATGGGTTCGCGAATACATCCTCTACCACAACAAACGCCACCCCAAAGAAATGGGCGCGGAACAAATCCGCCAATTCATCACCCACCTCGTCGTCGAACGCCAGGCCTCCGCCTCCACCCAAAACCAGGCCATCAGCGCCATCATCTTCCTCTACCGCAACGTCCTCAACCTCCAACTCGACCAATCCCTCCTCGACTTCACCCGTCCCAAAAAAGGCAAACGCGTCCCCGTCGTCCTCTCCAAAGAAGAAGCCCGCGCCGTCATCGCCGCCATGAAACCACCCTACAAACTCATGGCTCAAATCATGTACGGAGCCGGACTCCGCCTCATGGAATGTCTCCGACTCCGCATCAAAGACATAGACTTCGACAACCACCGCATCCTCGTCTACGACGGAAAAGGAGGCGACGACCGAGTCACCATGCTGCCCGACAGCATGATCGCCCCCCTCCGACAACACATCGAACGCGTCCAACTCCTCCACAAAAAAGACCTCGCCAAAGGACTGGGGACCGTCTACCTCCCCGGCGCACTGGAAAAGAAATACCCCGCCGCCGGCAAAGACTGGCTCTGGCAATACATCTTCCCGGCATCCACCCTCTACGCCGACCCCGCCACCGGACACACCCGCCGGCACCACATCCACGAAACCGCCCTGCAACGCGAAATTCGTACCGCCGCAAAAATCGCCCAACTCGAAAAACGAGTCACCCCCCACACCTTCCGCCACTCCTTCGCCACCCACCTCCTCCAAAGCGGATACGACATCCGCACGGTTCAAGAACTCCTCGGACACAAAGACGTCAAAACCACCATGATCTACACCCATGTATTGAACAGAGGCGGCTTGGCTGTTAAAAGCCCCCTCGACCAAGAATAACCATCAACTCTTCACCGTATAAACAAGGACAAAGTCGCAAATTCCTCCTGCGCTGTCCTCGGCGGCGCGAGCGTATCCATATACAGTAGAGAAACCGCCAAACTTTCTTCCCCCATCTTCCGCCCTCCATCCTTACAGATAATACGTCATCCTCTGCAAATGCGCCGACGGATCGATATACTGCACCTTGACGTTCCCCGGAACGTTCAGACTGACAGGCGCGTAATTGAGAATGGCTTTCACCCCGGCTTGAATTGTCAAGTCCGCCACCGATTGAGCGGCCGAGGCGGGGACCGTCAACATCGCAATCTTCACCCCAAGTTCCCTGATACGCTCCGCCATGTTCTCCGCATCCTCCACGCTGAACTTCCCGATCGGCGCGCCCACCTTCGACTTATCGTTATCGAAGATCGCCACAACCCGAAAACCGCGATTATGAAACGCCTGATAATTGGCGAGCGCGTGACCCATATCCCCCGCCCCCACCACCACTAC
>JAJTYX010000211.1:0-1472 GCA_021462865.1 Gammaproteobacteria bacterium | reverse complement strand
GTGTGCTCGGACCCCGAAGACCCGACGCCGACGTGTGATAACAGCGCCATGACCACTACGAAGGTGGGGGATAAAGTGGTGCGCGGCAGTGGCTTGGATGCTGGCAAGCCGAAGGTAGTGAAGAAAAACAAGGATAAAGATAATAACTCGGTCCTGCTTACATTCTTACAGAGTCTTGAAAACTTGCCCCGGGGAGACTCTTTATGCCCATCAAATATGATCTGCCCAACTACTCCCACACATACCCCTACTACGTTTCCTACACCTACAATTTCGCCTACACCAACTGCGACTTCTACTCCTACTTCAACATTTACGCCAACAACGACTCCCACGATATTTACGCCCTTGGCCACAAGTACATCTGCCCCTACCAGTACACCAAGCAGTACACCGACCCTTTGGCCTAGTTTAACTCCTACCATCACTGCTACTCCTACCATGACCCCAATACCTCTGTCTGGCCCTCATGACTGTGTATATGATGGAGATTGCGAGGATTATATTAAACAGATTGGTGGTAATGATGTTTTTAACCTCTCCGCACCACGACCTTTTCTTCCAATATCGCCTAAAACGAAATAAAGATCGTTAACCACCCAACACCACGGTGAATTATGAAAACATGGACAAAACGTCAGTACCTTACATACATTCTGTTATTTGCTTTGATCCTTGTTGATTTTTCTCGAGAGCTTTTTATTCTAATCGTTCGTGACTTGCTCGACCCGGCAATCAGGCAAAATTATGACGAACAACTCAGAACCTTGGAGCCAATACTGTATGCGATTCAAGTGCTTGGAAGTTTCCCCATCCTTGTTCTTGTCTTAACGTTAAATCGTGATCGATTACAAGAAATGAACATAGACAGGTTTTATGTTGTCCTGTTGATAATTTCAGGGCTGTTCACATTATATGCGTATAAATACGAATTTTTAGCGGTTATTGCCTTGATCTATGCAGTCTATATCCTGTTCAGCGATAAAGTAAGGTTTGGTGTTATTGATTTCAACGGGCTTCGTGTGATGTTGTTGGTCGTCGGCGTGTTTGCTGTAGCACAGTTTTGCATGTATGGTTTTAGTGATGTCATAAACATAAGTCCTCCGAATTCAGAACTGTTAGACCGTTTCTTGTTTAGAATCATTCCTGGTTCGATTTACGAGGAGGCAATGTACAGGGGTGTGTTGTACATGTTTCTAATGGATGTAGGGGTGGGTAAATCCAAAGCCTTCTACATACAAGCTTTTTTGTTTTCGTTCAAACACATCAGTTACCTACTTGAGAACCCATTCTTCTTTTGGATAACATTGCCAATTGTGAGTTTGATTTATGGATACATCGCAATGCGTTCAAAATCCCTTACCCCAAGTACCCTTGTTCATCTTCTCTACAATACCCGGGTTGTATTCACGTAATCAGGCTGAGGAACTCTGCTGGTATGGGACCGGCACAATAATGTGCTCCCCTCCCCC
>JAJTYX010000210.1:0-1223 GCA_021462865.1 Gammaproteobacteria bacterium | reverse complement strand
CGAGGATCGTTTGCTCGGGCGCATACGGCGTTTCATCCATTGCGCGTCCGACCAGCGCGGAGGCAAGCACATAAAACGCAAATTGAATGGAATTGTTTTCCTCCCACACGTGATTTTTATCCGCGAGGCTCGTTGAATAGCCAAGCCGCTTGCCAACGAGTTCGAGCATTGGGATGATCGTGTCGCGCTCGTTCCGCCGCGCCGACGCGACATCCTCCGCGCGTAATTTCATGGACGCGCCTTCGCGCTCGACGTATGAATCCAATATGGCATAGATCATCGCTTTCGATGGCGTGAGCAAACCCGCAAAGCGCGGATACAGATCGTCTTCGATCTCAAGATAGATGCTGTCGGGATTCTTTTGCAGGAACGTGACGATGGCGACTTCTACGCGATCTGCCAACGATTCGTAGCGCCGACTTAAGTCGGCGTTACTCCACAACCCAGTCTCCACACTTTCGCCCGACGAATAATGAACGAAGCGCGCATCCTCCGACAACGCCGATTGGATCAACGCGTTCGTCGTTCGCAAGGCTTCGTCAAATTCTTGCGTTTTATTTTTCAACGCGTGCGCCTCCGCCAACGCGATCAACGCCGCCGCATGGACGTGCAAATAACTGGCAGGCTCGCCGCGCTCAAGAAGATGTGCATGTATCGCTTCACGCGCAACGGCAACATCTTGTTCATTCGCTTCACGCTTGAGATGCTCTCCACGATTCCACAAAATTTGAATCGGGTCATGTTCGGTCCGCAAGGCGACGCTTTTCAAATCGAATCCTGCCGCGCCCGCCGCCGTGAGCGCCGACGTGAGAAACGGCGGTTCAGGCTCAGGCATGAATCCAAAGAACGGCGTGCCAAGCGGCAGCAACTCAAACAAATGCGAAAACGCGGCGTGCAAAGCGGTCGCGTTCCATGCCCAGTCATACCGCCTACGACGCAGCGCGACCTTATATGGTTCCACCGCCTCGCGCCCCCACAGCCAACCCGCCCACAACGCGGAGAGAGTCCAAAACGCTTGATTCGGACGCGGCAACGAACCGATCACCGCGGCGATCGGAATTTCTTTTTTGACTTCATGCGCCAACTCTTTAAGACGACCTTCGTAGATGCACACCCCTCCGCTTTCTGGGATTTTCTTGGGCCACGCCTCAATCGCGACGGGTGAGCCTGTTTCAGCCCAGAGAGTTAATCCACGCTCTAGCGTTCTCCACAAGTTATGCTCG
>JAJTYX010000021.1:0-2993 GCA_021462865.1 Gammaproteobacteria bacterium | reverse complement strand
CACCTCGCCATCCGCGGTTAATTTATATTCCATTGAAACGACCAGCCCATCTTTTACGGTATCGAACGCCATGTTTTTATCCTTTTGAAAGTTAATGCGTCCATTGTACCAGCATGTAACGCAAGTCTATAGGCTTGCGTTACATGCCCCTCGGATATAATTTCGCCATCCACAATAGAGGAGAGAGAGGATATTATCAATGAACAAGATACGCGCAAGGGATTTGGGGATTCCATTTGAGGGGGCGCCGGGGGAGTTCAACGCCATCACCGACGTGCCGGGGGTGACGGTCGGTTATTCCACCATCATCGAAGGGAGGGATGCGCGGACGGGCGTGACGATCATCCATCCGCGCGGGCGGGAGGATTTCACGCCGGTCTATGCGGGCATTCACTCTTTTAATGGCAATGGCGAAATGACCGGCGCGTTATGGGTGGAGGAAGGCGGGTTTGTGGAAGGGCCCGTCGGCATTACCAACACGCACAGCGTCGGCGTGGTGCGGGATGCAATCGTCAAGTGGGAGGTGAGGAACGGGTTCCGCTTCCAGCCGTGGTGTCTGCCTGTTGTGGCGGAGACGGCAGATGCCTGGTTGAATAACATGGAGGGATTCTTCGTCAAAGAGGAGCATGTCTTCCACGCGCTCGACTCGGCTAAATCCGGCTCGATTGAGGAAGGCAACGTCGGCGGCGGGACGGGCATGATGTGTTATGAATTCAAGGGCGGCACGGGGACATCCTCGCGCAAATTGCCGGAAAATCTCGGCGGGTGGACGGTGGGCGTCCTGGCGCAGACTAATTTCGGACGGCGGCATTTCCTCACCATTGCGGGAGTCCCGGTCGGGAAACACCTGCCGACGGATGAGAACAAAGCCAGCGGCGAAGATCCCTACAAAATGGACGACGGTTCGCTGATCGTCGTCGTCGGCACGGATGCGCCGCTTTTGCCTCATCAACTCAAACGGGTGGCGAGGCGCGTTTCCCTCGGCATGGCGCGCACCGGATCGGTCGGCGGTAATGGTTCAGGAGATATCTTCCTCGCTTTTTCCACCGCCAACCCGCAAGCGGCGCGCCCGGACGGGAAGGGTTTATCGTCCATCCAAGCGCTTTCCAATTTCAATCTCGATCCGGTCTTCGCCGCGACGGTATTTGCGACCGAAGAAGCAATCGTCAATTCGCTGGTCGCGGCGGAGGATATGGTTGGACATGAGATCAGCGCAAAGGCATTGCCGCATGAGGAGGTGAGGGAGGTGATGAGGAGGTACAATCGAATATCAGAAGGCGGAGAGCAGTAGGCGGTAAGCGGAAGGCAGTAGACGGCAGGCAGAAGGCAGAAGGCGGCAGGCAGTTTTATGTTGCTATAAATTTCAAACAGACAATTCGTTCACAGGAGGATCTCATGTCGTATGTGGAATTGAAAGGTCATCGGGATTTGAAAGTGTATCAACTGGCATACAAGTTGGCGATGGAAATTTTTAAAGAGAGCAAGGTTTTTCCAAAAGAAGAGAAATATTCTCTCATCGATCAGATCCGCCGCTCCTCTCGCAGCATTGCGGCAAACATAGCAGAAGGCTTCCGTAAGAGACAATATCCAAAAATGTTCGTCAGCAAACTTGCCGACTCAGACGGCGAAGCGACAGAGACTCAAGTTTGGCTGGATTTTGCAAAGGACTGCGAGTATCTTCAACCTGAAAAACACGAAGAGCTCATTAAAGGCTATGAGGAAGTCGGCAAAATGCTTGGCGCAATGATGTCCATGCCTGAAAAATTCATGCCGCGTTCATTCCGCAAACCCTAATTCCGCCTTCCGCCCCCTGCCTTCTATACACAAACTACTTCACAACCTCCGCCTTCACGCTCACATTCAAACGATCCCCCACCTCCTCCAACGAATCGCTCCAATCGTTGAAATTCAACTGCGGCGGGACCAGCGCCACGCCCTTCATGGTAAACAGCGGCGTCCCGCTCATCGGCGCGGGCGCGGAACTGGTATCCATGCTTTCGATGTTGATGCCGCGCGAGGCGAGAAAATGCGCGATCTCATGGATGATGCCCTCGTGATCCGCGCCGGTCACTTCGATCTCGTAAGGCAGCCAGCCCGCGTATTTCTTCGAGTCCGCTTCGGTCTGAACCATGATAATCTGGCAGCCTTCGCCCCTCAGCGTTTGAAGATCCCCGTCGAGATTTGAGATATTGGCTTCCGGGATGGCGACCAGCATCAGCATGGCAAACTCGCCGCCAAGGCGCGCCATCTTGCTTGCCTCCACATTCCCATCCCACTTCGCCACCAGGCTGGCGACCTGGTCCACCAAACCGATCCTGTCTTTCCCCGTCAACGTCAACACGATATTCCCTGCCATGGCGGGTTCCCTTTCTTGTTGTGAAATATCGAATCCAGTATAGCACAAGCCTTCGGGCTTTTTACCCTGCAAGACGCTCTTTCAAATACTTCCCCGTGTACGACCCCCTGACCTTCATCACCTGTTCCGGCGTCCCCTCCGCAATCAACTGGCCGCCCCGGTCGCCGCCTTCGGGACCGAGGTCAATGATCCAGTCCGCCACTTTGATGATGTCGAGATTGTGCTCGATGATCAAAACGGAGTTGCCCGCCTCGACCAGTCTTTGCATGACCTCGATCAATTTATGAACATCCGCGGCGTGCAAACCGACGGAAGGCTCGTCCAAAACGTACAGCGTCCGCCCTGTTGCGCGGCGCGAAAGTTCCTTCGATAACTTCACGCGCTGCGCTTCGCCGCCCGAGAGCGTCGTGGCGGGCTGCCCGACGCGCACATAACCCAGCCCGACTTCCTGCAACAGTTTCAATTTATTCAACATCTGCGGATGATTCTTGAATTCCTCCAGCGCGTGATCCACGGTCATATCCAGCACGTCGGCAATCGAATATTTGTCGCGGAACATCACCTGCAAGGTCTCGCGGTTGAAGCGCCGGCCGTGGCAAACATCGCAAGGCACATACACATCCGGCAGAAACTGCAT
>JAJTYX010000209.1:0-2136 GCA_021462865.1 Gammaproteobacteria bacterium | reverse complement strand
CCCTGTCCGCAATGAAAGTCCGAGCGCCTGACCGGGGGCGGCCTTCTAAATTTCGGTTTTTCGACGGTCTCGTTGGCTGGCTTCCTTCCCACTTATGAAAGAGAGATGTTCATGGACTCAACAGTACTTGCAGCACTAATTTCAGGAGCAATCGCCGTTATTGGTGTTTTTGTATCGCTTATCACGGCACGATGGCAGATAGGCTTGCAAAAAAAGGAATTGGATTTAAAGGCAAGGGAACTTGATACAGCCACTAAACAGTTATATTCGGAACTCGAATCCTTACGGCAAAACCAATTTACAGAAGTCCTCAAAAAGAGATTGAGCGTTTACCCATCAGTGTGGGCAACGGTTACAAAATACACCCTCCAATGGAAAGCAGAAAATAAACAAAGAAACCATGAATGGGCAAAAGATTTTTTGAAAGAACTGGCTTTTTGCAACACAGAAGCAGGTGTTTTTTTCTCGCAGGCAGTCTACGAACGATTTAATGAACTTTGCAATACATTGCTAAAAATCGAAACACAATTGGCGACTGAAAAAAGAGTAGATGAACAAGAGTTATATATGCCTGATAGAATTTGGGTTGGCACAAATGGTGAAGGCGGGCTAGCCACTTTTCTAAAAGATGATTTAGGAAGTTACAGGGACGCCGCAATTCAAGCAAGAAATTATCAACCTAAACGAAAAAAATTAGATTCAGTTTTTGATGGATGGGATAATTTCAAAACCGCTGAATTTGCGCCAACCCAAGATTTACGGTTAACAACGGAAGAAATCTTAAGGACAACACCTGTTAGAAGAAAATTTAAAAAGTGACAAAAAACGCCAGCCAACAAAGCGTGCACCCGACGTGTGGGAGTCTGCGGCATTTTCAAGCAGTTTTCTGGCTTCGGGCTTTTCCTGCTCTCAGAGCGAATCCACGCCCGCCCACACGCGGGTAACGCAAACCGTTAGCCAGTTCTTTCCACAACAAAATAATATTTCGATTGCCAATCAAAGGAGAATATAAAAAAATGGCAAACAGAATAGTTTTTTCTATCACAATTCTCGTATCCCTATTTTTAGGTGCTTGCCAGTCAACGCCAACCGCGCAACCAGCAAATCAAAATACACAAAATAGTTCTGTTGAAAATATACGGGTTACTACTGTACAGCCATCCGAGTCTCTTGTGAAAACAGAATCTTTTCCATTGCCCAATTGTGGCGGTACTGGTGAAATACGCCAGACTTTAGGATCTACTACATCAATTACAAAAAGTGTTACCTTAGGCGGGAAAGCCACAGTTCGTGGTGGCGGGGAAGTAGGAATACCTGAAACGGTTAAACTTAAACTTGAGATTGAAGTCGAAGCCGCATATCAAAATACATATGAAGCAGCAAATTCTCGACTTGACACAATTGACATGCCAGCAGCAGCGGGTACTCATGTAATATATGACATTGGTTGGTATGAACAAGTATTCAATTCCATTGTCCAATATTCTATGGATGGACAAGTTTACGAAGCCCCATATACCTATAAATTGCATGTCCCAAAACTAGACAATAGCCATCAAGTGTCTTGTGGAACTAACACCAAAAGTGCTGGAGATAGTAACAACGAAAACACTCCACCCACGTCCACTCCCACAAGTATTGTTTCACAAAAAAATACTGGACTATCTTTGGGAGACTGGTATACAAATGGAAATATTTCATTTATTGTAGAAAAAGTTGACTTCGTGCCAGGATATGTAAGAATCACTTTTAAGGTAAAAAATGTTGGTGTAAATGAAATATCCTTCAACTACAGTACACATAATATTAGTGTCAGTGACAACTTAGGACAAATTTACGAAATAGACTTGGCGTCTCGCGAGAGTAAAACAATGAACATAAAACCAGGAGATATTGAGCAGTTAACATCCGCGAATGCCTATACATGGAAGTTTCATGGAGATTATGCAAACATGAATGTCGAATATTTAATAATAACTGTGACTGATTTATCTGCAATTGAGAAAGCCGAATGGACAATTCAAGTCAACCATTAAAAGTGGGGGTTGCAAAAACACTGGCTAACAAAGCGTGCACCCGACGCTGGGGATTCTGCGCACATCCCAAGCCTTTTTCTACGCCTCTGCCTTTTTCTGG
>JAJTYX010000208.1:0-2392 GCA_021462865.1 Gammaproteobacteria bacterium | reverse complement strand
CGGACGGTGATGGCCTTTCAGACGACAATGAGGTTGCAATGGGCACCGACCCAAACAACTCGGATTCAGATGGCGACGGCGTGTTTGACGGCTATGAGATAAATAATGGCACCGACCCGACTGATGCAAACGTCAAACCCTTTACCCCCTTGTGGGCAAAGACATATCTGACATATGGAGATGATGACTACGTATCTGCTGGCTGTCCAACCACTGATGGCGGCTACATTATTGTGGGAAAGATTAGTACTTGGATCGAAGGTTTCTACCATCCTGGCGCATCGGTGGTAAAACTATCTGCAGACGGCGCCGTGGAGTGGAAGACGGAACTTGATGTTAGCGATTATTCCGAGGGGCAGTATGTAGTGGCATATGATGTTATACAGACTACCGATGGCGGCTATATCGTTACAGGTATTTCATATCTCTATAATGACGGACAAGGACAAAATGTAAATGAATACACCAAGGTAATGAAATTATCCTCAGATGGTACCATAGAGTGGAGCAATTGGTACTCTTTTCAGGATTCGAAACACTTTTTAGATAACAGAAGCATCCGGCAGACCACCGATGGTGGATACATCGTTGCTGGCATCATCACGGAAGTTAACGTAGGGCGAAATGATTACCTTGTGATGAAGCTATCACCAGAAGGGTCTGTAGAGTGGAATTTTACCATCGATAAGCCAGCAAATGGCGCCAATAGCCCAGATCCTATCATCCGGCAGACGAGGGATGGTGGGTATATGCTGGCTGGTTCAGAAGTACCGGGTTTAAGTTATACCTGGTTATGGAAATTCTCTTCGAATGGCATCCTGGAATGGAATGCCACCTATAAAGTGGTTAATCACCATTATACTCCATTGGACATGCAGGTAGACGTAGACGGCGGATATATCCTTTCGACATCGTATGGTCTCCTGAAGGTATCATCCGATGGTACAGTAGTATGGAATAAGGACTATAATTCTGGTTTTGCTTTAGGCAATGGAAGATCTATCCAGCAGACGGCAGATGGCGGCTACTTTGTTGCCTGCGATCGGATGGGCGGCTTGAGGGTTGACCACAACGGCGAGCTGAGCGCCACATGCTTTCGTGTTTCATCGTTACCAACAACCACATTCATTCCCAACGATGAGGTTGTTATCGACAGGACGCCAGTAAATATCGTATATCAAGACAACATAGAAAGCCCGGCTACCGTAACCACGACCGACATGACCTATACCCTTAATACAATCTGCACCAATACGGGGGGTTCAGCAAATACAGAGGCAGGCGCCAATGTCGTGATCCAGCCAACGAATCCTGATACGGGTGAGACGTTAGCGACCATTACCTTTGACGAAGTGACCCAGGGTGGCGAAACGACCGTAAGCGACTATGCTTACGGGGTCCCGCCGCCATCCGGATTTGAAGTATTAACAGACCCGCCTACCTATTACGAGGTACACACAACGGCGACATTTCAGGGCAATGTCACGGTATGCTTCAATTATCCGGGTAATCTGTCTCAGGATACGGAGCAAGGCCTGAGGTTGTTCCATTATGAAGACACTAGCAATCCCAGGGACGGTATTCCGGATACGTGGGTTGATGTAACAACGTCGTTGGACATGGAGAATAACAGTATCTGTGGGTCAGTGACGTCCTTTTCGCCCTTTGCCATTTTCGTGAAGAATCAGGTTCCTGAGCCAACACCGACTGTTATCATAACGCCAACACCAGAACCTACACCAACGATAGTGGCAACACCCACACCTACGCCAGTGGTTGTAATAACACCGACGCCACAGGTAACACCCACACCTGAACCAACGCCGACACCGCAGATAACACCAGTACCATCACCATCACCAACAGTCGTAATAACTCCAACACCGCAACCATCGCCTTGTGAAGCAATTAAGATTGATGCAGCACCAGAGCCGCTGTATATTGTGATGGGGAAAAGTGCACAAGAAATCGTAACAGTAACCTGCGGAGACGGGTCGCCGTCTGTAAACCGGTTAGTGACTGTTAAGGTAAAAAGTTGTGAAGATGATGAAGATGAAGATGATGATGATGACAAAAAAGATAAATATGATAGAAAAAAGTATGATAGAAAACGCGTGGTTGTTTCACCGACAAACGCCTTAACTGACGAAAATGGTCAGGCAACATTTACGATTACCGCTACAAAGAATATAGGAAATGCGAAGATACAATTCGAGCATCAAAACCTGAAAGATTCGGTGTTTGTAAAGGTAAGAAAGAAGTAAAAAAGTATTCCTGAAGATATTGTTCAGAAATAAAAATAGTTCTTATGGAAGTTTCAAGAAGAGGGGTGTCATGTCGGAAGATGTGATGCCCCTTTTTTTTATTTTTTAAAAAATACGTACTATAGTCT
>JAJTYX010000207.1:0-2194 GCA_021462865.1 Gammaproteobacteria bacterium | reverse complement strand
TGGAGACTCGTCTGGGCGCTGAACACGCTCAAAGGCGAAGACGAGCGGATTCGCATCCCCGGCTTTTACGACGACTGCGTCCAGCCCACCGAACGCGACAGGGAATTCATGGACAAACTGCCCGACATGGCGGACGAATACAAAAAACGCTACGGCGCGAAGAACTTCATCAAAGGGCTGACCGGCGGCATGGCCTTGAAACTCGAAGAAGTCTTCGTCCCCACCTGCACCATCTGCGGCCTCACCAGCGGATACCAGGGACCCGGCTCCAAGACCGTCCAGCCCGCCTTCGCCTCCGCCAAAGTGGACTTTCGTCTCGTGCCGAACCAGAAACCGAAAGACATCCTGCAAAAACTGCGCGCCCATTTGGACGCCGAAGGCTTCAGCGACGTTCAAATTAACTTTTTGGGAGGCGAACCCGCGGCGCGCACCGATCCGGATCACCCCTTCGTCAAACTGGTCTCGGAAACCGCCGAAGAAATCTACGACGCAAAGATGGACATCGTCCCCATGATCGGCGGCTCGGGACCGAACTACCCCTTCGTCCACGACCTCGGACTGCCGGTAGTGACGATGGGCATCGGCTATCCCGACACCAAAGCCCACGCCCCCAACGAAAACTTCCGCATTGACCTATACGCCCAACACGCCAAACACATGGCAAGAGTGATGCGGGAGTTCTCAAAGTAGGACAAACTCAAGTTTGCCCTACTCAAAGTGACCTTGTTCACTCCAAATTCGTGACGTTCTATCGTCCAAATTTGAATATAATTTCAACCGTCATCACATCCCAATCAAAAAAATCATGGAGGTAGCCATGTTCGTCAGCGAAAGAATGTCCCGCCCTGTCATCACCGTCGCGCCAGAAACCCCCGTTCCAGACGCGCTCGCCCTGCTCAAAAAAGAACACATCCGCCGCGCGCCCGTCGTGCAGGATGGAAAAATCGTCGGCATCGTCTCAGCCAGCGACCTGCTGAACGCCTCGCCCTCGCCCGTCACCAGCCTGAGCGTGTGGGAGATGAACTACCTCATCGGCAAAGTCACCGTCAGACAGGTCATGAGTAAAAAAGTCGTCACCGTCGAAGCCGACACCCCCATCGAAGAAGCCGCGCGCATCATGGCGGATAAAAAGTTCGGCGGACTGCCCGTCATGCGCTCCGGCAAACTCGTCGGCATCATCACCGAAACCGATCTCTTCAAAGCCTTCCTCGAACTGATGGGCGCGCGCGCCAAAGCCCTGCGCGTCACCGCCGAAATCGAAGACAAGCCCGGCGCCCTCGCCCAAATCACCAAAGCCGTGGCCGAAGCCGGCGGCAACTTCATCTCCTTCGGAATGTTCTCCGGCAACGACGCCGCCAGCAAAGTCGTGGTCTTCAAAGCCGCCGGGGTAAAAGAAAACGACCTGAAAAAAAGCCTCGCAAAAACGGTCAAAAAATTCTGGGATACCCGCCAGAGTTAACACAAACGCGGCGCCTTCTTTTTTGACGAAGGCGCCGCGTTTTTTACTTTTCGAATCTCCCCGCGCCGGTCACGGATTCTCATCCCACGGCGCGACTCTGCGCCCGCGCCCGCCTCTCAACGACCCGGAAACGGTTTCCTCCAACCCGGGCAGAATCTCCGCCGCAGCCGCGAGCAAACCAAAGCAACCCGCGATCATCATGTCGCCGAAGGGGGCGGCAAAATAAGGGCGCAACGATTTACGATTTGCGCTTTCAGACTGACGATTGAAGAGCGAACGCCGGGGTCCTGTGACAGCAACATCGAAATCGTCGTTTCCAAATTCAAAGATTTCATCCGAGTACATCAACGCGCCATGGCCCATGTCGTCGAAGACGTCCTCGTGTTTGAGCGAGCCGTCCGCCAGTTTGCCGAGCAAACCCTCCAGTTTCGCCAGGTCAATCTCGCCGGTATGATGCTCGAAGACTCCCGCGATTCTTTTTCCATTCAGGCGAAACGCAAGCGTATGAAAATTCCCCACGTTGCAGACGATTTTATTTTCGCGTTCCGCGGCGACGGGATCGAAGCACGCCCCCAAAACCGCCGCCGGAGCCGTATCCATCACCACGAGCGGACAGTCGAGATTCGGAGCCGAATCCGCCACGGCTTGCAGGCGCGTCATGCTTTTGGGAATATCGCCCGCAAGGTAAGCGAACGCCGCAAGCGAATTCTTCGCCCGAATGCGCTCATCCAGATA
>JAJTYX010000206.1:0-1045 GCA_021462865.1 Gammaproteobacteria bacterium | reverse complement strand
GGGCGGCCGCGTAGAGCTGGCTGAAGAAGCCCAGTTTGGGAATCTCAGGCACAGGCTCGCCGGGGAACGGCTCGCGCTGCATGATTTTTGCCAGTACGTACCCTATCACGACGCGCAGCGTGCTCAGGACCGGCACCACCAGGAACGCGCCCAGAATGCCGCCCAGCGCAAAGCCGATCGTCACGCCCACGATGATGAACACGACCGGCAGGTTGACCGATTTGCCCACCACGACCGGCGAGACCACGTTGTAGACGATCTGCGAGTAGATCGCCATGACGATGAACACCAGCACGCTGAACGTCAGGTTCGACATGTCCGCGAACGCGGGGTTGGTTGAACCGCGCAGCATGGTGACGATCAGCAGCGGAATGCTCGACAGCAGCCCGCCGATGTTGGGAATCAGCGAGATAAACCCGTTCATGATCGCCAGCGGCGCCGGCGCTGGCACGCCCATCAGAATGAACTGGATGTAGGCCAGCAGCGCCAGCAGCCCGCCAACCACCACCTGGCCTTTGAAGAAGCCGATCCAGACCTGGTCAATGTTCAGAAAGAGCAGCCGCGCCTCGCGCTCGAAGCGCGGCGGGACCCAGGCCGCCAGCATGCCGCGCGCGCTGCGCATATCGAGTAGCGTGAGGAACGAGATAAACAGCGCCAGGCCGATCGTCACGACAAAGCCCGCCGCGCTGCCCAGCACCGATGTCACGACGTTGGTCAGGCCGCCGGCGACGTTAATGAGGGTCGAAATAATCGCCGCGATGTTGATGCTCTGCAGCAGCTCGCCCGGCGTCTGCGCGCCCGTGCGCAGGTCTTCAATATCCTGCGGCGTGATGGCGGCCATTGGCGCCTGCGGCACGAACAGCCGCTGCAAGGGGCGAATATACGGGTCAAGGTCAATCTCAAAGCTGAACAGCGTCACCACTGCATCGCCCGGCTGGTAGGCGCTGAGCCGGCTGATGAAGTTCTCGTAGCTCTGCTGCAGGGCGGCCCACAGGCCGTTGACGCTGTCGATCAGGTTGGGGATGACCGTGAAGATCAGGATGAG
>JAJTYX010000205.1:0-2405 GCA_021462865.1 Gammaproteobacteria bacterium | reverse complement strand
GTGATCCACCTTGCGGAAGATTTCGAGCGCCCTGTCCTTGACCCGCACCATGTGATATGTGGCGCTGGCGGAGAACATAAAGATCAGGCTGACGCCGTACACGATCAGCGAGACGATCTTGGCGGGCGTACTCCACCCGACGATGAGCAGGGCGACCAGCCCGACAATTGCCAGGATCGCGCCGCCCCAATGAGTGAGGCTGTTGACAGGTTCGCGTAATTTTTTGAGCATGATAATTTCCTTTAGACGTATTGTACCAAAAGGAAATTTTCTCGTGCCCTGCTTTTCGGCTTTTTGTCTTAAACTTCCTTTTTGAGCAGTTTCCCGACCCTGAGGATGGCGGAGCTCGCCATTACGATAAAGAAAACCAGCAGGATTATATCGAGTATGGATGGGTCTTCACCCGAGAACAGGAGTCCCTGCGGATTCTTCAGCGCGCGCAGGGCAACCAGCCAGTCCACCAAGCCGAGCGGATACAGGAGGAAGAACAAAATCCAAAGAACGGGTCCGACAATGATCCCGTATCCTCCCGGTCCTTCCCCGATCAGCAAACCGAGCGCCCTCAACGAACCGGGACTCAACATGGAGACGATGAAGGCTGTCAGGGCGAAGACGCATGTGACCGAATAAAGAAGCGTGGATACGACGACGTTGAATTGACCCCATGCCCCCACCCAGCGGACGACGAAATATATGGTTAAAAAGGCGTGGATCATGGCGGAACCCTCCCTCGTTTACTTTACAGGATTCTACGATGGATTTCAAGCGGGATTTCGGAATGGACTCCAACGTCTCCCGGCGCAGGCTCGAACATCTGGAGAGGGTCGGTTAAGAGGATGTGTTCATTTGGTTGTCCGTTTTCCTCTCATCACATGGAGTTCGGCGGGCGGGGACAAATGAGGTTTGTCCTGTTTCTGGAACAGGACAAGCTTTTCATGCAATATTTACGAATAAATATAAAATTTCCCTGCGGTATAATTCTGTCATGAGATTGCCAAACGCCGCGCAAGCCATTGTAGAGATTGAGAAACTTCGTGATTATTGTTTAAAATGGAAACCATCCACGCGGGAAGCATAAGGCTCGTGTTTTCGAATCTGCTTTGGGGTTGAAACCGGGCGATGAAGATGAACTGCGGGATGCTATTGTATCCGCCATTCACATGGAAGAAGCAATCGCTGGCGAGCGAGATGAATATGATAAACGCTATCTTGTGGATTTTTCAATGAAGAGGCTGGGCAGGGAGGCGCTTGTCCGTAGCGCCTGGATTATTAGGCGCGGCGAAGATGCGCCCCGTTTGACAAGTTGCTACGTATTATAGGAGTAAGAATATGAAACAAACAATTAAATTACTGGATGTCGTCGCTCTGACACAGGAACTACTTGACCGCGACCTTGCATTAGGACAGGTAGGGACGGTTGTAGAAGTCCTTGCTCCCGATGTGTACGAAGTCGAATTTTCTGATAATGAAGGGCGCGGCTTTGCCGAATTGGCATTGCGCGCGGAACAATTGCTGGTCTTGCACTACGAACCCGCGATGGTATAATCCCGCTCAATGAAACCCAACCGCTACCCGTTCGCCTCCACTCGAGCCGCCGCCGCTACATGCGCGACCTGTCAACCTGCCATGGCTTGAGACGGACCCGAAAGGAAATCCAGTCCCGATACCGAACAGGTTCGGGATTTTTTATTTCAACCTTCGACCTGTAACCTTCAACTTTCAACCATCAAACCCACTTGGTATAATTCGCCCGCCATTTCAACCCTTCGGAGTATTTCATGAGCAAAAAACTTACCGGCAACCAGATCCGCCAGGATTTTATAGACTTCTTCGTCGAACACGGACATACCGCCGTGCCTTCCATGTCTCTCGTCCCCGGCGGCGATGCCACGTTGCTCTTCACCAACTCCGGCATGGTGCAGTTCAAGGATGTCTTCCTCGGCACGGACAAGCGTCCCTACACCCGCGCCGTCGACTCGCAAAAGTGTATGCGCGTGGCTGGCAAACACAACGACCTTGAAGACGTGGGGCGCGACGACACGCATCACACCTTCTTTGAAATGCTCGGCAACTGGTCCTTCGGCGATTACTATAAGAAGGAAGCCATCGAGTGGTCGTGGCAACTGCTGACCGAAGTGTGGGGCATCCCCAAGGATAAACTTTACGCGACCTGCTTCGAGGATGATAGCGGCAGCGTCCCGCGCGACGATGAAGCCGCCGACGCCTGGAAAGCCCAGCCTGGCATAAATCCCGATCACGTCCTATTTTTCGGGCGCAAGGAAAACTTCTGGCAAATGGCGGAGACTGGTCCCTGCGGACCCTGCTCCGAAATTCATATTGACCTGGGCGAAGAGCGCGACAACCTGCGCGGGCAACCGCATCGCTGCGGCGTGAACGGCGAATGT
>JAJTYX010000204.1:0-1056 GCA_021462865.1 Gammaproteobacteria bacterium | reverse complement strand
CATGGCTGCACGTTACCAGGACAGCCTGCTTTATCGCATCCGCCATTCCGCCGCGCATGTGATGGCCGAGGCCATGCTGGAGCGCTTCCCCGAAGCGAAGATCGCCATCGGCCCGCCCATCGAGGACGGCTTCTATTACGATTTCGACCTGCCGCGCGCCATTAACGACGAGGACCTGGCGTGGGTCGAAAACCGCATGAAAGCGATCATCCGCGAGGGCCACAGCTTCAGCGAGCGCGAGGTCACGCCCGACGAGGCGCGCGCCTTCTTCCACGACCAGCCCTACAAGCTGGAGCTGATTGACGACCTGGTGGCGGGCCGCGTGGACGAAAACGGCGCCGAGGTGGCCGCCCCGGCGCAGCGCCTCACGTTCTGGACGCAGGACACGTTCACCGACCTGTGCCGGGGGCCGCACGTCGAGAACACGCGCCAGATCAACCCGGACGCGCTCAGCGTCACCTACAAGATGCCCGCCGGGGCTTACTGGCGCGGCGACGAAAAGCGCCCGCAGCTCACGCGCATCTACGGCACAGCCTGGGAAGACCCGGAAGAGCTGCAGGAATACCTGCACCGGCTGGAGGAAGCCAAGAGGCGCGACCACCGCGTCGTCGGCGAGCGCCTGGGCCTGTTCACCATCAGCCCGCTGGTGGGCAAGGGCCTGCCGCTGTGGAAGCCGCGCGGCGCGGTCCTGCGCGACACGCTTGAGCGCTGGCTGCGCCAGGTGCAGCTCGACAACGGCTATGACCCGGTGGTGACGCCGCACATCGGCAACCTGAACCTGTACCGCACGTCGGGCCACTACCCCTACTACAGCGCCAGCCAGTACGCGCCGATCCAGGTGGACGAGGAGGAGTTCCTGCTCAAGCCGATGAACTGCCCGCACCACTGCATGATCTACAAGAGCGACCTGCACAGCCACCGCGACCTGCCGCTGCGCCTGGCGGAGTTCGGCACGGTCTACCGCTATGAGCAGAGCGGCGAGCTGCACGGCCTGACGCGCGTGCGCGGCTTCACGGTGGACGACGCGCACCTGTTCGTCACGCCGGAGCAGCTTCT
>JAJTYX010000203.1:0-25727 GCA_021462865.1 Gammaproteobacteria bacterium | reverse complement strand
GTACATCCATGTACTCGCTCGCTCGGGTTCGGCTGCGGCTGCGCTCCTGCTGCGCCGGCCTCACACGCCCGTTACAGGCCGTCCGGAGCCGTAGCTATCGTCAACCAGCGCATGGCAATGGCTTTTCTCCAATATGCCCGTCGTAACGTCCCCGCCTGCCGCCCGGTTCAGTGCCGGGTCGGGACTGAAGTCCCTCCTACACGGCTTCGTTCATCGCCGCGGGCGGCAGCGCCCTGTAGGAGGCACTTCAGTGCCGACCGTATTTCCGGGTGTCGCGGTGGTCGGGACTGAAGTCCCTCCCGGTGCGCAGGCGGCATCGATGAGGTCGCCAGCCGTTATCGCGCACCGACCTTCAGTGGCTCGGGATTTGAACCGCAACACCTTCCTGCGTAGCGAACGTGTCGCTGGCAGCGCCCTGTAGGAGGCACTTCAGTGCCGACCGTATTTCCGGACGTCGCGGTGGTCGGGACTGAAGTCCCTCCTACAGGGTTTCGTTCCTGCTGGCGTGCATGCGCCGGTTCCAATACAGGTGCCAGCGGGAATCGGGAACCGTCTCAGTGAGTGCGTGCCACTCGCCGGCGTCTGGCCGGTCAGCCGGTGACGTAGAGCTGCAGCTGGGTAATGGTGAATTCCTGTTCGGCGATCGTCGCCTTGACGAGGTCGCCGATCGAGACCAGGCCCACGATGCGCTTGTGGTCGAGAACCGGCAGGTGGCGGATGCGCTTGGCGGTCATCAGTGCCATGCATTCCTCGAGCGAGCGGTCTGGCGAGACGCACACGACGCTGTGGGTCATGATGGCGCTCACCGCGGAGTCCCGCGAGGCACGCCCGATCAGCACCACCTTGCGGGCGTAGTCGCGCTCCGTGAATATGCCCACGAGCTTCTCCCCGTCGAGCACGACCACGGCGCCGACGTCGTGGTCGGCCATTACGCGTAACGCCTCGAGCACGGTATCGGTCGGCTTCACCGACCAGACGGTCCGGCCCTTGTCGTTGAGAATTTCGGCGACGGTCTGCATGGCGACCCCCCCTGTTCGCCCGGATTGCGTTGTCTGCAACGTATACCACCCGGCGGGCCGGTCCGGGTAGGCCCGCGATCAAGAACAAGGTGCGGCGGGGATTGGCGCGCTGGCGGTGACGGTCGTCCACGGCCGGGCCTGGAGTCCGTGTCCCGCAAGCCCGCGACGGGTCAGCAGCCCTGGCGTCGATGCGAGGCGGGCCTACAGCCAGCCGCGGCGCTTGAAATACAGGTAGGGCACCACTGCCGAGACGATCATCAGCCCGATCGCGAACGGGTATCCGTACTCCAACCGCAGTTCGGGCATGATCTTGAAGTTCATCCCGTACACCGACGCCACGAGCGTGGGCGGCAGGAAGACGACGGCGGCCACCGAGAAGATCTTGATGATCTGGTTCTGCTGGAGGTTGATCAGGCCGAGCGTTGCATCGAGCAGGAAGTTGACCTTGTTGGAGAGGAAGGTCACCTGGTCGCTGAGTGCCACGACGTCCCGATACAGCAGCTTGGTGCGTGCGCGCGCGTCCTTCACCTTCTGCTTGTCGGGGCCCTCGAGCGTCGTGTGATAGGTCAGGACGCGATTGATGCTGACGAGACTTTCGCGGACCTTCGTCAGCAGGTCGCCGTCCTGGCCGATCCTCTCGATGGTGCTCTGCAGTTCCTGCGTGCTGACGGAGGCTTTCTCGCCCGGCTTGCGGCGGAAGATGCTGCGCGAGAGCACGTCCAGCGCCCGGCCGACGCCCTCCAGGGCATCGGCCATGCGATCGCACAGGCTCTCGACCAGTGCCAGCATGACCAGCTCCCCGCTGGCGCAGGGGATCGAGTTCGGTTTCCTTGCGCGCGCCAGCACGGTGTCGAAGGCCCGTGATGGGGCGTAGCGCAGCGTGACCAGGGTGTCGCCCTTCAGGACAAAGGTGATCGGCGTGGTCGCCGGTTCCTCGGTGTCGATCCGCGTCACCGCGGTCAGCGTCATGAACGAGCTGCCGTCTTCCTGGTAGAGCCGGGCCGAGACCTCGATTTCCTCCATCTCCTCGCGTGTCGGCAGTGAGATGGACAGCTGCCGCTCGACCTGCCGGTCTTCCTCGACGGACGGTGCCTGCAGGTCGATCCAGACGAGGCCGTCGGCGCCGGGGCGCTCCAGTTCGCCGGCGGACACCGGTTCGAGCCGGTTAACGACAAATCGGTAGGCCTGGATCATGCGGCCGGATTCTACATGCCCGGAGCAGCTTGGGGCCGGGCCTCGAGCCGCTTCATCAGCGCATCGAACCTGGCGAGGTTTTCCTGGCTCGACGCGGGCGCTTCACCCGAAACGAAGACACCACACAGCGAGGAGCCGCTTGCGTCGCAGAATAGCACGCCGCCGGTCCGACCGCCCTTCCCGGCGCATGTCGCGTCCGCAGTAGCACCGCCGGGGACCGCAGGCCCGCTCGCAGCGGTGACCGCAGGAGTGCCGCCCTGCCCGGCGATGATCCGTGCCTCGAATCGAGGGCTGCCCCGATCCGCCGCAAAGTGGATGAAATTCGGCGGCGTCGGATGTAACGTTACCGGCGGGAAGAGGGGGTCGACCGGAGCGCCGGTCCATCGTTCCGGCAGGACGACTCCGCGGGCGGAAGTACTTCAAGGGGGAAGTCATGATCCGAAGCGGATTTTCTGCAGCTATGGCTGTCCTGACCTCGGCCGCATTGCTCGTGCCTGCGGTCGGCCAGGGTCAGATCGGGGAAATCGTCGTCACCGCGCGCAAGATCGAGGAGAACCTGAAAGAGGTTCCGCTCGCCATCACTGCCTTCGACTCGGCCGCGATCGAATCGGCCGGCATCAGCAACCTCGCCGATGTCGCTGCCTTCACGCCGGGCCTGACCTTCTTCAACGCCATCGGCGAGTTCCTGCCGGTGCCGATCATCCGCGGCGTGGCGCCGACGGACATCTTCGGCGAGAACAACGCGGCGATCTTCGTCGACGGCGTGTTCATCTCGGGCCGTGAGGGACTGAACTTCAGCCAGCTCGACCTCGAGCGCATCGAGGTCGTAAAGGGCCCGCAGAGCGCGCTCTACGGCCGCAACGCCTTCGCCGGCGCCATCAACTTCGTCACCCGCCGCCCGTCGGACGTGCTCGAACTGAAGAGCGAAGCGACGGCAGGCAACGAGGGCAAGCTCGAAGGTTCGGTGTCGGCGAGCGGCCCGCTGATCGGAGACTGGCTCAAGGGCCGGGCGGCATTCGTCTACGACGAATGGGACGGTTCGTACGACAACCCGCTCGGCGACAACGATGTCGGCGGGTATCGCTACCGGACCTGGCAGGCGAGCCTGGAGTTCGAGCCGAGCGACACCTTCAATGTCCTGCTCTCCGGGTACTACTCCAACGACGATATCGACGACTCGGCGACCACGTCCCAGGCGGCGAACTGCGAGGACTCGGCGCAGGTCGACTGGGCCCTGTGGAACGCGGCGACCAACGCGCCCTACGGCCCGCGCCTGGCGAACATCTGCGGCAAGGTCTGGGATCTCGAGCAGGTCAACCGTCAACTGAACCAGAACGGGTTCAATCTCGACGACGACGAGATCATGAAGATTCCGCGGGCGCTTGGCGAGGATCGCGAGCTCAAGCGTGCCAACCTCAATATCGACTGGGATGTCGGTTTCGGCTCGGTGAGCCTGCTGACGGGCTATTCCTCCACCGAGCAGACGGCACTGGTCGACGCGACGCGCAACCTGGGTAATTCCCTGCCGTTCCTGTATCTCTACGAAAACGCCACCATCGAGCGCTTCACCACCGGGCTGCTGCAGGATCAGCCGCCCACCGAAACCGAGGAGGTCAGCCAGGAGATCCGGTTCACGAGTCCGCTCGATCGCCCGTTCCGGTACTCGATCGGCGGTTACTACTACAACGTGGACGCGGATATTCGCGAGCGCGGCGTGGTTGCGATGCAGCCGCTGCCCGTCGCAGCTGCGTCGATGTCGTTCTGTCCGTGTCTGTCGACCGTCCTCGCGATCGGGGACGGCGCCTTCGGCCCCTGGTTCCAGCCCGGCGGCGACGTCGAGCGGCGCCTGTCCTACACGGAGGAAACCGACGCCTGGGCGGCGTTCGGCTGGGTGGAGCAGGATTTTCTCGATTCGCGCCTGACCGCGCGGGCGGAGCTGCGCTATTCCGACGAGGAAAAAGAGGTTACCTACAACCCTGACGTCATCAATGTCGGATTTCCCGAGGCTCCCGCGAATCTCGGTCATGCGGAGGATAGCTGGGATTTCTGGACCGGCCGGCTCAGCCTCGAGTACAAACTCAATACCGAGTGGATGGTTTACAGCTCCGTCGCCAAGGGTGAGAAGAGCGGCGCCCTCGACAGCAGCCTCGTCACCCTCCGGCGGGCGGACACCAGCCAGATCACCGATGTACCGGTCATCGTCGGGTCGGACACCGAGAGCATCGTCACGACGGAACTCGGCATCAAGGGCGTCAGCGCGGACGGCCGTGTCGGCATGGACTTTGCCGTGTTCCACAGCGACTGGAGCGACGTGCTGCTCCCGCAGATCGTCGAGTCCGACCCCCTCACGGGCCTGGCGCTGAACCAGCCCACCGCATTCAACGCCAATGCCGGTGACGCCACCATCTGGGGCTGGGAACTGTTGACCGACCTCGCCTTCACGGAGCACCTCACAGGCCGCGTCGGCGTGTCCTGGACCGATGCGGAACTGGACGACGGCCACCAGGAAAGCTTCAGCCGCTTCCCGAGCTACTACACCACCGATCCGACCTGTGCGCCGGAGGCCATCCTCGACCTGGCGACAGACCAGGAGCGCAGGGACAAGGGCGTGGCCTGTCGCGCCATCTCCGGCGATGTTTCCGGCAATTCGTTGCTGCGCCAGTCGGAGTGGCAGGGCAGCGCCAGCCTCACGTACCGGCGCCCGTTCCGGGACGGCTGGGATTGGTACAGCCGTGCTGACGCCACCTACCAGGGCCGCTGGTACGTCGGCAGCGACAACCAGGGGTACATCCCCAGCCACACTTACGTGAATCTGCGTCTCGGCGTGGAGTCAGGCCGTTATACGGTGGAACTGTGGGGCGAGAACCTGTTCGAGAACAACGAGGCAATCGGTGCCTTCCGTGATGTGTACTTCAACAACACGCCGGACGTGCTGCAGCAGAACCCGCCGCAATCGAATTTCGTCGCCGATTTCTTCCCCTGGCGCCTCACGGTGTCGCATCCGAGGTTGCGCACCTACGGCGTTACCGCGCGGGTGCGTTTCGGCGGCGCCGAACGCTAGCGCGTCGGCCGCAGCCCGGCCTGCGCCGCGAACCGTCGCGGCGCCACTGCGTTGACGGTGGTTGCCTGCGGCTTGCAGCGATGCGGTCAGCGGCGCTTGCGCACCGTGAAATCGATGCCCTGCGCGAGCGGCAGGTCGTCGCCCCAGTTGATGGTGACCGTCTGCCGGCGCATATAGGCCTTCCAGGCGTCCGAGCCGGCCTCGCGGCCGCCGCCAGTCTCCTTCTCGCCGCCAAAGGCCCCGCCGATTTCGGCGCCGGATGTGCCGATATTGACGTTCGCAATGCCGCAGTCGCTGCCGGTGGCGCCGAGAAAGCGCTCGGCATGCTGCAGCCGGTCGGTGAAGATCGCCGATGAGAGTCCCTGTGGTACCGCATTCTGCCGCGTTACGGCCTCATCTAGATCGCGGCAGGGAATCACGTAGAGGATCGGGGCGAAGGTCTCGCGCTGCACCACGGGCCAGTCGTTCTCCGCCATCACGATCGTCGGTTCGACGAAAAATCCCCGCCGTTTCAGACGCCGCCCGCCGGTGAGGATCTTCGCGCCCAGGCTGCGCAGTTCGGCGATGGTTTCGAGATAGCGTTCGACTGCGGCCTCGTCGATCAGCGGTCCCATGAGCGTCGATTTTTTCAGCGGGTCGCCGATCTGCACCTGCCGGTAGGCGGCAACGAGGCGCGCGACCAGCGGCTGCAGCTTCGAGCGGTGTACCAGCAGGCGGCGGGTGCTGGTACAGCGCTGCCCGGCGGTGCCGACCGCACCGAAAAGAATCGCCGGAACTGCGAGGTCGAGGTTCGCATGTTCGTCGACGACGATGGCGTTGTTGCCGCCGAGTTCAAGCAGGTACCGGCCCAGGCGGGCTGCCACGCGCTGCGCGACCTTGCGGCCGACCGCACTGGAACCGGTGAATGACAACAGGTCGATGCGCGAGTCGGCCACGAAGCGCTCGGCAAGCCTCGTGTCGGGGGTGTTGAGCAGGCTGAATACCCGGGGGTAACCGCCGTCGGCCAGCACGTCGTTGCAGATTTTCTGCACCGCGATGCTTGCAAGCGGTGTCTTCGGCGAGGGCTTCCAGATGCAGGCGTTGCCGCAGACGGCCGCGATGAACGCGTTCCAGCTCCATACCGCCACCGGGAAGTTGAATGCGGTGACGATGCCGACCAGCCCGAGCGGATGCCACTGCTCGTAAAGCCGGTGACGCGGCCGTTCCGACGGCATGGTCAGCCCGTATAGCTGGCGTGAGAGGCCCACCGCGAAATCCGCGATGTCGATCATCTCCTGCACCTCGCCGTCGCCCTCGGCCTTGATCTTGCCGGACTCGCGGCTCACCAAGGTACCGAGGGCGTCCTTGTGTGCACGCAAGGCTTCGGCGATGGCGCGGATGGCCTCGCCACGGCGTGGCGCCGGAACTTCGCGCCACTGCTGGTAGGCCGCTCGGGTGGCGCCCATGAGCTGCTCGTAATCGCGCTCGGTCGCGCCGCGCACCTCGCCGAGGCGCCGGCCGGTCGCCGGCTCGATGGAAGTGAAACCCGGCGCGCGCGCGCTGCGGTGCCACCGGCCTGCGGAGGACACGCCGGGGTTGCTGCGCGCGAGGCCGCGCGGTGCTGCCGGTCTGTTCATGACTCAGGGCTTGCCGTGGCTGCGTTGGTGCCCGGCCTGGCCGGCTGTCACGACCCGCAGCGAAACGTCTTTGCTCGAGCTGCCGTCGAAGTAGCGGCCGAAGCGGTTGGCGAGTACCTCGGCGAGTGGCAAATCCTCCTGGCGTACGAAACCGCGGAAACGGCCGGGTGTGCCGAACACGAGATCGATGACGGCGCACAGTCCGGCAGCGGTCGTCACCTGGATCGCCGACCAGAGGCGGCCGGCGATCAGTTGCGGGTATACCTTGTTCACGTAGTTCTCCTCGCGGAACTCGCCGTCCTGCATGCCCGTGACGGCCACATAAATGATCACCACGTCCTGCAGGGTCTGGGGCACTGCGTTCTCCAGGATGCGCTTCAACGTCGCGCGGTCCTGGTTGAGCTTGAGGCCACTCATCAGGAGATGCATCTGCGCGCAGTGCCCCGGGTAGCGGATGGTCTTGTAGTCCATGCTCTCGACCTTCGTGCCGAAACTTGCGGCGAGCGAGCCCAGGCCGCCCGAAGTATTGAAGGCCTCGTAGAGCTGGCCGTCGATCTCGATCTCCTCGCGGCCTTCGAGCGGCAGGACCTCGCGTTGCTGCTGGTCGACTACCGCAATGCAGGGGTTGCCGTACTCGTTGATCAGGCCGTCCGTGGACCAGGTCAGCGAGTACTTGAGCACGTTGTTCGGGTGTTGCGGCAGCGCGCCGACCCGCAGTTTCACCGTGCGCAGCGAGGCGAAATGACGAATCAGTTCCGCCGCGGCGATGCTGACGAAGCCTGGGGCGAGCCCGCACTGCGGCGCAAACGCGGTACCGGCGCCGGCCGCGACCCGCTGCACGGTCGCGGCGACCGACAAGTCCTCCGTGAGGTCGAAGTAGTGGCAGCCGGTGGCACGAGCCGCCTCGGCCACACCCTGGTTGCAGTGGTAGGGCAGTGCAGAGACCAGCGCGCCGATGCCGTGCGCCGCCGCGTGGCGCTCGAGTGCCTGCCGGTCGGTTGCATCCAGATCCAGCGGACGGATTGCAGCCAGGCCATGTGCCGTGGCGACTTCGCGGGCGGCGCCCGGACGGCTGTCGGCGAGATGTACCTCGTAGTCGCCGCTGCCCGCCAGGAGTCCTGAGATCAACGAGCCAATCTTGCCGGAACCGAGGACCAGGACACGGTGCATCGCTGGGTCTCTTGCGCTGTGAGCTGCCGCCATTCTGCCAGCGGTCGTGGTACGGCGCGAGACGGCGCTTTGATTGGCCGGAGGCTTGTGGCAGAGTCCCTGCCCATGCTTTGCGGACACCGACGGGAGGCAGGGTGGCGGAGCGCATGTCGCGTCGCGGTTTCGTGGGGGGCGTGGGACTGGTCGGCCTGGTAGCGCCAACGGCCGCGTTGCCGGGTATTGCGGGCACGCTGCCGCGGCGCGCACCCGACCTCGCGGCGCCGGACGTCAATCTGCGCGCGCTGGTGCGCATGACCGCGTCGCTGCGCGAGCGCGACGTACCGTGGTGGTACGACGGCACCATCTACGGCGTCGTAGCCGGTGAACAGCCGCGGGCGCTGGTCAGGTTTGAAGGGATGGAGCTCTACTGGATGCGCCATCTGTCCGGCGGTGACTACGAGATGGTGGGCAACACGGTGACTTTTTTCCGTGACCTCGAGACCGGCCAGATGCTCGAGCGTTTCCGCAATCCCTACACGGGCAGGGAGAACACCGTGAATGCTGCCACCCAGGGCGGTGGCGCAGGGCGTGGCTTCACCTACTCGGTGAACGGCGTGCGGCCGACTGCATTCCTGGACCGGATGCCGGAGAAACCGCTGGTGCTGGACTGGAGCTTCGTGCGCGACATGGTCTGGCTGCACAACCACACCGCCTATCCGCCGGGCATGGCGCCACCGCGCATGCAACGCCAGACGCTGTTCGCTCCGCTGAATGCCTTCCTCGACGAGGAGTCGGACAGCATCCCGGCGGTTTTCAGCTCCACCGTGCTCATGCCGTGGCTGAAGTGGATGGAGATGGGTGACGCCCCGGGGCACGTGGTATGGCACGCCGCAGGCGCGAAGCTCGACTCGATCGACGGCTTGCCCGACGAATTCCGCCGGCGCGCCGAGCGGGAGCACCCGCATCTGATGACTGCCAATCCCGCGCGGCCGAAGGAAGTGCCCTCGGATTTCTGAGGCGTACGCGGTACCCGTTTCACTGACCAGGGACAGGAGCCAGACACCATGTGGCAGAGCAGCCTGCTCAATGCGATCGCCGACCGACGCCAGGCGTTACGGACCTTCTTTTCACTGGGAGCGGCGGCCACCGGCATGGCGCTGGCGGGCTGCGCGCCACCGGCGGGTGAGCAGCGCACCGCGAAACGTGTGCCGATCGATTTCAATGACCCGGCGCAGAACCTGCGGGCATTCATCAAGCTGACCGGGGATCTCGATCCGAAGGCGGAAACCGTCGGCTGGTTCGGTGGCACGGTGTTCGCGGTGACCACGCCCGATCAGCCGCTTCGGCCGCTGTTCGGCGTGGAGGGCTTCGGTGTGCTGCGGGTAACCGCCCAGCCGAATGGCGCCTGGCGCATGTTCAATCGCGAAATCGCCTTCTACAAGGATGTGCAGAGCGGCGAGTTCATCGACCAGTGGACCAATCCCTTTACCAGCGAGACGGTCGAGGTGAGCCCGATCCATAACAAGGTCGTGAACGCAGAAATCGCTCCGATCATGAAGATGGATTTCGACGGCACGATGGTGGAGGTGCCTTTCCGGCCGCCGTGGGTTCTCATGCGGGACAAGGCGTTCTCGCTGTTCGAGGTGCATACGGCCTTTCCAAGCCCCATGCAGCCGGCGCAGTGGCCGCGCGAGTCGGCCGGCAGCACGCTGCGCATCAGCGAAATGTTCCAGCGATTTACCACGCTGGCCGAGCTCGAGGATCCGGATCGCAGCTGGAGCGACTACTCCGGCACCTGGACGCGCATTGGTCCGTGGCTGCCGTGGATGCTGCAGGGGCAGACACCCGGGCACCTTTTCTATCGCTGCTTCATGGACCGCACCGGCACGATCGAGCGCCTGCCGGCGCCGCTGCGCGCCCGCACGGAGCGGGATTACCCGGAATTCTTCCGCGCTCCCGGGGATGAAACCTGGGGCGGCCAGAACGACTCGAGCTTCAGTGTCTACATGGCCGAGCACGAGCCGAAGCGGTAGCGCCGCGGTTTTCGCGCGCCAGACACTGGCATGCGGCTGCCGCATCCCGCGCTTCTGGCACCGACGGTGCGGGCGAGCGGCGGCAGCACACCCCGGCCCGGCGAAACGGAATGTTTTCCGGGCGGCTTTCGGCGCTAAACTACGCGCATGGTGAAGTTTCGCCTCAATGGCAAGGACGTCAGCGCAGACGTGCCGGACGAGATGCCGCTGCTGTGGGTCCTGCGCGATACGCTCGGGTTTACCGGCACGAAGTACGGCTGCGGCATCGCCGTCTGCGGCGCGTGCACCGTGCACATCGACGGCCAGGCGGTGCGCTCCTGCGTGGTTCCCGTTGCCGGCATCGCCGGGCGCGAGATCACCACGATCGAAGGTATCGGGAGCATCGAGAACCTGCACCCGGTGCAGCAGGCCTGGATCGACGAGCAGGTGCCGCAGTGCGGTTACTGCCAGCCGGGCATGATCATGGCGGTCGCGGCGTTTCTCGACGAGCACCCCGAGCCTGACGACGAGACGATCAACCGCTCGATTACCAACATCTGCCGGTGCGGCACCTATCCACGGATCCGCCGCGCCATTCACCGCGCTGCCGGGCTGAGGCGCGGTTCGCCCTGATCCAGTATTTCCCCAGATGACTACACGCGAAAGGACCTGACATGCGTCTTGGACGACTTTTTATTGCTCTTGCAGCGGCATCGCTGTTCGGTGTGACGGGCTGCGGTGGCGGCGGCAAGCCGCCGGCCGGTGGTAGCACGGCTCCTGCCGCGAGTCCGCCAGCTGCCGCTCCGGCCGCTGCTCCGGCAGAGCCAACGGCGAGCGCGCCGGCAGAGAGTGCGGCGGCGCCGGCCTCCGGCGATATCGCTGCAATGATTGCCGCGGCAGATCTGAAGAAAGGCAAGACGCTGTTCCTGCAGTGCCGCGCCTGTCACAGCCTCGCCCCGAAATCCGAGCCCGGCAAGATCGGCCCGACGCTGTTCGGCGTCGTTGGTCGTATGGCGGGCAGCGCCGAGGGCTTCGAGTACTCAGACGCGGTCAAGGGCTTCGGCAAGGTTTGGACGGTAGAGGACATCAATCACTGGCTGGAGAAGCCGAGCGAGTTCCTGCCGGGCAACAAGATGGTGTTCATGGGCATCAAGAACCCGCAGGATCGCGCCAACGTCATCGCCTATATCCAGCAGGAATCGGCGAACCCCACCCAGTAGCTTCCCGCGCGGTGCCTGGCGCGGATCCGCGCGTCAGGTACCGCCGCGGCCGGCGGCCACGCTGAAGCGGGCGCGAAAGCCGCTCGCACGCCAGCCCCACCAGCTCAGCAGGTAGTAGCTGCACATCACGAGGGCGAACAGCCACTCGATCACGTTCTGCGCGCGGTCGCGGTCCGGCGCGAAATTATTCACGGGAATGCTGAGCAGCCCGACGGCGAGCAGGGTGGCAACGACCAGCAGCTTGCCGCGGATGACCTGGCGCGGTAGCAGGCGTATGGCCGGGAGCCCGGGCCGGGTCAGTTCGCGCAGCAGGACCATCTGCGCCAGCGCGCTGAACGAGAAATACACGGTGACTCCGTAGCGGCGCATCAGGTCATAGGCCTCTCCCTTCGAGCCCAGGAATACCGCGTACAGGATCAGGAACCCGGCGGCGATCACGCCGAGCGCGGCCATGGCGCGCATCGCGGTCGAATCCGCGTGCCCGATGGCGAGCAACCAGCGCCGGCAAAGTGCCCAGTAGGCTGCGAGCACCACGGCGGCGGGAATCATCCCGGCCTTGAACAGGAAATAGGCGGCCCCGTGCCGGCCCGCTGCGCTGATCGAGGTGCAGCCGGTGGCGTAGGGGATGCAGCCGGGAACGATGCCGGCCTGCACCGAGATGACGTAACACAGGTGCACGACCAGGAACGGCAGCACGCCTGCGGCCAGCGCGATCCAGGCGAGCGACACGCCGCGGGCCGTCGTGGCGGTCACCGGGCTGCCGTAAGCGGGCTGATCGTGATGCACGCCGGTGGTGCTGCCGCCAGCCGCGAGGACTGCCACAGCGCAACGCGCGCGCGGCATCGCCCATCGGCTGCCTGTGGCGTCAGCGGATGAAGCTGGGATGGGCGCATGTCAATAATAGTTTAAATAAAACAATATGATGCGGAGATATTGTCATATGGTTTCTGTTTACAGGAATGACCTGTCATACGGTGCCGGGCGGTGCTGGCAGCGCGACGCCAGGGCAAGCCGGTAATCTAGCCGCAGCGGCAGGCGACATGCGAGCCGGTTTGCTGCGGTGGATGCTGTGGCCGGCGAAGCGGCGACGTGTCGCGGCGCTGCGGTTGGGCGCTCGCACGGAGCGTGCGGGCTGGTGCCGATCCAGAACAACGAGGAACAGATGGCTTATCTGATCAGGCGAAAAGAGCCCGTCGATACCGAATTGCGCCGCGTTCTCGCCGAGCAGAACCGGCGTGCGCTCGGCCTGCTGCGCAACTGGCAGGAAAATCCCCGCGTCCACGTTCACCAGGCGCGCCAGGGCTTCAAGCGCATTCGGGCCCTGCTGCGGCTGGTTCGCCCGGGCGCCCTGTACGTTTATCGCGTCGAGAACTCTTTCTATCGTGACCTCGGCCGCGGGCTGGCCTATGCGCGCGATTCGGAGGCGGTGATCGATGCGTTGGGATTGCTCGAGGAACGCATTTCCGGCCCGCTGGCGCAGGACTCGCTGCGCATGATGCGTAGCGGCCTGGATCAGCGAGCTGCGCGGGAGCGCGAGTGCGAGGCGCACGATCTCGCGGGGCGTATCGACACGGCGTGCGCGGCACTCAGTGAGGCATCCCGGCGAATTCGCCACCTGCCGTTCGGTGACCTCCGTCGCAAACATCTCCGTTGCGGTGCCGATGCCAGTGTCGCGAGCTGTGTTGCCGCGCTCGATCGCGTCCGCCGCAACGGCACGGACGGGGACTTCCACGCCTGGCGCAAACAGGTGAAGTACGTTTACCACCAGTCGCGGCTGATGCGCGAAATGCGGCCGCGCTGGGCATCGGGCAGCAGTGCGCGTCTCGATGCCCTGGCCGGGCATCTCGGCTGCCATCACGATCTCGTCGTCCTGGAGGATCTCCTGCGCCGCCAGCACGACGCGTTGAACATCGACGTGCACCTGCGTTCCATGCGTAACGCCGTTCGTACCGCCAAGGGGCATTTCGCGCGCGAGGCGCTGGATCTGGGCGGGCAGATCTTCCGTCGGCGCCTGCCGGGCGACAATACCGTGGTCCGGCTTGGTTCCCTTGCCTGAAGCGCTGCCACCGTACTGCGCTCCGTCCGGCGGCAGCTTGCTCCACGCCGGGGTGGCGTCGCCTGCGTAACGTGTTTGTAACAAAAGGCTGCTCCAATCCGCCGCCATGGTGGTAAATAGACAGGTGATGGCCGCGCGGAAAGTTCTGATCGTCGAGGACGAGGCGCCAGTCCGCCGGATGATCGCCTTCAATCTCACGCGCGCCGGCTTCGAGATCGAAGAGGCCGAAGACAGCGCGACTGCGCGCAGCCGCATTGCCGACAGCCCGCCGGACCTGGTCCTGGTCGACTGGATGCTGCCGGATTCCAGCGGCCTGGAACTCACGCGCGCCCTGCGCCGGGAGCAGAGCAGCCGCGAGCTGCCGATCATCATGTTGACCGCGCGGGCCGAGGAGCGCGACAAGGTCACGGGCCTGGAGGGCGGTGCGGACGATTACATCACCAAGCCATTCGCGGCGCGTGAACTGCTGGCCCGGATCAATGCGCTGCTGCGCCGGGCGTCGCCACCCGAGGACGGCGTGCTCGCGGTCGGCCAGTTGCGCCTCGATCCGGCAGGCCATCGCGTCTGGGCAGGTGACACACAGGGGACGCTCGGTCCGACCGAGTACCGGCTGCTGAAATTCCTGATGACGAACCCGGAACGCGTATTCAGCCGCGGCCAGCTCCTCGACCAGGTCTGGGGCCGTAACGTCTATGTCGATGAACGCACCGTGGACGTGCAGGTTCGCCGCCTGCGACAGGCGCTCGAGGCGCATGACGCGGACACCTGCGTGCAGACTGTCAGAGGCGCCGGTTATCGCCTCTCCGCCAACCAGCGCTGAAGCAGGATCGGTGATGCCCGACGCATGGACGAGCGCGCTGCTGCGTCTCGCCGTCCTGCTCGGTGTGGGGGCCCTGATCGGCTGGGTGTACGACGGCGTTATCCTCGGCATGCTGATTGCGGCGCTCGGGGCGCTTGCCTGGCACCTTTACAACCTGTATCGGCTCGATCGCTGGCTGCAGACCGGCAGGATCGACGTGATCCCCGACGGGGCCGGACTCTGGCCGCCGGTGTTCGCCCGCATCGAGTACCTGCGCGAGAAGTCGCGTCGTCGCCGGCGGCGCTGGCGGCAATTGCTGCGCGAGATCCGGGCCTCGGCAAGCGTGTTCCCCGATGGCGGCGTACTGCTCGACGACCAGCACGAGATCATGACCTTCAACACCGCGGCTCAGCGCCTGCTGGGGCTGCGTCGCGGCCGGGATCGGGGGCAGCGCATCGATAACCTGCTGCGACACCCGGATTTCGTAGCGTATCTGCAGAAGGGCGAATTCAGCCAATCGGTCGAGCTGCCCGCGCCCATCGGGCACGACACGTGGATCAGCTGCCTGATGATCCCCTATGGACCACAGCAACGGTTGCTGCTCGTCCGCGACATCACACCGAATATGCGCCTGGAGCGCACGCGTCGCGATTTCGTGGCCAATGCCTCGCACGAGTTGCGAACTCCGCTGACCGTGATCAACGGCTATCTCGAGGCGCTGGCGGACGACGGGACGGCCCCGGCTGACTGGCGCCAACCGCTCGCTGAGATGCGGACGCAGTCCCGGCGCATGCGGAAGCTGCTCGATGACCTGCTGGAACTGTCGCGACTGGAGTCCGCGCCGGTGTGCCCGCTCAATCGCCCGGTGGACATGGCGGCGCTGGCCCATGAGGCACGCAAGGAGGCGTTCGCGATGACGCAGCACCCGCAGCAGGTGGAGGTCGAAATCCGCAGTACGACCCGGGTGCTCGGTGACCAGGGCGAGATCCACTCGGTCGTTTCGAACCTGGTGTCGAACGCGGTGCGCTATACGCCCGTGGAGGGCGTCATCCGGATCGAGTGGAGCACCGACGAGCACGGAGGGCACCTGACGGTTTCCGACACCGGTATCGGCATCGTCGAGGAGGAGATTCCGCGCCTCGCCGAGCGCTTCTATCGCACCGACCGCGGGCGGGCGCGACAGAAGGGCGGTACCGGCCTCGGGCTGGCGATCGTCAAGTACGCCCTGCGCCGCCATGACGCCGAGCTCGAAATCCGCAGTCGGCCGGGCGAGGGCAGTACGTTCATCTGTCATTTCCCGCCACACCGGCTTGCCGTATCCTGACCCGGGCACGGCCGCACGAACGCGTGCTCATGCGAGGCAGCTATGGAAACCGAGCAATTCAGCCACCACATTTCGCGTCGCTTCAACGAGGATCTCGAGCGCCTGCGCAGCGAGGTCCTGCGCATGGGAGGGCTGGTCGAGCAGCATCTCGGCGTGGCCGTCGAAGCGATCGTCTCTGGCGACAGCGAGATGGGCCTGCGCATCGCGGCGGAGGACTACAAGATCAACCAGCTCGAGGTCTCCATTGACGAAGAGTGCACCCGCATTCTCGCGACCCGCGGGCCCACTGCCGGGGATCTGCGGCTCGTGATTGCGGTGATCAAGACCATCACCGACCTCGAGCGCATCGGCGACGAGGCCCGCAAGATTGCCATGCTCGCCGCCCACATGGCGACGGAACGGCGCCAGCACGAGGAGTATCACGAGCTGGAGACGCTCGCCGGGCACGTGCAGGAGATGGTCCGGGACACCCTCGATGCGTTCTCGCGCACGGACGCCAGGGACGCTCTCGGCGTGGTCGAAGAAGACAAGCTCGTGGACGAGCAGTACGACATGATCACACGCCAGTGCATCAGCCTGATGATGGAGGACCCGCGAACCATCCGCCGGTTTCTGGATATCACCTGGGCCGCGCGTGCGCTCGAGCGGATCGGGGACCATGCCAAGAACATTTCCGAGTACGTCGTTTACCTCGTGCACGGACGCGATATCCGGCACGTCGGCATCGAGACGGTGAAACACGAGATGGGCGTCGGCCGACCTCTGCCTGAAATAAAATCGTAACAATGGCCTTTCAGACTGTGGGCGTTTCCGGGTAACGCTTAACGCGGGAGGCATCGTGGAGGTAGCGGCAAGGATTGCGGCTGTCATCGGCGGCACGGTTCTGTTGGTGGCGCCGGCATGGGGCCAGGCGGCGCGGGACTACATCAATGTCGTCGGCTCGTCCACTGTGTACCCGTTTGCCACGGTGGCGGCAGAGCGGTTTGGCCGGACCGGCGGGTTCAAGACCCCCAAAATCGAGTCCACCGGATCGGGTGGCGGCATCAAGCTGTTCTGCGCCGGCATCGGCGTGCAGTACCCCGATATTGCCAATAGCTCGCGCCGCATCAAGGCTACTGAACGGACAGAATGCGGCAGCAACGGCGTGAAGCAGATCGTCGAGGTCAAGATCGGCTACGACGGCATCGTGCTCGCGAACTCCCGCTCCGCGCCGCGGCTCGCGCTGACGCGCAAGGCGATCTTCCTGGCGCTGGCGAAGCAGGTGCCGGACCCGAAGGGTGGCGAGGCGCTGGTTGCGAATCCCTACGGGACCTGGAAAGACGTCGACCCCACGCTGTCCGCCGCCCGCATCGAGGTCCTCGGTCCGCCGCCGACTTCAGGTACCCGTGACGCCTTCGTGGAACTCGCCATGGAGGGCGGTTGCCAGGCGTTCCCCCTGATCGCGGCGCTCAAGGAGAAGGACGAGGCGCAGTACAAGACGATCTGCCACACGGTCCGCGAGGACGGCCGCTTCATCGAAGCTGGCGAGAACGACAATCTCATCGTGCAGAAGCTGAAGACCAATCCGAACGCAGTAGGCGTGTTCGGCTACAGCTTCCTCGAGCAGAACGAGGACTCGGTGCAGGGATCGAGTGTCGATGGCGAGTTGCCGACCTTCGAGGCCATCGCCTCCGGCGCCTACCCGGTGTCACGCCCGCTGTTCGTCTACGTGAAGAAGGCGCATGTCGGCTCCATACCCGGCTTGCGCGAGTTCGTGCAGGAGTTCGCCAGCGCCCGGGCCATCGGCACCGAAGGGTACCTGGCCGACAGGGGCCTGATTCCACTTCCGGCCGCCGAGTTGGCCACCGTGCAGCGGACGGTGGCCGGGATGGAGCCGATGAGCGCGGGGCAATGACGGTTGAATTGTCGGGCTGGGCTGGGCGGCCGCTGCCCCGATCCGCTGCCGCCCATTTGCAGCGTAGCGCCGGCACCTGAGATCGTCCGGACATGCGATTGCCCACCCTGCTCATCGTTCTCGCCGCCCTGGTAGCGGCGGCTTTCCTGCTCGGCAGGCGGCGGGCGATCACCGTGGCTGGCGGCTATCGGACCACCCGCAGGCTGCATTCTCTGCCCGGGTACCACGGCTACCGCGCAGCCTTGTGGACGGCTATTCCGGCGCTCCTGCTGCTCGGCTTGTGGCTGGTGGCGAGCGAGGACCTGATCATGGCCCGGGTCACGGCCGCATTGCCGGCTCCATACGACCGCCTCGATGCGTCGGAACTCGGCCTGGTCCTGAACGACGTGCGCAGCCTTGCGGCCGGCGGGGACTCCATGGGGCGGCAGCACCACGAACTCGAGCCGGCGGCGCAGTTGCTGGTCGAACTGCGGCAGGCCTCCCTCTGGGTGCTGTCCACGCTCGCCATCGCGTTCAGCCTCGCCGGCGGGCTGATCGCGTATCGCACCATCCAGCCGCAATTGCAGGCCCGTAACCAGGTCGAGTCCGCCCTCAGGTGGGCGTTGATAGCCGCCTCGACCCTGGCAATATTCACGACCATCGGGATTCTGCTCTCTGTGGCGTTCGAGGCCTTCCGGTTTTTCAGGCAGGTGCCGCTGACGGATTTCCTGTTCGGCCTGGAGTGGAGTCCGCAGACGGCGATCCGCGCCGACCAGGTCGGTTCCTCCGGCGCTTTCGGCGCGGTGCCGTTGTTCGCGGGGACGCTGCTCGTATCCGGCATTGCCATGGTGGTCGCAGCGCCACTCGGGTTGATGATCGCGATCTATCTGTCCGAGTACGCGCGGCCGACCGTTCGTGCCGTCGTCAAGCCTGCGCTGGAGGTGCTGGCCGGCATCCCGACCGTCGTTTACGGCTACTTCGCGGTGCTGACCATGGCGCCGCTGCTGCGGGGGACTGGCGACGCACTCGGCCTGAGCGTTGCCTCCGAGAGCGCGCTCGGTGCCGGACTCGTCATGGGGGTGATGATCATTCCCTTCGTGTCGTCGCTCTCTGACGATGTGATCAATGCGGTACCGCAGGCGATGCGCGACGGCTCACTCGCGCTCGGCGCGACAGATTCCGAGACCATCAGGCGCGTGGTGCTGCCGGCGGCGTTACCGGGAGTCGTCGGCGCGCTGCTGCTGGCGGTTTCCCGAGCGATCGGTGAGACGATGATCGTCGTCATGGCGGCGGGCCTGTCGGCCAACCTGACCGCCAATCCGCTGGAGGCGGTGACCACGGTGACCGTGCAGATCGTGACGCTCCTGGTCGGCGACCAGGAGTTCGACAGCCCGAAGACGCTGGCCGCCTTTGCGCTCGGGCTGGTCCTGTTCCTGGTGACGCTGGCGCTGAACGTGATGGCGCTGCACGTGGTGCGCCGGTACCGGGAGCAGTACGAGTGAGCGACGATCGGGGCCTGGCCGACACGCAGACGGCGCGCGTCTGGTCGGCGACCCGCCAGACCGTGCAGGCGGGCCTGCGCCGACGCTATGCACGGGAGCGGCGCTTCCGGTGGTATGGGTTGCTGTCGGTGCTGTTCGGCGTACTGTTCCTCGGTTTTCTGCTGGTCACCGTCGTCGCCAATGGTTACTCGGCCTTTCGCCAGACTCAAATGCGCCTGGATGTCTTCTTCGATCCGTCGTTGCTGGCTCCATCGGGAAACTCGGGTCCGGAAGCACTGGCGGCCGCCGACTATGATGCGCTCCTCCGGCGTTCCCTCGGCGAGCTGTTTCCGGAGGTGACCGATCGCCGGCAGCGGCGCGCGCTTGCGGCGCTTGCGAGTCCTGGCGCAGCGTTCGGGTTGCGCGACCGGGTCGTCGCGGAACCGCAGCTACTCGGGCAACGCCGCAGCCTGTGGCTGCTCGCGGACGACGAGGTGGACATGCTGGTGAAGGGGCACGTCGGACGGACGCCGGAGGAGGGCGGGCGCCTGACTGCGCAGCAACTCGCCTGGTTCGACCGGCTCATGGCGGATGGACGCGTCGCGCTGCGCTTCAATCGGGCGTTCTTTACCTCAGGCGACTCGCGCGAGCCGGAGCTTTCCGGCATCTGGGCAGCAACCAAGGGCTCGTTTTTCATGCTGATGGTGACGCTGCTGTTGTCGTTCCCGCTGGGTGTCGCGGCCGCGATCTATCTCGAAGAGTTCGCGCCGCGCAGCCGCTGGGTGGATCTCATCGAGGTCAATATCAATAATCTCGCGGCGGTGCCCTCGATCGTCTTCGGCCTGCTCGGGCTCGCGGTATTCATCAACTTCTTCGGCCTGCCACGCTCCGCACCGCTGGTAGGCGGCTTGGTGCTGACGCTGATGACCCTGCCGGTCATCATCATCGCCTCGCGTGCGGCCATCAAGGCAGTGCCGCCCTCGGTGCGCGAAGCGGCGCTCGGCGTTGGGGCGTCGTCGATGCAGACGGTGTTTCACCACGTGCTGCCGCTGACGATGCCCGGCATGCTCACCGGGGCGATCATCGGCATGGCGAGGGCGCTCGGAGAGTCGGCGCCCCTGCTGATGGTCGGCATGGTCGCTTTCGTAGTGGACGTCCCGCAGACGCCGCTGGACCCGGCGACTGCGTTGCCCGTCCAGGTCTACCTCTGGGCGGACAGCCCGGAACGTGCATTCGTGGAACGGACTTCGGCGGCGATCATCGTCCTGCTGGTGTTCCTCCTCATCATGAACATGGCTGCGGTGTGGCTGCGTAAACGTTTCGAGCGACGCTGGTGACGCACGCCGGCGCAAACTCTGTGACCCCGGGGCCGGGCCTGTGGTAACAATGCAGCGCGGAATCACTTTGCCGCAAACTGGAGCTGCCGTGGCGACTGATGACGGATCCGGGACGGACAGGATCGATCCGGCGGACGGCTTGCCGGCTGGTGCGAGGTTCCAGACAGTCGGCAACATTGCTGCCCGTGATCCGGTCATGACGGTGCGTCGGAGCAACGTCTGGTATGGCGACGCTCATGCACTCAAGGATGTAAGCCTCGATATCGGTCGCAATGAGGTGGTCGCGCTGATCGGGCCGTCCGGTTGCGGCAAGTCCACCTTCATCCGCTGCCTGAACCGCATGAACGACACCATCGAGTCGGCGCGGGTCAGCGGTGAGTTCCGGCTCGATGGCCAGGACATCTATGCCAGGGAAATGGACGTGGTGCTGCTGCGTGCCCGTGTCGGGATGGTGTTCCAGAAGCCGAACCCGTTTCCGAAATCCATCTACGAGAACGTCGCCTACGGGCCGCGGATCCACGGTCTGGCAGGCAGCCGCAACGAGCTCGACGATATCGTTTACCGCAGCCTCGACAAGGCCGGGCTGCTGGGCGAGGTGAAGAACCGCATGGATGAACCCGGCACGGGGCTCTCCGGCGGCCAGCAGCAGCGTTTGTGCATCGCGCGCGCCATTGCGGTCAATCCGGAGGTGATCCTGATGGACGAGCCGTGCTCGGCGCTGGACCCGATCGCGACCGCACGGATCGAGGACCTCATCGATGAGCTGCGCGAGAAGTACGCGATCGCCATCGTCACCCACTCCATGCAGCAGGCGGCGCGCGTGTCGCAGCGCACGGCCTACTTCCACCTCGGCCACCTGGTAGAGGTCGGCCCGACCGACAGGATCTTCACCAACCCGGGCCACAAGCTCACCGAGGACTACGTCACTGGCCGATTCGGTTGAGCGCTGCGGCGTCGGGCCCGGCGCGGAGAGACGACACATGCGCGGCTGTCACACGCGTGCAACCTTCGGGAAACACCATGCGCCCCGATCACCGACTCAAGGAGAAGTCATGAAGAAGTACAAGCAGCTCGCGCTGGCAGCCGGGCTCGCGCTCGCGAGCCCCATGAGCCCGGCAGCGGTGAGCGATGCCGAGTTCAAGGCACTCAAGGACAGCGTCGCCGTGCTGGTCCAGAAGCTGAGCGCCATCGAGCAGGAACTCGCGGCCGAGAAGGCGAAGACCGCCCAACTGGCGGCGACACCTGCGCCGGTGACCTCCGCAGCAGTCGCGACGCCGAGCGACAAGCTCAGGATCCAGGGCGATCTGCGTGGCCGATACGAGAACATCGACAAAGAGAATACGGACGATCGGAACCGCAACCGTATCCGGGCCCGCGCGGCAATCATTGCGACCCCGCAGGATGGCCTCGAGCTGGGGTTCGGCCTGGCAACCGCCGAGGACGGCGATCCGGTATCGAGCAACCAGACCATCGGCAGCGGGGGATCGCGCAAGGACATCTACCTCGATCTCGCTTACTTCAACTGGCAGGCGGCCGAAGGCCTCAACGCGATTGGCGGCAAGTTCAAGAACAACCTGTATCGGCCGGGGGGGCATCACCTCATGTGGGACAGCGATCTCAACCCGGAGGGATTGGCAGTGAACTACGTGAATGGCGTCTTTTTCGCCAACGCGATGGGTACCTGGGTGGAGAGCGACAGCGCCAGCACGCGCTCCAAGGCTTATGGCGCCGGTGGCCAGATCGGTGTGGTGTGGCCCTTTGGTGACGACCTGAAACTCACCGCCGGGACTGGATATTTCTCGATCAACAGCGCCGGCAAGGGCTCGTTCTTCGACGCTGACTTTTTCGGCAACACAGTGGTCGACGGGCGCTATGCGTACGATTACGACAACATTCAGGGTTTTGCCGAGTTCGGCCTGCAGTTGCTCGGCCAGCCGGCGAGGCTGTTCGTCGATTACGTGAAGAACTCCGATGCCGGTGACTTCGACACCGGCTGGGCGGCCGGTGCGCAGCTCGGCAGCGCGAAATCCCGGGGATCCTGGGAGGCGTTCTACCCCTACCAGGATCTGGAGGCGGATGCCGTATTCGGGCTGTGGACCGACTCGGACTTCGGCGGCGGTGGTACTGACAGCAGCGGCCACGTTTTCCGTGGCGCCTATGCCCTGACCGACAAGGTCAACATGGCATTCACGTACTTCGTCAACGAGGTCGGCGCGAGCACCGGCACCGAGCAGGACTACAACCGCCTGCAGTTCGACATGAACTTCAGGTACTGAGCAGAGCGATAGCGTCGGTCGGGGCTGAAGTCTTTCCCGCAGGGCTTTATGCCACGTTGCGCGCCCCTGCGCCCCGCAGGAGGTACTGCAGAGCCGACCCGACGCTACGCTGCCGCGCCAACGCCCCAGCCGCCGGCCGAGTAGCCCTTCGGCAGCCCTGCCTCCGGGGTGAACCCGTAGAGCGACTCGCCGGGCAGGGCATCGCGCAGGATCGTCCGCACTTCGAGCAGCTTCGCCAGGTCGATGCCGGTGCGAAGCCCCATCGAGTCCAGCATGAACACGAGGTCCTCGGTGACGATGTTGCCGCTCGCGCCCGGCGCATAGGGGCAGCCGCCAAGCCCGCCGAGCGAGCTGTCGAGGGTCGTGATCCCTTCCTCCAGCGCGGCGAGCGCGTTGGCGAGGCCGAGGCCGCGGGTGTTGTGCAGGTGAATGCTGGCGAGCCGGTCCACGCCGATCTCCGCACGTACCAGCCGGATCAGGCGGCGCAACTGCTGCGGGTTGGCGTACCCGGTGGTGTCGGAGAGTCCGACCTCGTCCACGCCCGCGTCCAGCAGCCGACGCGCGAGTTCCACGACCTTCTGCTCGGGGACGACGCCCTCGAGCGTGCAGCCGAAGGCCGTTGCGACGTTGCCCTCGAAGCCGGGGCGCTCGCCGGGCGGCAGCGAGCGGATGTGCTCAGCAATCTGGCGCACCTCGTCGATCACCTGGGCGTGACTGCGGCGCAGGTTGGCCTGGCTGTGTGTCTCGCTCGCCGAGAGTGGCAACGCGATCTTGTGGGCGCCGGCCGCAATGGCATTCTCCGCACCCTTGAAGTTGGGCACCAGCGCGACGACCGTGAGCCCGGGTATGGTGCGTGCGTAGCGCACCACTTCGGCCGCGTCCGCCATCTGCGGCAGGAGTTTCGCCGGCACGAAGGAGCAGACTTCGATCTCGCGCACACCGGCGGCAGCTTCCGCGGCGATCCAGGCCTTCTTTGCAGCCGTCGGCATGATGGACTTGATGCTCTGCAGGCCGTCACGCGGCCCCACTTCGCTCACCAGGACGTCGTGGTCATTGGATTCCGGCATAACTCGTTCCTTCGGATCGCGGCACTCTATTCTATATGGGGCCGGGTGGGCGATAATCCACGGCCCCGCGCAGGGCCGGCCCGGCGGGACGGGCGCCGGCCACGGCATCCGGCGGCACCGTGCAGCGACAGAGGCATCTCATGGCAGGAAAGCAGAATCTACCCCTGGCCGGCGTGCGGGTCATCGAGTTCACCCACATGGTCATGGGCCCGGCGGCCGGCCTGATGCTGGCCGACCTCGGCGCGGATGTGATCAAGATCGAACCGGCGGAAGGCGACAGCACCCGGCGGCTGCCCGGATCCGGTGCCGGGTACTTTCCGATGTACAACCGCAACAAGCGCAGCCTCTGCGTCGATCTCAAGGCCGAGGCGGGTCGCGCGGCCGTGCTGCGGCTCATCGACAAAGCGGATGTCGTCATCGAGAACTTCCGCCCGGGCACGATGGATCGTCTCGGCTTCGGCTATGAGACTCTCAGCCAACGCAATCCGCGCCTGATCTATTGCTCCGAGAAGGGCTTCCTGAGCGGTCCCTACGAGGAGCGCACCGCGCTCGACGAGGTCGCGCAGATGATGGGCGGCCTCGCCTACATGACCGGGCCGCCGGGCAAGCCGCTGCGGGCCGGCACGTCCGTGATCGACGTGCAGGGGGGCATGTTCGGCGCACTCGGCATCATCGCCGCGCTGTTCCAGCGGGCGACGACGGGCCGGGGGCAGTACGTGGTGGCCTCGCTGTTCGAGAGCACGGCATTCCTGGTGGGCCAGCACATGGCGCAATTCGCGGTCACCGGGCAGCCTGCCGCGCCCATGCCGGTGCGCGTGTCGGCCTGGGCGATCTACCAGGTGTTCGACACCAGCGACGGCGAACAGGTGTTCGTCGGGGTCGTCAGCGACAAGCAATGGAAGCTGCTGTGCGAAGCGTTCGATTTCAGCGCATTCGCTGCCGATCGCTCACTCGACACGAATACCGACCGGGTGACGCACAAGGAGCGCATCCTGCCGCTCATCCGTGACACGTTCCGGACGCTCACGAAGCAGCAGTTGATGGACAAGCTCGAGAAAACCGGCCTGCCGTTCGCGCCGATCACGAAACCGGAACAGTTGTTCGAGGATCCGCATCTCGCGGCCAGTGGCGGCCTGTTGCCCGTCACGGTGACGGACGGAGAGCGCAAGGGCGCAAAGACCCGGCTGCCGGCGTTGCCGCTTGCCATGGACGGGCAGCGCTTCGGCGTGCGCCTCGACGTGCCGCGGGCCGGACAACATTCGCGCGAGATCCTGGCGCAGGCCGGCTATTCGACCAGCGAGATCAGTGCGCTGATCAGCGCCGGCGTGGTCGGGGCCGAGTGAGCACGACTGACAACGAAAACGAATGAATACGGGGGGGGTTATAACATGCGTTTAACGTCAATTCATGCGCCGTGGCTGGTCCTTTTGGCCATCGTCGCAGCCGGGTGTGCCTCCGGGCCGGATGTGCGCGTGGACGCGGACCCCGCCGTACGCATCACGGACTACGGCAGCTTCGGGTTCTTCAGCCCGCTCGCCACGGACAAGGCAGGGTATTCGACCCTCGTAACCAGCCGCCTGAAAGATGCGGCCCGGCGGGAGATGGAGCAGCGCGGGTACCGCTACGATGAGACGAGCCCCGATCTGCTGCTGAACTTCCAGTTGAACGTCGAAGAACGGACCGAGATCCGCAGCACGCCGTCGGCCGGGATGGGTTACGGCTATTACGGCTATCGCTCCTATGGTGTGTGGGGCGGTTACCCGCAGGAAATCCAGACCACGAATTACCGGCAGGGCACCCTGAACATCGATGTGGTGGACACGAAGCGCAAGGCGCTGGTCTGGCAGTCGGTGGGCGAGGGGCGCATCAAGAAAGAATCCATGAAGAACCCCGGGCCGGCGATCGACCGGGCGGTGACGCTGCTGATGGCGGACTTCCCGAGCCGCCTGCCGGCTGCTGCGAGCGGCGGCGGGTAAGCGCTGCGCCGCGCCTCGGGGCCGCATTCAGTCCTCGTGGATGATGGAGCGGTCGTACCCCTCCGCTGGCAATTCATCGGTTTATCGCCGATCTGCGGAGTCGATGCGCCAATTCCGCGCGGGGTCCGCTGGCGGAGCTGCCTGTATCCTTATTCGGCAGGTGCGAGTGATGTGGTGGCTCGGTGTCCGCCGAGCGCCGCTCCTCGCACGTCCCTGTGCTCGTCGCTACGGGTTACGCCGGCTGCTGCCCTCCTGGCAGCCGGCTCC